>CAZFTL010000015.1:0-127106 GCA_964521615.1 uncultured Stakelama sp. | reverse complement strand
TGTCGCGGGTGATGTCCTCCGGCCCGAGCTTGGTGTCGCGGGCCATGACCTCGAATTCCTCGATATGGATCGAGGTGAAGACGTCGTCCTTGACGATACGCTCGCTGATGAGGATCGAATCCTCATAATTGTAGCCGTTCCACGGCATGAACGCGACGAGCGCGTTGCGGCCGAGCGCCAGCTCGCCGAACTCGGTCGACGGGCCGTCGGCGATGACGTCGCCGATATTGACCACGTCACCCACCTTCACCAGCGGACGCTGGTTGATGCAGGTGTTCTGGTTCGAGCGCTGGAACTTCATCAGCGTGTAGATGTCGACGCCCGATTTGCCCGCTTCGACCTCGCCGGTCGCGCGGATCACGATACGGGTCGCATCGACCTGGTCGACGATACCCGACCGCTTGGCGGCGATCGCGGCACCCGAGTCACGGGCGACGGTCTCTTCCATGCCGGTGCCGACGAACGGCGCCTCGGCACGGACGAGCGGCACCGCCTGACGCTGCATGTTCGAGCCCATCAGCGCGCGGTTGGCGTCGTCATTCTCGAGGAACGGAATGAGCGACGCGGCGACCGACACGAGCTGCTTCGGGCTCACGTCCATCAGCGTGATGTTCTCGGGCAGCGCCATCAGGAATTCGCCGGCCTGACGCGCGGAGACGAGCTCCTCGGTCAGCTTGCCGTCGGCATCGGTCTCGGCGTTGGCCTGGGCGATCGTATGCTTGGCCTCTTCCATCGCCGACAGATAGACGACCTCGCTGGTCACCTTGTTGTCGACGACCTTGCGGTACGGGGTCTCGATGAAGCCGTACTTGTTGACGCGGCTGAACGACGCCAACGAGTTGATCAGACCGATGTTCGGGCCTTCCGGCGTCTCGATCGGGCAGATACGGCCATAGTGGGTCGGATGGACGTCGCGAACCTCGAAGCCCGCGCGCTCGCGGGTGAGGCCGCCCGGCCCGAGCGCCGACACGCGGCGCTTGTGCGTCACTTCGGAGAGCGGGTTGGTCTGGTCCATGAACTGCGACAGCTGCGACGAGCCGAAGAACTCGCGAACCGCGGCGACCGCCGGCTTCGCGTTGATCAGGTCGTTGGGCATGACGGTCGAGACGTCGACCGACGACATGCGCTCCTTGACCGCACGCTCCATGCGCAGCAGGCCGACGCGATACTGGTTCTCGAGCAGCTCGCCGACCGAACGGACGCGGCGGTTGCCGAGATTGTCGATATCGTCGATCTCGCCCTTGCCGTCCTTCAGGTCGACCAGCGTCTTGACCACCGCAAGGATGTCCTCGGTGCGGAGCGTCGTGACGGTGTCCTCGGCATCGAGGTCGAGGCGCATGTTGAGCTTGACGCGGCCGACGGCCGACAGGTCATAACGCTCGGGGTCGAAGAACAGGCCGGCGAACAGCGCCTCGGCGGTCTCCAGCGTCGGCGGCTCGCCAGGACGCATGACGCGATAGATATCGCTCAGCGCCTGCTCGCGCTCTTCCGCCTTGTCGGCCTTGAGCGTGTTGCGGATCCACGGGCCGGTCGAGACGTGATCGATGTCGAGCAGTTCGACGCGATCGATCCCGGCCTGGTCCAGCTTCTCCAGATTCTCGGCGGCGAACTCGTCGCCCGCCTCGATATAGATCTCGCCGGTCTTCTCGTTGATCAGGTCGAACGCCGAATAGCGGCCGAAGATTTCCTCGGTCGGGATCAGCAGCGTCTCGAGACCGTCCTTCTGCGCCTTGTTGGCAGCGCGCGGGCTGATCTTCTGGCCGGCCGGGAAGATCACCTCGCCCGACTTGGCGTCGACGATGTCGAACATCGGCTTGGCGCCGCGCCAGTTCTCGGGCTGGAACGGGATCTGCCAGCCGTTGGGGCCGCGGACGAAGGTCACGCGGTTGTAGAAATAGTTGAGGATCTCTTCCGAGTTCAGGCCGAGCGCATAGAGCAGCGCCGTCACCGGCAACTTGCGCTTGCGGTCGATACGGACGTTGACGATGTCCTTGGCGTCGAACTCGAAGTCGAGCCACGAGCCGCGATACGGGATCACGCGCGCGGCGAAGAGATACTTGCCCGAGGCGTGGGTCTTGCCGCGGTCATGGTCGAACAGCACGCCCGGCGACCGGTGCATCTGGCTGACGATGACACGCTCGGTGCCGTTGACGATGAAGGTGCCGTTCTCGGTCATGAGCGGCATGTCGCCCATGTACACGTCCTGCTCCTTGATATCGAGCACCGAGCGGGCTTCCGTATCCGGATCCACCTCGAACACGATCAGGCGCAGGGTAACGCGCATCGGCGCGGCATAGGTGATGCCGCGCTGGCGGCATTCGTCGGTGTCGAATTTCGGCGGCTCGAGTTCGTAATTGACGAAGTCGAGCTCGGCAGTGCCGGCGAAGTCGCGGATCGGGAAGACCGAGCGCAGGGTCTTTTCGAGCCCCGAAACGTAGCCGATCGACGGATCGCTGCGCAGGAACTGTTCGTAGGATTCGCGCTGAACCTCGATCAGGTTCGGCATCTGCACCACTTCGTGGATGTTGCCGAAAACCTTGCGGATGCGCCGCTTCGCGGTGCCTTCGATCGCCTTGGTCGCCATGTGGTATGTTGCCTCGTCAGCCTTGAACTCGTGCCCCGGGTCCCCGGGGCAGGGCACGCACCACGACGCAAAAAAGCCGCTCCTCCAACTTCCGTTTCCGGCCGTGGACGGGCAGCTTCTGGCGTCGTGTGAACCGACAGCCTTCCATTCGATCGACACGGTGCGCGACGCCGCGTCATTTCCCGAAAGCTGTGGTGAGGAGCCGGATATAGGGAGCGTGTTGGATACTGTCAAACGTCCGCACACATCATTTTTAATGGCGTTTTGATGCCCTCGTGCCGCATTTTTAGCAGAATGGCGGCTCGCTCCGAACCAGCGGAGTGCAAAATTGTTCTCGAATCATCAATGATAATCAATGGGTTGCTCGGTTCGTCGCGAAAATTGCCTCACTCGAACGGCGACGAAACGAGGAACCGGGGGCGGGTTCCCGTCATTTTGGCAGCGTCATGAAACAGCAATTTGCCCCCCGCAAAACCCGCGCACTGGCGCCCCTGCTGGTTGCCACCGCGCTCGTCTCAACCCCCGTGTTCGCGCAGGATACGACACCCCAGGCGGCGCCGGCGGCCCCGGCCGCCAGCCAGCCCGTCGTGACCCCGCCGAACTCGGCAACGGTACCGATCCCACCGGTCGTTCGCACGGTCCCCGACAGCAGTACCGCGACAACCGCGCCGGCCGCCGCCAGCGACACGGAGGCGCCCGCGCCGCGGGCGGCCAGCCCGGCCCGCACCACCCGGACGACCACGACGCGAACCGTGACCCGCGCCCGCAAGGTATCGTCGCGCGCGTCGACGACATCCGCTCCTGCACCCGCCGCGGCACCTGCCCCGGCCCCCGTCGCGGCGACCCCCGCCACGCAATCGGCGACACCGGTCGATGCCAGTGCACCTGTCGCTGCCCCGGCGCCGCAGCCGGCCGCGCCCGTCGCCGATAGGGCGATGGCGAGCCAGTCGACCACGTCGGAGAGCAGCGGCGTGCCGCTCTGGGCCTGGATCGCGGGCGGCATTGCCGTGCTGGCGGTCATTCTCGGTGCCGCGTTCGCGATGCGTGGCCGGCGCAGCAACTATGAGGAATATGAAGAGCCGGCCTATGTCGATGACCGTTATGTCGAACCGCAGCCTGACCCTGTCGTTCCGGTTGCAGAAACGCCCATGATCGCACCGGTCCCGGTCGCCAAGGCCGCGCCACGCAAGGAGCCGGAATATCTGCGCCGCGCGGTGCCGGTGGCCGAGGTAGAACCGGTGGTTGCGGCCCCGGACGAGGTCGAGATGTCCACGCCGCCGGCGGATGAAATCGCGGCGCTCACGGCCGGCGCGGCACCGGTTGCCGAACGCCCGTGGCTCGAATTCGCGATGCGGCCGGTTCGCGTCGGCACCAATGTCGACGAGGCGTTGGTCGAAATCGAGCTCACCGTCGGCAATGCCGGGTCGACCGCCGCGCGCGACGTCCGCATCTCGACCTTCCTGCTGTCGAGCGATCCCAACGGTACTGAGATGGAACGCCTGCTGGTCGATCCGCCGGCCGAGGCGACGACGGACCCGGTGACGATCAAGCCGGGCGAGGGCAAGCGCATCGACGCGACGCTCGCCTTGCTCAAGGCGGATATGGGTGAGAACCTGCCGGAAGCGATCCGTCCCATTGTTGTCGCGGACGCCCGCTACACGCTCGAAGACGGCACAGAAGGGCGAACCTCGGCCTCGTTCGTCGTCGGCGTGACCCCTGAAGAGGGTGGCCCGGGTCTCGAGCCGCTCGAACTCAGCCGCGCGTCGATGCACGACAATGTCGGCGCCGAACTTCGCGGCGAGCCGCAGCACGCCTGACGCTCCCTCAGGCCAGAGACGCCCGTTCCGGGAAACCGGGGCGGGCGTTTTTTCTACCCGTCATCCTGGACTTGTTCGGTAGGTATCCCGTTCGAACAAGGACAAGGGTGTTCCCCCGCTTTCAAGGAGGGAACGAGAGTGGAATACCGTCCACATGTCGCAAGGGGATAGTTGCCGACCTGTTCCGGGGTCCAATCTGCCGCACGGGCTAAGCTAGCGCATCAAGACCCAGACCTACCGCCAGGTCGTTCCATTCCGGATTCTGACGCTCGATTAAGTTGGGATTTCCAGTCGCGCGGCCATTTTTTGATGACCTTCTCGCGCGAAATAGCACTCTCCATCGCGCCACCCGCATCGTACCAAACCAGCCTCTTGATCTCATGCCGTTTGGTGAACCCTCGAAAGTCCCCTCGCGATGTTGCATCACGCGGCCGACCAGGTTCGACGTCATGCCGGCATACAGCGTGCCCAGCTTCCCGCTGGCCACGATGTAAACGCGGGGCGTGCGCTCCCTTATGAATACGGCCCGCGGCACCCTGGATGTCGGCACAAGTCCGGCATGACAGGCATGTCACCATGGCGGATTCGATTTGCCTCCCGGTGCCGTAGCGTCCTAGGACGCTGCCACCCTCCCAAGGAGACTCGGCCGCATGATCAAGAAGCTGGCGTTATTGCCTCTCGTCGCTCTCGCCCTGACGCCCGCGCTGGCGCAGCAGGCGCCGATATGGCCGCCCAACGGGAACGACATCCCCGCCAAGTTCACCCCGCCAGTCGATCCCAACGCCGATTATATCAAGCGCGAAGTCATGATTCCGATGCGCGACGGGACCAAGCTCTACACCGTCATCGTCATCCCCAAGGGCGCGACCAACGCGCCGATCGTGCTTACCCGTACCCCGTACAATGCCGCCGGCCGCGCCAAGCGATCGGACAGCCCGTCGATGCTCAACACCTTGCCGCTCGCCGACGAGATCTTCGTCAGGAACGGTTATATCCGCGTCTATCAGGACATTCGCGGCAAATATGGGTCGGAGGGCGGCTATGTCACGACTCGCCCCCCGGTCGGACCGCTCAACGATACGAAGGTTGACCACACCACCGATGCCTATGACACGATCGACTGGCTGGTGAACAAGGCGAACCTGCCCGAGTCCAACGGCAAGGTCGGCATGATCGGCTCGTCCTACGAAGGCCTGACCGTCGTGATGGCGCTGCTGCATCCGCACCCGGCGCTCAAGGTCGCCGCGCCGCAGAGCCCGATGGTCGACGGCTGGATGGGCGACGACTGGTTCCATTACGGCGCCTTCCGTCTCGCCAACATCGCCTGGATCGGCGCGCAGACCGGCTACAAGGGCGCGGGCAAGGCGCCGCCCACTGGCGGTTATGACGATTACGACAATTTCCGTGACGTCGGCTCGGCCGGCGACTGGGCAAAGAAGTCCGGCTACGACCAGCTGCCTTTCTGGACCCGCATGTCGATGCATCCCGCCTATGACGAGTTCTGGGCCGATCAGGCGCTCGACAAGCTGCTGGCCAAGAATCCGTCCAATGTCCCCACGATCTGGGAACAGGGTCTGTGGGACCAGGAGGATATGTGGGGCGCGATCCACAGCTACGAGGCGTTGGTGAAGGCCGGCAAGGCCGACACCAATTTCATCGTGATGGGCCCGTGGCGCCACAGCCAGATCAACCGCGAAGGCCGCAGCCTCGGGCCGTTCCAGTGGAACGGCGACACCGCCGCGCAATATCGCGAGGACATGATCCTGCCCTTCTTCAATCATTATCTGAAGGACGGCCCGGCGGTGACGCCGCCGGCGGGGATGATCTACAATACCGCCGAGAACCATTGGGACCGGTTCAGCGTCTGGCCGGTGGCGTGCGAAAGCGGATGCCCGGCACCGCTCAAGCCGATCTACATGCAGGCGGATGACGGGCTGGGCTTCGAGACGGCGGCGGAAGGCGGGGACAGCTATGTCTCCGATCCCGCCAAGCCGGTCCCGCACCTGCCGCGCCCGGTCAATTTCAACGACGGGCGCTGGGGCGATTGGCTGGTGCAGGACCAGCGTTCTTATGACGGCCGCCCCGACGTGCTGAGCTACGAAAGCCCGGTGCTGGACAAGCCGGTCCGCGTGTCGGGCGTGCCGATGGCCGACCTGTTCGCCAAGACGACCGGGACCGATGGCGACTTCGTCGTCAAGGTGATCGACGTGTTTCCGCCCGAAAATGCGACCGATCCCAAGATGGGCGGCTATCAGCTGGCGATCAGCCTCGACATCTTCCGCGGTCGTTATCGCGACAGTTTCTCCAACCCGTCGCCGATCCCGGCGAACAAGGTTCAGGAATACAAGTTCCGGCTGCCGGCGGTGAACCACGTTTTCGAACCTGGTCACCGAATCATGATCCAGGTGCAGTCGACGTTGTTCCCGCTCTACGATCGCAATCCCCAGAAATATGTGCCGAACATCTTCTATGCCAAGAAGTCTGATTATCAGAAGGCGACGGTGACGATCATGCGTGGCGGAAAGACGCCGAGCGCGGTCCTGCTGCCGGTCGTGCCGCTCGCGCCGCCGCAATTGATGCGCTAGGGGAGGCCGCTTGCCGACCCTGTTTGGTCGGCGGAGGTTCAGCCAGATCGTGCAATTGATGGGGTCGATGAGGGGTTTCGGAGTGTTGAAGCGCGCGGGCGCGTTGCTCGCGGGGGTGGCGGTGCTGCCCGGACTGGTGCCGGGGATCGCCGCGGCCCAGTCGAACGGCAGCGCGCCGCAATCGATTCCAAGTCTCGGCGGATTCAACCTGCCGCCCAAGCCGACGCCGACGCCGGCCCCGCCGCCGTCGGGGCCGGTCATCGCTCCGTTCAGCAAGCCGACCCCGATCCCGACCGTTGCGCCGACCCCGGCGCCGAGCAAGGTGGTGACGCCGCCGCCTGTTGTCGCGACCCGGCCGAATACCGGTGCTCCAACCCCCACGCCGTTGCCCCGGGCGACTGCGCCGACACCACGATCCGCGCCGACCCCGGCGCCGGTCGCCGCGCCGACACCGGCGGCGACCGCAACCGCGGTACCGGGTTCCGCCGCGACGCCCGAGCCGCAGCCTAGCCCCTTGCCGACCGCGGTTGCGGCCGCGCCGGTCGAGCAACCATCGGGCGGCTGGTCGAGCAATACCCTGATCGCCATCGCCGTGGCGATCGCCGCGTTGGCCGCCGCGGGTTGGTTCCTGTTCGGCCGTCGGCGTCGGACGCGCGACGAGCAATGGGTCGACGATACGCCCCCGGCCGAACCGGCGCCCGCGCCACCGCCGGCGATGCCCCGAGCTGCGCCGCCTGCACCCGTTGCGCCAGCGGCGCCGGCGCCGGCGGGCCTGCTGACCGTGCCGTTGCGGCGCATCGCAGAGGGCTTGCAACCGCCCGAGCCGCCGGCGCCTTCCTTGCCTGCCGGCCTGGTCACGATCCGCGCGCCGCAGCCGCCGCGTATCGGCAGCCTGGAGGATCAGAAACCCGAGCTCGAGATCCTGCTGATCCCGCAACGCGCCGGCACCGACCCGTCGATGAGCGCGGCGATCGAATATCGTATCGTCGTTCGCAATATCGGCCGCGGCGATGCGCGCGACATCGCGTTCGGCATCTTCATGCTGAGTTCGAGCGCACGCCAGGCGGAGGATCTGCAGATGATCTTCGCCTCGCCGGTCGAACGTCCCGTGGTCGCGCCGTTTGCGATCCGCGCCGGCGATCAGATCGAGCTGTCGGGCACTGCCTTGCTGCCTCGCGCCAACCTCAACGTCATGACGATCGACGGCAAGCCGTGGTTCGTCCCCGTTCTCGCGATGAAGGCCGAATATCGCTGGGGAGAGAATGTCGGCGCGCCCGGCGTCGCGACCGCGGCGCACATGATCGGTATCAATCGCGGGCAGGGCGCCAAGCTAGCGCCGTTCCGCCTGGACGGTGAACCGCGCATGCATCCCCAGGTCTCCGAGCGCCGCGTGGCGTGAGCCGGGATCCGCATCGCGCGGATACCCGGCGCAAGTTCCGACGAGCTCGGCAGGTATTTCCTTCGAACAAGGACAAGGTGTTCCCCCGCGACAGCGGGGCCCCAGAGCCACATGGCGACGTCGCCCGCGACTCTGGACCCCCGCGTCGTGGGGGAACCAGGGTGGAATACCGTCCACAGGTCGCAAGGGTATAAGTGCCGATGACCTCAAGGGGCGGTGATCAGGATCACCACACGGCGATTTTCGCGCCGGCCCTCCGCGGTGGCGTTGGTGTCAACCGGATAGCGCTCGCCGAGCCCGACCACCTTGATGTCTTCGCGCCTGAGTCCGCCGGCGACCATCACGTCGGCAACTGCGGCGGCACGCTTTACCGAAAGCGCGTCGTTGTAGCGCGCGGAGCCTGTGCCGTCGGTATGGCCCTCGATTTCGAGATGATGGATCCCGACTCCGACCAGTTCCTGGGTCATGCGATCGATGACCGCCGCCTGGCCCGGCAGCACGTCGCTCTTGTCGGTTGCGAACAGCAGTCGGTCCGCCATCGAGAATTCCCAGCCGCGCCCCGATTTGACGAAGCCGGACTTCTGCATCGTTGCGATCTGATCCGAGGAAAACGGCCCGCTGCCCGGGCGCGGCATGTCGGTGCATCCGGCCAGGGCCAGACTGCCGGCGGCGACCGCCAGCCATACGCTGTTGAATAAGGTCTTCACTGTCTTACGCCTTTCCCACCCCCACACACTCAGCGGCCCGCCCGTTGCTTGGCGGCATACATTTCCCCGTCGGCCGTATTGACCAGCGCCGCGGCGTCGCCACCGTCGTCGGGAAAGACGGCCGATCCGACACTCAGCCCACATCGCACCTTGTCGCCCGACGGCAGGCGGATCGGATACCCCATCCGCTCTTTCAGGCAGACCTGGATGCGCGCGATCGCGTCGCGCCCCGACGGCGCCGCCAGCAACAGTCCGAATTCATCGCCGCCCAGTCGCGCCGCGATGTCGCCCGCGCGCAGGCAGGCTCGCAACCGGGTCGCAATCTCGACCAGCACGACGTCGCCCGCGGCATGGCCGTAGCGATCGTTGACCGCCTTGAATTCGTCGCCGTCGAGATAGAGCAGGGCGAAAGGCTGGCCGTCCTGCCGTGCCTGGACGAGTGCCGAGGATAAGCATTGTTCGAACGTCGCGCGGTTGGGCAGGCCGGTCAGGTCGTCATGCGCGGCGCGGTGGCTGAGCCGCTCGTTTTCGCGCCGCAGATGATGGTGCCAGTCGTCGAGCTCGGCGAGCAGCGAATTGAAGTCGCTGCCGAGCGCGTCGATCTCCGCGATCGGCGCTTGCGGCGCGCGGCGGCCGAAGGCGCGTTCGGTGCGGACGCTGTGCGCAACCGTGGCGATTGCGTCGAGCGGCTCGATCACGCTGCGCTGGAGCGAACGGGCGAGAAAATGCGCCGCGGCGGCGGTCACCACCAGGCAAGCGATCGCGCCGGCGACGCCCAGGCTCACGTAACCGGCGATATCGCGCGCATCGCCGGTGACCTCGACCTCGCCGATCCGCTGACCTTGATGCACGATCGGTGCGTGCACGGGCTCTGCGAAGAACAATGCGGCGAGCGGCCGCGCGAGCGACAGCCGGGGCTCGGCCGGGCGCTGCCATGCGGCCAGTTCGCGGCCGTTATTGGTCATGACGCGGATGGTGGCCACGCCGTTGGCGGCGGCGAGGGGGGCGATGCTGTCGCGCGCGGCATCGGCATCGCCGAAGACCAGGGCCGGCGCGACGGTATAGCTTGCCGATTCCGCGACGAGGCGCAGATTGTTGTGCGCCGCCGCCGCGATCGTCGCGATTCCCGTCATCAGCACGGTCAATCCGGCCAGCGCGACCGCGAACAGCGTCACCCGGAAATGAACCCGGGCGAGGACCTGTCGCAGGGTCGGAAGCTGGCGCGGTGCGGGGGTCATGCCGCCGGGCGCTCCGGCGCTTCGTCGAACAGTCGCAGCACGCGCGGGTCGACTCGAACCGTACCGCGCGAAATCGCATCGACGTTGAGGCGGAAGGTGAGGCCGCCGCCGTTCAGGACCACGCAGAACATCGCACCGCTGCGGCAGGCGGGGTCGTCCTCCGCGATCGACAATACCGGCTGGCCGTGGACGGCGGCGATCGCGCGCTGTTGCTGTATCCTGGTCGTGCCGCCCAGATAGAGCACGTCGCAACCCTGCGCGGCGGCGGACGATCCCGGTGCGATCGACCGCGCAGTGACCGGCCGCCCGGCGGCGCCGTCGGCCTCGCCCAGCCGCGCGGCGTAGCGGGTCGCGCCCATCGTGCAGATCGCGATATTGTCGTCGCCGCGGCCCGGCCAACGGCTGTAGCTGATGATTCCGCCGACCATCCGGGCGACACCACGCGCCTGGTCGTCGCCGCTCGCGCCCACCCGCGCGCTGTCCGCGGTCGATAAAAATGCTCCGCTCGCCGGGGAAACCCCCAGCGCAATCGTCAACAACACGGAAGCTGATCCCCTCCAGCCCACTACCGCTCCCCGTCGCCTGGACGAGACCCGCGGTAGCCGATCGATCCGGCGACGGCTAGGATACCTGAAAACGGTTTCATAGTCCCAATACGTATGCGTGACCGGGATTTGTCCCGCACTGTGACACAAATGCATCGTGTTGCGAACATTGTGGGTGGCGATGGCGCATGTCCGGGCGGCGTGCAATCGGAAAAAGGATGGGTGCGCGACGTCTGCTTCGGCATGACCGCGGGGAGGGGACCCAGCTCGCACCCCTCCGCCTCGACGGCGATCAGCGCATGCATCCGAAGGTCGCCGCGCCGGGTGGCGCAGGGTCGACCCGTTCGGACCTAAAAATCCTCTTTACGCGAAGCGTGGGGCGGGTGCTCGAGCTTTGGCTTGCCCCCGGCAAGCCAAGATCGTGTCCGGGGGACACGATCTCACTCGAACACATTTGCTCAGCAAATGGTGGAGGGGAGCGCGACATCGTCGCGCCGACGCGCGCCACCCCTCCACCGTCCAATGCCCAAAAAGAAAAGGGCGCCCCCATTGCTGAGGTCGCCCTTTCTTTCTGCTGGCCGTCACGAGAGTAAATCCCGTGACGTCGGACGCGAGCCGCGGCTCGCGCCGGCCGGCCTTGTTGGGGTGCGGGCCGCGAGGCGACCCGTCTCCCCAATCGCGGCTTACTTCAGTTCGACAGTGGCGCCGGCCTCTTCGAGCTGCTTCTTCAGCTTCTCGGCCTCTTCCTTGTTCACGCCTTCCTTGACGGCCTTCGGAGCCGACTCGACCAGCGTCTTCGCCTCGGTCAGGCCGAGACCGGTGATCGCGCGGACCTCCTTGATGACGTTGATCTTCTTGCCGCCGTCGCCGGTCAGGATGACGTCGAATTCGTCCTTGACCTCTTCAGCAGCGGCGCCGCCACCGGCGCCACCAGCGGCCGGAGCCACCGCAACCGCGGCGGCGGCCGAGACGCCCCACTTCTCTTCGAGCAGCTTCGAGAGCTCAGCGGCCTCGAGCACGGTCAGTTCGCTCAGCTGGTCAACCAGCGCGTTCAGGTCTGCCATTTTCAATTCTCCAATTTTACGTCGCCCCGGCGAAAGGCCGGGGCCGATCTCAACAAGTGTTCGTTTGCGGCCGGCGACCCCGGCCTGCGCCGGGGTGACGACCAAAGTCGTCAAGCGGCTTCCTTGGCCCCATACGCACCGAACACGCGGGCGAGCTGACCGGCCGGCGCCTGGGTGATGCTGGCGAGCTTCTGCGCCGGAGCCTGGACCAGGCCGACGATCTTCGCACGCAGTTCATCCAGCGACGGCAGTGTGGCCAGAGCCTTCACGCCTTCGACGTTGAGAGCCGTCGCGCCCATCGATCCGCCCACGATTTCCAACTTGTCGTTGGTCTTCGCGAAGTCGACCACCACCTTGGCGGCGGCGACCGGGTCGATGGAAGTGGCGAGACCGACTGGACCCGTGAGCATGTCGCCCAGCGAGGTATAATCGGTGCCGTCGAGCGCGATCTTGGCAAGCTTGTTCTTCGAGACCTTGTAGCTGGCACCGGCCTCACGCATCTTCGTCCTGAGCTGCGTCGACTGGGCGACGGTCAGGCCGAGGTTGCGGGTGACGACCACCACGCCGACCTCGGAGAAGGTCTGCTTGAGATCGGCGACGGCTGCGGCCTTTTGACCACGATCCATGCCATTCTCCACGTTCTGGACCTTTCGCCCGAAAGCGATCGGTCCGGTTCAAAGCAGCCGAACGGGCGGACCCGCGCGGCCAGTTTCTCCGTCGATGGGGCATGGCGCCGGCCGCTGTCTTCATGGAGAGCGGCAGTCCCGTACGCGCGGCAAACCGCACGGCGGGCAAATTCCATTCCCCGTCTAGGCAGGACATTAAGCGGGGCGGATGCCCTGCACCTGCTGTCTCGGACGGTAACGCGAGGGGAGGGGTTAGCCCCACCTTGCGAAGCGCGCGCCTATACGGGGATTTGAGGGGAAGTCAATGTCGCGATGGAGCGCCCGCTTACCGGCGCTTTCCACGCCGCTGATACCCGAATTGGCCGGAAAAGTGTCGTATTTCGCCAATTCCCGACGACCGTCGGCAGCTATGGGACTTCGCCATAAGAATGGGGAATATAGCCGGGAAAACCCGGGTCGCTGACGGCTGCTCCCAAGCAACGCAAGGGGCACGACATGGCGCGCGTACACAATTCGATCAACGTCTCGGAACTCGCTTCGACCGAAGCGGCTGCAAGGAAGAATCGGCGCTCGGCGCTGTATTCGCAGGCCAGCCGGCTGGCATTGCGGTCAACGCTCGGCGTCGGCGTCGTCGCCAGCCTCGGCTTGCTCGCCCCGACTCATGCCTGGGCGCAATGCGTCGTCGGCGGCGTCACGGTGACGTGCGCGGATACTTCGACGACCGACACGACCTATCCGACCAATCCCCCGAACGATCGCCATTATACCGGCCCGATCGCGACCCCGATCGTCGTCAACGTCAACAGCGGCGCGACGGTGAGCGGCAACGGCATCGCGGTGACCAACACGGCTGCCGGCGGCATCACGGTGAACAATGGCGGCACGATCAGTGTCGATGCGGGCAATACGCCGACGGCCGGCGGCACCGCGGCCCTGTCGCTGACCGCGCTCGGCGGACCGATCGTCTATACCGGCGGCGATATCGTCAACAATGGCAGCGGCAATGCGTTCGATGCCGTGCAGAATGGCGGCATCGGATCGGTCAGCATCACGGCGGGCAACATCTTTGCTGCGAGCGGTGAAGGCATCACCGTCCGCGACGTCGCCACCAGCACCGGCATCGACATCACCACCAACGGCACGGTCACCGCGCTGACCGCGGGCAAGGACGGTATTGACGCGCAGAGCCAGTCGTTGACCGGCAACGTGACGATCACCGCCAACGGTGACATCGGCGCAGGCAATGCCGGCATCGTAGGGGCAATCCTCAACGCCGGCGGTACCGGCAATGTCGACGTGACCGCCAATGGCGCGATCAATGCGCGGTTCGGCGTCGATGCCGAGAACTTCGGCACGGGCACGACCAGCGTCACGACGGTCGGCCCGGTCAATGCGACCAGCGGCAACGGCATCTTCGCGCTGACGACGGGCGGCAACGTCACGGTCACTGCGGGTGACGTCACGTCGACCGGCAACACGGCGATCATCGGGCGGCAGAACAATGCGGCGGGCGCGGGCATCGTCGACATTACTGTCGGCAATGTCTCGGGCACGACGGGCATCGAGGCGACCAATTCGGGCGCCGGTGCAACCAACGTGACTGCCAACGGTACGGTGACCGGCACGACGGCGGAAGGCATCAAGGCGACCGGCAATGGTGCGGTGACCGTCGGCGTACACGATACCGTCACCGGCGCGACTGACGGCCTGTCCCTGGTCGGCGGCAGCGGCGGTGCGGGCAACATCCTGGTCACCGGGACCGGCGGCTTCTTCGGCGGCACCGGCGACGGCGCGAACATCAAGAACAACGGCTCGGGTACGGTCACGGTCAACATCTCGGGCGCGAGCGGCTCGACCGGCGGCGAAGGCATCGTGGTGCGCGACACCGCGGCGGGCGGCGACATCAGCGTGACCACCGGCGCGGTCACCGCGCTGACTGCTGGCAAGGACGGCATCGACACCCAAAGCCAGTCGCTGATCGGCAACGTGACCGAGGTCGCCAACGGCGACATCAATGCCGGTAACGCCGGCATCGTCGGCGCGATCCTCAATGCTGCTGGCACCGGCAATGTCGACGTGACGGCGAACGGCGCGATCAATGCGCGGTTCGGGGTCGATGCCGAGAACTTCGGTACGGGCACGACGAGCGTCACCACCGTGGGGCCGGTCAACGTGACCACCGGCAACGGCATCTACGCAAGTACCGCCGGCGGCGATGTCACGGTCAGCGCGAACGATGTCACCTCGACCGGCAACACGGCGATCATTGCGCGGCAGAATAACGCGGCGGGCGCGGGCTTTATCGATGTCCAGGTTGGCAACGTCTCGGGCACGACCGGCATCGAGGCCACCAACTCGGGAACCGGCGGGATCGGCATCATCACCGGCGGCACGGTGACCGGCACGACGGCGGAAGGCATCAAGGCGACCGGCAATGGTGCGGTGACCGTCGGCGTACACGATACCGTCACCGGCGCGACTGACGGCCTGTCCCTGGTCGGCGGCAGCGGCGGTGCGGGCAACATCCTGGTCACCGGGACCGGCGGCTTCTTCGGCGGCACCGGCGACGGCGCGAACATCAAGAACAACGGCTCGGGTACGGTCACGGTCAACATCTCGGGCGCGAGCGGCTCGACCGGCGGCGAAGGCATCGTGGTGCGCGACACCGCGGCGGGCGGCGACATCAGCGTTACGACCGGCGCGGTCACCGCGCTGACCGCGGGCAAGGACGGCATCGACACCCAGAGCCAGTCGTTGACCGGCAACGTCACCGAGGTCGCCAATGGCGACATCAATGCGGGCAATGCCGGCATCGTGGGGGCAATCCTGAATGCCGGCGGTACCGGCAATGTCGACGTGACGGCGAACGGCGCGATCACCGCGCGGTTCGGCGTCGATGCCGAGAATTTCGGCACTGGCACGACCAGTGTGACCACCGTGGGGCCGGTCAATGTGACGACGGGCAACGGCATCTACGCATCGACGAACGGCGGCAACGTCACGGTCAATGCAGGCGATGTCACCTCGACCGGCAACACCGCGATCGTCGGGCGGCAGAACAACGCCGCCGGCGCCGGCATCGTCGACATCACGGCCGGCAATGTCTCCGGCACGACGGGCATCGACGCGAGCAACGCCGGCACCGGCGCGCTCAACGTGACCGCCAACGGCACGGTCACGGGCACGACGGCCGAGGGCATCAAGGCGACCGGCAACGATGCGGTGACGGTCAGTGTGGCGAACACGGTGACGGGCGCAACCAACGGACTGACGTTGATCGGCGGCACCGGCGGCGCGGGCAACATCTCGGTAACCGGCGCGGGCGGCTTCTTCGGCGGCACGGGCGATGCTGCCAACATCCAGAATAACGGCTCGGGTACGGTCACCGTCAACATCTCGGGTGCGAGCGGCTCGACCGGCGGCAACGGCGTCGTGGTGCGCGATACCGCCGCTGGCGGCGACATCAGCGTCACCACCGGCGCGGTCACCGCGCTGGCGGCAGGCATGAACGGCATCGATGTCCGTTCCCAGTCGTTGACCGCCAATGTGACCGAGGTTGCCAATGGCGACATCAATGCGGGCAATGCCGGCATGGTGGCGGCGATCTTCCCGGGCGCAGCGACGGGCAATATCGACGTCACCGCGAACGGTGCGATCAACGCGGTGTTCGGCGTCGATGCCGAGAATTTCGGCACCGGCAACACCAATGTCACGACCATCGGGACGGTCAACGCGACGACCGGCAGCGGCATCTACGCGCTGACCAACGGCGGCAATGTCTCGGTCAACGCCGGCGACGTCTTTTCGACCGGAAGCTTCGGTATTCGCGCGCAGCAAGCGAGCGCGGGGGCGGGTTCGATCGACGTGACCGCAGGAAATGTGTCGGGCACGCGGGGCATCTATGCGGTCAATTCCGGCACGGGGACGGTGAGTGTTACCACCAGCGGTACGGTTACCGGGACCGCCGCCGACGGCATCTATGCGAGGGGCGGCGACGCGGTGAGCGTCTCGGCCGCGGATACCGTCACCGGTGCTACCAACGGCCTGCTTCTGACTGGCGGGACCGGCGGCGCGGGCAATATCTCGGTCACCGGTACCGGCGGGTTCATGGGTGGGACTGGCGACGGCGCCAACATCCAGAATAACGGCGCCGGCACGGTGACCGTCAACAGCTCGGGCGCCAGCGGTTCGGCGGCGGGCAACGGCATCGTCGTCGGCGACACGGCGCTCGGCGGCGACATCAGCGTCACCACGGGCGCGGTGAGCGCGCTGGCGGCAGGCATGAACGGCATCGACGTCCGCTCGCAGTCGAATACCGCCAACCTGACGGTGGTCGCCAATGGCGATGTGAGCGCGGGGAATGCCAGTATCGTCGGCGTGATCTTCCCGGGCGCCGCGACCGGCAATGTCGACGTCACCGCCAACGGTGCGATCACCGCGCGGTTCGGCGTGGATGCCGAGAATTTCGGCACCGGCACCACCAGTGTCACTACCGTCGGCCCGGTCAACGTCACCACCGGAAACGGTGTCTTCGCGTCGGCCAATGGCGGCAACGTCACGATAAATGCGGGCGACGTCACCTCGACGGGCAACACGGCGATCATCGCCCAGCAGTTCAATGCAGCGGGCGCCGGGAATGTCGATGTGACCGGCGGCAACGTCTCGGGCACGACCGGCATCGTCGCGATCAATTCGGGCACCGGCACGGTGGGCGTTACCGCCAATGGCACCGTGACCGGCACCGCGGCAGAGGGCATCCTGGCGATCGGCGATGACGCGGTGAGCGTGAACGTCGCCGACGCCGTGACCGGCGCGACCAACGGCCTGACCGTCGTAGGCGGCACCGGCGGCGCGGGGAACATCAGCGTCACCGGCGCTGGCAGTTTCTTTGGCGGGACCGGCGATGGGGCCAACATCCAGAACAACGGATCGGGCACGGTCACGGTCAACATCTCGGGCGCGAGCGGATCGATCGGTGGCAACGGTATCGTCGTGCGCGACACGGCGGCGGGTGGCGACATCAATGTCACGACGGGCGCGGTGACGGCGCTGACGGCTGGCATGAACGGTATCGACGCTCGGAGCTCTTCGAATGCCGCAAGTCTCACGATTGTCGCCAATGGCGATGTGAAGGCCGGCAATGCCGCCATTGTCGGCGCGATCCTCAATGCTGCTGGCACCGGCAATGTCGACGTGACGGCGAACGGCGCGAGCGACGGCCGCTTCGGCATTGATGCGGAGAATTTCGGGGCTGGCAATGTCGGCGTCACCACCGTCGGACCGGTCACTGCGACGACCGGCAACGGCATTTTCGCCTTGACCCAGGGCGGCAATGTCACGGTCAACGCCGGCGACGTCACGTCCACCGGCAACATTGCCATCATCGGGCAGCAGGTGAACGCAGCCGGCGCGGGCAATATCGACCTCACCGGCGACAACGTGTCGGGGACGACCGGCATTGCGGCGATCAACAGCGGTACCGGCACGACCAGCGTGACCACGACCGGCCTCGTGACCGGCACCGCCGCCGAAGGCATTCTCGCGGTCGGCAACGACGCGGTGACGGTCAACGTTGCAAATCTCGTGACCGGCGCGACCAGCGGGCTGACTCTGGTCGGCGGCAACGGCGGCGCGGGGAATATCCTGGTCACCGGGTCCGGCGGTTTCGCCGGGCTGAACGGTAATGGAGCGTCGATCCAGAATAATGGGTCGGGGACCGCCACCGTCGACATCACGGGGGCAGTCAGCGCGACCGGCGGATCGGGCATCCTGGTGCGCGACACCAACGCCGGCGGCGACATCAGCGTCACGACGGCAGCGGTCACCTCGACCGATCAGAACGGTATCGATGCGTTCGGCAGCTCGTTGACCGGCAACGTCACGGTCGTGACCAATGGGGACGTCTACGGCGCCAATGCCGGAATTGTCGCTGGGCTGATCAGCACGTCGACCGGCAATGTCGACGTGACGTCCAACGGCGCGGTCGGCGGGACGTTCGGCGTCGATGCGGAGAATTACGGCACCGGCAACGTCCTGGTCACCACGATCGGCCCGGTGACCGCGACCAGCGGCTATGGCGTCGTCGGGCTCACCAATGGCGGCGACGTGACGGTGAATACGGGCAACGTGTCGTCGACCGGCGCGGCGGCAATCCTCGCCGAGCAGATCAATTCCGGTGCCGGAGGGAACGTCAGCGTGACGTCGGGCAATATTGCCGGGACGACAGGCATCATCGCCCAGACGAACGGCAGCGGCGGCGTTTCTGTAGATGCGCTGGGCAACGTGACCGCGACCAACGGTAACGGGATCCAGGCGATCAATTACAATGCCGCCGCGAATGCCGGGACGCTCGACGTTTCGTTGGGGGCGGGGAGCAAAATCTCCGCAACCAATGGAAGCGGCATTTACACCGATAGCGGCCTGTCGACCGGCATGACCACCGTTACGGTTGCGGGCGAGATTAGTGCGGGCAGCGCGGGCTATGCCGGCGTCTACGGCACCTCCACCTCGGGCGGCATCACGGTCAACGTTGCCGGTACCGGCAAGATCGACCCCGATTATGGTATCGACCTGAGCACGGTCGACGGTCCGCTGGTGGTCAACAATGCCGGCCTCGTCTCAGGCTCGATCGACGGAGTCAGGCTGGTCGCGACCGGTGCCGGAAATGCCAATATCAGCAACGCCGGAACGATCACCGGTGGTACCAACGCGGTCGTGATCAGCGTGAACGGTACGCCGTCGACGCTATACAATAGCGGCACGATGAACGGCGCAATCCTCATGCTGGGGACGTCGGTCGCCACTTCGAACTGGATCAACGGCCCGACCGGGATTGCCAACCTGACGGGCGTGTCGAGCGTCTCGGGTAACCTGGCCAATGGCGGCAATGTCAATTTCGGGGCCGGCAGCTCGCTGACGATCCTCGGCAACACCCAGAATGCCGGCCGCGTTACCTTTGCCGGCGCTGGCACGTTCACGACGGCGGGATCGATGGCCAATACCGGCATCATCAATGCCCGCAACAATTTGACGAGCAACGTTGTCACCGTTGGCGGCAATTATTCGGGCGGTGGTCAATTCTGGGCCGATTACAATACCAATACCGCCACGGCGGACCGTCTCAACATCGGGGGCGCGGCGACCGGCAACACCAACGTCACGATGAATCTCGTCGGCACGCGGTCGTTCGTGGCGGGCGGCTTCCTGCCGGTCGTTACGGTGGCGGGGGCAGCACCCGCCAGTGCCTTCACCTCCACCACCGTGTTCCCGACAACGGGCTTCATCCTCGACAGCTTCGGGCAGAACCCGTCCAACGCCCATCAGTTCGGCTTGATCCAGGCGGTCAACCCGACGGCGGCAGGACTCGGTAATCTCAGCTACATGGCCGAGTCGGCATCGGGGCTGCTCGACGACCCGATCGCGCCGTTCGTCACCAACCGGACCGATGCCGGCGGCACGCGGTTCAGCCTGTGGATGCGGGGCAGCGGCGGCCACAGCAAGCAGACGATCAGTTCCACGCTGACCGGCGGGGGGCTGACGTACAATTCGACCAGCCGCTTCCGCACCAGCCAGCGTGCCGCGCAGATCGGCGCCGACGTCTCGTTCGGCGGCATCGGCGGCGGCTGGAAGGTCAATGTCGGCGTGATGGGCGGCTGGTACGGTGCCTCGGCTCCGCTCGCGGGTGGCGAGCGGATCAAGGTCGAGACACCGTTTATCGGCGGCTATGCGGTGGTCGGCAACGGCGCCTTCGAGCTTGAAGGCAATGTCCGCAAGGAATGGCGCCACTATACCGTGGCCATGCCGTCGCTGTTCGGCACGGTCGGCACGCAGCGCCTGCGCGGTGACGCCACGGCCGGGTCGGTCCGCGCCTCGTACCGGGTCGGCGGCAAGACCGGCTTCGCTGCGACGCCGTTCGCCCAATACAATTATGGCGACACGAAGATCGATCCGCTTACGATCGATTCCTTCAGCGTGTGGACGCCGGGCGGCGACACGACCCAGATCGGCCAGGCCGGCCTGCGCCTGTCCTATCGCGGCGGATCGGAAGCCACCGCGACGTTCGAGCCCTTCATCAGTGCGGCCCGTATGGAGAATTGGTCGCGCAACGACAGCTCGAGCTTCGCGTTCGGAACGCCGGTCACGACCTTCTCGCTCCAGAGCAACACCTGGAAGAGCGCGATGCGCTATTCGGCGGGTATCCTCGTCAACGCGCATGGCAGCCGGGTCTCGGGCTTCGTGGTCGGCAATATCGACGACGACTCGCGGCTGCGCAGCTTCACGATCAACGCCGGGTTGCGCTTCAACTTCTGATTGGGAGCGGGAAGGGGAGCCGCGCGGGGAAACCTCGCGCGGCTCTTTTTTTTTATTCTTCAGCGGAGGTGCAGCCGCGCGAGCGCGATCCCGGCGAGATTATGCGAACGTTTGACGTGGCGGAGGCGCATTGAGCCGGGCCGATAGCCGAGCGTGTCGAGAAGCTGGAGGTGCTGCGCGCTCGCCGCGCGGCCTATGCAAGCACCGCCGGCCGGCCGGATGACCGCTAGCGCGTCGCCCAGGAAGACCGGGTCGCGCAAGCCGAGCTCGCTCGCGATCCTCATCGCATCGATCAACGCGCGCCATTCGGCTTCCAGGCTGGTTCCCGGCCCAAGATCACGGCGGACATATTCCCGTCCGCGCACCACCACCGCGGTTTCCATCCCCGTCGCGGGGCGCCAGCCGCCGTCGAAGAAGACCTTCACGCGTCGGCGCATCGCCATTCTCCCTGTGCGATGCCGTCGAGCGTCCAGGCGCCGATCGCCCAGCGCACCAGCCGCAGCGTCGGGTGGCCGACCGCCGCGGTCATCCGCCGCACCTGGCGATTGCGGCCCTCTCGGATGGTCAGGCGGATCCAGCCGTCGGGCACGCTCTTGCGAAAGCGGACCGGCGGGTCGCGCGGCCACAGATCGGGATCGGGGATACGATCGGCCTCGGCGGGGAGGGTAAGGCCGTCCTTCAGCCGCACGCCGCGGCGCAGCGCCGCCAGCGCCTCGTCGCCGATCTCGCCCTCGACCTGGACCAGATAGGTCTTGGCCATCTTGAACTTCGGGTCGGCGATCCGCGCCTGCAGCCGGCCGTCATCGGTCAGCAGCAACAGCCCCTCGCTGTCGAGATCCAGCCGGCCGGCGGGATAGACGCCCGGCAGGTCGATGTATTGCGAGAGGGTCGGCCGCGCCGATCCGGCATTGCCGCGATCGGTGAACTGGCACAGTACGCCATAGGGCTTGTTGAACAGGACCAGCCGCGACATGCGGATGCTTTGGTGCAGGACGAGCCGAGATACAATGTCCGGGGTCTCATCGACGTATCGAACTATCGTGCTCCTGCGGAAGCAGGAGCCCAGGGCCACGGGCGTCATCCCTCGTAACTCTGGCCTCCTGCTTCCGCAGGAGCACGTGCTGGGCCCCTAGTCCCGGTCGGACGCCGCCGCGTCGGTTCTTGCCTCGCCCTCGATGCTCAGCGCCACCGCCTCGGCGACCTTGATGCCGTCGACCGCCGCCGAGAGGATGCCGCCCGCATAGCCGGCGCCTTCGCCCGCCGGGTAAAGGCCGGCGGTGTTTAGGCTCTGGAAGTCCTTGCCGCGGGTGAAGCGGACGGGGGACGAGGTGCGCGTCTCGACTCCGGTCATGATCACGTCGGGATGGTCGTAGCCGGGGATCTGCCGGCCGAACACCGGGATCGCCTCGCGCATCGCCTCGACCGCGAAATCGGGCAGGCATTGGCGAAGGTCGGTGAGCTGGACTCCGGGGCGGTAAGAAGGGAGGACCTCGCCGAATTCCTGCGACGGTTTCCCTTCCAGGAAGTCGCCGAGCTTCTGCGCCGGCGCCTTGTAGTTGGAGCCACCCGCGACGAACGCGCGCTCTTCCCAATGGCGCTGCAGCGCGATCCCCGCGAGCGGATCGCCGGGATAGTCGCGCTGGGGATCGATCGCGACGACAAAGCCCGAATTGGCGTTGCGTTCGTTGCGCGAATATTGGCTCATCCCGTTGGTCGCGACGCGCCCTTCCTCGGAAGTTGCCGCGACGACGGTGCCGCCGGGGCACATGCAGAAGCTGTAGACGGTGCGCCCGTTCGAGGCGTGGTGTGAGATATGATATTCGGCCGCGCCGAGGATCTTGTTGCCGGCGAACTTGCCGAACCGCGCCTTGTCGATCCACGATTGCGGATGTTCGATGCGCACGCCCATCGAGAAGGGCTTGGCCTCGACGAACACGCCCGCCGCCCGCAGCATCGCGAACGTATCGCGAGCGCTGTGACCGATCGCCAGGACGACATGATCGGCCTCGAGATACTCGCCATTGTGGAGATGGAGGCCGCGGAGGCGCCGCTCGCCGGTGCTGTCGGTCGAGATGTCGACGCCGTCGACCCGTGTGCCGAAGCGATACTCGCCGCCCAGCTGCTCGATCGTCGCGCGGATGCTCTCGACCATCGTCACCAAGCGGAACGTGCCGATATGTGGATGCGCCTCGGTCAGGATTTCCTCGGGCGCCCCGGCCTTGACGAATTCGGTCAGCACCTTGCGGTCGAGGTGGCGGCGATCCTTGATCCGGCTGTAGAGCTTGCCGTCGGAAAAGGTGCCAGCACCGCCTTCGCCGAACTGGACGTTGCTCTCGGGATTGAGCACGCTCCTGCGCCACAGGCCCCAGGTGTCCTTGGTCCGCTGGCGCACGACCTTGCCGCGCTCGATGATGATCGGGCGGAACCCCATCTGCGCAAGGATCAGCGCGGCGAGCAGGCCGCACGGGCCGGTGCCGATCACCACCGGGCGCTTGCCCGTGCCGGAGGCGCGGGCGACGAATTTATAGTCGGTGTCGGGGCGCGGCCGGACATTGCCGTCGCCGGCGAAGCGCGCCAGCACAGCACGCTCGTCGCGGACCGTCAGGTCGATCGTATAGACCAGCATGATCGCATTCTTGCGCCGTGCATCGTTGCCGCGCCGCGCGACTTCGAAGCCGATCAACTCGTCGCGCGCGATCCCCAATCGCTGGCAGATCGCAGCGGGTAGCGCCTCGTCCGGATGGTCGAGCGGCAGAGTCAGGTCGTTCAGGCGGATCATGGGGATGCTCTAGCGGCGGACGGGGCGCCGCGCCAATCGTCGTGTGCGGCGGTCGCGCTTGACGGTGCTCCCGCGAAAGCGAGAGTCCAAGGTCACGAAGGACATCGCTTGCGGCCCTAGGCTCCTCGCTTTCGCGGGAGCACCGTAGTTCCTGCTCTGTCAGGATGGATCCGGATCGCCGGCTTTGTCCGCCATGTCCATGAAATTGCGCGCGGCATCGCGATCGGCTTCGTCCTTGAATGCCACGTCGAGATCAGGCGCGACGCTGAGCATGTACATCAGCGTCCACAACGCGAAGCGCCGCGGGCGATCCCTTTCCAGGCCGAAATCGACGCGCATCTTCTCGGTCCCGGCCTCGAATGCGGCCGGCGAGAAGCTCGCGAGATCGGCGGTGCCGAAATAGCGGCGGAATTGGTCGTCGAGGTCCATCAAACTTCCTTCAAACTCCCCTCCCTGTAAGGGAGGGGTAAGGGGTGGGTGCGCGCGTCGGCGCGTTTTTGCCGGGCTGCTCGTCAAAACAGCGACGCACGAGGCATCGAGCCTCGCCCGCGCTCACCGACCCCTTACGCCCCACTTTGCAGGGAGGGGAATTCCTACCGCGCCCGCATCAATGCCGCGTCCAGCGCCTGGAGGAAACGCGAGCGGTCGGCCTTGGTGAAGGCGGCGGGGCCGCCGATCTGGTCGCCGCCCGCGCGCAGATCGGCCATGATCGCTCGGGTCGCGATGGCGGCCCCGATCGAACTGGTGGTGAACGGCTTGCCGTTGGGCGCGAGCACCTGTGCGCCTGCCTTGAGCGCGCGGTCGGCCAGCAGGATGTCGGCGGTGATCACGACCGCACCGGGTCCGGCATTCCCGGCGACCCAGTCGTCGGCGGCGTCGAACCCGTCGCTCACCACGATCCGCGTGATCAGCGGATGCGCTGGGACGCGCAGGTGGCTGTTGCTGACCACCCACACCGGCACCTCGACCCGCCACGCGACCTTGTAGATCTCGTCCTTGACCGGACAGGCATCGGCATCGACCAGGATGCGGCGGGTGGAAGGGGCGTTCATCTGGTTCCTCTAACCCGTTCGTGCTGAGCTTGTCGAAGCACGGGTCCGTGGCGCGCGATTACCGAGCCACATCGTCGCCCTTCGATAAGCTCAGGGCGAACGGTGTTGTGGCTGGCCCCCACCTTCGATCGGCACCAACCGGATTACGATTGCGGCCGTGGCCCCTTGTTCGGCCGCGGGCCCTTGCGGTGCGCGTGCGGTGGACGACCGCGGCCCGGCGGCGGTCCCTGGCGGCGTGGCGCACCGTTTTGGCCGTCGCTGCTCGGCGCGGCGCGGTGGAGCGTGCGGCGTGCGGGCGGGCCCGACGGGACGGCGCCATCGACCGGCTCGATCCGCACGCCGCTATCGTCCTCGCCATCTACCCCCGCGCTCTTCGCGACCGCAGCGGCGAAGCGTCCGGCGATCGCGCGGGGGATCTGGAAGCCGGTCTCGTTGGCCTGGATACGGATCGCGCCGACCTCGTTTTTGGTGATCCCGCCACGGCGGCAGATCAGCGGCAGGATCCAGCGCGGGTCGGCATTCTGGCGGCGGCCGATATTCATGCGGAACCAGATCGTATCGTCGAAGCCCTGGCGGTGATGCGCCTTGGGCCCCTCGGGGACGCGGTCGATCATCTCTTCCGGCGCCGGCAGTGCAGCGCGATGCGCATGGACCAGCGCGGCCGCAATCTCCTGCGGCGACTTGTTCTTCAGCAGTTCCTCGCCGATCACCCAATCGTCGGCATCGGGCTCGACCGGCTGGCTCAGCGCCTCGATCAGGCGTTCGCGGTCCTTGGCGCGAATGTCGTCGGCGCTCGGCACGGGCACCCAGTCGGCGGCAATGCGTGCCGAGCGCAGCATCATCTCGACCCGCTTGCGGCGTGGATAGGGAACGATCAGCACGGCCGTACCCTTCTTGCCGGCTCGGCCGGTGCGGCCCGAACGGTGCTGCAGGGTCTCGGCATCGCGCGGCATCTCGACATGCACGACCAGGCTCAAGGTCGGCAGGTCGATGCCGCGTGCGGCGACGTCGGTCGCGACGCAGACCCGGGCGCGGCGATCGCGCAGTGCCTGCAATGCCTGGTTGCGTTCGTTCTGGCTATGCTCACCCGACAGCGCCACCGCCGCGAAGCCGCGTTCCGACAGGCTGGCATGGAGGTGGCGGACATTGTCGCGAGTGGCGCAGAACAGCATCGCCGTCTCCGCCTCGTGGAAGCGCAGCAGGTTGATCACCGCATGTTCGATATCGGCCGGGGCCACGGCGACCGCTTGATAGGTGATGTCGCCATGGCCGCGCTCTTCCCCGACGGTCGAGATGCGTAGAGCGTCGCGCTGATAGGTGCGCGCGAGCTGGACGATCTGCCGCGGCATCGTCGCCGAGAACAACAGCGTGCGGCGCTCGGCAGGCGTCGCGTTCAGCAGGGTCTCGAGATCTTCGCGGAAGCCCATGTCGAGCATCTCGTCGGCTTCGTCGAGCACGGCGACGCGCAGTTCCGACAAATCGAGCGCACCGCGCTCATTATGGTCGCGCAGGCGCCCCGGCGTCCCGACGACGACATGCGCGCCCTGCGCCAGCACGCGGCGCTCGCGCGACGGGTCCATGCCGCCGACGCAGGTCGCGATCCGCGCGCCGGTCTTGGCATAGAGCCACGACAATTCCTTGGCGACCTGCAGCGCGAGCTCGCGGGTCGGGGCGATCACCAGCGCGAGCGGCGCCCCGGCTTGCTGCGTCTGGCCCTTGTGGAGCAGCTCGGGCGCCATCGCGAGGCCGAAGGCGACGGTCTTGCCGGACCCGGTCTGCGCCGAGACGAGCAGGTCGCGGCCGGCGGCCTCTTCCTTGGTGACTTCGGCCTGGACCGGGGTGAGCGCCTCATAGCCGCGCGCGGTCAGCGCCTCGGCGAGCAGGGGAGGGAGGTGCGAAAAGGGCATGTAGTCTCGATAGCAATGCGTGTCGGCCCGGGGCGACGCGGCGCCGGGCGGATAACGCGATATGGATGTGGATTGGCGTCGCCCATACGCGCCTTTTGTCGATTTGGCAAAAACGGGGGGATCGGTTGCCGCGCCGCGCCGTTGACCCCATCTCCCGGGCGATCCATTCCCCATGAAGAGGTGCCCCCATGACGCTCCCCGCCGATCCCGTCTGGTTCATCACCGGCTGCTCGACCGGCTTTGGCCGCGATCTTGCCAGGCTGGTGCTCGATCGCGGCTGGCGCGCCGTCGTTACCGCGCGCGGCGCCGATCGCGTGGCCGACATCGCGGCGATAGCGCCGGATCGCGCGCTGGCGCTGGACCTCGACGTCACAGATGGCGCGGAGATCGCGTCGGCGACCGCGGCAGCGCAGGAGCGGTTCGGCCGGATCGACGTGCTCGTGAACAATGCCGGCTATGGCTACCAGACCTCGATCGAGGAGGGCGACGACCGCGAAATACGCGACATGTTCGAAGCGAACGTGTTTGGCCTGTTCGCGATGACGCGCGCCGTCCTGCCCGTGATGCGGGCGCAGGGCAGCGGCACTATCGTCAACATCAGTTCGGTCGGCGGCCTGATCGGATTCCCCGCTTCGGGCTATTATTCGGCGACCAAACACGCGGTCGAAGGCTTCACCGACTCATTGCGCGCCGAAGTCGCGCCGCTCGGGATCGCCGCGATGTGCGTCGAGCCGGGCCCTTTCCGTACCGACTGGGCGGGGCGGTCGCTGCGCCAGACCAAGAGCCGGATTCCCGATTACGCGGAGACGGCCGCCAAACGGATGGCGATGACCAGCGGCTATAGCGGCGAGCAACCTGGCGACCCGGTTCGCGCGGGAGAGGCGATGATCGAGGCGGTGTCGCGCAGCGACGTGCCGCGCCATCTGGTTCTCGGCAAGTTCGCTTACGAGGGTGCGGTCGCGAAATTCAAGGAGCGGCTGGCGACCATCGAGGGCGATCGCGACCTCAGCCTGAGCGCCGATTATCCGGAGATGGCCGAGGCATGAGCCGGCGCCCGGCGAGGAAAGTCAGGATCACCAGCCCGGCCGCGATAAGGGTCGCGACGAGACGGTCGTTCAGCAACCCCTGGCCGATCGTCTCACCGCCGCTGGTCAGCAGCATGATCAACGGCGTCGTCGCGGCGGTATAGGCGACATAGCTGCGCTTGCGCAGCCAGGGGCCGAGCGCCGCCAGTGTCGCGATGATCACGACCAATGCCCAGCCCGGCAACGCTCGCGCGGCGATCGCTTCGGTCGCGACCACGCCTGCCGCGACGCCCATCGCCCGCTGCGTGACCTTGACGACCAGGCCATCGGCATGACGCCGGGTGAGCAGCGCGACCGCCACCGCGATCCAGCTGTAATGATGCTGCGGAAATCCCTCGCGGATCATGGCGGCGCAGGTCAGGCAGGCCATCAGCCGAACGGGGTAGTTCCATCCCGCAACGGTCTGGAGCGTTTGGCACCACCGCTGCAACTTCGGCCGGAAAGTAGCGGTCGAGCCTGGCTCGGCCGCCATGACTTGACCGATCCTGAACCGCCGTGCCGCTATCCCGATCAGCAGCGCGCACAGGGCCGTCCAGATCGCGCCCTCGGCGATGATGACCACCAGGGCGATGCGATTGGCCGTATGCGCGGCGACGCCGACGCCGATCGTGGCAAACACGATGAAACGCTGGCTGGCGATAGCGGCGGGGCGACTGAAGCCACCGAGCGCGGCGGCGGCGCCGGAGGTCAGTACGAGTCCGGCATCGCTCCACGGGCCATGCTGCGTGATCAGCGCCGCGGCCACGGCCGCAGCGATCGCGGCGATGACGACGTCGCGGACGATCCGCCAATGCTCGATTAGGCTGGCGCCGCGCGGCGCATTGCCGATCCACATCGCCCCGACCGAGGCGGCGAGCCCGATCTGCGGTCGGCCGATCAGCACACCGATCAGAATGGGCATACCTATCCCCAGCGCGGTGACCGCCATTGCGGAAGGGTCGAGGGCGTCGCCGCCATCCCAGCCGAGCGCCCCGCCGAGCATTGCGCGGGTGCCATCGATCGCGCGGTGGAGGGCGGGGCTCATGGCTGCACGGCTAAAGTTGGCCACCACGATGAGACAAGGGGATGATGAGGTGACCTCAGCGACTCGTAACATGCCGCCGGGGACGATGGGAAAATGTCGACAATCGCTCGTTCGCCGGCAATCTTCGGTTCGCCGTTCCGTTGCGCTAAGCGGGGCGCCGGCAAACATCGGGAGGGATCACCATGGCGAGTCGCGTCCTCATTCTCTTGTCCGCACTGGTTCTGCCCGGCGCCGCGAGCGCGCAATCCATCCCGGCCGCCATCTACACCGACCCCGTCCCCGATCCGAAATACCCGGCGCGGCCCGAGGTGCTGCACATCCCCTCGGGCGGGGTCGAGATCAACGGCCTGGCCTACGTCCCGTCGGGACCTGGTCCGCATCCGGTCGTGGTGCTGTGCCACGGCCTGCCGGGCAACGAGAAGAATCTCGACCTTGCGCAGATGATGCGCCGCGCCGGCTGGATCGTGGTGACGTTCAACTATCGCGGCTCGTGGGGCAGCCCGGGCACGTACAGTTTTGCCAACGATCTCGCCGATGTCGACGCGGTGCTAGCCTATCTGCGCGCACCTCCGGTGGTGGCGAAGCTCGGCAGCGATCCGAAGCGGATGGTGCTGATGGGCCACAGCCTGGGCGGCTGGGCCACATTGCTGACCGCGGCGCATGATCGCGGGCTTATCGGCGCGGTGGCGTTCTCGCCGGGCAATATCGGACGGCTGGCGGCGCTGCCGCGTGACAAGAGGATCGCCGCGTTGACCGACACCGGCCTGGAAACGCTGGCGACGACCGCCGCGAAGGAAGCCGACGAGATCGGCGCCAATGGCCCCGCTTACGATTTCACGCGCAAGGCAGACGGGCTGAAGGACTTGCCCCTGCTGCTGCTGACCGCGGATGACGGCCTGCGCGACGCTCCCGACAGGCTCGCGGCGGCGATCCGTGCGCTGGGCGGCAGCAAGGTCAGCGAGGTGCATGCCGCCACCGATCACAGCTGGTCCGACGCGCGTATCCGGCTGGGTAGCGAAATCATCCGCTGGTTGGACGCATTGCCGAAATGACGTCGCCGTGCCCGGGAGAGATCTTTCGGCGAAGCCGCTAATTTGTTGCCGACACCGTCATGATCCCGCCTTCGGCAAGAGGAGAGGCCGCCTCAACCGCGAATCCGGATCGCGGCGTCGATCAATGCCACCAGCGCTGCTGCAAGGGCGAACGCCGTCAGCAGCCAGTAACCTGGCCCGAATGCGGTCGCGTTGTCGGGATTGGCGGTATCGTACCAGATCGTATGCGCGCCGGCGGGCCGCCAGCCGGCCCGAACGTAGCGCTTGATGTCCGCGACATGACGGTCGCCATGTTCGTCCTGATAATGGACCGTCTCTTCGATCAGCCGCTGGTCCCGGCCGTCGGTGATCCGCCATCCGCGGAGCGTGCCGAAACCCCAGAAATCGTCGCGGCGTTCGGCATCGGAATAGTCTGTCGTCCAGACGATGGCGGCGGCCGGACGCCATGCGGTGAACAACGCCACAGCGCGATATACGCAGTAGAGTAGTCCGAGCATCAGCGCCGGCGCGGCGAAGGTAATGAAGTCGCGCATTGTCGACCGGCGGTAACAGGCAAGTCTGTCGATTGGGTAAAGTGATGGGTTGGGTTTCGACCGAGCGAGCTTGCGAACGCCTTGCCGATTCCTACGATCGCAAGGCAAAGGTCGGGAGAGAAATGATCGTGCCGATTGGTGTTATGCTGCGGATAATCGCTTCGCTCGCCGTCATTGCGGCAAGTCGGCCAGCTTCCCACGCAGGCGATATGTACCGAACGCTGACCCGGTGTTGCGGCGGTGCGAGGAGATGTCGCCGAATGCGGCGGTTGGTGCCTGCTATCTTGCCGCCGCCGACCGTGAGCGCATCAAGGTTGAACGGGTTTTCCGTCAGCGCCTGCGTGAGGCGACAACGCTAGATAACAGTGTCGTTGGCCCCGACGCGTCCAAGCCTCCCTACATTCCTCATCTTGCGGCCCATCTTCGCCTCTCGCAGGCGGCGTGGATGCGATATGTCGGCGCGCAATGCACCTTCGAAGGGGGCGTATCGTTCGGCGGGAGTGGAACCGACATGCTGCGCGACGAATGCCGCTACCGGCTCTACAAGCAACGCCTTGCCGAGCTCATCGCTGCACGCCGGCTGTTGAACTGAGCTCAAGTCGAATCCGACGAGTCTAGGGTCGGCTGCAGAACGAAAAAAGGGACCGGCAGATTGCTCTGCCGGCCCCTTCTGATCTTTAGAACCGTGCTCAGTCGCTTACGCGCCGGCGACGTCCGCCGTGTCGATCTTGATGCCGGCGCCCATGGTCGAGCTGACGGCGACCTTGCGGACATACTTGCCCTTGGCACCCGACGGCTTGGCCTTGATCACCGCGTCGACCAAGGCGTCGAAGTTTGCGCGCAGATCTTCCGCCGGGAACGACGCCTTGCCGATGCCCGAGTGAATGATGCCCGCCTTCTCGACGCGATATTCGACCTGACCGCCCTTGGCGGCCTTGACGGCGGCGGCGACGTCCATGGTCACGGTGCCGAGCTTCGGGTTCGGCATCAGGCCCTTCGGACCCAGCACCTTACCGAGGCGACCGACGATGCCCATCATGTCCGGGGTCGCGATGCAGCGATCGAAATCGATCGTGCCGCCCTGGACGATTTCCATCAGGTCTTCGGCACCGACCACGTCGGCGCCGGCGGCCTTGGCTTCCTCGGCCTTCGCGCCCTTGGCGAACACGCCGACGCGGACGTCCTTGCCGGTACCCTTGGGCAGGGTCACGACGCCACGGACCATCTGGTCGGCGTGGCGCGGATCGACGCCCAGGTTGATCGCAACTTCGATCGTCTCGTCGAACTTGGAGGTAGCGCCGGCCTTGGCTAGGCCGATCGCCTCGTCAACGCCGTGCAGCTTTTCGCGGTCGATCGTGATCGCCTTCTGCTTCTTGCTCACGAATGCCATCGGTTCAGCCCTCCACCACTTCGAGGCCCATCGCGCGGGCGGAGCCTTCGATGATGCGGGTCGCCGCTTCGATATCGTTGGCGTTCAGGTCCTTCATCTTGATCTGGGCGATCTCGCTCAGCTTCGAGCGCGCGATCTTGCCCGCCGACACCTTGCCCGGCTCCTTCGAGCCCGACTTCAGGTTAGCGGCTTTCTTGATCAGGAACGTTGCCGGCGGGGTCTTGGTCTCGAACGAGAACGACCGGTCGGCATAGACGGTGATGATCGTCGGGATCGGCGCGTTCTTCTCGAGATCGCCGGTCGCGGCGTTGAACGCCTTGCAGAATTCCATGATGTTCACGCCGCGCTGACCCAGCGCCGGGCCGATCGGCGGCGACGGATTGGCAGCGCCCGCGGGCACCTGCAGCTTGATATAGCCTGTGATCTTCTTTGCCATTTTACTCACTCTGTAGTGGGCGAGGGGGGCCGGGGCTCCCGCGTCCAGTTCAAGTTTAGCGGTCAGACGGGCCCGCAACGCGAACCCTCCCGCAATTCCACAGCTGTAGCTTAGGAAGGGCGGGCCGATAGCGGAAAGCGCGACGGGAAGCAACAGCCGCGACCGCACACAATTAGCGGGAGCTAATTGTGAGACGGCGCCCGTCCGGCCGGCCTCGCGAAGCGAGGTCCGACGACGCGGGATTCATTTCTGCGTCGGACGCCAGTGGGGTGGTTATGTTCTCCTCACTCGTGCTTCTGCGAAAGCAGGAGCCCAGAGTTGGGAAGGGAAACGCTTGTGACCATGGGCTCCTGCTTTCGCAGGAGCACGCGGATCGCTTCGACTTCGGCGGCGACAGGCTGGGAGGATCGACGCGGGAGTGAATCCCGCGTCGTCGGACAGGTCGCGCTACGCGCGCCTGCCGGCCGGCGCTCGCCGTCTCGCAAATAGCTGCGCTATTTGCGTGCGGTCGCGTGCCTGCGGCTCACTTCGAGCGTTCGACCTGCTCAAAGTCGAGTTCCACCGGCGTCGCACGCCCGAAGATCGACACCGAAACCTTGACCTTCGACTTGTCGAAGTCGAGCTCTTCCACCACGCCGTTGAACGACGCGAACGGGCCGTCCAGCACCTTGACCGAATCGCCGATCTCGTAATCGACCTTGACCTGCTGTCGCGGCGCGGAGGCGGCGGCCTCTTCCTTGCTGTTCAGCATGCGCGCGGCTTCGGCGTCGCTGATCGCCTGAGGCTTGCCGTTGGGCCCGAGGAAACCGGTGACCTTGGGCGTGTTCTTGACGAGGTGATAGACGTCGTCGTTCATCGCCAGCTTGGCCAGCACATAGCCGGGCATGAACTTGCGCTCGACCTGCACCTTCTTGCCGCGGCGAGCCTCGGTGATCGTCTCGGTCGGAACCTCGATCTGCTCGACGAGTTGCTCGAGACCCATGCGGGCGGCCTCGGACATGATCGCGTCGCGGACCTTGCCCTCGAAACCCGAATAAGCGTGGATGATGTACCAGCGTGCCATGGGAAACCTTATTTCGCGAGGCCCAGCAGGTATTCGACCGCCGTGCCGAACACCTTGTCCACGGCGAAGAAGAAGACCGCCAGGATGACCGTCATCACCATGACCATCACGCCGGTCATGATCGTCTGACGGCGCGACGGCCATACGACCTTGCGCGTCTCGGCCTGGACTTGCCGGATGAATTCGATGGGGGTCGTCTTCGCCACGTGCTGTGAACCTATTTGATCGTTGCCGAAGCTCGGGACATAGGACCGCCGCCCGGTCCCTCAAGAGGCACGGACGACAATCAATCCCGATTTCGGATTGGGCGCGGGAATAGCGCGTCGGATGCGGGGGTGCAAGCCGCTTGGCCCGGCATGGTGCGGGTCGTTGCAGATGCGGTGAACGGTTCGTCGGAATTAACCCATTTCGGATGGATCGTGGTCGCATCGCTCGCGTTCGCCACCCCATATCACCGAGCAGGGGAGCGTCATGGAACTCGATCACGCCCTTATCCGAATCCTGGCCGCTATCGAACGCGAGCAGGAGTATCCAGCGGAAGAGAAGGAGTGGCAGGGGAGCTCGGATTCGAACCGAGGGCCTTCGGTTTTGGAGACCGACGCTCTAACCAGCTGAGCTACACCCCTGTGCGGCGGTTGCCTGTAGCGGTCGCCACGCCGCGGGGCAAGCATGTGTTCGGCAGAAAAACGGTGCAGCGTGCCCGCACCTCAGGCGGCGGCCGCTTCTTCGCCCCAGTTGCGCGACGCCAGCGCGCGCGCTTCGCTGACCGGCAGCGGGCGGCCGAAATAATAACCCTGGACCTTGGTGCAGCCGAGTTCCTGGATCAGGCGGTGCTCTTCTTCGGTCTCGACGCCTTCGGCGGTAGTCGCCATCCCCAGCGACTGCGCGAGGGCAACCACCGCGCGGATGATCGCGATCGGCTCCTTCTGGCCCTTCGATGCACCCTGGACGAAACTGCGGTCGACCTTGATCGTCGAGAAACGCGTGCGTGCGAGATAGCCGAGCGACGAATAGCCGGTACCGAAATCGTCCAGGCTGAGACGAATACCGAGATCGAGCACGCGTTCGAGCACCTGCACCGCGCCGGTGCCTTCGCGCATGAAGACGCCTTCGGTTACTTCCAGTTCGAGGCGTTCGGGCGGCAGACCGCTATTGGCAAGCGCCGAGGCGACGACCGAAACGAACGCGGGATTGTGCAATTGTTCGGGCGATACGTTGACCGCGACGCGTGTCGGGGCGGGCCAGCGTGCCGCCTCGTCACAAGCCTGACGTAGCACCCATTCGCCCATCGGTACGATCAACCGGGCATCCTCGGCGAGTGGAACGAACTTGCCCGGCGAGACCACGCCCAGTTCGGGATGCGTCCAGCGCAACAGCGCCTCGAACCCGGTCAGGTTGCCCGTGCCGGCCGCGACGACCGGCTGATATTCGAGGTGCATCTCGCCTTTTTCAAGCGCCTGACGCAGTGCCATTTCGAGCACGCGCCGTTCCTCCGCCTTGACGTGGAGTTGCGGTTCATAGGCATGAAACACGCCGCCGCCGGCATCCTTCGAGCGATAGAGCGCGAGGTCGGCCGAGCGGATCAGCATTTCCGCGGTGCGGCCGTCGCGTGGTCCGATCGCGACGCCGACCGAGGCGCCGATATAGAGCGTGTGGGCGTCGACCTCGTAAGGACGCGACAGCGTGTCGATGATCGTCTGCGCAAGCCTCTCGACCCGCGCCGCGTCGCTCGCGTCGCGTACCACGACCGCGAATTCGTCGCCGCCGAGCCGTCCCACCATCTCGTTGTCGGTGACGAGTTGGCCCAGCCGTTCCGAAACGCGGCCAAGCAGGCGGTCGCCGACCGGGTGCCCCAGCGAGTCGTTGACCGCCTTGAAGCGATCGAGGTCGATCATCATGAACGCGCAGCGCGTGCCCCACTTCTCTGCCTCGGTCATCGCGCGGGCGAGCTGCTCGTTGAGATGCAAGCGATTGGGCAGGCCGGTCAGCGTGTCGTACCGCGCCATGCGGTTGATCTTGTCGGCCGATTCGCGTTGCGCGGTGACGTCCGACCCCACACCGCGAAAGCCGATGAACGCGCCCGCATCGTCGTGGCGGGGACTGGCGGCCAGCGCGAACCAGCGCTCGGTCTCGCCGATCTCGACCGGCAGCAGGAGGTCGCGGAACGATTCGCGGTTCTTGAGTTTGTCGGCGAGCGTGCGAAGGCCGGACGAGAAGTCGCCGCTTTCCCAATGCTTGCCCGCCAGAGCCTGGAGCAGCGGCATGCCGTTGATCTTGACCGGATCGAGCTGAATCGACCGGGCGAACCGCGGGCTGGCACGGACGATCCGCCGCGCGCTGTCGGTTTCCCACAGCCAGTCGCCGTCTTCTTCCTCGAACTCGCGCAGCAGCAGGCTGACGGTCTCATCGCGCTCGGCCAGACCGATCTCGTTGGCCCGGATCACCACCAGCGCTTTGCCGCGCTGGAAGCAGCCGATCATCAACAGCACGACGAACAGCACGGTCGCCGCGGCAAGCAACGGGCTGCCGATCATCAACAACATGCCGGCAATGGCGGCGCCCAGCACACCGAGGAAGCTCATCGTCGCCAAGGGCAGCGCAGCCATCGCGACCGCGGAGGCGGTCAGCATGACCGACAAGATGATCCACAGCCCCATCGCGGTGCCGATATCGGCACGCGATCCCAGGGCGAGGGGCGGGACCGACCACACCGCTGCGAGCGCGATCCCCTCCAGCACGGTGTCGCGGACGTCGCGGAGCGTCGCCGAACTGGCGTCGCGATGGCGCGTCGCGAGTCGCCGCATCGTCACCCCGATGCTGACCACGCCGGTGACGAGTGCCCACCCGACCAGCATCCAGCGTGGGACGCGGCCGTCGAACATCATGACGACCAGCGCGGCACCGATCAGGTTCGCGCCGAACAGGAACAGGGCGAGCTGGCGCCCCGCATGCAATTGGGCGGCGCGGATCGGTCCCCAATCGGTCGTGTCGGCGGGGTCGTGCAGGCCGAGCAGCGCACGGCCGTCGATCCGCGGCGTAGCGAACTGGGAAGAAGGCTCGGTGCTCACGCAGTCGCGGATAGCGCCCACAGGGTTAGCGAAGAGTTAGGCGGGAGCACAATTTGGCGCGGTTTTGTGCCGAAATGGGGAAGCGCAGCGGACATTTACCACTCAAACTGTGGAAAAGTCCGACTGGAACACCGAATGGATCCGTCGTGCCTGTACTCCGGGAGTGGTTCAGGCCGCGATCGCGTAGGGCTTGATTTCGCCGGCGAGGTACAGGTTGCGCGCCTTGGCGCGGCTCAATTTGCCCGAGCTGGTGCGCGGCAGGGTACGCGGGGGAATCAACTCTATCACGCAATTCATGCCGGTGACCGACCGTACGCGTTCGCGAATTTCGTCGCGCAGGCGCAGGCGCTCCGCTTCGTCCGACGTGCGGCACTGGACCAGCACCGCGGGGGTTTCCTCGCCGCCCGGCGTGGTGATCGCGAAAGCGGCGATGTCGCCCGCCTTGAACCCCGGCAATTGCTCGACCGCCCACTCGATATCCTGCGGCCAGTGGTTGCGGCCGTTGACGATGATCATGTCCTTGGCGCGGCCGACGATGTAGATATAGCCATCCGACAGGTAGCCCATGTCGCCGGTGTCGAGCCAACCGTCCTTCATGCAGGCGGCGGTCGCTTCGGGATCGCGGAAATAGCCGACCATCACCGACGGACCGGCGCACCACACCTTGCCGATCGCGCGTTCGGGCAGCGGTGTGCCGTCCTCCTCGCGGATTTCGATTTTCATGTCGCGCGCCGGCTTCCCGCAATTGACGATCGCGCGATAGCGCTGCGGCCGGTCGTGGCGGCCCTGGCCCCCCGACAGCTGGGTTTCCTCGACCAGTTCGACGCGGATTCCTTCGCCGGGCGGCATGATCGACACCGCCAGCGTCGCCTCTGCGAGACCGTAGCTCGGCAGGAAGGCGGTCGCCTTGAACCCGGCATCGCCGAAGGCGTCGACGAACGACTGCATCACGTCGGGGCGGATCATGTCGGCACCGTTGCCGGCGACCCGCCAGCGTGACAGGTCGAAACGGTCGCTCGCCTTGGTCTGGCTCGACATGCGGCGCGCGCAGATGTCGTAGCCGAAAGTCGGCGAGTAGGAGAGGGTATTGCCAGGATTTCGGCTGATCAGGTCGAGCCAGGCGAGTGGACGTCGCGCAAAGTCTTCGGTCTTCAGATAGTCGGTCGATACCTGATTGGCCACGATCGACAGAAAGCAGCCGACCAACCCCATATCGTGATACCAGGGCAGCCAAGAGACGCAGCGGTCGCCAGTGGTAACGTTCATGCCGTGGCTGTGCGCGGCAAGGTTGTTGAGCAATGCGCGGTGCGTGATCGCGACGCCATGCGGGAACCGCGTCGAACCGCTCGAATATTGCAGATAGGCGATGTCATCGCCTTTCGCCCGGGGCAGGTCGGTTTCGGGGGCGGGGCGGGCGGCGAAGCTGGCCCAATCGATCCCCTCGATATTCTGGATCTTCGCCGCCTCGGCGCACATCGCGCCGATCTCGGGCGGATAGATCAGCATTCTGGGGTCGCAGCTATTCAGCTGGACCGACAGCTGGTCGATATAGGATTGCGCTCCGCCGAAGCTCGTGGGCAGCGGCAGCGGCACAGGCCAAGCGCCGGCATACACCACGCCGAAGAACAGGCTGGCGAATTCGACACCGGTTTCCGCGATCAGCGCGACGCGGTCCTCGGGTTTGATGCCTGCGGCAATCAGCCGGCGCGCCATCGCCAGCGCGTCCTGGCGCATTTCGGCAAAGGGATATGCTCGCACCAGCGTCCCGCGTGGATCATGGAAATTGAGACCGCGCACGCCCTGGGCCGCATAATCCAGCGCCTCGCCCAATGTCGCGAAGTCGGCCATCCGCCGCGGCAGCGCGTCGTCGGTCGGAGTCGGCAGGAGTTCTGCCTTCTCTTCCGTCGCCACCTCAGTCGCCATGTCTATCGTCATCATTTTCGCGCCCAGTTCATGCGGCTCTTTCCGGCCGCTTCATGCTAGCGACGGCCCCCTGCCGCCCGCACACGTTCAAATTCGGTTGTCAGTGTGGCACAAACATGGCGGTATGGTCCGACCTTCCCGTCAAACTGCCTCTCCACTCGACCGGTCCGGCCTCGAACGGCTCGCCTTACGCTACGTCGAGCGTTTCGCCACGACGCGCGGGCGGCTGGTCGATTATCTCGATCGCAAGATACGCGCTCGCGGTTGGGAAGGCGAGCCCGCCGATCCGGCGGCGATCGCCGAACGGATGGCTGAACTGGGCTATATCGACGATCGCGCCTGGGGGGAGGCCAAGGCAGGAGCGATGGCGCGGCGCGGCCTTGGCGCTCGCCGCGTCGCGGGCGCGCTGCGTCAGGCCGGGCTGGATGGAGAGGATACCGACGCGATCGCGCCGGCGGTCGCCGAGCGCGCGTTCGAGGCGGCGATCGTGTTCGCGCGGCGGCGCAGGATCGGGCCGTTCGCCGACGTGCCGGGCGATCGGCCCCTCCGCGAAAAGCATGTCGCCGCGCTGTTGCGCGCGGGCCATCCGCTCGCGTTGGCGCGGGCGCTCGCATATCTGAATCCGGGCGACGACACCGCCGAACTGGCCGGGTAGAACGGCTCCGAAACGACCCGCGCTAACCCTTTGGCTTTTATCGCGATCGTGTTACAGTGACGGTTCGCAGGGGGTGATTGTGCGCGTAGAACCGCAGCCGGAAACGGGCGAATGTCCGCTGGAGCCGTTGGGAGAGGCCGCCGCCGAAATGCTGGCGGTCGGCGAATCGCGCCATCGGGGCGTGGTCAAATGGTTCGACGTCACGCGCGGATTCGGCTTTCTGGTCGACGACGACCAGGCCGGTGATATCCTGATCCATTTCTCGGTACTCCAGCCGCACGGTCGCCGTAGTCTGCCGGAAGGCGCGCGGGTCGACTGCCTGGCGGTCAGGCGAGAGCGGGGATTGCAAGCGAGCGCGATCCTGTCGGTCGATCTGTCGACCGCGGTCGAGCCGCCGCCGCGCGTCCGTCCCGATTCCAATCGCGTCGATCCCGTTGCGATGCTCGATCAGGCCGGCCCCTTCGAACCGGTCGCGGTCAAATGGTTCAATCGGCTGAAAGGCTATGGATTTCTGGTGCGCGACACCGATTCGGCCGATATATTCGTGCACATGGAAACGCTACGCCGGGCGGCTCTGCACGAGGTGGAGCCCGACCAGCGCCTGCGTGCGCGGATTGTCGAGGGACGCAAGGGCCCGCTGGCGGTCGCGGTCGAACGGGACGACTGATTTCATGAAATTCGGGTATGCGTTGCTGCCGTTGGCATTGTGCGCCCTGTCGACGGGTTGCGCCAACACTGACGGTGCGGGCGATGGCGGCGATTCCGCCGCGAAAACGATCGCCCTGACGGTTACCAGCAGCAACGGCGTGCATGCCTTTCAGGTGGAGGTCGCGAAGACCGCCGCCGAGCAGGAAAAGGGGCTGATGTTCCGGACCGACATTCCCGACAATGGCGGGATGCTGTTCTGGCCCTATCCTCCGGGCGGCGGCGCGCCCAAGGAAGCGAGCTTCTGGATGAAGAACACGCCCAGCCCGCTCGACATCATCTTCATCCGCGCCAACGGTACTATCGCGCGCATCAACGAAAACGCGATTCCCGAGGACCAGACCCCGATCACGTCGGGCGAACCGGTCGGCGCCGTGCTCGAGCTCAAGGGCGGCCGTACCTCGACGCTCGGCATCAGCGAAGGTGACAAGGTCACCTGGGCCGGCAAGTGATCGGCGTTGAACGCGGGACCGTCACCCGCTAAGCGCGGCGCATGGGCATCAATCTCAATCCCTTCACCTGGTGGACCGGCGCGACCTGGGGCACCATGGTCGGCCTGATCGGCAAGGAACGCGTTGGCGAGGACGATCTCGGCAACGTCTATTACCAGGGCGGCAAGGATACCGCCGGGCGCCCGCGGCGCTGGGTCATCTATCGGGGCACGAACGACGCGAGTCGCGTTTCGCCCGAATGGTTCAGCTGGCTGCACCACCAGATCGACGACGTGCCCGACCGCGCGTTGCCCCCGCAGCGCCGCTGGGAAAAGCCTGCCGTGCCCAATCTGACGGGAACGGCGCTCGCCTATCGCCCACCGGGCGCGCTCGAAAAAGGCGGGCACCGCGCCGCTGCGACGGGTGATTACGAAGCCTGGACGCCGGAAGGATGAACTGGCGCCGCGTCGCCGGCATCTCCGCGCTGGCCGCTGGTGTCGGCGCGGCGGGCTGGGCCGGTTATAGCTGGTATAGTACGCCGCCGGCGCCGCCGCCCGATGCGGTCGCCACGGCGGCGCCGACCGCGCTTGACGATAGCGGCCAGTCAGGCGGGGTCGAGACGATCGACGTATCGGGGGACGCCACCAATCCCAACCAAGGCGCGACACCGATGAACCAGCGCGTGGCCGTGCTGGGGTTGCTCAACAAGCGCAATAGCCAGGAACGCGACCTGACGATGAAGCCGGGCGAGGCGATCCGCGTCGGCAATGCCATCGTCCGCCTGCGCGCATGCGAGGAAACCGCGCCCTGGGAAAATGAGCATTATACGGGGGCGTTCGTGCAACTCGACATCGAGCAACCCGACAAGCAGTGGAAGCGCGTCTTCTCCGGCTGGCTCTACAAGGAGCGGCCGAACCTCAACGTCGTGCTCGATCCGATCTACGACGTCTGGGTCAAGAGCTGCACGATGTCCTTCCCCAAGGGGGGCGCGGACACCGTCGCTGCGCCGACCGAATCCGGCACGGCCAAGGGCAGTCGGTCGAGCGCGCCGAAATCGCCGGCCCCCGATGCCGCGACCGCGGCGCCGAGCGAACCTTCGAGCGCGGCGCCCAGCAACGCGACATAATCTGCCCGGCTGATCTCGATCGCGCCGAGCGAGGCGAGATGTGGGGTCATGAACTGGCAATCGAGCAAGGTGAACCCGCCGGCCTTGAGCCGTGCCACCAGCCACGCGAGCGCGACCTTCGACGCGTCGGTCGCGCGGCTGACCATCGATTCGCCGAAGAACGCCTTGCCCAACGCCAGACCATAGAGACCGCCGACCAGTTGATCGCCGTCCCAGCATTCGATCGAATGCGCGCGGCCCTGATAATGGAGCGTGGTGAAGACCGTTTCGATCGTCGTGTTGATCCAGGTGTCGGGCCGGTCCTGGGCGCTTTCCGCGCACAGCGCGATCATCTCTTCGAATGCGGCGTCGGCGGTGACGCGGAAACGGTCCGAGGCAATGGTCTTGCGCAGTGATTTCGACAAATGGAAACCGTCGAGCGGCAGAACCGCACGCTTGCGCGGTTCGACCCAATAGACGCCCGCCGCGTCTCGCGCATCGGCCATCGGGAACACGCCGACGGCATAAGCGCCGAGCACGAGATTGGGGTCGAGCACTTCATAGGATGGCTCGGGCGGCTGCCTCATTTTGCCAGCCGCTTCTCGATCGTTTGCCACAGCGACGCGAACGCTTGCGCCGCGGGAGAACGCGCGGCGAATTGGCCGACTGCGGCGCGCCGGTCGCCCATCCGTTCGACCACGCTCGCCATCGGAATGACCGGCCAGTCGGGATGTGCCGCGACCGCCTCGGCATGGAGATTGCGCCGGCGATCGACCATGACGTGGACCGGCAGGACCCTGGTCTTGCCGAGCGAGGCTGCCATGTCGGCAAAGGCCCGCTGCGACAGCGCGGAGGGGATCACGGGAACGACGATCAGGTCCGCGGCGCGGATCACCTGATCGCTGGTTTCGGTCAGGCCGGGCGGACAGTCGAGGATCACGCGGTCATAATGTTTGGCCAGTGTTGCCAGCAGCTTTTGCAGCCGCTTCTTCTTGTCGAGTTCGTGGAACAGCAGATCGAGCCCGCGCAGCGACATGTCGGCGGCAATCAGATCGAGATGCGGGATATCGGTGGCGCGGGCGAGCTTGACCGGTTCGACATCCCTGGTGAAGACCGATTGCGCCTCCGTCTTCGCCTTCTTGGCCGATAGCAGGAACGTGCTGGCGGCTTGCGGGTCGAGATCCCAAAGCAGGGTGCGGCGAGAGGAAAGGGTAGCGGCAGCCCAGGCCAGATTGACCGCCAGCGTCGTCTTACCGACACCGCCCTTCAGGCTGTAAATCGCGACCGTCGCCATGTGCGCTCCGCCCGGCAGATGATCGCAGGGTGCCCAATACGGGCCGAGGATGCAACAGCGGTCCGCGCCGTGACGCGGACCGCCGCGGAGGAATTAGGCGTCGCAGGTCTGAGCCGGCTTGCCCGGCGCGGTCAGCTTGATCGACTTGGGCGTGCCGGTGACTTCCCAGCCGCCGTCGGCGACATAGGGCTTGCCGGCTTCGGGTGCCTTGAGCACGACCGGTGCCGCGGTCGACGGCGCCGAGACGGTGATCTGCTTGTCGCCTTCGAAGAAGGTCACGTGCGCCAGGCTGTTGTCGCCATGGCAGCGCATCGACACCTCGGCCTTGATCGCCGGCGGCAGCTCGAATTTCGGCTTCTCGGCGACGGTGTTGTTCTCGACGCTGGTCGAGTTCTCGGTCGTGGTGGTCGTCGTCTTGGACTGACAGGCCGTCAGCGCCAGCAGCGCCACGGCGGTTGCGGAGAGGAAGGAGGTTTTCATAGGCTTTCGCGCTTCGCGCACGCAGCAGCCGGCGTCAAGATGTAACCAAATCGGGCCGTTGCGGGCATGGCGCATTGCAACAAAAGTGTCATTCGTGAAATTCATCCATATCCGGTATCCGGCCGAACGCGATCTTGGTGCCGACGCGATCGATCCGTCCGCCATAAAACGGGCCGAGCGACACCGCATGGCGGCCGAATTTTTCATTGAGCCGGTCCATCGCGCGGCTCAACGCCAGTCCGCGCGTCTCGCGCGCCAGCGGATCGTCGGGATCGAGATGCGCGAACAGCGACCCCTGTTCGCCGGCCACCGGGACGATCTCGTTCAGCGTCACCCCGATCATCCGGACACGAAGCGATCCGTGGCGTCTTTTTCCTTCCTCGGCGAGCCGGGGAAACAGCGCGTCGAGCGCGGCGAGCAGCTGGAAACTGTCCTGCGTCACCGGCAGGCGTTGGCTGGTCTGCCACACTGCCTTGTCCTCCTCGAACCGGGTGTGGAGGACCAGCAGGCGCGCCGCATATCCCTTGCGCCTCAGCCGGCTCGCCGCCTTGAGCGCCAATCGCCGTGCGGTGAGCCGTACCGGCTCGAGCCCGCGCTTGCCGGGCGAGAGAACGTGGCTGTGTCCGATCGACCGCGTCTGAGTCGGCTTGTCGGGCAGATCGACGCCGTGCAGCAAATACCATAGCCGGTCCCCATTGGTCCCGCCCCAGGCGGTGCCGGCATCGCGCGGCCGCCGCTCGCAGAGCTGCCGGATATCGTTAACGCCGTCGCGCGCCAGCCGCCGCTCCATCTTCGCCCCGATTCCCGCAATGTCGCGCAGCGGCAGGCCGAACAGACGGTGCGGCAATTCGTCCGCGGTCAGCACGATCAGCCCGTCGGGCTTCTGCATGTCGGACGCGAGCTTGGCGAGCAGCCGGTTGGGCGCGATGCCGACCGACGAGGTCAGGCAGTCGCCGACATTGGCGCGAATGCCGGCCTTGATTCGCAGCGCCAGGGCGATCGCCTGATCGGGCGCATTCTCGTTGTCGAGCAGCCGGCACGCGACCTCGTCGATCGAACACACCCGCGTTACCGGAATGTGCTTCCAGATTTCGGCGATCACGGCGTCATGGAACTCGACATATTTGTCGTGCCGTGCCGGGGCGATCAGCAACTCGCGGCACAGCCTTTTGGCCTCCCATACCGGCGTGCCCGTCGAGATGCCGTACCGTTTCGCCTCGACCGACGCGGCGATGGCGACCGTCGTATCCGATCCGACCGGCGCGACGATGACTGGTTTGCCGCGCAGGGCGGGATCGAGCTGCTGCTCGACGCTGGCGAAATAGCTGTTGAGGTCGAGAAACAGCCAGCGCAGCGGCCGCGGCGGCAAGATAAAGTCGACCGGCAGGGATGATCCGGCCGATGAGGAACAGGGGATCGAGTCGGGCAATACCATTGCCCGGAACAATACCAGAACATGGCTGTCGCGAACAGGCATAGCCAAGCAGGTTCAGGCCGCGATGACCGCCGTGTCGCTTCGTCCGGATTCTTCCGCGGGCCAACAGTCCGCATTCGGGGCGTGCCGGGAACACGACCGCATCGAGCGGCCTCGTTCGGGAACGGCGATCTACAGATACGCGTGGAGTCCGTTCCAGGCCGGTCGTTTTGCCTCGATGCCGATCGTGTGGAGCGGGCTGCTCGAGGGTAATGCGATCAGGGCATGGCAGCCGCCTTTGTCATGCATGATCCGCATGCCGATCCTGTGCGCGGCGCCGCCGTTGAACGCGATCGCGCGCAAATCTGGCAGGGTCGCCGCCAGCGCCGCGAGGTCGTTCGGTGCATGGTCGCGGATCGCCGCGTCGGTGCTGCCCGGGCGCCTCGCGCTGGCGACGACGTCCCACAGGCCGATACGCGCGTCGAGCAATGCCGCCAGCCGTTCTTCATAGTCCATCGCTACGAGATCGCGCGCCACGACCGGTGACAATAGCCGCCAGAACTGGTTCTGCGGATTGGCGTAATAGCGGCCAGCCGCCAGGCTGCGATCGCCCGGCAGGCTGCCGCAGACCAGCAGCCGTGTCCGCGCATCGACGACTGGCGGGAAAGAGCGTTTGACCGTCACGCTTTTTCCCTAGCGCGCCTGTCGGCGCGCGTCGCGCCTTGACCGCGCTCGCCGATCGGGTGACGATCCGTGAAGCAGGGAGAAGGCGATGATGCGATTGCTGGTGGTGAGCGCGGGCCTCGTGGCGCTGGCCGGATGTGGCGGCAGTCCCGGTCCGGTCGGCGAGAATTCCGCGGATTCGATCACCACGACCGCGGTCGGCAATGTGGTCGCGACAGCGCCGAGCCCGACACCGGCCTATAACGCGGCGGCGTCGGTGGCGGACAACGGCGCGATGACCGATGACAGCGTCGTATCGAACGATGCGGCAAGCACCGATGCCCCCGCCGGCGGCGATACGCCCCACGGCGAGTGACCCCATGATTCGGGCCGAGCGCCCCAATCAGGAGTTGACCCCGCAGCAGTAGCGATTGCTTGCCCGTATCGCCTGCCGGTCTATCTAGGTGCCATGCCAATTACACCCGACACGCTGTCGCTCATCGGTCATACCCCGCTCGTTCGCCTCAAGGGCCCGAGCGAAGCGGCCGGAGCCGAGATTTTCGGAAAATGCGAATTCGCCAACCCGGGCGCGAGCGTCAAGGATCGCGCCGCCTTGTTCATCGTCGAGGATGCCGAGGAACGCGGGCTGATCAGGCCGGGCGGGACGATCGTCGAGGGGACGGCGGGCAATACCGGGATCGGCCTCGCGCTCGTCGCCAATGCCAAGGGCTACAAGGCGATCATCGTCATGCCCGAGACGCAGAGCCGGGAGAAGATGGACACGCTGCGCGCGCTCGGTGCCGAACTCGTCCTCGTGCCCGCCGCGCCCTATTCCAACCCCGGCCACTTCGTGCACACCAGCCGTCGCATCGCCGAGGAGACGCCGAACGCGATCTGGGCGAACCAGTTCGACAATATCGCCAATCGCCGGGCGCATATCGCCGGCACCGCCGAGGAGATCTGGGAACAGATGGATGGCCGGATCGACGGCTTCACCTGCGCGGTCGGAACGGGCGGGACGCTGGCGGGCGTCGGCCTAGGCCTCAAGTCGAAGGACGACAAGGTGACGATCGCGCTCAGCGATCCGTACGGTGCAGCACTCTATTCCTATTATGCGTGCGGCGAGCTCAAGAGCGAAGGCTCGTCGGTTGCGGAAGGGATCGGGCAGGGGCGGATCACCGCCAACCTGGAGGGCGCGCCGATCGACACGCAATTCCGCATCTCCGATGCCCAGGGCTATGAATGGGTCCGCAGGCTTCTCGACGAGGAGGGATTGTGCCTGGGGCTGTCGTCGGGGATCAATGTCGCCGGTGCGATCGAACTTGCCCGGCAATTGGGGCCGGGCAGCCGGGTCGCGACGATCCTGTGCGATACCGGATTCCGCTACCTTTCAACGCTCTATAACGACGACTGGCTGGCAGCGAAGGGATTGGTTCCCGCCTGATGCGATGAACGGTGCCGGCGGCGAGGTCGACAAACGACTTTCGAAGCGTTACATAAATGCCACACCGTCATGAAAACACTGGTTCGCGACAACGGTCAGACAATGCAACGCGTGAAGGTCGGATTGCTCGGCCTTGCCGCGGTATTGGTCATGATCGGGCTGGCCGCGACGCTCTTCACCGTCGTCAGTCATGAGCGTCCGATCAATGTCGTCGGCGCGCCCAAGGCGGATGTGGCGGCGAACCTCGCCGGGGCGAACAGTTCGGCGCCGGCCGACGCCACGTCGAGCGAACCGCTCGCGGAAATGGGCGTGGCGCCAGCGGCGTCGCCAACTCCCGTCAAGCAGTGACCGGGTCCGCGCCGCTGGGACGTCGTGGGAAATCGTACCCCAGGATGGGCGCGTCGGTCGAAATCCAACATTTCAAGCCAATGACGAGGCCGCGAGCCGCCGAAAGAGCAGGCTGTGGCTGAAGAATATTTTATAACATTATCAGATAGTTAATATCGTGGCGGATGACTCCGCCCATGAAATGGCAAAAATTCCCATTGAATCCCATCCGGTGGCTTGATACCCCAAGCATCGGAAGTGGGGCGTTTTTACCCGTTTGATTCAGATCGCGTCGGCGCGGGCGAGGGCTCGTTCGGCGGACGGGAAAGCGCGTGTCTGGTTCGGGGCGAGCGGTGGCTGGGAACAGCATCTATACGGGAACGGCGTTGCAGCTTGTCGATGACAAGAACCGCGTTTCCATACCCGCCAAGTTTCGCGATGCCGTCATCGACAATACGCCGCCGGAGCGTTTCAAGAAGGGCCCGTTCGTCCTCATGGGCCAGCATCCCGAGGCGCAGTGCCTGATCGCCTACGACCAGGCCTATGTCGATGCCAGGCTGGCCAGGGCGGCGGCCGGCGATGCCGACCCCGCGTTCAACGTCCTGCGCGTCATCGCCGGCGGCGCTGAGGAGGTCGGCTTTGACACCACCGGCCGCGCCGTCATCGTCAACTGGATGAAGGAAGAGGCTGGCATCGCCAAGCACGCCTTCTTCTACGGCTCGCTGACGCATTTCGAGATCTGGGATCCCCACACCCTGCTCGCCGCCACCGATGAACAGGCGGCGCCGGTCCTCAAGCGAATCTGCCGCAACCTCATGCAGGAGAAGGGTCTCCTGTGAGCACGCCCACCCCCCACATTCCCGTGCTCCTCGATGAGGTGATCGACGCTCTCCATCCCACTCCGGGGGAGCGTCACGTCGACGCCACGTTCGGCGCCGGCGGGTACACCCGGGCGATTCTCGCCACGGGCGCGTGCGTGGCCGCTTTCGATCGTGATCCCGACGCGATCGAAGGCGGCCGGCCGCTGATGGCCGAGGCGGATGGACGACTGATCCTGATAGAGTCGCCATTCTCGACGCTGGATGCCGAACTCGAGACGCGCGAACTCGCCCCGGTCGACGGCGTCGTGATGGACATCGGCGTATCGTCCATGCAGCTCGACCAGGCCGGGCGCGGCTTTTCGTTCCAGGGCGACGGACCGCTCGACATGCGGATGAGTCAGTCGGGCGAAAGTGCTGCCGATTTCCTCAACACCGCCGATGAAGAGGAAATCGCCGATGTCCTCTATCTGTATGGCGAGGAACCGCGGTCGCGCCGCGTCGCCCGGGCGATCGTCTCCGCAAGACCCCTTACGCGCACTTCCGAACTCGCGAGCGTGGTGCGCAAGGCGCTAGGTCACAAGCCGCACGAGAAGAAGGATCCGGCGACCCGCACGTTCCAGGCGGTTCGCATCCACGTCAATCGTGAGCTCGGCGAGCTGGCTGACGGTCTCGCCGCAGCGGAGCGCGTGCTCAAGCCCGGCGGGCGCCTGGCGGTTGTGACCTTTCACAGCCTCGAGGACCGGTTGGTGAAGCATTTCCTGCGCGAACGGAGCGGCGCCATGCCGTCCGGCTCGCGTCATCTGCCGCCCCAGGCCGCCAAGGCCGAGGCGACGTTCGAGACGATCGGGCGCGCGGTGCGCCCCAGTGACGCCGAGCTGGCGCGGAACCCGCGTGCTCGTTCGGCGACCTTGCGTGTGGCCCGACGGACGGCGTCCGCGGCTTGGGTAGCGGGAGAAGCATGATGGTGGTGGCGCATCGATTTCGTTGGTTCGGCTGGTTCGTGCTCTGCGTGAGCGTGATCCTGGGCTGTTACCTGATGTCGTCGCGGGTCGCGGCGGAGCGCAACAAGCTCGCATCGATCGAAACGTCGATCGCGCGGACCCAACGCGACATCAAAGCGCTCGAAACCGAGTTCGACACGCGCGCCAGCTTCGCCCAGCTGCAGCGCTGGAACGGCGATACGCTCAAGCTGTCGGCACCGACCGCCGCGCAATATATCCGCAACGACGCCGAGCTTGCCCAGGTCGATTTCAACGCGCCCAACCCGGTTGGCCTGCCGCAGGTCCAGACCGCCGCGGCGGTGATTCCGAGCGCGCCGGTGACTCCGGAAGACGCGACCATGCCTGCGGCTTCGACGCCGGCCCCGGCGCCCGCGGCTCCGGCCAGGATCAAGGCAGCGGTCGCGATGGTGTCGGCGCCGGTCGCGGCAAAGCTCCAGCCGGCTGCGGCCAAGGTGCCGGTCAAGGCGAGGCCCGCAACGGTTGCCTTGCTCGATCGCAAGTTGCTCAGCGACGCGACGCTGGGCTCGCTGTCGCGCGGCGCGCGCGATGAGGTGTCCGCGCGATGACCGCCATCCTTGCCCGGCCGCTCGCGCCGCGACGTCTTGCCGACGATCGCGCGATCTCGCGAGCGACCGCGCAAAAGCGGCTGATGATCATGATGCTGCTATACGGTGCGGCGGTGTCGGTAGTCGTCGGCAAGCTCGGCTTTTTCGGCTTCGCCTCGGGCTCGGCAGCGGCGTCGACAATGAACGCGCGGGTCATCCGCGGCGATATCGTCGACCGTAATGGCGAGCCGTTGGCACGGACGATCGACGCCTGGGCGATCGGCGTCCATCCCGAGCAGATTCTGGGCGACCGCCACGACATCGCGCAGCGGCTCGCGGGCATCCTCGGGCTGGACGAGAACGAAATCTACGCCAAGTTGACTGGGACGCGCTTCACCTATCTCGAGCGCGACGCCTCCGCGTCGCTGGTCACCGAGGTCAACGCGATCGGCGAACCGGCGATCGTGTTCGAACGCCAGCAGCAACGGCTTTACCCCCAGTCCGAGCTTGGCGCGCAAGTGCTCGGATTCCTCGACGTCAACGGCAAGGGTGCCAGCGGGATGGAGCGCGCGCTCGACGGCCGGCTGACCTCGCCTGAAACCGCCGGCACGCCGGTCGCGCTGTCGATCGATGCGCGCGCGCAGTCGGCGCTCGAGAACGAGCTCGGCCAGGCGGTGACTAACCTCAAGGCCAAGGGCGGGGCCGGCGTCGTGCTCGACGTCCATACCGGTGAGATCATGGCATTGGCGTCGTTCCCGACGTTCAATCCCAACAATCCCGGCGCGGCGCCCAAGCCGGTGGTCACCGAAGATGGCAAGCAGCTTCCGGGACCGTTCTTCAACCGCGTGACCAGCGCGGCCTACGAACTCGGCTCGACCTTCAAGCCGATCACGATGGCGGCGGCGATCAACAGCGGCACGGTCACCTCGATGGCGCGGCGCTTCGACGCGACGCAGCCGCTCTCGATCGACGGCTTCAAGATCCACGATCACGACGGCGAGAATCGCTGGCTCGATATCCCGGAGACGTTGATCCACTCATCGAACATCGCGACGGCGCGTATCGCCGACGAAATGGGCGGCGACAAATTGTCGGCGATGTTCCGTGCGATGGGTTTCGACAAGCCGATGCCGTTCGAGTTGCCGGCGCGCGGCCGTACCCTGTTCCCGCAGAAATTCAGCCGGGTGACGACGATGACCGCGGGCTTCGGCCACGGCATTGCGGTGACCCCGCTGCACCTCGCGGCGGCCTATGCGGCGCTGGTCAATGGCGGTGTCTGGCGTCCGGTGACCTTGCTCAAGGTCCAGCCCGGCACGCAAGTTCCCGGGCGGCGCGTCATCACCGAGCAGACGAGCTATCGCATCCGCCAGCTGCTTCGCCTCGTCGTGACCCAGGGCACCGGCAAGAATGCGGACGCGCCCGGTTTTCGGGTCGGCGGCAAGACCGGAACGGCGGAAGTGGCAACGGGCGGCGGTTACTCGAAGAAAGCGAACGTCTCGACCTTCGCGGCGGCTTTCCCGATGGACGCGCCGCGCTATGTCATCATCGTGATGCTCGATTCGCCCCAAGGTGCCGTCAGGACCGCAGCCTATACTGCCGCTCCCGTCGTCGACCACTTCATCCTGCGTGCCGGACCGATGCTGGGCGTCGTTCCCGACCCGACGCGCGACATCAACGTCAATGAGCTCCTTCCTCTCATCTGGCACCGCCCGGGGGAAAAGCCGCAGAACATGGCGGATCCCGAATGAAGCTCGGCGGGCTGGTGACGGGCGGGGGCGACGCCAGCGTCACCGGCTTCGCGATCGACCACCGCAAGGTCGCGCCGGGGACGATCTTCGGGGCGTTCGAAGGCGCCCGGGTCAATGGCGAGGACTTCATTCCCGCGGCGGTCGCGGCGGGGGCGATCGCGGTGGTTGCGCGGCCTGGCGCGACCGTCGACGGCGCGTTGCATATCGCCGCCGACAATCCGCGCCAGACATTCGCCCAGCTTGCCGCACGCTTCTTCGCGCCGTTCCCGGCAACGGCCGTGGCGGTCACGGGGACGAACGGCAAGACCTCGACGGTCGAGATGACACGTCAATTGTGGCGGATGGCCGGGTTCCATGCCGCGTCGATCGGCACGCTCGGCGTCACGACGTCGGATGACAGCGTCTCGACCGGCCTGACCACGCCTGACGTCGTCACGTTCCTGTCGAACGTTGCCGGCCTGGCGCGCGAAGGGGTCACGCATGTCGCCTTCGAGGCATCGAGCCACGGCTTGTCGCAATACCGGACCGAGGGGCTAAAGGTGATCGCCGCGGCCTTCACCAATCTGAGCCGCGATCACCTCGATTACCACGGCGACATGGCCGCATATCTGACGGCAAAATTGCGCCTGTTCTCCGAAGTGCTCGACCCGGACGGCACCGCCGTTGTGTGGGCGGACGATCCCCAGGCAGCGCGCGTGGTCGATCTTGCCCACGCTCGGCGCCAGCGCGTCATCACCGTCGGCGAGCGCGGCGGTACGCTGCGCCTCGCCGGGCGCGACCCGACCTTGCTGGGCCAGGGGCTGGTGATCGAGGCTGAGGGGCGTGAGCTCAAGGTGACGCTGCCGCTGATCGGTGCCTATCAGGCCGCGAATGCCCTGACCGCGGCGGGGCTCGTCATCGCGACCGGCGGCGATGTCGCCCAGACTATCGCCAATCTGGCGCGGTTGCAGCCCGTACGCGGCCGGCTCGAGCGCGCGGTGATCACCGCGACCGGGGCACCGGTCTATGTCGACTATGCTCATACCCCCGACGCGCTCGAAGCGGCGATCGCAGCGCTCAAACCACATACTGTCGGGCGCCTGATCGTGGTGTTCGGGGCCGGCGGCGACCGTGACCATGGCAAGCGCGAACTGATGGGGGAGATCGCGGTTCGTTTCGGCGATCTCGCCATCGTCACCGACGACAATCCGCGTAGCGAGGATCCCGCGGCGATCCGTGCCGAAGTCCTGAAGGGTGCGCCGGGTGCGATCGAGATCGGCGACCGCCGCGCCGCCATTGCCCATGCCATCGCCGAGGCAGGGCCCGCGGACATCGTGCTGGTCGCCGGCAAGGGGCACGAACAGGGCCAGATCGTCGGCGACCTGGTGCTCCCGTTCGACGACGTGAGCGTTGCGCGCGAGGAGGCGGCGGCCTGATGCGTGGCCATTCGCCGACTTCCCGGTTAGAGGAGGGGATGGCCGTCACCATCCCCGAACTCGCCGTCATTCCGATCCTCGTGCCGGCCGGGGATCCGCTATGACGCTCTGGACCTCGGCCGACATTGCGACAGCCACGGGCGGCGCCGCTTCGGCGGCGTTCGACGTTTCTGGAGTCACGTTCGATTCCCGCGAAGTTGGGCCGGGTGATCTGTTCGTCGCGCTGACTGGCGAGACGACCGACGGTCATAAATTCCTCGACCAGGCGTTCGATCGCGGCGCTGCCGGGGCGCTTGTCAGCCGGTCGACCGGACATCCGAACGTGTGCGTCCCGGATACGTTCGCCGGGCTGGAGGCGCTGGCCCGAGCGGCACGCGGCCGCACTGATGCGCGGATCATCGGGGTGACCGGCTCGGCCGGGAAGACGGGCACCAAGGAGGCCTTGTTCGCGGCGCTCGACCGCTCGCCATCGAAGCGGGCGCATCGCTCGGTCAAGAGCTACAACAACCATACCGGCGTGCCGCTCAGCCTGGCGCGGATGCCCGCCAAGGTCGATTATGGCGTGTTCGAGATGGGGATGAACCATCCCGGCGAGCTTGCTCATCTGACCACGTTGGTCCGTCCGCATGTCGCGATCGTTACCGCGATCGCTCCTGCACATGCCGCCTTCTTCCCCGACGAAAGCGCGATCGCCGACGCCAAGGGCGAAATCTTCCAGGGCCTCGAGCAGGGTGGCGTCGCGATCATTCCGTACGACAGCCCGCATCGCGACCGCCTCGCCGCGGCCGCCGCGCCTTATGCCGCCCGCACGATCACGTTCGGGATCGACGACGGTGCCGATGTCCGTGCGATCGAAGCCGTCCGATCGGCCAGCGGCGGCACCTTCGTCACGGCCAGGGTCGGCGCGCGCGAACTGAGCTACACCGTCTCGCAGCCGGGCCAGCATTGGGTGTCGAATTCGTTGGCGGTGTTGGCGGCGGTCGATGCGGTCGGCGGCGATCTTGCGCTCGCGGGCCTGGCGCTGGCGGAGCTCGGTGGGCTCGCCGGACGGGGTGAGCGCTTCTGGGTGAACGCGGGGGAAGGCCGCGCGCTGGTGATCGACGAAGCGTACAACGCCAACCCGGCCTCGATGCGTGTCACGCTGGCGGTGCTGGGCAGTGACGACGCTAGGCGAAAGATCGCCGTCCTCGGCGAAATGCGCGAGCTGGGTGACAAGTCGGATGCCTATCATGCCGAACTGGCCGACCCGGTTCGTGACGCCGGCGTCCAACTGGTCATCCTTGTCGGTGAAAAGATGAAACCGCTCGCCCAGGCGCTTGAGGGGCAGGTCGAAATCGTCCATGTGCCCGACGCCGCTGCCGCGCGCGACCGCCTGATGGCGACGATCGACGCCGGTGATGCGGTTCTCATCAAGGGTTCGAACGGGGTCGGGTTGTCCGCACTGGTCGCGGCGCTCGCCAACGGGAAGGTATAATGCTCTATTGGATCGCGCAGGCGCTGGGTTTCCCCCACGTTCTCAACCTGGTGCGCTACCAGACCTTTCGCTCGGGCGCGGCGGTCGCGACGGCGCTTCTGATCGGATTGATCATCGGCCCGCGCTTCATCGGCTGGCTGCGCCTACGCCAGGGCAAGGGGCAGCCGATCCGGACTGACGGGCCGCAAACGCACCTCGCCAAGCGCGGCACGCCGACGATGGGCGGGCTGATGATCCTGACCAGCATGGTGATTTCGATCCTGATCTGGATGGACCTGACCAATCCCTATGTCTGGGCGTGCCTGTTCGTGACGCTTGGCTTCGGGACGATCGGTTTTCTCGACGATTACGACAAGGTGAGAAAGGCGAGCACCGCGGGCGTGTCGAGCAAGATGCGACTGCTCGGCGAATTCGTGGTCGCCGGCATCGCCAGCGCGATCATCATCCACACCAACACGTCGAACGGCACGCATCTCTACGTGCCGTTCTTCAATTCGGTGGTGATCGATCTCGGCTGGTTCTACGTCGTCTTCGCCGCGTTCACCATCGTCGCGTTCGGCAATGCGGTGAATCTGACCGACGGGCTCGACGGCCTGGCGACCATGCCGGTGATCATCGCCAGCGTCGCGTTCATGATCATCGTCTATCTGGCCGGTAACCTGAAATTCGCCGATTATCTCGGCATTCCGCACATCCCCCGGGTCGGCGACTTGGCGATCTTCTGCGGTGCGATGATCGGGGCGGGGCTCGCCTTTCTGTGGTTCAATGCGCCACCCGCCGGCGTGTTCATGGGCGACACCGGCAGCCTCGCGCTCGGCGGCGCGCTTGGCGCGATCGCCGTCACCGCGCACCATGAAATCGTGCTCGGCATCATCGGCGGCCTGTTCGTGGTCGAGGCGATGAGCGTCATCATCCAGGTGTTCGTCTACAAGCGCACCGGCAAGCGCGTATTCCGGATGGCGCCCATCCACCATCATTTCGAACAGCTCGGCTGGCCCGAAACCACCGTCGTCATCCGCTTCTGGATCGTTTCGCTGGTGCTGGCGCTTGCCGGTCTCGCGACGCTGAAGCTGCGGTGATCACCAGCCCCGCCTGGCGCGGCGAACGCTATGCGGTGCTCGGGCTGGCGCGCTCGGGCGTGGCGACGGTGCGCGCGTTGCTGGCAAGTGGGGCCGACGTCGTTGCCTGGGACATCGACGAGAGCAAACGTACGATCGACGGCGCAACCTATGCCGATCCCCTGGAGATCGACCTGTCCGGCTTCGCCGGCGTCGTCGTGTCGCCGGGCGTCCCGCTCAACCGGCACCCGATCGCCGCCAAGGCGCGCGCGGCGGGTGTGCCCGTAATCGGCGATATCGAACTGTTCGCCCAGGCGCGCGAGTATATGCCGTCGCATCGTGTCGTCGGCATCACGGGAACCAACGGCAAGTCCACCACGACCGCGCTCATCCATCATATCCTGGAAACCGGCGGTATTCCCGCGCGGCTTGGCGGAAATATCGGCTTGCCGATCCTGGGCGAGGAGTCGCTGCCGCTTGGCGGTGTCTATGTCCTCGAACTGTCCAGTTATCAGATCGACCTGACCTCCAGCCTCGATTGCGACGTCGCCGTGCTACTCAACATCACGCCCGACCATCTCGACCGCTACGACGGCTTCGAGGGCTACGCCGCGTCCAAGGCGCGGCTGTTCGCGATGCAGTCGAAGGATCACGATGCGGTGATCGGAATCGGCGATGCGCCGTCCGCCGCGATCGCGCGGACGTTGTCGGTGCGCGGCGAGCATCTGTTCAAGATCGCGCCGGGAGTCTGCATGGACCAGTCGCGCTGGCCCTCGCTCCAGGGTCCGCACAACGCGCAGAACGCGCTTGCCGCGATCAGCGCGTGCCAGGCGCTCGGCGTGTCGGAAGCGGCGATCGACGCCGGGCTCGAAAGCTTCAAGGGCCTGCCCCATCGAATGGAGCGGGTCGGTACCGTTGCCGGTGTCGCTTATGTCAACGACAGCAAGGCAACCAATGCGGACTCGACCGCGCCGGCGCTCGCTGCGTTCGACGGCATCCACTGGATCCTGGGGGGGCAGGCCAAGACCGGGGACTTGGACGCGTGCCGCCCATCCTTCGGCCATGTCCGCGCCGCCTATACGATCGGCGAGGCGGGGCCGATGTTCCTCGATCTGCTGAAGGACGAGTTCCCGACCGTCTATGCCGAGACGCTGGCGCAGGCGGTGGCGCTGTGCCGCGCCGCCGCCAAGCCCGGCGAGACCGTCCTCCTGTCGCCAGCGTGCGCCTCGTTCGACCAGTTCAAGGATTACGAGGATCGTGGCGACACGTTTCGCGGCCTGGTCGAGGCGCTGACATGAACCCGGCGCCGGCCAAGGAAGGCCTGTTGAAGCGTGTTGCGCGGCGCGGCGGACGCGCCGATCGCTCGCCGCTCGGCGCCTGGTTCTGGGATATCGACTGGGTGCTGCTGATCCTGACGCTGTTTCTGATTTCGATCGGTCTGGTCGCCGTGGCAGCCGCGTCGCCGGCCTCGGCACAGCGTTATTCGGATGCGACGCATCATATCGCGCCGCTTTATTATTTCTGGCGCCAGGTGATGTGGGTCACCGTGTCGTTGCCGGTGCTGTTCATCGTGTCGATGCTGCCGATCGATACCGCCCGGCGGATGGCGCTGATCGGTTGCGTCGGCTTCGTCGCGATGCTCGCGCTGGTGCCGGTGATCGGCGTTCAGGTGAACGGCGCGCGCCGCTGGCTCGGCCTCGGGTTCACCCAGTTCCAGCCATCCGAGTTCGTCAAACCCTGCTTCATCGTCACGACCGCGTGGCTGTTGTCGCTCAAGAACAAGGAGCAGGGGCTGTCGGGAGGCGTGCTCGCGGTGCTCACCGGCGGAATGACCGCGACGGTCGCGCTGTTGCTGATGCTGCAGCCCGACTTCGGACAGACGGTGGTGTTCTGCTCGGTCTGGCTCGCATTGCTCCTGATCTCCGGCATTTCGGGACGGACGATCGTCGGCCTCTTCGGGGGAGCCTTTGCCGGCGTCCTCGCGGCCTATCTGTTCTACTCGACGGCGCGATCACGCATCGACGCCTTCCTGTTCCCGGACGCCACCGATGCTGCCGACCATTTCCAGGTCAATGCGGCGCGCGCCACCCTGACCGCGGGCGGTTGGTTGGGTACCGGTCCCGGCGGGGGACAGATGAAGTTCCGGCTACCCGAAGCGCACACCGACTACATCTTCTCGGTGATCGGCGAGGAGTTCGGGCTGGTGTCGTGCGCGATCGTGGCCATGATCTTCCTCGCCATCGTGGTGCGCGTGTTCGTCAAGTTGCTGGACGAGCAGGAGGAATTTCGCGTCCTCGCGTCCGCCGGTCTCGCCATCCAGTTCGGTCTCCAGGCGCTGATTTCGATGGCGGTGAATACGGGGCTCGCCCCCTCCAAGGGCATGACCATGCCGTTCATCAGTTATGGCGGCTCGTCGATGATCGCGCTGTCGATCGGCATGGGGTTGCTGCTTGCGTTTACGCGCCGAAACCCGTTTGTGAGCCGCTCACCCTATGTCGTGAAATGGAGCGGCGAATGACGAGAGTGCGGCAATTCGTTCTGGCCGCAGGCGGGACCGGGGGGCATATGGTGCCGGCCGCGGCGCTCGCCACCGAGCTGCGCAAACGCGGCCATAAGGTCGACCTGATCAGCGACGCGCGCGGCGTGCGCTTCCCGGGCCTGTTCGACGGGATCGAGACGCACGTCCTGCCCGCCGGCCGGATGCAGGGTGGGCCGATGGGCTGGTATCGTGCCGGCCGCGCGATGCTCGAAGGACGCAAGCTGGCGATCGATCTGTTCGCGAAGATCAAGCCGGCGGCGGTGATCGGCTTTGGCGGCTATCCGGCGTTGCCGGCGCTGCTCGCCGCGTTCAACCAGAAGGTGCCGACCGCGGTCCATGAGCAGAATGCCGTGCTCGGCCGCGTCAACCGGCTGGTGGCCGGCAAGGTCGATGCGATCGCGACTTCCTACGCCAAGGTCGACCGGCTCGCCGACAAATATCGCGGCAAGGCGCATTTGACGGGCAATCCAGTCCGCGAGGACGTGCTGGCATTGCGCGACAAGCCTTATCCGCTGCTGGAGGAAGACGGCATCTTCCGCGTGCTCGTGACCGGCGGCAGCCAGGGCGCGAGCATCCTCAGTCAGGTCGTTCCCGACGGCCTGTCGATGCTGCCGGTCAATTTCCGCCGCCGCCTGCAGGTGACGCATCAGGCGCGGGTCGAGGATATCGACAAGGCGCGGGCCAAATATGCCGAACTGTCGATCGCGGCCGACCTCGCAACCTATCTGCCCGATCTGCCCGAGCATCTTGCCTGGGCGCATCTGGTGATCGCGCGGGCGGGCGCTTCGACCATCGCCGAACTGACTGCGGCCGGACGGCCCGCGATCCTGGTGCCGCTGCCCAGCGCCACCGACGATCACCAGACCGAGAATGCACGCGAAATCTCGGAGGCGGGCGGCGCGCGGACCATCCCGCAGGGTCAGTTCACGCCGGTCGAACTCGCCAAGCAGATGCAGAAGCTGGGCCTCGACCCGGCCGCGCTGCAGAATGCGGCGGCGCGCGCGAAATCGTGCGGCCATCCCGATGCGGCGCGCGATCTCGCCGATCTCGTCGAGGGGCTCGACCATCCCGCCGGGGACATTCCCGTGGGTAAAGTTCAGACCAATGGGGGAGGGGTGGCTTATGCATGACCTCGACAAAATCCTCCCCGGGACGGGGAGGTGGCGCGAAGCGCCGGAGGGGGTTCGCCTCCTCGGATGTCGCTTGTTGTCCACCCCCTCCACCAGCCTCCGGCTGGTCCCCCTCCCGGTAAACGGGGAGGGTTTCCGATGACCGGCCTCAAGACCGATATCGGGGCGATCCATTTCGTCGGCATTGGCGGGATCGGCATGTCCGGCATCGCCGAGGTGATGCACAATCTCGGCTACAAGGTGCAGGGATCGGACGTCGCCGAGGGCTATGTCGTGCAGGGGCTGCGCGACCTTGGGATCGATGTGAAGATCGGTCATGCCGCCGCCAATCTCGGCGACGCCGCGGTCGTCGTCGTGTCGACCGCGATCAAGCGCGCGAATCCGGAGGTGGAAGCCGCGCTCGAACGTCGCATCCCGGTGGTGCGCAGGGCCGAGATGCTTGCCGAACTGATGCGCCTGAAATCGACCGTCGCGGTGGCCGGTACGCATGGCAAGACCACCACCACCTCGATGGTCGCCGCATTGCTCGATGCGGGCGGGATCGACCCGACGGTGATCAATGGCGGCATCATCAACAGCTATGGCTCGAACGCACGGCTCGGCGACAGCGAGTGGATGGTAGTCGAGGCCGACGAGAGCGATGGCAGCTTCCTCAGGCTCGACGGTACGCTGGCGGTCGTGACCAACATCGATCCCGAGCATCTCGACCATTATGGCAGCTTCGATGCGATCAAGGACGCGTTCGTCCAGTTCATCGAGAACGTGCCGTTCTACGGTGCCGCCTTTCTCTGCCTCGACCATCCCGAGGTGCAGGCGGTGCTGCCGCGCGTCCGCGATCGCCGGATCGTCACGTACGGCTTCTCGACCCAGGCCGACATTCGCGGCGTCAACGTCACGCCGATCCCGGGCGGCAACCGGTTTGAGGCGATCATCCGCCAGCGCGATGGTACGACGCGGTCGATCGAGAATATCGAATTGCCGATGCCCGGTCGTCACAACGTCCAGAACGCGCTGTCGGCGATCGGCGTCGCGCTCGAACTGGGCGTGGCCGATGCCACCATCCAGCAGGGTTTCGCCAAGTTCGGCGGGGTCAAGCGCCGGTTCACCAAGGTCGGCGAGATTGCCTTTGCCGGGGGCGGGCGTGCTGTCGTGATCGACGATTACGGCCATCACCCGGTCGAGATCCGCGCGGTATTGTCGGCGGCACGAGAGGGCGTTGCCAATCGCGTCGTCGCGGTGGTCCAGCCGCATCGCTACACTCGTCTCGGCAACCTGATGGAGGAATTCCAGCAGGCGTTCAACGATGCCGACATGGTCTATGTGACTCCGGTCTACGCCGCGGGCGAGCAGCCGATCGAGGGCGTCGACGCGCAGGCGTTGGTCGATGGCCTGAAGCGCCGCGGGCATCGCTCGGCAGCGACCATCGGTTCGGCGGATGAGTTGGCCAAGGAACTCGCGGGCGTGATCCAGCCGGGCGACATGGTGGTATGCCTGGGGGCGGGGGATATTACTAAATGGGCCGCGGGCCTGGCCGACGGTATCGAGGCGGCGCGATGATGGTGCGCGCGCTTTCCCATAATACCGCGAAAGCGCGGCTCCAGCCTGGGCTCCCGCCGTCGCGGGAGCACATCGGGTGGGGCGCATGACCGTCTGCTACGCCATGCCCCCGGTCCGCGGGAAACTGACGCACGGAGCGCCGCTGGCGCCGCTCGTGTGGTTCAAGAGCGGTGGCGCGGCCGACTATCTGTTCGAGCCGGCCGATATCGACGACCTCGCGACGTTCCTCTACGCGCTCGATCCGTCGGTGCCGGTGATGGGGCTGGGGCTCGGCTCGAACCTGATCGTGCGCGACGGCGGCGTGCCCGGAGTCGTGGTGCGGCTGGGCAAGGCGTTCGCCAAGGTCGAGCGGCTCGACGCAACCACGCTGCGTTGCGGCGGCGGCGCGAGCGGCATCCTCGTCTCGTCGAGCGCGCGCGATGCCGGGATCGCCGGGCTCGAATTCATGCGCTCGATCCCCGGCACGGTCGGCGGCTTCGTCCGCATGAACGGCGGCGCCTATGGCCGCGAGGTCAAGGACGTACTGATCGAGGCCGATATCGTGCTGCGCTCGGGCGAGCGGCGGACGCTGGCGCTCGGCGACCTCGGCTATACCTATCGCCATAGCGAATTGCCCGAGGGCGCGATCGTGGTCGGCGCGACTTTCCGCGGCCATCCCGGCGATCCCGCCGCGATCCAGGCCGAGATGGACCGCATCGCCGCCGCGCGCGAGGAATCGCAGCCGCTCAGAAGTCGTACCGGCGGCTCGACCTTCAAGAATCCCGAGGGCCACAGAGCCTGGCAGCTGGTTGACGAAGCGGGGTGCAGAGGGCTTCGCAAAGGCGACGCGCAGGTCTCCGAGAAGCATTGCAATTTCCTGCTCAACCTGGGCGACGCGACGAGCGCGGACATCGAGGGACTGGGCGAAGAGGTGCGCGCGAAGGTGAAGGCGAAGTCCGGCGTGACGCTGGAATGGGAAATTCAGCGTGTCGGCGTGCTCGCCGACAACGCCCACAAAGAACGCGTAGGGGTGGCGACGTGAGCGGGGTTATCCGAGTCCTCCCCGTGACGGGGAGGTGGCGCGAAGCGCCGGAGGGGGCGCGCCTCCTCGGATGCCGCTTGTGGCCCGCCCCCTCCACCAGCCTCCGGCTGGTCCCCCTCCCCGAAAACGGGGAGGAATTATGAGCGCTCCTCTCCATGTCGTCGTCCTGATGGGTGGCTGGTCGGCCGAGCGTGAAGTCTCGCTGATGTCGGGCAAGGGGATTGCCGAGGCGCTGGAATCGCTCGGCCATCGCGTGACTCGTATCGACATGGGTCGCGACGTGGCGGCCAAGCTAGCTGCGGCCAAGCCCGATATCGTGTTCAACGCGCTCCATGGCACGCCCGGGGAGGATGGCTCGGTCCAGGGCATGCTCGACCTGATGGGCCTCAAATACACCCATTCGGGTATGGTCACGTCGGTGATCGCTATCGATAAGGTGCTGACCAAGCAGGCGCTGATACCGCACGGCATCCCGATGCCCGGCGGCCGCATCGTCAAGTCGGCCGACGTGTTCGAGGGCGATCCGCTCAAGCGCCCGTACGTGCTCAAGCCTGTCAACGAGGGCTCGTCGGTCGGCGTCGCGATCGTCACCGAGGACGGCAATTACGGCAACCCGATCGGTCGCGACGTCGCGGGACCTTGGCAGGAATTCGAGGAATTGCTCGCCGAGCCGTACGTCCGGGGTCGCGAACTGACCACCGCGATCCTCGGCGGCAAGGCGCTCGGGGTCACCGAATTGCGGCCCAAGTCCGGCTGGTACGATTACGACGCCAAATATACCGACGGGATGACCGATCACATCTTCCCGGCGCAGATTCCCGATACCATCACCATGGCGTGCAAGCGCCTTGCGCTCGACGCGCACCATCTGCTCGGCTGCAAGGGACCGTCGCGCTCGGACTTTCGCTGGGACGACGAGCGCGGCGAAGACGGATTGTTCCTGCTGGAGGTGAACACTCAGCCTGGTATGACCCCCTTGAGCCTGGTGCCCGAACAGGCGAAACATCTCGGCATCTCCTATCCGGAGCTGGTGCAGATGATCATCGACGAGGCACTGGCATGAGCCGCCCGCCCGCAAGTCGGAGTTCCGGGGGGCGACCCACCGCGCGCAAGACCGGAACCCGGCGCAAGCAGAAGAAGAAGGTGTCGATCGTCGATCGTATCCTGGCCTGGTTGCCGGTGAGCCAGCACACGCTGCAGCGGATCGCGACCTGGACGATCTTCGTCGTCGCGCTCGGCGCCGCTTATGGCGTGGCGCAGATGTTCGGTATTCCGGGCGCCGTCGGGACGGCGCTGGCGGAGGAAGCGGGCAATGCCGGCTTCCGGGTCGAGCAGATCGAGATTCGCGGCGTCAAGCGCATGGACCAGATGACGGTCTATGCCGTCGCGCTCGAACAGAAATCGCGCGCGATGCCATTGGTCGACCTCAATCAGATCCGTGACAAATTGCTGCAATATGGCTGGGTCCAGGACGCGCATGTGTCGCGCCGTCTGCCCGACACGTTGCTGATCCGGATCGTCGAGCGTACTCCCGTGGCGGTGTGGCAGAACCAGGGGACGCTCAGCCTGATCGACCGCGATGGCGTGTATCTGGAGCCGGTGCGCGCCGATGCCATGCCCGATCTGCCGCTGGTGATCGGGCCCGGCGCCGACCTGCAGGAGCCGGCCTATCAGACGCTGATGACCGCCGCGCCTGCGCTCAAGCCGAAGGTGCGCGCCGCGACCTGGGTCGGCAATCGCCGCTGGGACCTGCTGTTCGACACCGGCGAGACGCTGTCGTTGCCCGAGGGAACCGATGAGGCGGCCCGAGCGCTGCGGATATTCGCCGAACGGGACGGGACGCTTCGGCTGTTGGGCAAGGGATGGCTGAAATTCGACATGCGCGATCCGGATCGTATGGTGATGCGCAAGCCGGACGGATCGAACCAGATCGGTGTGCCGACCAGTTCGAAGACCAATGCGTCGCCTGCCGCCGCCGACCGCGTGGTATCGCGCGACCAAGTATGACTGGGGGAAAGAGCCATGGCCAAGACGCCGCCTGAAGGGCTGATCACGGCACTCGATATCGGATCGTCCAAAGTCTCCGCGATGATCGCGCAAAAGGGTAGCGGCGGCGAGCTGATCGTACTCGGCACCGGCCAGCGCGAGAGCCGTGGCGTGCGCCGCGGCTGCATCGCCGACATGGGCGCGACCGAAGTGGCGGTGCGAGAGGCGGTCGAGCAGGCCGAGCGGATCGCACAAACCAATATCGAGAATGTCTGGGTCGGCTTCTCGGCGGGCGGTCTGGTCAGTGACGTCGCCTCGATCGAATTCGAGATGGGCGGGCACCGAATCGAACAGGGCGATATCGACGCATTGCTGCGCGCCGGGCGGGAGTCGATCGATCCCGCCGGCCGCATGGTCCTCCATGCCCAGCCGGCGCTTTACACGCTCGACGGTATCACCGGGGTCAAGAACCCGCTGGGTCTCCACGCCGACCGGCTCGGCGTCCATATCCATGTGGTCGCCGCCGACGGATCGCCGGTGCGCAATATCGGCCTGTGCGTCGCCAAGTCGCACCTTGAGGTGAAGTCGATCATCGCCGCGCCCGTCGCCACGGGCCTTGCCTGCCTGAGTGCGGAGGAACGCGAACTCGGCACGGCCCTGGTCGAAATGGGCGCCGGGATCACCAACGTGTCGCTGTTCGCCGGGGGCATGCTGGTCGGCCTCGTCACCATTCCGATGGGGGCTGCCGACATCACCGACGACATCGCCTCGACTTTCGGTGCGAGCCGCGCCCAGGCCGAGCGGATGAAATGCTTCCACGGCTGCGCGAATGCGACGCCGCGCGACAATCACGAAATGCTCGAGATCGCGCCGCTGAGCGAGGACGGTGCGGGCGAGGGGCCGCGCATCACCAAGGCGCAGCTGATCGCAGTGATCCGCCAGCGGCTCGAAATCCTGATGGGGGAAATTGGCAAGGCGCTGACCGCGATGAAGTTCGAGGGCAATGTCGGCCGTCAGGTCGTGCTGACCGGCGGCGGTGCCGAGCTCAAGGGCATTGCCGACTATGCACAATCGGCGCTCGGCCGGTCGGTCCGGGTCGGCCGGCCGCGCGGGCTGGCGGGCCTGCCCGACGCGCATTCGGGGCCGGCCTTCGCGACGCTGGCGGGGCTGGTCCATCATGCCGCGACCGACCCGATCGATCTGCGCTCGCTTTCCTCGGGCGAGCACCAGACGGTGCACAAGCCGTCGCCGATCTCGATCTTCCGTCGCCTGATTCGAACGGCTCGGGCGAATTATTAAAGAAATGCGTCATCGACCCCCATTTGTTGTGGATAGTGACGGGGCGATGGTGCAAGAAGTTGTGGGCATAAGGTGTTCCGGTGACCGGAGCATTTCGGAGAACGCGTAATGGTTGAATTTCTTCCTCCGGATGTGGACGAACTTACTCCGCGCATCGCAGTAATCGGCGTTGGGGGCGCCGGCGGTAACGCGATCGCGAACATGATGAAGAACGACGTGCAGGGCGTCGATTTCCTGGTCGCCAACACCGACGCGCAAGCGCTCAAACAGAGCCAGGCGGGGCAGAAGATCCAGCTCGGCGTCAAGATCACGCAAGGGCTCGGCGCGGGGGCGCGGCCGGAGATCGGGCGTGCCGCAGCCGAGGAAGCGATCGACAGCGTCGCCAAGACGCTCGAAGGCGCGCATATGTGCTTCATCGCGGCCGGCATGGGCGGCGGCACCGGCACCGGCGCGGCCCCGGTCATCGCCAAGGCGGCGCGGGACATGGGCATCCTGACCGTCGGCGTGGTCACCAAGCCGTTCGCATTCGAGGGCAATCGCCGCGCCAAGGCGGCCGATGCGGGCATCGAGGAGCTGCAGAAGTACGTCGATACGCTGATCGTCATCCCCAACCAGAACCTGTTCCTGGTCGCCAACGCCAACACCACCTTCAAGCAGGCCTTCGAAATGGCCGACGAGGTGCTGCAGCAGGGCGTGCGCGGGATCACCGACCTGATGGTCATGCCGGGCCTGATCAACCTCGACTTCGCCGACGTCCGTTCGGTGATGCAGGAGATGGGCAAGGCAATGATGGGTACCGGCGAGGCCGAGGGCGACAACCGCGCCATCGAGGCCGCGTCGAAGGCGATTGCCAACCCGCTGCTCGACGGCGTCAGCATGAAGGGTGCCAAGGGCGTGATCGTGTCGATCACCGGCGGCGAGGACATGCGCCTGCTCGAGGTCGACGAGGCCGCGAACCACATCCGCGAACTGGTCGACGAGGACGCCAACATCATCTGGGGTTCGGCGTTCAATCCCGACCTCGAAGGCAAGATCCGCGTGTCGGTCGTCGCGACCGGTATCGAGGCCGACAGTTCGGCGGTTGCCGCCGCTGCTGCCGAGCCCGCCAACACCCGTGCGTTCAGCTTCGGGCGCAAGACCGAGTCGGTGATCCCGGCGACGCCCGTAGTGCCGGCCCCCGAGCCCGAGGAGGCTGCGGCGCCGGAATCCGAGTCGGAACCGCTGACTCTCGATGCGCCGGTGACGGACGACACCGAAACGCAGGCCGATGGGGCGGACGAACTCGTGCTGGGCAGCGAAGAGGCGGTCGAGACGCCCGTCGCCGCCGCCGAATATGAGGCGCCGCCGGCGGAGACTCCGGGCTGGCTGTCGCCGGGCGACAATGGTGAAGATGCGCCCGCAATCTCGGCCGGAAGCGACGACGATGCGCCGCCGGCGCCGCGGATGAAGCTCGGTGGCACGCTGTTCGAGCGTATGCAGAGTGTCGCACGGGGCGGCTCGCGCGGTGATAGTGACGATGGCGACGGTAAGGAGTCGCTCGACATCCCGCGCTTCCTTCACCGCCAGAACAACCAGTAGGCCGATTTAGGGCCCGCGGCGGCATCTGTCGCCGCGGCGCCCCGGCCCGTCGCTCGTGAAGCTCGCGATCATTTCCCGTTCAGCCGCGATCCGGTCTAGGCTGGCGCCCAATATGATATTCCGACGTGTCCTTGGACTGGCCGCCGTCGTCATTGCGATGAGCGGCGGACAGGCTTTCGCTCAGACCGCTGATGAGAACCGCGACGCCGACGCGCTCGCTGCCGACATGCGGCTGTTGGCCGCCAACCCGCTCGATATCGAAGCGCTGATCACGGCGGGCGAACTGACGCTCAAGATGGGCGACAATACCGCCGCGGCCGGCTTTTTCGGGCGCGCCGAAAAGCTCGATCCGCTCAATCCCAGGATAAAGGCCGGCTATGGCGCGCTGATGGTGCGCGCCGAGCGCCCCGGTGAAGCGTTGCGCCGGTTTCAGGAAGCGGAGGCGAAGGGGCTCGACCCGAGCAAATACGCTGCCGATCGCGGACTGGCGTATGACCTCATCGGCGAACAGGAGCGCGCCCAGCGCGACTATCGTCTCGTGCTGCGCGCTGGCCCGAACGACGAGGTGACGCGCCGCTATGCGCTGTCGCTGGGGATTTCGGGGCACAAGAAGGAAGCGCTCGAGCTGCTCGATCCGTTGCTCAAACGCGGCGACCGGGCCGCCTGGCGCGACCGCGCGTTTGTCCTTGCGCTCGCCGGCGATCGCGAAGGCGCACAGAAGATCGCCGATACGATGATGTCGCCCGGGCTGGGGGCAGGGCTGGCGCCGTTCTTCGAACGCTTGCCGGCGCTGTCTCCCGCCGATCGCGCCTTCGCGGTCAATTTCGGGGAGCTGCGTGCCTCGCCGGAGCGGATCGCCGACGCGCGAATGGTGCCGACGCTGCCGCGCCTCGGCCCCGATCCCTATGCGCCGAGGGCCCTCGCCGCAGCTGAGCCGGTGAAGCCGCGCGTCGTCGCCGTCGATAGCGATCGCAAGCGCAAGAAACGCCGCAAGGAAGACGACCTCGCCCCCGCCGTCCCCGCGCCCAAGCCGCCGCCGCCGGTCGAGGTGGCGATGAACCCGCCCACCTATACCGCGCCGCGCGTCGCGCCTGCTCCTCAACCCGGTCCAGCGCCGCGCCCGGCCTATGTGGCGCCGCCGCCTGCGCCGAAACCTGTCCTCCTGCCGACACCGGCTCCCACCCCGGCGCCAGTCCGGGTAGCGGAAGCGTCCGGTCCGACCACGCCGATCGTGCCAGCACCGGCACCGGCACCGGCCCTGGCGCCTGCCCCGAGCCCGGCGCCCGTCGAACTGGCCAATGCAGCATCGCCCGCAGCACCGGGTTTTCAATCGCTGTCCAATGGCACGGTGGCCGACCAGCCTAGTCCCGCGGAAGCCGGCGTGACGCCGACCGCGACGTCGCGGGTCAGCGAAGACACGGTACTGGCCAAGATCATTGCCGGTATCTCCGTGCCGGGATCGGAATTGGGTGTCGCCCCGATGCCGGCCCGCGCCGCTCCACCGCCACCGCCGGCGCCCAGGCCGGCCGAAAGCGCACCGGAGCCGAAGGCAAAGCCGGAGGATGACGCCAAGGTCGCGCCCAAGGCGGCCGAGCCGAAGATCGCCACGCGTAGAACCTCGAAAGACGAAGGCGCGGATGCCGAGGGCGCCCGGAATGGTCGCCCGGCCAAGGCCGCGCCGGGGAAAGGCGAATCGACGAAGGATGTCGACGCCGCAGACGACCGCACCGGTTGCCCGCCGCCTGCCAAGGGAAAATCGAGCGTGCGCGGCCGTAGAGGCAAGACGATCGAAAAATGCCCGAGCGTCGACACCAAGAAAGGCGATGAGCCAAAGGGCGAGACCGCAGCGCACGATCGGGACGACTGCCTGCCGACGGCCAAGACCAGGGCCGGTGCGCGCGGCAAGACGGCGACGAGAGGCAAGTCGACCATCAAGTGCGAAACGGCGGATTCCAAGGCGGGACGCGACTCGCGGGATGACGATAAAGTGTTGGGCAAGGATGACTGCCCGCCGTCATCGGCGAAGGATAAAGCGAGTGCGCGGGGCAAATCCGCAGCCAGTTCGCGGGGCAAAAGCTCGGCCAGGAGCAAGGCGTCGGCACGGTGCGAGACGGCTGGTGCCCGGGATGCCAAGTCGAAGGCCGATGCCGCGACGAAAGGAGAACCTGCACGGATCTGGGTCCAGGTGGCGGGCGGCGCCAACGAGGATACGCTGGAAAAGGCGTGGAACGCGGTCAGGGCCAAGGCGCCCGACCTGTTTCGCGGCCGCCAGGGATGGACGACGCCGCTCCGAGCGACCAATCGCGTGCTGACCGGGCCGTTCAAGACGCCGGAAGAGGCTCAGGACTTCGTCAACAAGCTGGGCAAGGCGGGCTTGTCGGGATTCGTGTTCACCAGCACCAAGGGGCAGAAGATCGATCACCTGGGCGGCAAGTGACTGGGGCATCGTTGACCGCAAGTATCGGTTAGATTTCGCTTCGCGGCACGGCTACAGGCTGGCGCGATGAGCCAGACGCTTGCTCCCTATGCTTCGCATGCGGCGGACAGCCGCGGCCGGCTCTATCCCGAACCCGAAACCACCACGCGCGGGCCGCGCGACGCCTTTCAGCGCGATCGCGACCGCATCATCCATTCGATCAGTTTCCGCCGGCTGCGGCACAAGACGCAGGTATTCCTGGCGCCGGACGGAGACCATTTTCGCGTTCGCCTGACGCACAGCCTGGAAGTTGCCCAGATCGGCCGGACGGTGGCGCGCGCGCTTGGGCTGAATGAGGACCTGACCGAGGCGCTTTGCCTGGCGCACGATATTGGTCACCCGCCATTCGGTCATGCCGGCGAGGATGCGCTGGAGGCCGCGCTGAACGGGCAGGGCGGGTTCGATCACAACGGCAACACGCTGCGCACGCTGACCGAGATCGATAGTCCCTATCCACGCTATCCCGGGCTCAACCTGACCTGGGAGACGCTCGAGGGACTGGCCAAGCACAATGGGCCGATCCACGATCCGCAATGGGCATTGTCGCTGGCCGACGAGCAGTTCCCGCTCGACCTCGACAGCCATGCCAGCCTGGAAGCGCAGGTCGCCGCGATCGCCGACGACATCGCGTACGATAATCACGACATCGACGACGGCCTGCGCGCCGGGTTGCTGACGCTCGACCAGTTGCTCGACGTGCCGATGATCGCGGCGCGCTGGGACGAATGCCGCGAACGGTTCGACGACGTGTCGCCTCAGCGGCTCGTCGGCGAATTGGTGCGCGGTCAGATCGGCGGCATGGTGATGGACCTGATCGAGACCAGCCGGCACGCCATTGCCGAAGCCGGTGTCGCATCGCCCGACGACGCACGCGGGGCGGGGAGGGCGCTGATCCGCTTCTCCGACCGGATGCGCGACGACGAGCGCGGGTTGAAGCGGTTCATGTACGCCAACCTCTATCACCATCCGCGGCAGCTGGCCGCCGCGGATTCCGCGCGGCACGTGGTGTCGGGTCTGTTCGAGGCGTATCGCAGCAACCCGTCGCTGATGCCGGGCGACTGGCCGGCGCGCCTTCCGGCCGATGAGCCCTGGCTGAGCCGGCACATCGCCGATTTCATCGCCGGGATGACCGACCGCTACGCGATCGCGCGTTACCGCGAGGTTGTCGGGCCGATCGACCTGCCCGAGGGATTCTAATTGCTCCCCGTGAACGGGGAGGATTCCTTTGGACAATTCCGCGAAGGGAATTGTTCTCCCACACGTTATGCTTGCGATAGTTGTGCGACAAATGCGGCCTAGACCGCGTCGCGAGTAGGAGTGACGCGGCAATGGCGGCGATCGATGCCAGTATCGCGCTCAATCGCTTCGGGCTCGGCGCCCGTCCCGACGAGAGCATTCCGGATAATCCCAAGGCCTGGCTGAAACGCCAGATCGACATGTTCGACCCCAGGCCGGCCGCCATCGCCGCCGTCCCGCCGCGCCAACAGGTCGCCGGCGAGCTGGCCGACTTTTACGAACAGCAGCGACAATTGCGGCAAATGGGTCTGGGCCGGCGGCAGCAGCGCGCGGCCACCGTCCCGGCACCGCAGGGTGGACCGGCGATGGCCAAGACCGACGCGCCGCAGGACATGGCGATGCGGCCCAGCGCGGCTGTCGTCCCTCCGGGCACGCCAGAACCCGGCGCCAAGCCCGATGCCGATGACCCGCTCAAGGATGCGCGGCGCTTCGTCGGACGCCAGGTCCGCGACGATTATGCCGTCGCGGTCGGTGCGCGCGCCGATGCGGCGCTGACGAGCAATGCGCCGTTCGCCGACCGGCTGGCGCATTTCTGGGCCAACCACTTCGCGGTGTCGGCCGACAAATTGCAAGTGATCGGCCTGTCCGGCCTGCTCGAATTCGAGGCGATCCGGCCGCATCTGATGGGCAGGTTCGGCGACATGCTCGACGCGGTCGAACATCATCCGGCAATGCTGCTCTATCTCGACCAGGCGGTGTCGGTCGGTCCCAATTCGATGGCTGGGCAATTCGCCGCTCGCCGCGCGCGGCCGAACGGCAAGATCGGGCTCAACGAGAATCTCGCACGCGAGATCATGGAACTCCACACGTTGGGCGTGCGCACGGGCTATACCCAGGCCGACGTCACCGAATTCGCCCGCGCCCTGACCGGCTGGACGGTGAGCGGGATCGGCCGTGGCCCGGGCGCGCGCATGGCGGGAACCGATGGAACGCCGGGCAATTTCGTGTTCGCCGAACGGTTGCACGAACCCGGTACGCGCACGATCATCGGCCGAAAATACGAGCAGGATGGCGAGAAGCAGGCGCAAGCGGTGCTGGATACGCTCGCAACCAGCCCTGCGACGGCACAGCATATCGCCACCAAGCTGGCACGCCATTTCGCCGGCGATACCCCGCCGCCCGCTTTGGTGCAGCGGCTCCAGGCCAGCTTCCTCAAAACCGGCGGCGACCTGCCGAGCCTGTATCGCGTGCTCGTCGACAGTCCCGAATGCTGGGTGCCGCAACCGGTCAAGTTCAAGACGCCGTGGGAATGGACGATCTCGACCTATCGCGCGCTCGGCATGAAGCAGGTCCAGCCGCTCGCCGCGGTAGGTCTGCTCAACCAGCTCGGTCAGCCGACCTGGAAGCCCGGATCGCCGGCGGGTTATGACGATATCGCCGCAAGTTGGGCGGGCCCCGACGCGCTGGTCCGGCGCGTCGAGGCGTCGGAGCGATTCGCCACTCGCGCGGGCGCGACGATCGATGCGCGCGCAATCGCTCCCAAACTGTTTCCCGGTGCGCTCACGCCTGCGACCGAGCAGGCACTGGCGCGGGCGGAAAGCCCGGGCCAGGCACTCGCCTTGCTGCTCGTCTCTCCCGAAATGCTGCGGAGGTAATCATGTACGATCGCCGCTCTTTCCTGATCGGTTCGGCGGGCGCGGCCGCGCTTGCGCTCGCGCCGCGCATGGCGTTCGCCAAGGCCGAGACCGACCGCCGCTTCGTCTTCATCATCCAGCGTGGCGCGGCTGACGGGCTCGGTACGGTCGGCGCGGTCGGCGACCCGGCCTTCGCCGGCGCGCGCGGACAACTGGCGGCCGATTTCGCCACCGCGAAAAAACTCGACGAAACGTTCGCGCTGCACCCGTCGATGACGGCGCTCGGCGGCATGTACGACGCCAGGGAGGCGTTGTTCGCGCACGCCGTTGCCTCGCCCTATCGCGATCGCTCGCATTTCGATGGGCAGAACGTGCTCGAAAGCGGCGGGCTGGGCGCCTATCAAGTCAAGGACGGCTGGCTGAACCGCATGCTCGGCGTCATCCCGTCGGGCGAAGCCCGGGCAATCGCGGTGTCCGCGACGATCCCGCTGGCATTGCGCGGCAGCCACGACGTGACGAGCTATGCGCCCTCCGCTCTTCCCCAGGCGTCCGACGATCTGATGATGCGGGTGGCGGCGCTTTATCAGGGCGACGGCCAGCTCCACGGCCTGTGGAACGAGGCGATGGAAACGCGGCAGCTCACCGGCGATCTCGCCGATGCCAGCGTCAAGAATGCGTCGGCGACCGGCCAGCTCGCGGCGCGGCTGCTCGCGCCCGACAATGGCGCGCGGATCGCGATGATCGAGACCGGCGGCTGGGACACGCATGCCGGCCAGCGCGGTCGGCTGGCGGCGCAACTCAAGGGCCTCGACGCGATGTTGGCGAGCCTCAAGACCGGGTTGGGGCCGGTGTGGAACGACACGATGGTGCTCGTCGCGACCGAATTCGGCCGCACGGTCGCGGTCAACGGCACGGGCGGCACCGACCACGGCACCGGATCGGCGGCGATGCTGGTCGGCGGCGCGGTCAAGGGCGGACGCGTGATGGCGGACTGGCCGGGGTTGAGTCAGGCGGCGCTGTACGAAAACCGCGACCTCAAGCCGACGCTCGGCCTGGACCAGTTCGTCGCCGGCGCGGTCGCGGGCCACTACCAGGTTGAGCCGGGCAAGGTGATGGCGACGTTGTTTCCCGACACGAAGGGCGCGGTGCCGGTGATGGGACTGGCCCGTGCCTGATCTCCTGCGTCGTCACAATGCATCCCCGGCGAAGGCCGGGCCCACTCGCACCGGATGACATTGGGCAGGGAATCCCCTGCCGACTGCAAAACGCCGAAGCTGGACCCCGGCCGTCGCTGGGGAGGTGTAGTTTAACCCCGCCGGGTTCGTCGCTAAACTCCTACCCATGCAGTTCACCAAGCGCCTCCGCGATGGCGTCCGGTCGGGGCGCATCACCTGCAGCATCCGCATCTGGCAGAGCCCGCGCGTGAAGGTCGGCCACACCTATCCGATGGAAGAGGGCCGAATCCTGATCGAAGCGATCCGCGAGATCGCCTTGCAGGACGTGACGGGTGACCTCGCGCGCAGGTCTGGTTTCAACGGCGTCGTCGACCTCTTCAAGGTCGCGAAGCACGGCAAGGGTACGAAGGTCTATCTGGTCGAGTTCAGCTACGCTCCGCCGCTCGCGTAAATGGCAACCGGCGAAGTGCGTTACCTCGCCGGTTTGCGGGCCAGGCCGATCAATGCCGTCGAACGGATCCCGTCCGGCGGCAGGAGTGCAGCCAATGCGGCCGCCTCCTCGGCAAAAGCTGCGCGTTGGTCGTCGGTCAAGTCGCGCCATAATGGCGACCAGCCAAAGGCAAGCTTCGCGTTTTCGCGAAACCAGTCGACCGGCGGCGCCGGCCAAGCCTTCTCTACGGCATGGACTTCTTGCGGTTCGAGACCGGCATCGCGAAACGCGACGTCGAGGAGTGCCGGAGAATTGAACAGGCGCGTCATCGGTGTCGGAGCCGGCCTGTCAGGAAAGAGACGGCGGGCGGCCTCCTGGAACAATTGCGCCGGACCCGCACCCCCGGCATTTTCCCACACCGCGATCACAGCCAACCCGCCGGGGTGCAGCACGCGCGCCATTTCCGCGAAACCGGCATCCGGGTCGGGGAACATGAAGACCCCGAACATCGAAAAGGCCGCGTCGAAACTCGCATCTGGGTAGTCGAGCGCTTGGCCATCCATGACGCGCGCGCGTTCGCCGAAGCTGATCGCAGCGGCCCGTTGCTGCGCTATACGTACCATGCCCGGCGAAAAGTCGATGCCGATCGCGTCAGCACGCTCGCGCAACGCGATCGAGAGCAAGGCTCCGGTGCCGGTGGCGACATCAAGCACGGATGCTCCGTCCGGCAAGTTCGCCAACCGCCATGCCGTCTCGCAATACAGGCCGGTCATGCGATCGGCTTCCTGAGCGTAGCGGTTGGCGAGTGAATCCCAATGAGCCGGATCATTGATGGCTTGCGGTCGGGCGGTCATCGCGCGGCAGCTAATGATATAATGTAACATTGTCAACCGGCGGCTCGCTATAAGGGATGAAGGGCAGTGCAAATTTGAACGCCGCGCCGGCTTGGTCTAAGGGCGCGCCTTCTCCTCCATCGTTGGACCCGAAATGACGCTCTACACCCGCTTTGCCGCGCATATCGATGCGGCGCTCGATGCCTTGACCGCGCACGGCGACTTGCCGAGCGGGCTGGCGCGAGGGGCGGTGACGGTCGAGCCGCCGCGCGATGCCAGCCATGGCGATCTCGCGACCAATGCCGCGATGGTGCTGGCCAAGCCCGCCGGCACCAATCCGCGCGCGTTGGCCGAAAAGATCGCGGCCGAACTCGGCAAGCTCGACGAAGTGGCGAGCGTCGCGGTCGCGGGGCCGGGCTTCATCAATATGACGCTGACCGACGATACCTGGCGCAACGAACTCGCCGCGATCATCGACGGCGGCGACGATTACGGGCGTTCGACCAAGGGGCAGGGCCAGACGGTCAATGTCGAGTACGTCTCGGCCAATCCAACCGGACCGATGCACATGGGCCATTGCCGCGGCGCGGTGGTGGGCGATGCGCTCGCCGCCCTGCTCGAATGGGGCGGCTACAAGGTCATCCGCGAATATTACGTCAACGATGCCGGCGGTCAGGTCGACGTGCTCGCGCGGTCGGCGCACCTGCGCTATCGCGAGGCGCTGGGCGAGGATATCGGCGAGATTCCCGAGGGCCTCTATCCGGGCGACTATCTCGTGCCGGTCGGCCAGGCGCTGGCACAGGAATTCGGCGACAAGTTCGTCGGCGCGCCCGAAAGCGAGTGGCTGGCGCTGTTCCGTAAGGTCGCGGTCGCGCAGATGCTGCAACTGATCAAGGACGACCTCGCCTTGCTCGGCATCCATCACGACCTGTTTTCGTCGGAAGCCGAACTGCAGGCGGCCAGAAAGCCGGAAGCGGCGGAGAAGGAGCTGCGCGCGCGGGGCCTCGTCTATGACGGCGTGCTGGAGGCACCCAAGGGTGAGACGCCCGAGGATTGGGAGCCGGTCGAATTGCCGCTGTTCCGCTCGTCGCAATATGGCGACGACCAGGATCGTCCGATCAAGAAGTCGGACGGCAGCTGGACCTATTTCGGCGCTGACCTCGCCTATCACTGGCAGAAGGCGCAGACCGCCGACGCGCTGATCGACATCTGGGGTGCCGACCATGCCGGCACCGTCAAGCGGATCGTCGCCGCGGTGCAGGCGCTGACTGGCGGCAAGACGCGGTTCGACGTCAAGCTGGTGCAGATGGTACGGCTGCTGCGGGGCGGCGAGCCGGTCAAGATGTCGAAGCGCGCGGGCAATTTCGTCACGCTCGCCGATGTCGTGCGCGAAGTCGGCAAGGACGTCGTCCGCTTCACCATGCTGACGCGCAAGGCCGATGCCCAGATGGACTTCGATTTCGCCAAGGTGGTGGAGGCGTCGAAGGACAATCCGGTGTTCTACGTCCAGTATGCCCATGCGCGAGTCGCATCGCTCAAGCGGCGAGCGGCGGCCGCGGGGATCGAGTGCAAGGGCGTCGATCTGTCCCAGCTTGATACGGAGGATTTGCAGCTGGTGAAGCTCGCTGCACAGTTCCCGCGGGTGGTGGAAACCGCCGCTGTGGCACGTGAACCACATAGGATTGCCTTTTATCTCTATGACTTGGCGGCGTCGTTTCATGCGCAATGGAATGTCGGCAACGACCGTCCGGACCGCCGTTACCTGATTCCCGACCGCCCCGACCTCACCTGCGCGCGGCTTTTCCTCGGCGACGCGATCGGGCAGATTGTCCGCAATGGCCTCGCCATCATGGGGGTAGAGGCCGTCCAGGAGATGAATTGATGGCGGGCGAAGAGGACGAATATCTGGCGTCGGATGCCGTGCCGACGCCCGCACCCGCGACGGGCGACACCGACGATGATCGGCTGCCGTGGCTCGAAACCGCCGGGGACGATGACGAAGAGGGGCCGTCGCTCGGTCGTCTCGTCGGTCTCGTCCTGCTTGGGCTGGTCGCGCTCGGTGCGGTGCTCGGCGGTATCTATTGGTGGAAGCACCGCCCGCCGCCCGGTGCCGGCAACGGCGACCTGATCGCCGCGCAGGAAGGCGACTACAAGGTCAAGCCCGACGATCCCGGCGGCATGAAGGTGGAGGGCGAAGGGGACGCCTCGGTCGCCGCGAGCGGCGGCAATGGCAGCGGCAACAGCCAGATCGCCGTCACCAAATTGCCCGAGGCGCCCGTCGTCGGCACGCGGGCCGCATCCGGTACCAAGACGGGGCCCGGCAGCGCGACCGCGAGCGCCAGCGTGTCGGGATCGACCGGCCGGCTCGTCGCGCCCCCTCCGGGCAAGCCCGTCCCGGTTGCCAGTGGCGGGGGCGGCGGCGCGCTGGTCCAGCTCGGTGCTTTCCCCAGCGAGGCGGCGGCGAACACCGCCTGGGCGCGGGAATCGAAGCGATTCAACTACATCGCCAATCTCGGCAAATCGATCGAGAAGGCCGAGGTCAATGGCCGCACCTTCTATCGCCTCAAGGTCAATGCCGGCAGCGCTGGCGCCGCCCAGGAATTGTGCGGCAAGCTGAAGGTCGCGGGCGAGGCGTGTATCGTCACGAATTGAGGTTGTCGAACACCATCGGATGACCAAGAGGCCGGGCCAATGCCCGGCCCCTCTTAAGGGCGCTGGCGGTCAGCGAGCAGATCCCTCTCCCAAAGGGAGAGGAGGTTCTGACGGGCAATCCTCGCGCAGGAATTCGCGCCTTTGCCCGCCTTTCCCTTGAACGCGGAGGCTGCCGGACTAGAAGCGCTGCCATGAAGCCCGTGATCTTCGGCCTGTCCGGCCTCGCCCTCACCGACGACGAACGCTCCTTCTACAAGGATGCCGATCCGGTCGGGTACATCCTCTTCAAGCGCAATATCGACTCCCGTGAGCAGGTGCGGGCGCTGACAGATTCCCTTCGTGCCCTGTCGGGACGCGACGACCTCCCGATCCTGATCGATCAGGAAGGAGGCAAGGTTCAGCGGATGCAGCCGCCCGTCTGGCCGCAATTTCCGGCCGGACCCGAGTTCGACAAACTCTACGACGTCGCACCGATGAGCGCGATCGAGGCGGCGCGAGCCAATGCGCTGGCGACCGCGCTGATGCTCCACGAGGTCGGCGTGAATGTCGATTGCTGGCCGTTGCTCGACGTTGCCCAGCCCGACACGACCGAGGCGATCACGATCCGCGCGCTCGGCCATGAACCGATGCGCGTCGCCGCGATGGGCAAGGCGATCGTCGAGGGGCTGCGTGCCGGTGGCGTCGTCGGCGTGGTCAAGCACATGCCGGGTCATGGCCGCGCATTGGTCGACACGCATTTCCACCTGCCGACCGTGACGGCGTCGGAAGTGGAACTGGAAATCGACCTCGAGCCGTTCCGCCGCCTCGCCGACGCGGCGATGGGGATGACCAGCCACATCGTCTTCCAGACCTGGGATCCCGAGCGGCCCGCGACCCTGTCTCCGGTGATTGTCGAGCAAGTGATCCGCGGCAAGATCGGCTTCGATGGCCTGTTGATGACCGACGATATCGACATGAAGGCGCTGTCCGGCACCGCCGGAGAGAAGGCCGCCGGGGCGATCGCCGCCGGCTGCGATGTCGTGCTGGATTGCTGGGGCCGGATGGACGAGATGAAGGAAATCGTCACCCTTCTCGACGACATGCCTGCCAAGTCGCTGGAGCGGCTCGATCGAGCGATGGGGACCATCAAGGGCGTGACGCCGGAGGGCGATTTCGCGGAGTTGATCGCCAAGCGGGACGCGTTGCTGGCGTTGGCCTAGCTCGTGAGGTGACACGCCCTCGTTCGTCATGCCGGGCTTGTTTCGGCATCCACGGAGCCGCAAATCCCGCGCCAGGTAACCGGTAGATCCCGCGACAAGGCCGGGATGACCGTGATTCGCTCAAAGGCCGTTATCCACAGCACTGGACCAGTCTGCCTTTTGTCGGCGCAGGGAACGTGTCTAAGGTGGCTCCATGGACGCCGCGGATGACACGCTGACGCTCGATATCGAGGGGTGGGAAGGCCCGCTCGATCTCCTGCTCGCCCTCGCGCGGTCGCAAAAGGTCGATCTCAAGCAGATATCGATCCTGCAACTCGTCGAGCAATATCTTTCCTATATCGAGCAGGCCCGCTCGCTGAAACTCGAGGTGGCAGCCGACTATCTCGTGATGGCGGCATGGCTGGCCTATCTGAAGTCCGCCCTGCTGCTGCCGCGCGATCCGGAGATCGAGCCGAGCCCCGAGGAACTGGCGCTGCGGCTACAGATGCGGCTGGAGCGGCTCAATGCGATGCGCGATGCCGGCGCTCGCCTGCTTGCGCGCGACCGGTTGGGCCGCGATGTGTTCCGTCGCGCCGCGCCCGAAGGATTGCGCACCGTGCGCAAGGCGCAATGGCAGGCGGAGATTTACGATCTCATCGCCGCCTACGGCCAGGTCAATGCGCGCAACCGCCCCGTCTTCCACGTCGTCCATGATCGCCCGGTGATGACCCTGGAGGCAGCACTCGACCGCGTGTCGCACTTGCTCGGCGAACGGATCGACTGGGCGACGATCGAAAGCTTCCTGCCCGATCATCTCGATGGCGCGTTTCGCAAGTCGGCGCTCGCCTCCAGCTTCGTGGCCGCGCTCGAACTGGCGCGGATGGGCAGGGCCGAATTGCGGCAGAAATCGCCGTTCGCGCCGCTCTATCTGAAGAGCACCGGCGAGAGGGCGGGAGCATGACGATCGACCCCGACGATCCGGTCCGCGCGGTAGAGGCGGTGCTGTTCGCCGCCGAAGAACCGCTGACGCTCGACATGATCCGCGCGCATGTCGGAGAGGGGGTCGACGTGCGCCCGGCGCTCAATCGCATCGCCGAAGACTATGCAGGACGCGGGATCGAACTCGTCCGCCGCGGCGACCGCTGGCATTTCCAGACCGCGGGCGATCTCGCGCACCTGCTACGCCGCGATCGCGAGGAGCCGCGCAAATTGTCGCGCGCGGCGATCGAGACGCTCGCGATCATCGCCTATCACGAACCCGCGACGCGCGCCGAGATCGAGGCGATCCGTGGGGTGCAGATCAGCAAGGGTACGCTGGACGTGCTGATGGAAGCAGGCTGGGTCCGTCCGGCCGGTCGCCGCGAGGCGCCAGGGCGGCCGTTGACGTTCGCGACGACAGCCGAATTCCTGACCCATTTCGGGCTGGCGAGCCGGCGCGACCTGCCGGGGATCGACGATTTGCGCGCGGCCGGACTACTCGACCCGATCGACCTGGCGATGGCCGAACTGTCGATCGCGGGCGACGATGAGGAACAAGTGGAAAATGACGGCGATGCGGACTAAATACGTTTCTCGCCTTTGGGAGATTTTGTGATGGGTAGTTTCAGCCTGGTTCATTGGCTGATCTTCGGTGTGATCGCGATCCTGGTGCTGGGTGGTGGCCGGTTCTCGAACATGATGGGTGACGTTGCCAAGGGCATCAAGCAGTTCAAGAAGGGCATGGCGGAGGACGACGACGTCATTCCGCAGAGCCGGATCGAGGCGAAGCGCCAGACCGATCCGACGATCGACGCTACCGCAGAACGCGTCCGCGACGCCGAACGCTAAGCACAGCCGGAGAGGTATCCGGCGGTGATCCTGGATGTAGCCCCGACCGAATTGATGGTGTTGGGGGCGGTGGCGTTGCTCGTCATTCCGCCCAAGGACCTGCCGCGCGCAATGCGCTTCGCCGGGCAATGGATCGGCAAGGCGCGCGGTCTGGCACGACAGTTCCGTTCCGGTTTCGACGACATGATCCGCGAAGCCGAATTCGCCGAGATGGAAAAGAAGTGGAAAGCGGAGAACGAGCGCATCATGCGCGAGTTTCCGCAAACCGTGGACATGGCGGCGTTGATGGCGCCGAAAGCAGCCGACATGGTCGATCCGGATCCCGCCCCCGTGCTGGTCGAGCAGCCTGCGATGACGGCGGAGCCTGACGCCGGCCCGGCTCCCGAAGCGCCGCCACGGCCGCGCAAATCGACGCCGCGCAAGCCGCGCGCGAAAGCTGCCGGTACGATGTCGCTCGATACGTTCGAACCAGCGGACGAACCCGCCAAGCCCAAGCCGCGCGCCCGTCGCGCCAAGCCGGCTGCTCCGACCGAGACACCGGAAGGGTGACGTGGTGAGCGACGAGGACGATATCGACGCCAGCCGGGCGCCGCTGCTCGATCATCTGATCGAACTGCGCAAACGCTTACTCATCAGCCTGGGATCGCTCGCCGCGTTGTTCGCGGCGTGCCTTTACTTCGCAGGGCCGATTTTCGCGGTGCTGGTCCATCCGTTGAAGCTGGCGGGTCAGAACACGCTCATCTACACCCAGCCGTTCGAGGCTTTCTTCGTCCAGCTCAAGGTCGCGTTCTTCGCGGCGCTGATCCTGGCCTTTCCGGTCATCGCCAATCAGCTGTGGCAATTCGTGTCGCCCGGTCTGTACCGGAAGGAAAAACGCGCCTTGCTGCCGTTCCTGCTTGCGACCCCGATCCTGTTCGCCGCCGGCTGCGCAATGGCTTATTATCTGGCGATCCCGGCCGCTCTCCATTTCCTGCTCAGCTACCAGACCGATGTCGGCGGGGTGAAGCAGGAGGCGCTGCCGTCGATGGAAGCCTATCTCGGCTTCGTAATGCAATTCCTGTTCGGGTTCGGCGTGGCTTTTCTGATGCCGGTACTGTTGATGCTGATCGAGCGCGCCGGAATCGTCACGCTGGGGCAGTTAGCGCGGGCCTGGCGCTATGCGATTCTGGGCTGCTTTGCGATCGCCTTGTTTCTGGCGCCACCCGATGCCGGGTCGATGGTGATGCTCGCGCTGCCGTTGGTCGGCCTCTACGTGATGACGCTGGTGGCGATCTGGATCACGCATCGTCGGCGTTCGAGGAATCCGCAGGCTCAGGCCGATTCAGGTATAATGTGAAAGCCGCGGCCGCGGCGCTGCCTGTTATTTGTGCTTGTCGGCGGTCTTGGTGACAGTGCTGCCGACCGAGCTCACATCCTTGCCGACGCCCGAAATCGTGTTGCATGCGGCGAGCGTGGCCATGCTCGCAGCCAGCGTCAGGCAGATAAGAATACGCATCGATTATTTCTCCCGAACATTTTCAGCACCCCCAACCGTACGCACAACAATGATCGACCCGCGAGGTTCGTTCCGGTGCCGTTTCGTGCTGCCAGGATTGCAAGGGATTCAAAATATTTAGGCCCGGAAGCGTCACCGGGGGGGGAGGGGTTGACGCTTCCGGGCCTATGTCTTGGATAGCGAGAGCGGGGGGGCATAAGGTCGCTATCCGTTGACCCAAACGCGCCTTTCGACCCCTGGTTCCCAGAAAAAATGCACGGGAACGATTTTTTTAGTCGCGGCCAGTGACGGCGATCGCAATCTCGTACGATCCGGCCAGCGGGTCGTGGTGGAGCGCCGCACGAAGCTGGCGCGACAGACCCTCGATCACTCGGCCGTAGCGCTGGCCCAGCGCCGCGGTCAGCGCGTCGCCGTCGACCAACGCCGGAGAGCTGACGCGCAGCATTGCGGTGCCGGGGGCCTCGCCCTGCCGCACGGAAATGTGAATCTGCGCATTGGGTGTGATTCCCATGGCGAGTTCGATGATCTCCGTCAGCAGGAAGGCCACGGCGATGGCGACGTCCTGGGTTACCAGCCATGGCTCGACGTCGAGAAGGATCGATGGGCCGGCATTTTCCGGACTGGTCGCGCGAATGTTGGACGCCAATTCGCCAATGACCGCACGCAGCCCCAATCCGCGATTGTCCTCCATCTCGGCGAAATGGTGGCGATGCACGACCGAGATCGCGTCGACGCGCCGCTGGATCGAGGCATAGGCGCGTACCGCCTCATCCGCCTGGGCTCCGCGTGAATGAAGGTTGATGAGGCTGGATATTACCTGGAGGTTGTTCTTGACGCGATGATGAACTTCGCGCGTCAGGCGCGTCTGCCGCACCAGGCCCTCGGCCAGTCCCGCTTCGTGCAGGATCAACGTGCGGCTGAGCGAGCGGAAGGTTTCACCGAGCTCGCGGATTTCCTGGGCAGGCAGCGCACGTACCACGGCAGGGTCGATGACTTCGCCCGGACGATAGGCCGCGACGCTCGCCCGCAGCGTCCGGAGCGGTTTGATCAGCAACCGGTCGACGACGAACCAGGCGATGCCGGCGGCAGCGATCCACATCAGGATGGGAAAGATCATCGCGATCAGGATCGGCGAGGTCAGCACCTTGGTCCGCATCCGCATCTCCGCCGAGAGGGTTCCGATCCCAAGCGCGGCGCGGACGGGCACATGGAGATCGAGCGGACTGTCGCTGCGCAACGACCGAAGCACAAGGCGGTCCGTGCTGCTCTCGCTGCTGAGCGATTCCTCGTAATCGGGCGCAAAGCCGCTGGGCCTGGCAACTTCGGACAGGAAGGCCACCGGGAAGAAGGCGCCGCCGCGGACTTCTCCGCCCGCATCGGCGATCGCCAGGATGACTCCCTTGCCCGGAAGGATCCGTGCCGTCGACTTGCCGCCGGGTGTCGCCTCGGGCATCGCCGCGGGCAGCCGGCCGCCGCAAAGCAATCGGGACTGGCCGTCGAGGATCATGAATGCGGCGCCTGTCGATGATTGCTGGGCGAACACGCCCTGCACGCGCGCACAACTCGGCGTGTCGCCATGGTCGGCCGCCAGCGCCTTCATCGCCGATGTCAGCGCGGTCATGTCGCCGACAAGTTCGATCGACAGGTTGCGCGAGCTTTCCTGAGCTGCGACGCGCAATTGCGACGCGGCCTCCTGGCCCGTCTGGCGCGTCGTCGACAAGGTCGCGAAAAAGGCGATGATGGCGAACGGCAGCAGCGCCACGCCAAGGATGATGAAGATCTTTGCGCTGGTGGGCATCCGCCCGAGGCGCGCGCCGATGCTCCCCGCGGTCCGCTCCCCTGCGGTCAGCCCGCCCACGCTCTATCCGAGCTTGCGGAGCAGATCGAGCATCTGGTCGGGAACGGGCTCGCTGGCGGCAGCATGGTAGACCGAGCGAAGAGCAGCGCCCATCGCTTCGTCCTTACCTTTCTTGTCCTTGTCATCCTTGTCGTCGGACTTCTTGCCCTGTTTCGACGACGGCCGGCCAGGCTGCAACGCAATCCCCCTCATAGACAGACCGGCAATGCCGGAAGAGACAGCGACCCGCAAGAGGGGGTCAAGACAAGACGCTTTGATTGCGTCGACATACCGGTGAAACCAAAAACGATCTCGATTGTTCCACTAGCGAACAGAAAATTTGCGTCGTTGCATTCATCAAGCCGGCCTCCCACAAAGGTCGGCGTCCAGACGGGGAGAACGAAAAAGTTATGTCGCTCGGTCAGCAGCTAGCCCCTCATCTGCCGTTCCTGCGTCGGTATGGGCGGGCGTTGACGGGAAGCCAGGAACATGGCGACCGCTATGTCCGTGCCACGCTCGAGGCGATCGTCGCGGCGCCCGAAGAATTCCCCCGCGACGTCGACCCGCGGCTTGGTCTCTACCGTACTTTCCAGGCCATTTGGCAGAGCGCCAATGCCGACGACAGCGAAGCGCCGTCCGGCGGCGAGGTGAGCAGCCAGGAAGCGATCGCGCGCGCGCGGCTGGCGCGGATGACTCCGCTGTCGCGCCAGGCATTGCTACTGACCGCGATGGAGGGCTTTACCCCCGAGGATACCGCCTATCTGATCGACGTCGACAATGAGGAGGTCGAGAAACTGGTGGCCGATGCGCTCGCCGAAATCGAGAAGCAGACCCGATCGCGCGTGCTGATCATCGAGGACGAACCGATCATCGCCATGGATATCGAAACGATCGTCCGCGATCTCGGTCACGACGTGACGGGTGTCGCGGTCACGCGTGATGAAGCGGTGGCGGCGGCGATGGCGGACCGTCCCGGCCTGGTCCTCGCCGATATCCAGTTGGCCGACGATAGTTCGGGGATCGACGCGGTGAAGGACATCCTGGCCGAATTCCAGGTGCCGGTGATCTTCATCACCGCGTTCCCGGAGCGCTTGTTGACCGGGGAGCGGCCCGAGCCGACCTTCCTGATCACCAAGCCGTTCCAGCGTTCGACGGTGAAGGCCGCGATCAGTCAGGCGTTGTTCTTCGACGAATCGACAGTACCTGCCTGACCCGACGGCCTGTCGCGCTTGTTCCAATCCTTCGATCGCCGGCGGCTATCGGGCCGACCGGCGATCGTCCTTTCGGCGTCGGAGCGGGTGCGGTCGAGTATCAGGACGAAGTTCCATCGGTTACGGAGCCAAAACGGGATTGGCGCGTTTAGCCGGCATGGCTGATCCACAATCCTCGGAGACCCCGCTGCATACCGACGCGGAACATGCCCGGGCCGGCGAGACGCCGGGTATCGTACGCTATGTTCTGGGCATCTCGCTCGTCCTGGCGGTAGTGATCCTGTCGCTGATCGTCTGGGGCCCGGTGCTGTTCCACCGATGAGCCCGCCGCGCTTGGCCTCACCCATCGCATCGTCCTATGTACCTGCCAGACCGCGGTTCCGCAGTCCCCACGTCCGACGGAGTTCCATGACCAATAGCCACATCGCGAGCGTGGACCGCACGGAGGAGCCGACCGAGCACGTCGCGCTGTCCGATCCCGAGTTCAAGGATCAGCTGGCCCAGGTGATCCCCCATCTCCGGGCATTTGGCCGTTCGCTGTCGGGCAGCCGTGACCTGGCCGACGATCTGGTTCAGGAAACGCTGCTCAAGGCCTGGGCTGCGCGCAAGCGATTCCAGGCGGGCACCAACATGCGTGCCTGGACCTTCATCATCCTGCGCAATCTTTATCTAAGCCAGATGCGCCGTGCGCGGTTCAAGGGCGAATGGGACGATCTCGTCGCTGACCGCATCCTCGCCGCACCCGCCAGCCAGGACAAGCATGTCGAACTGGGCGATATGCAACGGGCACTGATGCATCTGCCGCAACCGCAGCGCGAGGCGCTGATTCTCGTCGGCGCAGGCGGCTTCGCCTATGAGGAAGCGGCGGAAATCTGTCAGGTCGCGGTCGGCACGATCAAGAGTCGGGTTGCGCGGGGTCGTGTCGCGCTGGAGGCGATCCTGAGCGGCGGCCAGCTCGCGTCACGGCGCGACGCGCCCGATCACCCGGGCCGGACCGCGCTCGATTCGATCATGGATGAAGTCGACGATCTCAGCGGCGATCACAGGCCCGCGCCCGAGCAGGGAGACGATGACGAGGACGACTGAGGCTGCGCCCTTCCCGCCGGCGGGAGGCGAAATCCGCATTGGTCGTTTCCGAGGACCTATTTCGGCAGCCGCCGCAATAGCGAGGTGAGGTCGCTCGGCAAATTGGGGGCGCCCGCGAAAATCTGGCGCAGCGCGTTCCCCACGCCATCGCTTTCGCGCGGTCGACGGACCACTTGCCGACTGTCGGTCTGCGTCTGGCTATGAGGGTCTGGCGGGCTCATGCGGCGTAGAACGTCGTTTGCGACGATTTGTTGCCTGTTTGTTGCCTTGGTTGATTGATCTCGATCAATTTGTGGTTTTGGTGCCACGAAATTGGCGGGAGCGCCCGAGTTGCTCTAGGCAGGCGGAGTGACTGCGTCTTCCTTTGCCGATGCGCTGGCCCGCGCCGAAGCCGATGCGCCGTTCCTCCGCCTCGCGCTCGAGCAACAGCCGGATCTTGCCGACCGGCTGGCGCGCGGCGACCTGCCCGATCCGGCGCCGATCGATCCCGGTCTCCCGATCGGGGTCGCGTTGCGGCGAGCGCGACGGCGCGAGGCGTTGATCGTCGCGATCGCCGATCTCGCTGGAGCGCTCGATCTGACCGCGGTGACGCGGCGGCTGACCGATTTTGCGGACCGCGCTCTCGACCTGGCAATCCGAACGGCGATTAGCGAGCGCGCGCCCGGCGCCGATCCGACCGGCTTCGCTGCGATCGCCCTTGGCAAACAGGGTAGCCACGAACTCAATTATTCGTCGGATATCGATCCGATCCTGTTGTTCGATCCGGCGACCTTGCCGCATCGGGCACGTGAGGAGCCCGCCGAGGCCGCAGTACGGATCGCGCGGCGTGTGGTCGAACTTCTGCAATCGCGCGATGGCGAAGGGTATGTGTTGCGCGTCGATCTGCGCCTGCGCCCGTCACCCGAAGCGACGCCGATCGCGCTGCCGGTCGATGCGGCGATTTCTTATTATGAAAGCCAGGCGTTGCCGTGGGAACGCGCCGCCTTCATCCGGGCACGCGCCTGCGCCGGCGACGTCGCGCTGGGGCAGCGTTTCCTCGATGCGATCCGGCCTTTCGTCTGGCGCCGTGGCGTCGATTTCGGCGCGGTCGGCGAAATCCGCGACATCACCCGGCGCATCCGCGACCATCATGCGCAGGGCCAGCGCTTCGGCCCGGGCTACGACCTGAAGCGCGGACGCGGCGGCATCCGCGAAGTGGAGTTCTTCGCGCAAATCCATCAACTGATCCATGGCGGGCGCGATCCCGCGCTGCGCGCGCCGGCAACGATGGACGCGCTCGACCGGCTGGCCGATGCCGGCCGGATCGAACGGGACGAAGCCGATGCGCTCAAATCGGCCTATGTCGCGCTGCGGACCGCCGAACACCGTCTCCAGATGGTCGACGACCGGCAAACCCACTCGTTGCCGCGAGGGCAGGAGGCGCTGGACGGCGTCGGGCGGTTGGCGGGATTCGCGGATGGGGCGGGTTTGATCGCGATGCTCGAACCGTATGTCGCGCAAGTCGGACATATCTACGATTCGCTCGACCCCCGCGACGAGGCGGCCTTGTCGAGCGATGCGGAAAGTCTGCCCGCGCAACTCGAGGGTATGGGATTCGACGACAGCGCCACCGCGGCGCAACTGGTCGACCGCTGGCGCGGCGGATCCTATCCCGCGCTGCGCAGCCCGGCAGCGCGCCAGGCGCTGGAGGATGTCCTGCCTGGCCTGATGACGGCGCTCGGCCAGGCGCCGGATTCACGCGCGGCGTTGATCCAGCTCGACACGATGCTGTCGCGGCTGCCCAGTGCGATCAACTTCTTCCGCTTGATCGAGGCGCGGCCGCAATTGGGGCAATTGATGGCCGCGATCCTGAGCCATGCGCCGCCACTTGCCGAGGCGTTGGGGCGCCGGCCGGCGTTGCTCGACGGGCTGATCGACGCCACCGCGCTCGCTCCGGTCGGCGATGTCGCGTCGTTGTGCGCGGAGATGCGCGCGGGCGAGGCTGGCGACGATTATGAGGCGGCGTTGCAGCGAGTCCGGCTGGTCGTCGGGGAAAAAAGGTTCGCTCTCGGCGCCCAGCTCGTCGCCGGCACGAGCGATCCTCTCGACGTAGCGCATGGCTATTCGCGAGTGGCCGAGGCCGCGATCGAGGTTTTGGGCGCCGCCACCATCGCCGAGTTCGAACGGGCCCATGGCCGCGTTCCCGATAGCGAACTGCTGATCCTTGCGCTTGGCCGATTGGGCGGGGGGGCGCTCACCCATGCCTCCGATCTCGATCTGATTTATCTGTTTACCGGCGATTTCGCCGCGGAATCGGACGGGGCCAAGCCGCTCGGTGCGGTGCATTATTACAATCGGCTGGCGCAGCGGCTGAGCGGCGCGTTGTCCGTGCCGACGGCCGCCGGTGCGCTTTACGAGATCGATACGCGGCTGCGACCGTCGGGCGCCCAGGGGCCACTCGTCGTCTCGCTCGACGGCTTCGCCAAATATCAGCGCGAGGACGCCTGGACCTGGGAGCACATGGCGCTGACGCGCGCGCGCCCCGTATTCGGCTCGGATGCGGCGCGCCGGGCAGTGAGCGGTGTGATCGAGTCTGTCCTGAGCGCGCCACGCGACCGGAACAAGTTGATTGCGGACGCCGCGGAAATGCGTGCCGAAATGGCGCGCCACAAGCCGCCGCAAGGGGCGCTCGATGCCAAGCTCGGGCGCGGCGGGCTCGTCGATCTCGAATTCGCCGTTCATGTCGCGCAGCTGTCGCATCCCGGGGTAGCGATCTTGCCAGACCTCGACCCGGCGATCGCGGCGCTCGTGGCGGCGGGGGTGGTGCCGCCGACGCTGGCGGAGGATTATCGGTTCCTCACTCGGATGCTGGTCCTTCTTCGGCTGGTTGCGCCGGACGGCGAGCCGCCATCGGCGGCGACGCAAGCCCTCATCATTCGGGCGCTCGGTGCCGAAAGCTGGGCTGCCCTGGTTGCGCGGTTCGACGCCACGCGGCAGGACGTCGCGCGGATCTGGCAATCGGTGAGTGGAGATGGAAATGGCGGGACTTGAGCTCGGCGATACGTTGCCGGATGTGAGCTTGACGGCGCCCGATGGTGGGATCGTCAACCTGCGGGACTATGCCGGAAAGTCTTTGGTCCTCTATTTCTACCCCAAGGACGACACGGCGGGCTGCACGCGGGAAGCGCAGGATTTCAGCGCCTTGCTGCCTGCCTTTCGCGCGGCTGGTGCGGAAGTGCTGGGGGTTTCCAAGGACGCCCCGGCCAAGCATCGCAAGTTCACCGACAAATATGCGCTGACCGTGCCGCTCGCCAGCGACGAGAATGCGGTCATCGAGGCCTTTGGCGCGTGGGTGCCCAAGGTGCTCTACGGGCGCGAATATATGGGCATCGATCGGTCGACCTGGCTGTTCGATGCGTCGGGCAAGCTGGTGAAGACGTGGCGCAAGGTGAAGGTACCGGGCCATGCCGACGAGGTGCTGGCCGCGGTGCAGGAATTGGGGTGAGGGGCTTCTTGGTCCCGTTCGGGCCGGGCACGGGCGGAACCGCATTTTCGAGCGAGGGGCGAGTACCATGACGCCCCCGGACACCACCATCGCCGGCGCCTGCCGCGCGGTGCTGACCACCGCCGACCCGATGGCGAAGGTGAAGCGCGCCCGCGCCGTTGTCCGCACCTGGCGCCGTGGCGAGCTCGCGCATCGCTTCGACGTCGTCATGCCCGATCGCCCGGCGCGGCCGGCCCAGCCCGAACTCCTGCCGCCCAATCGCATGCCCAAGCGGGGCAGGGGTGGTTCCGAGCGTGGCCGCGTCGCGTTGATCCACGCGCTCGCGCATATCGAGTTCGTCGCGATCGACCTGGCGTTCGACCTTGTCGGGCGGTTCGGCGACCGCTTTCCGAGGCGGTTCGTGGACGACTGGCTGTCGGTCGGGGCAGACGAGGCAATGCATTTCGCTCTGCTCGACCGGCGTCTGCAGGCATTCGGAAGCCGTTACGGCGCGATGCCCGCGCACGACGGCTTGTGGGAAGCGGCCGAAGCGACGGCGCGCGATCCGCTGGCGCGGCTGGCGGTGGTGCCGATGGTCCTCGAAGCACGCGGCCTCGACGTGACTCCCGCGACGATCGACCGCTTCGTCGCGGCGGGCGATCACGGAACCGCTCGAATTCTCGCGCGTATTCTCACCGACGAGATTCGCCATGTCGCGCATGGCGCGGCGTGGTTCAGGAACGCGTGCGAATCATCTGGAATCGTGCCCGAATCATATTGGCGCGATCTCGTACGGCGTTATTTTCGCGGTGTGCTTAAGCCGCCATTCAACGACTCGGCGCGCGAAGCTGCCGGTCTGCCCCGCGATTATTACGGGCCTCTTGCATGAAAACGACATGCTGGCACTTGTCCCCCACGTAATTCGCCGGGCGCGGAGGGGCTGGGTCCGGTTCAACTAATTCGCAGGGTCGCCGCAAAAGCGGGGATCGTCACCAGGGTCGCCGGGGACGCATGATCAATTTATCGAATTTGCAGGACGGCTTCTCCCGCCTCCGCCAGTTCTTCAAGACGCGTGATTTCATTTTTCATGATGGCCGGGACCTCCGTCGCTTTTCGATTGCCGGGCGGACCCAGGCGGCGCTGGCAGTGGCCGGTGCCGTAACGCTCGGTTTTTCGGCTTATGGCGTTGCCCAGGCGGGCGTGAACGCCGTTGCGCTGTCGGGCCTGACCGGCACGCCGCTGACGCCCGAAGCGAAGGTCGCCAAGATGGAGGCGCAAGTCGCCGGCATGCAGGCGAAGATCCAGCAGATCAGATATGTCGCCGATGCGCGTGCCAAGCGTGTCGAGGAACGCCAGGCGATGCTCGCCGCCGCAATCAGCGGCAAGGGCGAACTGCAGCCGGTTTCCTTTCAACCGATCGATCCCAAGGCTGCCGCTGCCGCCGCCGACGTCGTGGCGCCGCTGACCCAGGTCGAACGTGACCAGGTGAAGCTGGCGATCAAGGCGCGAATCACGACCGAGAAGCGCTACATCGCTGCGGTTGCGCGGGCGAAGGCGCTGGGCATCGATCCGGCTCGCTTCCAGCCTAAGGCGTCGGCGATGGGCGGCCCGTACGAGGCAGCCAACAGCGCCGAGGCCGCAGCCGACATGGCCGCCGATGCGCAATTCCGCGCGCTTTTCCAGACCTGGAAGAAGCTCGATACGCTCGAGGACGGTCTGATTTCCATTCCGTCGGTGCAACCGGTCGCCAACCTGAAGTTCACCAGCAATTTCGGTATCCGTAGCGATCCGTTCCGCGGCACCGCGGCCTTCCATCCGGGCGTCGATATCCCCTGCGGGATCGGCACGGCCGTCTATGCGACGGCGGACGGAACGGTGGATCGCGCCGAGCGTGCCGGAGGATATGGCAATCTCGTCGAGATCGATCACGGCCGCGGCATCCAGACGCGCTATGGCCACTTGTCCAAGATCCTGGTGACGGCCGGCCAGAAAGTGAAGCGCGGCCAGCTGATCGCGCTGTCGGGCTCGACCGGTCGCTCGACGGGGCCGCACTTACATTACGAAGTCCGTATCGACGGCCGGGCGGTCAACCCGATGCCGTTCCTGCAAACCGCGGACTATCTGCAGGCGATCAAGAGCCCGCAGCTCAACACGGTTCCGGTCAGCAATGAGGCGGCGTCCGACTCCGCCGAGTGAATTTCTCGAGGGACGCGAGAGGAGGGGCCGCTCCGGGACAGCCGGGGCGGCCCTTTTTCGCATGTTGCTGAGGCGCGAGGGAGTGCCTATCTCGCTTCCATGGCCAGCTTAGCCGAAGATGTCGTACTCACCCCTGCCGCCGCGAAGCGCGTGGCGTGGATTGCCGAACGTCAGGGCAAACCCGCGATCCTCCGCCTATCGGTCGAAGGGGGTGGTTGTTCGGGATTCCAGTACAAGTTCGGCTTGGCCGACGCACCCGATGCGGGTGACATAATTGCCGAGACCGATGGCGTTCGCCTGGTGGTCGACGACATGAGTCTCGATCTTGTTCGCGGATGTTCGGTCGATTTCGTCGACAATCTCGGCGGCGCACATTTCACCGTCGAGAATCCCAATGCCGCGTCGGGGTGCGGGTGCGGCTCGTCCTTCTCCGTATAAGGGACGGATCGATAAATCCGCGGGCGTCGGGCCGATCGAGTGGCGCTCGTCGGTGAGTTCGGTACGAACGGGGTAGAAAAGGGGATGCTTTCGCTCGTAGAAGCCGAGGCGTGAAGATCGTCAGCTACAACGTCAACGGCATCAAGGCGCGGCTCGATCGCCTGGTCGAGTATCTGTCCGAACAGCAGCCCGACATCGTCTGCCTCCAGGAACTCAAGTCCGCCGATGAGGGGATTCCCGTCGAGGCGATTCGCGATGCGGGCTATGGTGCGGTCTGGCACGGGCAGAAGGGGTTCAACGGGGTTGCGGTGCTCGCCAAGGGTGTCGACCCGATCGAGCGCCAGCGCGGGCTCGCGGGCGACCCGGACGACGCCCATAGCCGCTACCTCGAATGCGAGGTGAACGGGCTGGTCGTCGCGTCCATCTACCTGCCCAATGGCAATCCCCAGCCCGGGCCGAAATTCGACTACAAGCTCAAGTGGATGGAACGCCTGGCCGATCGCGCGCGCGATCTGCTCGCCGAGGAGGTCCCCGCGGTGCTCGCGGGCGACTATAACGTCATCCCGAACAACGACGACACCTTCTCGGTTCGCGCGATGGCCGAGGATGCGCTGATGCAGCCGGAGAGCCGCGATCGCTATCGTGCGCTGCTGGCGCAAGGCTGGACCGATAGCCTCCGAACGCGGCATCCGAATGGCGGCGTCTGGACCTTCTGGGACTATCAGGCCGGCGCCTGGCAGCGCGACGCCGGGTTTCGCATCGACCATCTGCTGCTGAGCCCGATCGCCGCCGATCGCCTGATCGATGCTGGCGTGGACAAGGATTATCGCGGCCGCGAGAAAGCGAGCGACCATGCACCGACCTGGGTACGCTTGCGTTAGAACGGCAGTAGGCGGCGGGTCATGAAGACCGCACTGTTCGTCGCCGCGTTGCTGGCCCCGGTGGCGGCGCATGCCGACGATCAGGGTCGCGACTATTGCCCGGCGCGGCCGGGGCTGGGAACACCAGCTTGCACCATGGCGCCGGGTGGCGTGTCGGTCGAGACGTCGATCACGGATTGGACGCTCGACAAGCAAGGGAGCGATCGTACCGACACCGTGGTGATCGGCGATACTTCCATTCGCATCGGCGTCACCGGCAACACCGAGGTCCAGATCGGCTGGACACCATTCGGTGTCGTTCGCGAGCGCTCGGGCGGCAGCGTCGATCGGGCGGTTCGCATCGGCGATGCGACGATCGGCCTCAAGACCAATCTGCGCAACCCGGATGGGAGCGGGTTGTCGATCGCCGTGCAGCCGTTCGTGACATTGCCGATCGGCCGTCCGCCGGTCGGGGCAGGTGATTGGGGTGCGGGACTGGCCGTACCCGTGACCTACGACTTGTCCAAATCGGTGAATCTCGAGCTGACGCCCGAGATCGACGCCCCGGTCGATGGCGACGGACGCGGGCGCCACCTTGCCTATAGCGTGGTAGTGGGCCTCGGCCTCGCGCTGAACGACAGACTGACCTTCACGATCGAGAACCAGATCGTCCGTGACGAGGATCCGCTGCAGAGGACTACGCAGGATCTCGCTTCGGCGTCGTTGGCGTTCATGGCGCGCAAGGACCTTCAATTCGATATCGGCGCCGTGGCGGGCCTCGATCGCAACGCTCCGGATCTGGAAGTCTACGCGGGTATCGCCCATCGCTTTTGACGTTCGCGTCATGCGGTCCGCGCGATTTGCCGTATTCTGGCGAAAACTCCCGCGTGTTAGTGGTCGCTGCCAACGTTTACATTCGTAGTTTAAGCCTAAGATATTGAATACAAACGATTCATGTGACTGGCATACTTAATGCACTAATACACGTGCTGGTAGCCCCCACCAGCCGTCGAAGGAGCAAGCGTATGTTCAAATACACGATCGCCGCAGCCGCAGCCCTGGGCATGCTGGCAGCCAGCCCATCACTGGCCGCCGAGGGCAAGGTGAAGGGAGACGAAGCCGCGGCGAAGGATCAGCAGAGCGATATGGCGAGCGCGCAGAAGCGCTATTGCTATACGGTCCAACCCACGACCGGCTCGATCGTCAGCGGCCGGGTCTGCAAGACGCTCAAGCAGTGGCGCGCCGAGGGCGTCGACCCTGCAACTGCCCAACGCAACTGAGCACCGGATCGGAGCGTGGCCGCTTCCTGCGGTCGCGCTCCCAGCGAGGACAAGGCAATGAACAAGTTCGTTTTCGCCGGCGTCGCGGTCGGGCTTCTGGCCGTGGTTGCCGTACCAGCCTCCGCCGCCGACCGTCAGGCAACGGAAAATACCCCTTCGACCGCACCGGCATCGGCAAAGACGCCGCCGGAAAAGAAATACTGCGTCATCGACACGGTAACCGGCACGCGTATTCCGCAGAAAACCTGCAAGACTCGCAAGGAGTGGATGCGGGACGAAGGGATCGATCCTCTCGATCGCTGAGCGCGGATCCAGGCCCCGTCCATGACTGACCTGCTTGGACGGGAAATGGTCGGAAATGTCATACCGTAGTGCCGCGCGCGCCGTTCCGTCCGGGGCGGCGCGTGCGGCCTTCTAGATCCGCTTCTCGTAGATCTGATAGACCTTGTTGACCTTGCTATCGATCGCATCGGCAATCGCGTTCATACCCTGGTTGTCGTCGAGCACCCAGCCGATTTCGCCGCGTTTGGCGTCATAGTCGGCGACGGCGGCGCGACGGATATATTCGATCATCATGAAAGCGAGCTGGCTCGCCATGCGCGATGCCTGCAACTCCTTCACGACGCCCATCAGTGGCACGCGCATCGTGTGAACCTTCGGTTTGCGCAGCCACAGCAAGAGCTTGGCCCAGCCGAACGGCAGCAGGTTGCCGTTGAGCGGTTTGATCGCCTCGTTGAGATCTGGAAGCGTGATCATGAAAGCGACCGGCTTGCCATCCAGCTCGGCGATGCGGATCAGGTCGTTATAGACGATCGGCTTCAGCATCACGCCGATATCGTCGATTTCGGGCTGAGTGAACGGTACGAAACCCCAATTGTCCGACCACGCATCGTTGAGGATATAGAGGATGATGGCCGCTTCCTCGTCGAACCTGGTCTTGTCGACCTCGCGTACCCGAATGCGCTCGTTGCGCTCGCCCATCTGGACGATGCGCTGGACGATCGGCGGGAATTGCTTGGTCACGTCGAGTTCGTAGGTCTTGACCTGCTTGACCGGTTGATACCCGGCCGCCTCGATCCAGCCCTGATATTCGGGCTTGTTGTGGCCCATCATGATCGTCGGCGGATGGTCGAATCCCTGGATCAGCAGGCCCGGTTCTTCCCAGATCGAGGCGCTGAGCGGGCCCATTACCCGGTTCATGCCCTGATCCCTGTTCCACTTCTCGGCGGCAGCGATCAGCGCCGCAGCGATCTCGCCATCCTCGGCGTCGAAATAGCCGAACTGACCGCAGCCCGGCCCGAAGCCCTGATCCGCCGGCATTTCGAGCGCCAGCGTGTCGATATGGGCGGAGATGCGTCCCACGACGTTGCCGTCGCGCTCGGCCAGGAACAATTGCTGCTTGGCATGACTCAGCCACCCATTCTTGCCCGGGATCAGCTTCTTGAGCGCGTCGCCTTTGAGCGGCGGCACGAAATTGGGATCGTCCTTGTAGAGCCGATAGGGAAGGGCGACGAACTTCTTCAGGTCGCCCTTGGTGTCGATCGGGCGAATGGTCACTTGGCCGGGCATCGGCACCTCATCACGCTGGAGCAGACCGCGCGTTAGGACTTGTCGAGGACTTCGACAATCCCGCTCCCGCACGCAAGTTGTTGGCAAGCTACCCTGATATGGGAAATTGCGATCACTCTGATCACGGCGGGGTTGGTCGTTGGATTGCCACCGTGTCGCCACTATGTTCGGTCAATGGCCCAGCCCATGGATACATCCGTGACTCTCGATCGTCGTTCTGCCGGCGCGGCCAATGCCGCGCCTGTTCGCGTACGGATCGAAGACGACAAGGCAATGCTCAAGGCGGCTGCGGACCTGACGCGCGACCTGAATTCGCCAACGCCCCGCATTTACTGGACCGACATGCTGCTGTCGGCAGCGGTTGGCTATGCCGCGCTGCTGGGGGCGATCCTGGCACCGTCGCTCGGCTGGGCGGTCGCGGCTGGCGTGGTCGCCGTTCTCGCGCTCTATCGCGCGGAGAGTTTCATCCACGAATTGACCCATATCAAGCATTCGGCGGTGCCCGGTTTCCGCCTCGGCTGGAACCTGCTCGTGGGCATTCCGTTGCTGACCCCCAGCTTCATGTACGAAGGCGTGCACAATCTTCACCACGCCCGGACGCGCTACGGCACGGTCGAGGATCCTGAGTATCTGCCGCTCGCGCTGATGAAGCCATGGACGCTTCCGGTGTTTCTGCTGGTTTCGGCGTTGGCTCCCGTGGCGTTGCTGTTCCGTTACGCGGTGCTGACCCCGCTCTCGATGGTCGTTCCGCCGCTGCGCCGAGCCGTCGTGGCGCGCTATTCCGGACTCCAGATCAACCCTTCGTTCCAGCGCCGTGCGCCGGAGGGCGAGGCACGCCGTTTGTGGCATCGGCTCGAGGCGGCCGCTAGCATCTGGGCGATCGCACTCGTCACCCTGACCGTGATCGGCATGATACCGCTCAAGGCGTTCATGACGTTCCTGGTGGTGGCGTCGGCGGTGGCGGTGATCAATCAGGTCCGCACCCTGGTGGCGCATCTGTGGGAGAACGAGGGCGAACCCATGAGCGTCACCGCGCAATATCTCGATTCGGTGAACGTTCCGCCGCCGGCGATGCTGCCGATGCTATGGGCGCCGGTAGGGCTGCGCTACCACGCACTCCACCACCTGCTGCCGGGATTGCCCTACCATGCGCTCGGCACCGCGCATAAGCGCATCACCGCGGCGCTCGAACCGGATTCGCCCTATCACAAGGGCAATTACAAGGGGCTGCCGGTACTCGCGGCACGGTTGGCGAAGAGCACCTTCCAGCCCCGCTGAAATCCCTTTCCTGCTCGGGGAGAAAGGGTCCTATTCCTCGGTTCGGATCAGCACGGCTTCGCCGATCATCAGGAACAGGACGAAGGGTGCCCAAGCGGCGAGGATCGGGGGATAGGCGCCTAGATTGCCCATCGCCAACGCGAAATTGTCGACCACGAAATAGGTGAAGCCCAGCGCCATGCCGATCACCGCGCGGATGAACAGCCGTCCGGACCGCGCTATGCCGAACGCTGCCACCGCACCGAGCAGCGGCATCAGGATCGATGACAGGGGCCCGGACAGCTTGTGCCACAAATCGCCCTCGAGCGCCTTGGTCGGTCGGCCCGCCGCCTTCAGGTCGCTGATCGCCGACCACAATTGCGTGAACGACAGGCCGTCGGCATCGACCGTCGCCAGGGTGAACTGATCGGGGCTGACGCCGTCGCCGACCACCACCGAGCCGAGATTGGTCACGACACCGCTCGCGACGTCGAACTTCTGCGCCGGCCACACGCGCCAGCCCTTGCCCTCCCGACGGCCATGCGGCGCGGAGATCGTGGCCTCCAACTCGCCAGCCTGATCGCGGTCGTAAAACGTGACATTGGTCAAGGTAGCGGCATCGGCGCGCCCCTTTACCAGCTTGACGTTGATCAGATCGTCGCCCGATCGCGTCCACACGTTGACGCGATCGCCGCTGTCGATCGGGATCGGTGCATATTCGAGCTTCTGCCAGCGATTGAGCGTCGCCGTGGCGCGGCTCACGACCCGGTCGTTGAAGGCGAAGCTGAGCGCCGCGATGCCGATCGCGGCGATGATCATGGGGGCCAGCACTTGATGAGCCGAGAGACCCGACGCCTTCATCGCGATGACTTCGGAATTCTGGTTGAGCGTCGAATAGGTGATGATCGCGCCCAGCAGGACCGAATAGGGCAGGAAGCGCGCAACGATCTCCGGCACGCGCAGGCTGATATACCGCCAGACCTCGGCCTGGCCGTTCCCAGGATGCGCGAGAATGCGGCCGGACTCGCTGAGTGCGTCGAGAAATTGGAGAACGATCACCAACGCCGCCAGCACCGCGAAGGTGCGCACGATGAACGTCCGCGCCATGTAGACCGTCACCGTGCGCGACGGAAAGAACTGCATCGAGATCATGCCGCCTGGGCCTCGGGCTCGTCATCGTCCCGGCGGCGCAGATTGCGGCGGAACGGCAGCCAACGCATCACGGTCTTGCTGATCTTGGCGAACACGCGTTCGAGCGCGCCGATCGGCTGGCCGCCCGGCACATAGGCGACCGTATGGTACATCCACAGGACCAATGCAGCGAAGATCGCGAAGGGCACCCATAAGGCGATCAGCGGGTCGATCTTGCCCAGCCCGCCGATCGACTCGCCATATTCATTGACCTTGAAATAGGTCACGATGATCACGATCGACAGAAACACGCCGAGCGCCGAGGTCGAGCGCTTCGGCGGAACGCCCAGCGCGAGCGCCAGCATCGGCAGCAGGAACATCGACACGACTTCGGTGATGCGGAAATGGAAGGCGGCGCGGCTGGTATCCCGCAACGGCTCGGGCGCGGTGCGGTCGCGGCCGATCCGCGCCAGTTCGGGCAAGGTGAATTCGAGATTGCGCCCGCCGCGCGCACGAAACGGGCTCGTTTCCGGCAAGCGGATCGGAATGTTCCACAGATTGAAGCGTAGCACGCGGGGCACGGCGACTCCGGCCTCGTGCCTGACCAGCGTCCCGTTGGTCAGCTGGAAGATGATTTCGTCGGGATTGGGCGCAGCGTAGAATTTGCCCTTTTCGGCGGTCACTGCGAACGATCCGCCCTTCTTGTCGTTCTGCTGGACGAAGATGCCGGTCAGCTCGCGGCCTTCATCATGGCTTTGTTCGATGCGTACGGTGGGCCCGTTATTGGGGAAGGTGGTGAACTCGCCGACCTTGATCGATGCGCCCAGGGCACCGGTGCGCAACTCGTAGCGCAAGTTCTCATAGGCGTAGCGCGCCTTTGGTTGAACATAGCCCACGATGCCGAGGTTCAGGATCGCAAGTACCACGGTGTACATGTAGGGCACCCGCAGCAACCGGCTATAGCTCATGCCCACCGCGCGCAGGATGTCGAGTTCGGACGAGGTCGCGAGCCGGCGGAATGCAAGCAGACAGCCGAGCATCAGCCCGATCGGGATACCGAGGCCGAAATATTCGGGCAGCAGGTTGGCGAGCATCTGCCACACCACACTGATCGGTCCGCCCTCGGTCGCGACGAAATCGAACAACCGGAGCATGCGGTCGAGGACGAGCAGCATCGCCGCAATCACCAGGGTGGAGAAAAGCGGCAACGCGATCAGCCGGGCCATGTAGCGATCGATGGACTTCATGGCTGACGGAAAAAAGGTCCTTCTCGGCCGGGATCGGCTGGGGAGATGATCGAACGGCTATAGGGCGGCATTCGGTCCGCGTCAGCCGGAAAAAGGGCCTATTCGGCGGCGAGTTGATCGGTGGGCGTCGGTCTGTCGGCCATCACGGCATCGGCGATCGCGCGCTCCAGTCCGGCGATGGTGAACGGTTTGCGCAGAACTGGGTGGCCGCCGAAATCGGCTGCCGATCCGTCGCCGGCATAACCGGTGACGAACAGGACGGCGAAGCCGGGCCGGCGTTCCGTCAGGCTCGCGATCATTTCCGGCCCGGTCTGGCCGGGCATCAGGACATCGGAAATGATGAGATCGAACGGGCCTAGATCGTCGATCATTCGCGGCGCCTCGAGCGGATCGGTACAGGGCACGACATGGTGGCCCAGTTCTTCGAGCGCGCCGGCGGTCGCGGTGAGAACGCGGGGATCGTCCTCGACCACCAGTACGGTCAGACCGGTAATCCCCGGCGGCCCCGCCGCGGATTCGGGAGCGGGCTGCGTCGTGCTTTCGTCCGCTCCGATATGGCGGGGCAGGTATAATGTGACCGTGGTGCCCTTTGCTTCGGTCGAGTCGATCGCAATCTCGCCGCCCGACTGCCGGACGAACGCGAAGATCTGGCTGAGGCCGAGGCCGGTGCCCTTGCCGACGGGTTTGGTGGTGAAAAAGGGTTCGAATACGCGCTCCAGGATCTCCGGCGCCATGCCGCACCCGGTATCGCTGACCGCGATCGCGACATGGTCCCCGCCCAGGCAATGACCGATCTCGCCGGCGGCGAGCGTGCGTGCGCTGGTGCGGATCGTCAGCCGCCCGCGGCCATCCATCGCATCGCGGGCGTTGACCGCCAGATTGAGGATCGTGTTCTCGAGCTCGTGACGGTCGGCCCAGATGTGCCAGCCCGATCCGTCGTCGCGCGCCTCGACCGTGATCGCGTCGCCCAATGTGCGGTCGAGCAGGTCCGACATGCCGTCGATTGTCGCGACGGGCGTAATCGCCTCGGGATTCAGCGCTTCCTCTCGAGAGAAAGCGAGCAGTCGGCGCGTCAATGCCGCGGCGCGATTGGCGCCCTCGGTCGCGTTGTCGAGATGGCGGTCGACGCCCCCGGGATCGTTCTTGAGCGCGCGCCGCGCAAGCTCGAGCCCGCCCAGAACGACCGCGAGCATATTGTTGAAATCGTGCGCGATCCCGCCGGTGAGCTGGCCGACGGCCTCCATCTTCTGGACTTGCCGCAACTTGGCCTCCTGGGCACGCAGCGCCAGCGTCGCCTGGGTCACGGCATCTTCGAGCACGGCCGAGCGTTCGCGTTCGATCTCGGCCTCGGCGCGCGCCGACGCCCGTTCTTTCATGACCCCGATCGTGAGCCAGCCGAGGACGATCGCCGCGATCACGATCAGCACACCGAAAACCGCCAGGACCATCGCAACCGCGTTGGATCGTTCGATGGATCTGGCGGCGGTGGCGACGCGCTTGTCGAGGAGGGCGTGCTCGGAGTCGATGATCGCGTCGAGCTGATCGTCGATGGCACGCAATGTCGGCGATTTTCCTGCCGCATAGAAACGCGAATAGGCCTGCTGGTCCTTCTTGTAGGTCGTGCTGAGCGCGGTGATCGCCAGTTCCTGCCCGCGCTTTTGATAGGATGCGCGGAGCAGGTCGATCATATGTTGCTGACGCGGGTTGTCGCTGGTCAGGCTATCCAGGCGGTCGATCTGGTTCCGCGCGGAATCCCAGGTATCGTAATAATCGCGACCGACCAGCGGATCGCGGCTCATTACATAGCGTCCGAGCGACGCCTCGGCATGCGCGATGGTCCCCGACAGCGTTCGCGCCACAATCATCACGTCATAACTGTGGCTCTGCGCCTTGAGCGCGCGGTCGCGCTGCGCCGTCGTATCCGACAGGATAACGATCAGCGCCACCACGATGGCAGTGACGAGCACCGCCATGACCGCCAGGGTAATACCCCGCCAGACTGCGCGCGCCCGGTCGACCAGCCCCGGTTCGGCGTAGTTCCCGCTCATGCGGGGCCTTTTAGCGAATCGGCTGAATCGTTGAAACCCCGGAGGTTCCCTCAGTTCAACGCGCCGGCGAATCGTCCTGCCGCTTCGAAGCGCTGAAGCACGGTGTCGATCTGCTCCGAGCTATGCTCGGCGCAAAGCGAACAGCGCAGCAGGAAGGTTCCGGCCGGCGTCGCGGGCGGCCGTGCCATGTTCACATAGACGCCGTTGTCGAGCAGCGCCTGCCACATCGTCACGGCCTGGGTCTGATCGTCCAAAATGACTGCGACGATCGCACTGTCCGGGGAGTCGGTACCGAGCTTGAACCCCATGCGTGTCAGGCCGCCGTGTAATTGCCTGGCGTTTTCCCACAGATGCGCGCGCTTGTTGTGCGCGTGCTGCAGTTTGCGGATCGACATCGCCGCGGTCGCGACGACCGACGGCGGCAGGCTGGCGGTGAAGATATAGGGGCGGCAGGCAAGGCGGATCGCCTCGAACTTGGGGTGGTTCGACACGCAGAAGCCGCCGACCGTGCCGACCGACTTGGAAAAGGTGCCGACGATGAAGTCGACATCGCCTTCGCAGCCTTGCGCCTCGTACACGCCGCGGCCGTTCGGACCGTAGAAACCCATCGAATGCGCTTCGTCGGAGAGCACCATCGCATTGTGCTTCTTGGCGACCGCGACCATTTCCTTGAGCGGTGCCACGTCGCCCAGCATCGAATAGACGCCCTCGAGCACCACGAGCTTGCCCGGTTCCTTGGGCAAGCGGCCGAGGCGCTTGTCGAGATCCTCGATGTCGTTGTGGCGAAAACGGACGATCTCGGCATAGCCCTGCTTGCAACCGTCGTAGATCGAGGCGTGGCTGTCGGCATCGAGGATGACGTATTCGCCCTTGCCGGCGAGCGTCGAGATCATGCCGAGATTGGCCATATAGCCGGTCGAGAAGACGATCGCGCCGGTCGTGCCGTAGAAATCGCGCAACGCCTGCTCGACTTCCATGTGATCGCGGAAGGTACCGTTGAGCATGCGGCTGCCGTTGGTGCCCGAGCCGAACTGGTCGAGCGCGTCCTTGCCCGCCTGGATGACGTCGGGGTCGAACGTCATGCCCATATAGTTGTAGGTGCCGAGCAGGATCGTGTCCTTGCCCTTGATCACCGCCTCGGTCGGCGACTTGACCTGCTCCATCACGATCGCGAACGGATCGGTCACGCCGCTGTCGAGCAGGGCCTGGCGCTCGGCGATCAACCCGTCGAACTTCGACATCAGATCGGTCTCTGCCGCGATTGGCGCCGGGTTTTCGGGCAGGGCCTCTGCGGTGTCGATGGCGTCGGTCATGGTATCTTCCTCATCCACCGGGTTCAGGCGGCCTTGAGCTTCTGGACGGCGTCGACGAGCTGGCCGACGGTCTCGATCTCGGCCTGCATGTTCATGGTGATGATGATGTCGAACTCGTCCTCGATCGCCGCGACGAAATCCATCACGGTCAGCGAATCCCATTCCAGGTCATGCTGGAACGTGGTCGCGTCCGATAAAGCGACGCCCTTCTTGTTGAACGGCTGGATCAGGCCGGTGACGGTTTCGAAAATTGCTGCGCGGTCGCTCATGGTTTTTCCCTTGTTCTCGCGAAGGCGTTGCCCGCCAAATGCGGCGGCTTTCCGGCGCGGGTATAGCGAAACGGGGCGGTCTTGCCACTGTTGAGACGCGGTTGGCGGACGAAGCACGGTGTGCGATCAGGAGACGATGTCGGCCGCCACCAAATTTCTTGCCTCGTTCGCGCTGGGACTTGTGTGGTGCGTCCCAGCGAGCGGCGGCCGCCCTGATCCTTGTATGCCGGGGCCTTTCATTGTGTTCTTCGATCACGAGTCTTCGAAACTCGATGGCTCGGACGAGGAGATTCTCAACCAGGCGATCGAGCAAAGGGGGAATTGCGGCGCTTCGCACTTGTACCTCATCGGCCACAATGACACGAGCGAACCGCGCAACATCGCCCGAAATCGAGCGGAGACGGTTCGCGCTTATTTGAGTCGGCATGGCATCCCCCTGCGCGACACTACTATCAGTTGGCGCGGAGCCGACGCTTTGAGAGTGTCGACGCCACCGAACACGCCCGAGCGTCAAAATCGACGGGTAGAGATGCTTTATGGGCCAGTCGCGGGCGACCGGACATTGTTTTCAAAGTAATTTCTGCTCGCGATACCATTGTGCGGTTTCCGCCAGCGCTGTTGGAGTACTCCGCTGCGGGGCCCAGACCGCCGCCGGCGGGTGGGCGTGGCTGACCCAGTCGGGGTGGCAGAAATAGGCCACGCGGTCGGGGGTCAGCTTGGCGTTCTTGCCGCGGAACAGGCCGTCGAGCGCGGCGATCGCGTTCAGGATGGGGCGGGGAAGGGAGAGCGGCAGTACGCTCTTGCCCATCGCCTTGCCGATCGCGCGGGCGAAGTCGCGGTGGTCCCAGCCGTTGGGCGCGCCGTCATCGGGTTCGACGATCTCTCGGACCAAGGCATTGCTGGTTGGGAGCGCCAGCAACAGGCGAACGAGTTCGCCGACCGCGATCGCCGACATCCGACCGCCGGCAGGCGGCAGCGGCACGACGTGGCGCTTCGCCAGTTTGAACAGTTCGAGCATTTCCTGGTCACGCGGGCCGAAGATCGCCGGCGGGCGCACGATCGTCCAGTCGAGACCGCTCGCCATCAGTAGTCGATCCGCCTCGGCCTTCGACCAGCCGTAAGCCGAAAGATCGGGCTCGCGTGCGGTCAACGAAGAAACCTGGACGAAGCGCCGGACACCGGCCGCCTCGGCGGCGGCGATCAGCACGCGCGTACCTTCGATGTTGCCTGCCGCGAAGCCCGCGCGGTCGGGCGCGTTGATCACCCCGGCGATATGCAGCACGGCGTCGGCGCCGCGCACCAATGCCGCCATGCTGTCGGGATTGCCGAGCGATCCCTCGACCCAGGTCATGCCCACGCGCCCGGGTTGCGGCCGCCGGGCGAGCGCGCGCAATTCATACCCCTGGGCGAGCGCGCGTTCGATGACATGGCTGCCGACGAAACCGGTACCGCCGGTGACCGCGATCAAGGTCATGCGAGCACCATATGGTTGCGATGGACGAGCGCGGCGCGCGGCGCATAGCCGAGGATCGTCGCAGCTTCGTCGCTGCGCTTGCCGGCGATGCGCTGCGCATCGGCGGCGTCATATTCGGCCAGCCCGCTCGCGACCACGCCGCCGGGACCGGCGATCGCGATCAGGTCGCCCCGCGCGAAAGCGCCCTCGATTCGTATCACGCCGGCGGGCAGCAGGCTCTTGCCCTCGTTGAGCGCGGCAACCGCGCCGGCATCGATGTGCACCGTGCCGCGCACCGTCAGGCGGCCACCGAGCCACGCCTTGCGCGCTGGCGCGTTGCGCTGGGCGGGGAACAAAGTCCCGTACCCGGTCTCGACATAGCGCGCGAAGGGGTGGTCGATCCGTCCGGTTGCAATCGCCAGCGTGATCCCGGCCCGGGTCGCGATCTTGGCTGCCTGGACCTTGGAGATCATGCCGCCCGAACCCATGCCGGACTTGGACCCGCCGGCCATTGCCTCGATCGTGCCGTCGATCCGTGCGACGCGGTCGATCAGGGTTGCGCCGGGCTTTGCCGGGTCGCGATCGTAGAGGCCGTCGATGTCGGAGAGCAGGAGGACGGCCTGCGCGCCGGCTGCCTGCGCGACCCGCGCTGCCAGCCGGTCATTGTCGCCGAACCGGATTTCCTCGGTCGCGACCGAATCGTTCTCGTTGATCACCGGTACCACGCCGAGCCCGAGCAGCCGGCCCAGGGTCGCGGCAGCATTGAGATAGCGACGCCGGTCTTCGAGATCGTCGAGCGTCACCAGCATCTGCGCCGCGGTCAGCCCCTCGGCGCCAAGGCACTCGGCCCAGACCTGACTCAGCGCGATCTGCCCGGTCGCGGCTGCCGCCTGCGCATCCTCCAGGCTCGCACGCCCGCCCTTTGCCAGTTTGAGCCGGCGCGCGCCGAGCGCGATCGCCCCGGACGAGACGATCGCGACCTGCTGCCCCGCGCGCGTCGCCGCGGCGATGTCGGCGGCGAGTCCGGCCAGCCAGTCGCGCCTTACTTCTCCCTCCGGCGTCACGAGCAGCGACGATCCGACCTTGACGATCAGGCGTGGGCACGCGGTCGGGGCAAGGGGCGGCGTCTCGCTCATCGCGCTCCGCTTAGCGGGGCCGATGCGGTCGCGCTACATCAGAGCGGCGACCATTCGACTTCATCCTCGCCACCCTCGTCGTCGACTGGCCGGTCGTGCGCCGGTATTTTCTCTAGCAACTTGTCGAGCGCCCAATCGACACCGACGCCGCTCGCGCCAGAGATCGGGATGACCTCTGCGCCGCTCGCTTCCTCGAGTTCCTCCGACAACGCCTTGATCAGTTCGTCGTCGAGCGTGTCGATTTTGTTGAGCGCAACCACGACGGGCTTGTCGGTCAGCCCGGCGCCATAGGCTTCGAGCTCTTCGCGCACGATACGATAGCTCTCTGCGACATCGGGATCGTTGGCGTCGACCAGGTGCAGCAGGACGCGGCAGCGCTCGATATGGCCGAGGAACCGGTCGCCGATCCCGGCGCCGTCGGCTGCGCCTTCGATCAACCCCGGAATGTCCGCGAGTACGAACTCGCGGCCCTTGTGCCGGACCACGCCGAGTTGCGGGCGCGTGGTGGTAAAGGCATATTCGCCGACCTTGGCCTGGGCGTTGGTCACCTGATTGATGAAGGTCGATTTGCCGGCATTGGGCAACCCGACCAGCCCGGCATCGGCGAGCAGCTTCAGCCGCAGCCAAACCCAGGCTTCCTCGTACGGCCAGCCGGTGCCGTGCTGACGTGGCGCGCGGTTGGTCGAGGTCTTGTAGCTGGCATTGCCGCGACCGCCGTCGCCACCGCGCAGAAAGGTGAGGCGCTGGCCGACCCTGGTCAAATCGGCGAGGAGCGAGCGCTCGTCGTCGTCGGCCAGGATTTGCGTGCCGACCGGCACCTTGATGATCAGGTCGTCGCCGCCCGCACCGGTCCGGTTCGATCCCGCGCCGCCCGTGCCGCGGGGTGCCCGGAAATGCTGGGTATAGCGGAAATCGATCAGTGTATTGAGGCCGGCGACCGCCTCGAACACGATGTCGCCGCCCTTGCCGCCATCGCCGCCGTCGGGGCCGCCATATTCGATGAACTTCTCGCGCCGGAAACTGACCGCGCCGGGGCCGCCGGCGCCCGAACGGACGAATATCTTGGCTTGGTCGAGGAAATGCATCGGATCGCCTTAGCGGGGGAATGGCGTGCTGCTAACCCCCGGCGCGCAGCTCCCGATATCGGACGAGTAGTCATGCGAGAGAGTTGCGGTTTCTTGTTGCGGCGCACATAAAGGGCGTGCGGGGGAACAAGATGGCAAGTACTGCGCCCTATTTGAGCGGGCCGACGATCTATGGTGGATGCTTCTCGACGTCGCATCTGCCCGAGCGTGATCGACACCATGCATGGCAGGGGCGATCGCCGTCTCCTATCGGCCGGCTGCACGAAACGCGGCCGTACGAACCGTTCGATGTTACCACCGAATTCGTCATGCTCGGCTGGTTGAAGGTCCACTTCTCGACCATCAGCGGCCAGTATTTCGAACGTACCGAGGCGATGGCCCGCGCCGACGGTTTCGACGACCTTGGTATCAGCGTGCGCTTTCGCGGCGCCGCTCGCGGCGACATGAACGGCGTGTCGCTGATCGGAGAGAGCGGGTCGATCGTCCTGTCTGACATGGCGCAGGCCCAACGCCATGTCTCCGAAGCCAGTTCATCGGTCTATTTCAGCCTGCCGCGCGCGTTTGCCGAACAATTCCTGCCCGGCGTGGAGACGCTGCACGGCCTGACGATCGCCCCCGACGCCGCTGTCCTGTTGCGCGAGCATCTGGCGCAGATCTGGCGGAATGCCCACCTCTTGCGAGCCGATCAGGGCCCGCGGCTCGCCGCTACGGTGATCGACCTGCTGGCCGTCGCCGTGGCGCAGGAGCGGGGAGGATCGGTCGCGCGCGACGCTGCCGCGGACGCCGCCCTGGCACATGCGCGCGCCGAGATCGAGGCGCGGCTGGGATCCGCGACGCTGACCGTGGCCAGCCTCTGTCGCGCCATCGGCATGTCGCGTTCCGCCTTATATCGCCTGTTCGAGGTGGAGGGCGGCGTGCAGGCCTATATCACGCGGCGGCGGCTGGAGCGGGTAGCAGCGACGCTAGGCGATCCGGACCAGCAGATCCGCATCGGCGATCTCGCGGAGCGCTGGGGGTTTTGCGACGCCGCCTATCTCAGCCGGCTGTTCCGCGAGCGATTCGGGATGACGCCGTCCGACTATCGCGCCTTCAGCCGCCTTCGAACGGAGTCGTCGTCCATTCCTGCGCCCCGCGTGGCTTGAACAGATCGATTCCGCAGCGCTTGCACTGTGCCCGGTAGCCCTCGCCTTCATGCCATACACGTCGCGAGCGGCGATGGCCGATGATCCGGCAAAACAGGGCGTTGGTTTCGGCGCTGATCGGCATGCGCACGATGTAGGACGCTTGGGCGACGGATGAACGCGACCAGCGTCCCGCGCGCTATTGAGCGTGTTCCATATCGGTTGATCCGTGTCAGCGCCGGGCCGGGCTGCCCTGGAGGAGCGCTTCAAAGGCCAGCTGTCGAGCGCGGTCGCGTGGCAGCCCGAGTACGCGGGCAAGGGGGGCGCCGAACAACGCATCGCCCAACGCCATGATGACGAGTTGGAGCGTCTCGTCCTCGATCGGGCGATCCTGCTTCGAATGCCCCTCGGTCAATTCGTCGACTAGGTCGTGAATCGCTTGCAGGATGGGATCGAGCGCGTCTTCATTGCCCGACAGGATCATCCAGCTGGCGAGTGCGCCGGCACCCCCGGTGTCGAACGCGTCGAAGGCGAGATCGACGACCTCGCGCGGATTCTGGTCGCCTTCGCGCTGGCGAATGACGGTTTCCCGGATGGTCGTGGAGATGAATTCGGCCATCCGCTCGATCAGCGCTTTTTGCAGGCCGGCGGCCGAACCGAAATGATGGAGCAGGTTGGCATGGGTTCGCCCGACCCGCGACGCGACCGCTTTCAGCGTCACGGCCTGCGGCCCCAATTCCACCAGGAGGTCGCGCGCCGCGTCGAGCGCCGCTTCACGCGATTCCTCCGGGCTCAGGCGTTTGCGGACGGGCAGGGGAGTGACGGACATGAACGAACTGTCGGCGCTTTGTCCGGCGAAATCAATCCGCCGCCCGGCGCGGGACCCGGGCGGCGGAGGAGGATCAGGCCGCGATCGGCATTCGGCAAATCGGCTCGTCCGCATCGAAATCGAGCACGAGCGTGATGCTTTCGACCGCATGGCCGCGTGCCAGGCTGAAGGTGCTGGTCCGTCCGGTCGGTCGAAAACCAAGCTTTCTCAGCACGTTGCCGGATGCTTCGTTGCCGACGTAATAACGCGCACGCAGGCTCCTCAACCCCATCGCGTAGCGCGCCATGCCGAGCATGGCGCGACCAGCCTCGGTCGCATAGCCCCGGCCCCAGGCGTCAGGGGTGAGCCAATAGCCGATCTCGTATCCGTCCAGATCCTCCGCCGGGTGGATGCCGATCCCGCCGATCAGTCGCGGCGTCGCTTCCTCATGGGCCAGGATCGACAACGACACGTTGTCCTTTGCCCGCGGCGTCGCCAGCCATTCGGCGGCGTTGGCTTCGGTATAGGGCCAGGGAACGCGCGACAGCTTGGTCACGACTTCCTCATGGCCGATCGCTCTGGCGATGGCGGCGGCGTCTTCGGGCCAGCCGGGGCGCAACGTCAGTCTCTTGGTCCGCGCGAACATCTCACTCTCCGTATCGTGCCGGTCGCTTGCACGCCGATATGACGTGTCCGCGTAAGCCGGTGTGGAGGGAGCAAGAAAAAAGGGAGCCGGGGCGACCCGTCTCCCTTGTTCGGTCTCTGGTTAGCCCGAGACCCGGGTCGCCCTGGTGGGCAACCCGACCGGTTGCCCGTTATTCTGCGGCTTGCGCCATAATGTCGACCGAGCAGAACTTTCGGCCGAGCTTGCCGTCGTGGAACGCCACGCGGCCGTCGACGAGCGCGAAGAGGGTGTGGTCCTTGCCCATACCCACGTTGCGGCCCGGATAGACCTTGGTCCCGCGCTGACGCACGATGATGTTACCGGCGACGACTTCCTGTCCGCCGAACTTCTTCACGCCGAGGCGACGGCCGGCCGAATCGCGACCGTTGCGCGACGAACCGCCTGCTTTCTTATGTGCCATCTCTACTCTTCCTCGATCTTACGCTTCGGCCGCCGGGGCTTCAGCGCCGGCGTCGTCGGTCTTCTTGGCGGCGGCCTTCTTCGGCGCCTTCTTCTCGGCGGCCCCGATCGACACGATCTTCAGGATCGTGTGGTTCTGGCGATGGCCGTTGCGGCGGCGATAGTTATGCCGGCGGCGCTTCTTGAAGACGATGACTTTCTCGCCCTTCGCCTGCGCGACGATCTCGGCGGCGACGGTCAGGCCGTCGGTCGGCTTCAGCTCCGCGCCTTCGCCCGCAAGCAGGACGTCGCCCAGCGTCACCGACGCACCGGCTTCTCCGTCGATCTTCTCGACGACGATCTTGTCTCCGGCGGCGACGCGATACTGCTTGCCGCCCGTGCGCACGACTGCGAACATGGCCCTCATCACTTCCAATTGAATAAGCCACGCCGGACGCATCCAGCGCGGGAAAGATGGGCCGCCTAAGCGAAGGTGCGTTGCCTGTCAACCTGCGTCTGGCCTCGGATATTATCGAAATGCGTGTTGCGGATGTGTCACACCAATCATGCGTATTGTGCGCATGCAGCATAACTTTGTTGTTACAATTTGGCGACGGAATAAGGTCGCAAACGGACATGCCGGGAGGAAGGGACCGGTGCGGGCCAGGAAAACAATATGGGGAATCAGCGATGAATCGCGCTACCATCATCAAATCCATGCTTACCGTCTCGGCGCTGGCGCTCTCGATGCCCGCCTTCGCGCAGGAGGCGCCGGCAGATTCGAGCGCCGACGCGGCGCCGGCCAAGGACATCGTCGTGACCGGGTCACGCATTCCTGGCCGCACCATCGCCGAATCGCCCGTGCCGATCGACGTGATCGGCGGCGACCAACTGGCGAACTCGGGTCAGACCGAAACCAACAAGGTGCTGAACCAGCTGGTTCCCTCGTTCAATTTCCCGCAGCCGTCGCTGACCGACGGCACTGATTCGCTGCGTCCCGCTACGTTGCGTGGTCTGGCGCCTGACCAGACGCTCGTGCTGATCAACGGCAAGCGCCGCCATACCGCTGCGCTGCTCAATCTCAACGGCTCTGTCGGGCGTGGGTCCAGCGCGGTCGATCTCAACGAGATCCCGCCGATAGCCATCGACCGGATCGAAGTCCTGCGCGACGGCGCCTCTTCTCAATACGGTTCCGACGCGATCGCCGGCGTCATCAACATCCAATTGTCGAAGAAGGTCGGCGTCAGCGGCTCGGTGACGTTCGGCCAGTACGACACGACGATGGACGGCGTTTACGACGTGGCGGGCGTGGCGACGACCGGCGGCCTGCCGACCGTGGCGGTGGCCGGCTCGAACGCGCAGGGCGACATCCTCAAGCTGAACAACGGCAAGGAACGCACGCGCCATGACGGCGATACGCTGACGCTTGCTGCGCGCGTAGGATTGCCCGTGGGCGATGGCGGCTATCTGACGTTCTCGGCGCAGTTCCGCGACCGCGATCCGACCAACCGTTCGGGCCCCGATCCGCGGCGCCAATATTATACCGTCGGGGACCCGCGCGAGTTGACGATCGATCGCTTCACCCATGGCTATGGCGACGGCAAAGCGACCGACTATAATCTGTTCGTCAATGCCGGCATCGATGTTGGCCCGAACTTCCAACTCTATGCGTTCGGCAGCTACGGCATCCGCGACGGCATCGGGGCGGGCTTCTATCGTCGATCGGACGATCCGCGGAACCGCGACTATGCGGCGTCGACCACCGTGTTCGTGCCCTATTATCCCGACGGCTTCCTGCCGAAGATCCAGAGCCAGATCGAGGACGTATCGGGTGCGGTCGGGATCAAGGGTGACCTGGGTGAGTGGAACACCGATCTGTCGGTGGTCTACGGGTCGAACCAGCTCGATTATCAGACGATCAACAGCTTCAACACGTCGCTGGGCGGCGTATTGTCGCCACGGCGGTTCGACGCCGGCGGCATCGCTTTTGGCCAGACGACCGCCAATCTCGACGTCAGCCGCAAGTTCGATGTCAGCTGGCTGTCGAGCCTGGGCATCGCGTTCGGCGGTGAATATCGCAACGAGAACTTCAAGATCCGCGCGGGCGAGGTCGACAGCTACATTAACGGACCCTATTCGGCGAACGGCGCTGCCGGCGGCGCCCAGGTGTTCCCGGGCTTCCGTCCGAACAACGCGGTCGACGTCTCGCGCGACAGCTTCGCCGGCTATGCCGAACTCGACGCCGACATCTCCAAGATGTTCACGCTGCAAGCAGCCGGACGCTACGAACATTATAGCGACTTCGGCGATACCGTGAACGGCAAGGTCGCGGCGCGGTTCGAGCCGATCAAGGGAATCGCGATCCGCGGATCGGTGTCGACCGGGTTCCGTGCGCCCAGCCTCGCCCAGCAATATTTTGCCACGACGTCGACCAACAACACCGTGGTGAACGGCGTTTCGCAGCTGATCGAGGTCGGCACGTTCCCGGCGACCAGTCCTGTGGCCACCGCCTTGGGTGGCAAGCAGCTCAAGCCCGAAAAGGCGCTCAACCTGGCTGGGGGCATCGCGCTCAACCCGTTCAGCGGGTTCAGCCTGACGGCGGACTATTACAATATCCGCATCAAGGATCGCGTCGTGCTGACCGAGAACCTGACTGGGGCGGCCGTCGTGAACCTGCTGACGACGGCGGGGATCACGAACGTCACTTCAGCGCGGTTCTTCGTCAACGGCGTCGATACGCGGACGCAGGGCCTCGACATCGTGGCGAGCTATCGCGTGCCCGATTTCGGCGCCGGCAAGTTCGTGTTCACGGCCGGATACAACTATAACGAGACCAAGATCATCAAGCGGGCTGCGCTGCCGTCGCTGCCGGGCCTGGTGCTGTTCGGTCGCCAGGAGTCTTTCCGCCTGACCGACGGCCAGCCGCGGACGAAGCTCAACCTGTCGGTCGACTGGGATCTCGGGCCGGTCGGTGCTACGCTTCGGACCAATCGCTACGGCACTGTGTGGAGCGCCGCGGGGGGCTCGTTGGCGGCGCCGCTCGGGACCGTGGCCGGCGATTTCAAGATGACGCCGAAATGGGTCACCGACGTCGAGTTGCGTTTCCATCCGGTCAAGCAGATCACGCTGGCGCTGGGTGCGGACAACGTGTTCGACGTCTATCCGGACCGGTTGCCGCTTGGCGGGGCGTTCTCGCCGAACAGCTACTTCCTGCCCTATTCGTCCCTGTCGCCGTTCGGCTTCAACGGGCGCTTCCTCTACGGACGCGTGGCGTTCAACTTCTGAGCACTGGCGTCACGATCGACAAAACGGAAGGGGGCCGAAAGGCCCCCTTTTCTCGTCCGTCGCAGTGCCGTGGCGATCAGTGCCGATGCTCACGGCGCAAATTGTAGCGACCGTCGGCGAAGCCGGTGAACAGGCCGTCGATCGCGGGATGATCGACCGGCTCCTCGCTGTCGTCGTGCAACAGGTTCTGCTGGCTGACATAGGCGACGTAGCTCGACTCGCCGTTCTCCGCGAGCAAGTGATAGAAAGGCTGATCCTTGGACGGGCGCATCGCCTCGGGGATCGATTCGTACCATTCGTCTGTATTGGCGAAGACCGGGTCGATGTCGAAGATCACACCACGAAAGTCGAACATCCGATGGCGAACGACGTCGCCGATCGTGAAACGCGCGGTCGCGACGGGCGGCATCGGTACGCCGCCCTGCGCGAGCACATCATGGGGTTCGGAACGAGTCATGCTCATAATGTAGAGTTTCTTCGGCGCTGCACAAGCGGACCGCTTGCGCGCGGGGAACTCCTGCGTTAGAGGCGCCGCCTTCGGCCCGCGCCGGTGCCGCCCAGGCGGTGCTCAGCGGCGTGGAACCCCCAGTGCGGAGAGGTGCCAGAGAGGTCGATTGGGACGGTCTCGAAAACCGTTGTGCGGGTAACCGTACCGTGGGTTCGAATCCCACCCTCTCCGCCACTTTCCCGACAGGTGTTGTCGCCGGGATGATTTGCTGGCGCGTTACAGGTGTTGCGCGGGGCAAGCATTCGGCCGGGCCCAAGGTGCCACCTTCCAATTGCTCATGAACGCCGCACTATCAATCGCCGGGACTAAGCGCCCGCGACGGGCGATTGGAAAGCGGCGGCGCCACGATCCACAATGTAACGGCGGCGACGATATTCAGGATTCCGAAGATCCAGAGCCGCCCGGTCGACATGTCTTCAGCAGAGGGTGCCAGGGCGACGATGCTGTACGCCAGGTTTGACGCCGTGTGGAACAGCATGTTCGACAGCACGTTGCGATTGCCGCGATGATAGGCCCAGGCGAACAGGAAGCGCATGGCTACGGTTACGACCAGGAATATGTAGAACGGCGTGTAGCCCTGGATCATGCCGGGCGTGACGATGAAGAATAAAGGTACGTGCCACAGCGCCCAGATGATGCCCAGCACGAAGGTCGAGGACTTGAGCGGCAGGAAGCCGTCCAGTTGGTCGGACAGCAGCGACCAGCCGTATTCTTCTGCCAGCGTCCCGCCGAGCACGAACAGGAACAAATAGTCGAGCGGAAGCGTGTGTAAGTTGAGCAGGACGTGCGGGACCCCGTGCCCGAGCCCGGCGTGAACGAACTCCACGGCGACGGCCAGGAGCGGCAGCAGGAAGAACGAGACGAGAAACACGCCCCAGCCCATGCGGAGCTCGAGCGCCCGACCGAAGAAGTGCAATGCACCGCGCGGCCCGCCATCCATCAGGGTCGTCACCAGCGCGCCGGCAAACGGGCCGAACGAGCCAATCATCAGAACCGGAACGATTGGCAAATCGAGTTGGTGACGGCTGATCAGCCAGGCGGCAAACCACAACGTCCAGGCCACGCCGAACGCCACCGCCAGATAGACCGCCATCGATCGGCGAAGCAGCGTCGGATCCGGCACCTCGCTCAACGCCATCTGACCTCTCCTCTCCCAATCAATTCGTTGAAATGCCGGCGGGGCGCGCGTTGGCGCTGGCCGCAATGGTCGATCGATCGCACGATGTCGCAAGAAGCGGGGCGAGCCGATTGGGCCAGAATGCTGGATTAGGGTTGGGCCAGGCGAAAGCCCAAGGGGCAACGATCGCGTCAGCGTTCAAAGGACATGCCAGCAGAGCAGAGCGGGGCGATCAGTCGGCAGGTGTGCATGCATCGTTCCGTTCGCTTGCGATCGAATCCCGATAGTCACGCGGAGTCATACCGTTGCGGTCGCGAAATAGCCGGCTCATGTGCGACGAGTCGTAAAAGCCAAGGCGGCCCGCGATCATGCCGATCGGTTCGCGACGCGCGACGTCGGCGAGCGCCGTTTATGCTCGTTCGAGGCGGGTGGAGCGGATATATCTATCGACGCCGCCATCCTCCCGAACCGCGGCAAACAGCGCCTTTCGCGAGGCGTTCACCCCGGCACATGGATAGTCAGGCGTGAGGCGGGCATTGAGGCAAGTCTCGATATGCGCGACCGCGCGCTGGCGGAGCCGCGACGCGGCAGCGCTCGGCGGGGGCGCTTCGGCGCGTGCCTCGCTCACGGCAACCGCCAGAAGATCGATGAACGAACGGCCTAAAGGTGCAGCGCTGGATTGCCCGAGCGAGGGGAGGGCTTGCCACACGCGTTCCGCGTGGTCGTGCAGTAGCCCGGCGCAAGGGCGGCCGATCACCAGACCATGAAGATCGTCGAGCGACGTGAAGCTCTCGGGTGCGAGCGGACGCGGAATGATCAGCGAATAGGTGAAGCTGCTCGATGACACGTGGGTGGACGACTTGCTGGTGTCGTGAAAGTGAAAATGCCGGGGGGCTGGCGGAATTCCCGGTCGCCGAATAGACCATGCGCCGACCCCTCGATCATCATGTTGACGATCAGCGGGTCGAAGTCCGACTGTCGGCGCTCCCATGAAGGGCATCAGCAGCCTGTTCGCCGATGTCGAGACTGTCGAGATTCTTGAGCAGATAACCGTCGGCCCCAGCCAGAACGGCTGCCAGCACGGTATCCTGATCTCCCAAAACGGACAGGACGAGTATTCGCGGTTCGCGCGTCGGTTGTGCGCGAATTTCCTCGATCAGTGTGATGCCGCTACCGTCAGGCAGGCCAAGATCGAGAATGTAGGGGTCGACGTCGCGATCAAGCAGGGCGCGGGCTTCGGCAAGATCGCGCGCTGTGGCCATCAGCGTCAGATCGGAATGCGCTGAAATGCCATGGGCAACATGGCTCGCAACGAGAGGGTCATCCTCCACGACAACGACATTCGCCTTCATCGCTTTTCCACCCCACTGGCTGCGGGCGATCAAAACAGCCCGGGGGTATTATTTCAATCCCGCGTCTGAGGGGGGCGGCCGGACGAAGCAGACAGGTGCTGGCGGCACTGGATGAGCCGCAAATCGAGAGCGCCGCCGCCGAGTCCATGGCGCCGCTCCAATTCGTCGCCGGAAGTGATCCGCCTGCCACTGGTCTTCGAGATCAGCGATGGAGCAGCGGTCGCTTGGTTGGCGTGTTTGCGGAAGCTGCGCAACTGAACCCCATCGACGCGGCATTTACATCGCCACTCATGCCGCCGCGAACGACCCGGCTTCCTGGGCGAGCAAGTCGAAGGGCGTGTCCTCCAGCAATTCCCGGACGTGGCTGGAGCCGAACAGCCGGCGGATTCCACGGCGCCTCCGGGGCACCGCGACGACGAGATCGGGCTGATATTCCTGCCATGTTCGCACCACCGCCGTGGAGATATCGTCGCTGCTGACGATTGGGCGGATGGCGACCGACACGTCTGGTCGGCCGATGCTGGTGGTGGCGACGAGTTGCTCGAGCGCAGCGGCGCCATCGTCCGGCGCCTCGCGACCGCCACAGGCATGAACGACGTAGATCTCCCGCGCCGATTTCACGCGCAGGGCCAGGTCGAGTGTCTGCCGCGCGGCCGCGCCGCGGTCGACAAGCGCGACCAGCCGCCGATAGGGCGCCTCGGCGGCATTCTGGACGGCCAGGACAGGCAGACTCGCGCGATGGAGGACATGGTCGATCAGGACGAACGGCGCGTCGTGCGGCACCGTCATGCTGATGGTGTTTCGCATGACGAGCAGGTCGGCGTTCGCCGCCTCGGCAGCGGTGGCGAGCGCATGGGCGTTGCAGCGGACGGTACTCGCCGTGATGGTTCCGATGCACGGATGGCGATCCCGCGCCGCTGCGATCATCGCCATCAATCCGGTGCGCCGGTCGGTTCCCGGTGCGCGCTCTTTCGCCCCCTGCAATTGCAATATCGCGAGATCGGCGCAATTTTCTGCGGCAATCGCGCAGGCACGGGCGAAGGCTGGATTGTCCGGCTGATCCAAGTCGATAGCGGCAAGAATCCTGCGCATCCGAACCTCCTTCGGCTCGTCATGGAACGACCGCGAGCGACGGAGAATCCGGAAAGTTACGAAGAGGTGCGCGCCGCGTGATCAGGACACGGCAGGTCCACACAGTGCGCGCATCTGCGCGGCATGCCGCTCGCTCAGCACGGTCGCGCAGATTTCCCGCGCCTTGAGCCGGGCATCGTAGAGATTTTCCCCCACATAATCGGCGTCGCAGCCCGGGACGATCGCATCGAAATGGAGATGGTCGGTCGAGGCGAAGCCGAAGATCGTCGACAGATAGGTTTCGAACGCCTGGTGCAGCGCGACCCATTGCCCGCGTTCCTCGAGCCATGGCCGGGTCGACGCCGACGAACTCAGGATCAGGAAATGCTTTCCCTCGAGCAGCGGGCTGGTCTTGCCCCGCTCGATGTCGCGCGCTTCGAAACCGGCGCCCATCACGCGATCGATATAGCCCTTGATCATCGCCGGCGGCATTCCGAACCACAACGGGTAGACCATGACGATCACCGAACAATCGCGGACCAGCGACAGTTCGTCCTCGATGGCAGACGAGGTTTCGAAGCCGGCAATACCCGGACGCTCGTTCGACCGCAGGCGCGGGTCGAAATCGACCGCATAGAGGTCACGCAGGATGGCGGTCTGCCCGCAATCGCTCACGGCGTCGCAATATGCCGTAGCGATCGACTTGTTGAAGCTCTCGGGTGCCGGATGCGCCAGCACGACGAGGTGGCGAATGTCGTTCGGATCCACGCGCATGCTGGTTTCTCTTTCTCAATGAGCCATGAAAATCGGACAGGGCGCGATCGTCAGCAAATCGCGCGTCACGCCGCCGAACAACGTCTCCGCCAGCCGCAGATGCCCGAAGCCGCCGGCGACCAGATAGCCGGCGTGGTGCCGCTCGGCCTGCTCGACCAATGTAACGCCGATCCCGGCCGCGGAGGGCGGCACGCGCTCGATCCTGACATGGATGTCGTGACGCGACAGATAGCTGGCGGCGGCTTCGGCCGAACCGTCGCCGGAGCTGCCGTCGACCTGAGTCAGCACGACCCGTCCGGTGCGCGCCAGCAGCGGGATCGCCTGGCGCAACGCCGCCATCGACGAGGCCGATCCGTTCCAGGCGACCATCGCGCATTCGGTGTCGAGCCGGCGTGCGTCCTCGGGCACCGCGAGGACCGGTTTGCCCGATCGCGCGATGACCTCTCCGGCGACGGCGCGCATGTCGGGCACCGGGAAATCATGAAGCTGGCGATTGACGACGATCAGGTCGGCAAACCGGCTTGCCTCCTTTAGGCTGGGGGCGATCCGGCCGGTCCTTTCGGTCCATCCCCAGGACACGTCCTCGTGCTCCAGCCGGCGCTCGATCCGGGCGCGATTGGCGGCCTCTCGGTCGACTTCCTCCGCCAGCAACATCACGCCTACCGTGCCGCCCAACGTATCGTCGGTCATCGCCGCCGGCGGGATCGCCACGTCAACGCACATCAGATGGCCGTTCAGCATCCGCGTAATGTCGAGCGCGATCTGCAGCCGGGCTTCCTGGCCGGTATCGTCGTGGATGAGCACCAGGATATTCTTCATCGCCGTCTCCGCGTGGAAATCGGCGTCGATGCTAGGCCGGTCGATCGCGGGCCGATATTCGGGGAGTTACGGATCCGGGCCCCTGGTCTCCGGACACGACCGAGGGGAAATCGGGAACAATACGGATCGACACCGGTGATCCGGCGGATCAAGCGTCAATTCAAGTTCATTATGAACATATCGGGAGGCGGAAGTGTGCGGAGGCGAAGCAAGGAAGGTCGTTGCCATGCATGGCCGCCGCGCCCATCAGCATGTGCTCGACCTGATGGTCGACGCGATGCGCCGGGGCGAGGAAGCGGAAGCCAGGCGATACGAGACGCTGCTTCGTGACGTGGAGAGTATCGTCCTCCGCGTACCTGACAAGATGCCGGACCGGCGATAGCCGTCGCCGGCCGCGTAGCGGATAGCCCCCCATTCCGGCTTCCCGGCAAATCAGCCATCGGCGATGCCACGGCGTCGCGGATGACCGGACGCCACGCCGCCCGATCGACGGGCGACCCACGGATAGCGGCGAGCGATCTCCTCGGTATAGCCGAGGTTGAAAACGGTCGCGCTCTTCGCCGGTCGGCCGGATCGTTCGTAATAGGTGCCCAACAGGCGATCCCAGACGAAGTTCGTGATGCCGAAATTCCCGTTCTCGTCGTGGAAATGATGCTCCATGTGGCGGGCTTTCATCGCGGCGAGCGCAGGGTTGCGCGGTTTGTAGCCGAGATGCTGGATGCAGTGAGCGAACTCGTAGAAGCACGTGACGAGCAGCCCGGTGGCGAAGGCTGCCGCCGCCCCGCCGATCCCGCCGATCAGCCATCCGGGTAGCGCCGCGACCAGCAACAGCGTCGGCAAGGTGGTGTACAACGCGCCGAACAACACTTCGAGATGGTTGGGGTCTTGATGATGGTCGTAGTGAATCCGTTTCCAGGCGGGCGCCAGGAACGGCACCTTGAACATCCAGTTGCTGTGCAGGACCCAGCGATGCAGCACGTACCAGATCAGGGGATAGGCCAGCACGATCAGCGCGGCGGCGGCGATCGTCTGGACAGCGGATGCCGGACGATAGATCCATAAGGTCACCGACGCCGCAGTCAGCGTGAGATAGGTCATGATCGTATAATGGCTGAAATAGGCGCGGACGAGCTCGCTCAGCGTCATCCGGTCGAGATAATGTGATCGGCGCCAGAAGGTGGTGGCCACCCTATCGTCGGAGTGCATGATCGGCCGTGCCTCGTATGAAATAATGTGACGAGGCGGTTCCCTGAAGGCCCCCTCTGTCCGCCTCGTCGACCGCGGTCATAGCGCGCTGCGGACGATCGCGAATTTGACCGCGATCAACAAAATCGCCGCCCTGCTGACCTAACGGCGCGTCCAGGTCTCCGGGGCATTGGGGAAACTACGCATAGAGGGTCCGCGCCCCGGCCGATTATCCGGCAGCGTCCGAAATGGACGAAGCGACAGCAGAGACGGGGGCTCGAATTGGACGACGTCGTTACCAGGGCGGGGGGATGGCTCCTCCTGATGTTCGTGGCGTTGTGCGCCGCTGGGTTCGCCGCTGATACGGGCTTTGCCGTGCACATGATGATCTGTGCCGGCGCTGCGACGATCGCGGCATTCTACACGCTCAACCAGATCGGCCGCGATCCCAAGCCGGAGCGGCAGGATCGCTATTATGACGACGTCATCCGCTGGGGCGTGATCGCGACGGTGTTCTGGGGCGTGGCCGGGTTCCTGGTAGGGATTCTGATCGCGTCGCAGCTGTCCTGGCCGATCTTCAACCTCGGGCTGGAATATACCTCGTTCGGACGGTTGCGGCCGCTGCATACCTCCGCAGTGATCTTCGCTTTCGGCGGTAACGCGCTGATCGCGACCAGCTTCTACGTCGTGCAGCGGACGTGCCGCGCCCGGCTGTTCGCCCCCGCGCTCGCCCGTTTCGTGTTCTGGGGATACCAGCTCTTTATCGTGCTGGCCGCGACCGGCTACATGATGGGGATCACCGAGGGCAAGGAATATGCCGAGCCCGAATGGTATGTCGACATCTGGCTGACGATCGTCTGGGTCAGCTACCTCGTGGTGTTCGTCGGCACGATCGTGAAGCGGTCCGAGCCGCACATCTACGTCGCCAACTGGTTCTATCTTGGGTTCATCGTCACCGTGGCGATGTTGCACGTGGTCAACAACGTCTCGGTACCGGCATCGTGGCTCGGGTCGAAATCCTATTCGGCTTTCGCGGGCGTCCAGGACGCCCTCACGCAATGGTGGTACGGCCACAACGCGGTCGGTTTCTTCCTGACCGCCGGCTTCCTCGGCATGATGTACTATTTCGTGCCGAAACAGGCCGAGCGTCCGATCTACAGCTACCGGCTGTCGATCGTGCACTTCTGGTCGCTGATCTTCCTCTACATCTGGGCGGGTCCGCACCACCTCCACTACACTGCGTTGCCCGATTGGGCGCAGACGCTGGGCATGGTGTTCTCGGTGATGCTGTGGATGCCGAGCTGGGGCGGCATGATCAACGGCCTGATGACGCTCAACGGCGCGTGGGACAAGATCCGCACCGACCCGATCATCCGCATGATGGTCTTCGCGCTCGCTTTCTACGGCATGTCGACCTTCGAAGGCCCGATGATGTCGGTGAAAAGCGTCAATTCGCTGTCGCACTATACCAACTGGACCATCGGTCACGTCCATTCGGGCGCGCTCGGCTGGAACGGCATGATTACCTTCGGCGCGATCTATTACATGACGCCGCGCCTGTGGGGCCGCGAACGGCTCTATTCGCTGCGGATGGTCAACTGGCACTTCTGGTGCGCGACGCTGGGAATCGTCCTCTACGCCTCGTCGATGTGGGTGGCGGGGATCACCCAGGGCCTGATGTGGCGCGAATATGGCGAGGACGGGTACCTGGTCTATTCGTTCGCCGAGGTCGTGGCGGCGCTCCACCCCTATTACGTGATCCGTACGCTGGGTGGCCTGCTCTACTTCGCCGGCGCGATCTTCATGGTCTGGAACGTCTGGATGACGATCGCGGGCAAGCTGCGTGCCGAGGCGCCGCTGACCGGCGCCGCCTTCGATCCCGCGAAAGACCGCCCGATCGTGCCCGCTGCTCCTCTTCCTCTTGCCGCCGAGTAAGCTGCAATGGCCATTTCATTCCTGCAAAAGCACAAGACCATCGAACGCAACGTCCTGTTGCTGATGGTGCTCGCGCTCGTCGTCGTGGCGATCGGTGGTATCGTCGAGATCGCGCCGCTGTTCTGGATCAAGGAAACGGTGCCGAAAGTCGACGGCGTGCGGCCCTATACGCCGCTCGAGCTTGCCGGCCGCAACATCTACATCCGTGAAGGCTGCTCGCTGTGCCACAGCCAGATGATCCGGCCGTTCCGCGACGAGGTCGAGCGCTATGGCCATTACAGCCTGGCATCGGAAAGCATGTACGATCACCCGTTCCTGTGGGGATCGGAACGTACCGGTCCGGATCTGGCCCGCGTCGGCGGGCGCTATTCGGACGAATGGCATCGCCAGCACCTGACCGACCCACGCTCGGTCGTGCCGGAATCGATCATGCCGTCCTACGCGTTCCTCGCCGACCGTAATCTCGACCTGCCGCATATCGATCGCGACCTGACCGCGCTTCGCGAGGTTGGCGTTCCGTACACCGACGATGACATCAAGAAGGCCGTCGCCGACGTGCTGACCCAGGGCGACTTCAGCGATGGCGACAAGGCCGAGCTCGCCAAGCGCTACCCCGGCGCGCAGTCGCGCGACTATGACGGCAATCCCGGGCGGCTGACGGAGATGGACGCGCTGATCGCCTATCTTCAGATGCTCGGCACCCAGGTCGACTTCAAGAAGGCGGCGGCACGGGAGACCGCCAAATGAGCTACGAAGCGCTCCGGCAATTCGCCGACTCTTGGGGTCTGGTCCTCATGGGCGTCGGTTTCGTCGCCTTTGTCGGCTGGGCCTTCCGCCCCAATTCCACCGCGGCCACGCGCCGTGCCGCCACCAGCATTTTCGAAGAGGATCAGGCCGATGGCTGAGAACAAGCGCATCGACCACGCGACCGGCACCAGCACCGTCGGCCACGAATGGGACGGGATCGAGGAACTCGACACCCCGATGCCGCGCTGGTGGCTGTACATCTTCTACGCGACCATCGTCTTCGCGATCGGCTATTGCATCGCCTATCCCGCCTGGCCGTTGCTGACGCATGCGACGCCCGGCGTCCTGGGCTGGAGCAGCAAGGGGCAGCTCGACGCCGAACTTGCCGCCGACCGCAAGGCGAAGGCGGGGACGCTGGCCGCGCTCGATCGTATGCCGATCGAGGACATCGAGAAGAACCCGGCGCTGGCGCACGCGGCGATCGAGGGCGGACGCGCCGCGTTCCGCATCAATTGCTCGGCGTGTCACGGATCGGGTGCAGCGGGGAGCAAGGGCTATCCCAATCTCAACGACGACGACTGGCTGTGGGGCGGCGACATCAAGACGATCCAGCAGACCCTGCTGGACGGCGTACGCTTCCCCGGTGACGACGATACCCGGATGTCGCAGATGCCCGCCTTCGGCCGCGACGAGATTTTGAAGCCGGAAGAGATTCAGGACGTGGTGTCGTACGTCCGATTCATTTCCCGCCAGGAAGCGGCGAGCCCGTCGGCGCGGCGCGGCAGTGCGATCTTCGCCGCCAATTGCGCGGTGTGCCACGGCGCCAATGGGGAGGGCAATCGCACGGTCGGGGCGCCGCGCCTGACCGACAAGATCTGGCTCTATGGCGGCGATCGCGCGACGCTGACCGAAACGGTGACCAACGCGCGCTACGGCATCATGCCCGCGTGGAAGACCAAGCTCGATCCGGTGACGATCAAGATGCTCGCGCTTTACGTCCATTCGCTTGGCGGCGGCGAAGCGTTGCCGCCGGCCCCCGCGGCGACTGCGGCGCCGGTCACCGCGGCGAAGTGAGATGGCCGACCCGCGCGATCTGATCCAGGGCGAGGAGAATTTCTTCGCCGCCCGCCGCAAGGTCTTCCCCAAAAAGATCGACGGGCCGTTCCGGCGGCTGAAATGGGCCGTCATGGCGATCACGCTGACGATCTATTACGTCACGCCATGGTTGCGCTGGGATCGCGGGCCCTATGCCCCGAACCAGGCCGTGCTGGTCGACCTGGCGCACCGCCGCTTCTACATGTTCGCGATCGAGATATGGCCGCACGAATTCTATTATGTGGCCGGGCTGCTGATCATGGCGGCGATCGGGTTGTTCCTGGTGACCTCGGCGGTGGGGCGGGCCTGGTGCGGTTACGCCTGTCCGCAGACCGTCTGGACCGATCTGTTCGTCCATGTCGAGCGCCTGATCGAAGGCGACCGCAATGCCCAGATCAGGCTCGACCGTGCGCCCTGGGGACCGGGCAAGCTGGCCAGGCGGGCCAGTAAATTCGCGATCTGGCTGGTGATCGCGATGGCGACGGGTGGCGCCTGGGTATTCTATTTCACCGACGCTCCGGCGCTGGCGCGCGACCTGGTCAATGGTACGGCGCCGTTCGTCGCCTACGCCACGATCGGCGTGCTGACTTTCACCACCTTCACCCTCGGCGGTCTGATGCGCGAACAGGTGTGCATCTACATGTGCCCCTGGCCGCGCATCCAGGGAGCGATGATGGACGAGCGCACGCTCGCGGTGACCTACAAGAAATGGCGGGGCGAGCCGCGCAGCCACGGGCTGAAGCGCGTGGCCGATAGTGGCGGCGATAATGTCGTGCTCGCAGAGCTTGCCAGCGGTGCCGCGCGGGTCGGCGATTGTATCGATTGCAATGCCTGCGTCGCGGTGTGCCCGACCGGCATCGACATTCGTGAGGGGCCGCAGATCGGCTGCATCACCTGCGGGCTGTGCATCGACGCGTGCGACCAGATGATGGCGCGCATCGGCCGGCCGGCGAAGCTGATCGGCTATACCACCGACCTCGACGCCAGGCTCGAAAGCAGCGGCGAGCCGGCGATGGCACCGCTCCGCCGGCTGCTGCGCCCGCGGACCATCGTCTATCTCGGCGTCTGGTCGGCGATCGGCTGCGCGATGCTATTCACGCTCGGCACCCGCGCGCGCCTGACCGTCGAGGCGTTGCAGAACCGCAACCCGATGTGGGTGCGCCTGTCGGACGGCAGCATCCGCAACAGCTATGCGATCAAGGTGCGCAATATGGAGGCGCGTCCACGCACGGTCGAACTTGCGCTCAATGGCCTGAACGGGGTTGTGTGGACCGACGAGGGATCGCGCCAGACGGCCACCCGGACGATCCGCCTGACGATCCCCGCCGACCAGGTCGCCAAGGTGCCATTGTTCGTCGCCGCCCCGGCGGATGGCGACCAGCGCACCTCGATCGCCTTCACCGCGCGCGCGCTCGATCGCGAAGGCGGCGCGGCATCGGTTCCCAGCTTTTTCGAACGCCCGGAGTAGCAGAATGACCAAGCGTTTCACCGGTTGGCACATGCTGGCGACCATGATCGGCTTTTTCGGCGTGGTGATCGCCGTCAACGTGGTGATGGCCAGCGACGCGATCCGTACCTTCGGCGGATTGGTAGTCGAAAATTCCTATGTCGCGACGACCCATTACAACCAATGGCTGGCGGAAGGACGCGCGCAAGAGAGGGAAGGGTGGAAGGCGGTTCCTACCGCCGATGCCGCCGGGGTCGTTTCGCTGCGGTTGTCGCGCGCCGGAACCGCCATCGACGGTGCCGCCGTCGACTTGATCGCGAACCACCCGGTAGGCCTGGTGGCATCGCGTACGATCGCGCTGCAGTCGCTGGGCAACGGCCGGTATCGTGCCGAAGGGCGGCTGCCGAAAGGACGCTGGCTGGTCCGGATAGAGGTCCGTGCGGACGGTCAGAACGCCGCCTTCGACGACGAGATCCGGATATGAACGCAGCCGTCGCGATCCGCCATGATCGGGCCCTCGCGACGACCGATCTGACCGTCGACGGCGTGCATTGCGCGTCGTGCATCGCCAAGATCGAGAACGGATTGCGCACCATTCCCGGCATCGCGACCGCGCGCCTCAATCTGTCGACGCACCGGCTGCGCGTGGAGCATGCGGCGGCGCTCGATGCGGACGCGCTGGTGCGTGCGGTCGAAGATCTCGGCTTCCAGGCGCACCCCTCGATCGCCGCCGATGGCGGGCGCGACGACGTCGAGCGCCGGCGCCTGTTGCTCGCGCTGGCCGTCGCCGGGTTCGCGGCGATGAATATCATGCTGTTGTCGGTGTCGGTCTGGTCGGGTGCGGACGCGCAGACCCGCGCCTTGTTCCACTGGCTGTCGGCCTTGATTGCGATTCCGACCGTGGCTTTTTCCGGCCGGCCGTTCTTCGCCAGCGCCTGGAGCGCGCTGAGCAAGGCGCGCACCAACATGGACGTGCCGATTTCGATCGGCGTGATCCTGACCACGCTGATGAGCCTCTACGAAACCGCGACCGGCGGCGTGCACGCCTATTTCGACGGCGCGGTGATGCTGCTGTTCTTTCTGCTGGCGGGGCGCTTCCTCGACAGCGTCATGCGCGCGCGGGCACGCGACAGCATCTCGGCATTGTTGCGCCACGTTCCCGCCGATGCCCAAGTGCTTGCCGCGGACGGTACGGCGACGCGGCGGCCGATCGCCGATCTATCCGCGGGCATGCGCATCCTGGTCGCGGCGGGCGAGCGCATTCCCGCCGACGGCGTGGTCGAAACCGGGACGAGCATGATCGATCGATCGCTGGTGACGGGCGAAAGCGCGCCGGATCCGGTCGGTCCCGACGGCGACGTTTTGGCCGGAACGGTCAATATCGGGGCGCCGCTGGTAGTCCGCGTGACGCGTGCCGGCGACGATACCGCCATCGCCGACATCGCGCGCCTGATGGAATCGGCGCACCAGGTAAAGTCAGTCTATGTGCGCGTCGCCGACCGTGCGTCACGGCTCTATGCGCCGGCGGTTCATACCCTGGCGATATTGAGCCTGGCGGGCTGGCTGCTGGCCGGCGCGGGCTTTCACCATGCGGCGACGACCGCCGTTGCGGTGCTGATCATCACGTGCCCCTGCGCGCTGGGGCTGGCGGTGCCGATCGCGCATGTCGTGGCGTCGGGCGCGCTGATGCGGGCCGGCATGTTGGTCAAGGACGGCAGCGCGATCGAGCGTCTGGCGCGCGTCGACACGGTGCTGCTCGACAAGACCGGGACGGTGACACTGGGGCGGTTCGTCCCGGTGAGCGGGATGCCCGAGGATGCCGCAACGCTGTCGATCCTGCTGACTCTCGCACGCGGCAGCACGCACCCCATGTCGCGCGCCATTGCCGCGGCGGCGCAGCGCGATGGCGGCGTGGCGCTGCCCACCACCTATCTGACCGAGCAGGCCGGTCTCGGCCTCGAGGGGGAGATTGCCGGGGTCAAGTGCCGGATGGGCCGCCCCGATTGGGTCGGCGGTGACGCCCATGCCGATTACGACCGCACGGCGATCGCCTTTCGCATCGGCGAGCAGCCGGCCCGGCTGGTGGTGCTGCGCGACGAAACGCGGCCCGACGCCGCCGACGCCGTGGCGCGCCTGCATCGTGCGCGGCTGGCGGTGGAGATGCTTTCTGGCGATACGCCGGCGGCAGTGGCCGATCTGGCGGCGCCCCTGGGCATCTCGGCCCGGGCGCGGATGTCGCCTGCGGACAAATACGATCATGTCATGAAGCTTCAGGCGGCCGGCCATCATGTGCTGATGGTCGGCGATGGACTCAATGACGGTCCCGCGTTGAAAGCGGCGGACGTCGCCATGGCCCCCGGCACGGCGAGCGATGTCGGCACGCTGGCGGCGGATATCGTCTTCCTCGGCGACCAGTTGATGCCGGTGCCGTTAGCGATCGCCGCAGCTCGGCGGACGATGGCGGTGGTGCGGCAGAATTTCGCGCTGGCGATTTGCTACAATGCGATCGCAGTACCCTTGGCGATTTTCGGCCAGGTCACGCCGTTGATCGCGGCGGCGGCCATGTCGGGATCGTCGCTGATGGTCGTGGCGAATGCGTTGCGGTTGAGAAGGGCAGTGCGATGAACGGGATATTGTTGCTTATTCCATTCGCGCTGGGACTCGGCCTTGCCGGCCTTGCCGCCTTTTTCTGGGCGGTTCGCGACGGCCAATTCGAGGATCTGGACGGCGCCTCGATGCGCATCCTGATCGATGACGATCGCGATGGTTGAAGGCGCCGGCGCATGGATAGGGCTCGTCGCGATCGCCCGCCTGGCGCTGGCCGTCGCGTGCTGTCCGCCGTCCCAGGCGATCAGCCTTGCGCTCTGCGGCGACGACACGCATCGCCTCGTCATTCCGCTCGATCCCAAGAAGGCCCCGCGTGACGATCAGCCGGCCGGTTGCCATGCCTTGTGCAGCCGCAAATTCGCCAACGACGGGGACGATTGCCCCGACTGCTGACCGGCCCCTCAGGCTGCGAGGCGCAAATCCGTCAGTTCCAGGCGGTCCCAGATTTCGACGAGTGCGTTGGTGAGGTCGCGCATCATG
>CAZFTL010000014.1:0-132606 GCA_964521615.1 uncultured Stakelama sp. | reverse complement strand
ACCAGGGCGAGGTCTGCACCTGCCCGAGCCGCGCGCTGATCCAGGAATCGATCTACGACAAGTTCATGGAGCGGGCGATCAAGCGCGTGCAGGCGATCAAGATGGGCTCGCCGCTCGACCCCAACACGATGATCGGCGCGCAGGCCTCGAACGACCAGCTCGAGAAGATCCTGTCGTATATCGACATCGGGCGCGACGAAGGCGCCAAGGTACTCACCGGCGGCAAGCGCGCGCAACTCGGCGGCGAACTCGACACCGGTTACTATGTCGAGCCGACCATCCTCCAGGGCAACAACAAGATGCGCGTGTTCCAGGAAGAGATTTTCGGCCCGGTCGTCGCGGTCACCACGTTCAAGGACGATGCCGACGCGCTCGCGATCGCCAACGACACGCTCTACGGCCTCGGCGCCGGCGTGTGGACCCGCGACGGGACGCGCGCCTATCGCATGGGCCGGGGCATCCAGGCCGGCCGGGTCTGGACCAATTGCTATCATGCCTATCCGGCGCACGCCGCGTTCGGCGGGTACAAGCAATCGGGCATCGGCCGCGAGACGCACAAGATGATGCTCGATCACTATCAGCAGACCAAGAACCTGCTGGTCAGCTATTCACCCAAGGCGCTCGGGTTCTTCTGATCGAGGCCCGATCCCTCCGGACGGCCAACTTACTCTCCGACCTGTCCGGACTCCGGCGGCGGGCTTTTACCGGCCCGCCGCCCTTTTCGCTTCCGGCGAGGAGATGACATGGCGCCACCCCGTATCCTGGCCACCGACGCGGCCGTCGCCCTGATCGAGCGGCTCGCCGCCGCACATGGCCCGCTGATGTTCCATCAATCGGGCGGCTGCTGCGACGGGTCGGCGCCGATGTGCTATCCTGCCGGCGAATTCCGCGTCGGGACGCAAGACATCCTGCTTGGCGAGATCGCGAACGGCGTGCCCGTCTGGATCGGTGCCGCGCAATTCGACTATTGGCGGCACACCCAGGTGACGATCGACGTCGTGCCGGGCCGTGGCGCAGGCTTTTCGCTCGAGGGACCGGAAGGGCTGCGGTTCATCATCCGCAGTCGCGTCTTCACCGACGAGGAAGTCGATGCGCTCGATGCGGCGGCCGCCCCGCGACGCGGGGGCGACTGACGCGAATGACCGTGACGGCGCGACCAGGTCATGACATCATGGCCCCCATGGCCCGGCGCGCGCACCCGACCTGTCCCGACCCCGTCCGTGTCGCCTGGACCGACATCGACGATCCGCACGATGCTGCGCAGCATTTGTTTCGAAAGCTCGACCCGCCGACGCTCGCGGGCGTGCTGATCTTCTGTTCCAGCCGTTATCCGCTCGCGGCACTGGCCGAGGCTATCAACGCGTGCAGCGAAGGGCTGACGGTGATCGGCTGCACGTCGTCGGGCGAAATTACCGCCGACGGCACCGCCGAAGGCACGATCAGCGCGATCGGTTTTCCCGCGAGCCATTTCTCCCTCACCGCGACCCGCTTCGACGATCTCGACTCCTTCGAGGAGGGCATTGCGCAGGGCGTGGTGCGCGAACTCGTGGGCAACGCGGTCGAGGCGTCGCGCGAACTCGGCCCGATGATCCATCGCGCCGCCATCTTCCTGGTCGACGGCCTGTCGCATCGCGAGGAGATGCTGACCGTCACCGTGCAGGACGCGCTAGGCGAGATTCCGCTGATCGGCGGATCGTCCGGCGACGGGCTGGCATTCAAGGAGACCTTCATTTTCGAACGGGGTGCGTTCCGCCGCGATTCCGCGTTGGTCGCCATCCTGTCGTCGTCACGCGCAATGAAGGTCTTCCGCGCGCAGCATTACCGGCCGGGCAACACCAAGATGGTGATCACCGGCGCCGATCCGGTCGGCCGCATCGTCACCGAGATCAATGCCGAGCCGGCAGCCGCGGAATATGCCCGGCTGGCCGGCGTCACGATCGACCAGCTCGGGCCGGGCGTGTTCGCCGCGCATCCGCCGATGGTCCGCGCCGGCGGCGAATATTATGTCCGGTCGATCCAGACCGCCAATCCGGACGGCAGCCTGACCTTCTATTGCGCGATCGACGAGGGCGTGGTGCTGACCCTGGGCGAGGGCAGCGACATCGTCCGTGGGCTGTCGGGGCTGTTCGACGAGCTCGATGGCGCAGTCGGCGGGATCGACCGCATCGTCGGGTTCGATTGCGTGCTCAACAAGGTGGAGATCGAGCAACGCCAGCTGACGCGCAAAGTCTCCAAGCTGATGGTCGACAACCGCGTGACCGGGTTCAACACCTATGGCGAGCAATTCCACGCGCTCCACGTCAACCAGACCTTCAGCGGCCTGGCGATCGGATGCGGCGGCTGATGGCGACTCACGCGATCCCGCAACCGATCGGTGACGAACGCATCGCTGCGCTCGAGGCCGAGAATTACAAGCTCAGGCGGATCAACGCCGCGCTGATGGACCGCGTCGAGCGCTCGACCGATCTTCAGGGCAATGCCTTTTCGCTGTTCGAGACCGCGATCAGCCTGGAAGGCAAGGTCCGCGAGCGCACGCTCGATCTCGAACGCGCGCTCGATGCTTTGGCACGGAGCAACGCCGCACTCGGCGCCGCCAAGGAGGAGGCCGACGAAGCGCAGCGCCGCCTGCGCGACGCGATCGAGAGCATCAACGAGGGTTTCGCGATCTTCGACGCCGAAGACCGGCTCGTGCTGTGCAACCAGACCTATCTCGGCCTGTGGCCCAATATCGCCGACCGCATCGTCCCCGGCATCGGGTTCAACGAGATCGCCCGGCTGATCGGTGAGGACGGCACCACGCTCGGCGCCCTGGTCGCGCGCGATCGCTGGGTTTCCGAACGCGTCGCTCAGCACCGCGTCGCCGAGGGCGGGCATGTCCATGCCATGGCCGACGGCCGCTGGATCCAGATCAACGAATTGCGCACCAGCGAAGGCGGCATCGTCGGCGTCTATACCGACATCACCCAGGTCAAGGCCGAGGACGCCCGCGAACGCACGCGCGAACTCGCCGAGAAGACCGCGATCCTGCAGGCGACGCTCGACACTATCCGGCTGGGCGTCTGCGTGTACGATGCCGACCGCCGCCTGACTGCCTGGAACGGTCCGCTGCTCGCGACGATCGGGCTGCCCGTCGACGGCCTGCCGTTGGTGCTGACCCATGGCGATCTGGTCGCGACCTGCGAGCGGCTGAACGGTCCGATGCAGCCCCATCGGCCGCTCGACTGGCTGCCGCCCGGCTCGCCCGACGTGGTTGCCCGGCGTCGTCACGCCAGCGGCCGTACGGTGGAAGTGCGCCGCTCCTCCATGCCGGGCGGCGGCATGGTGATGAGCTTCGAGGACATTACCGAACGCCTGGCCGCGGCGGAGAGCCTGCTCGAAGCCAATGAATCGCTCGAACGCCGCGTCGCCGAGCGGACCGCCGACATCGCCGCCGTCAATGCCCGGCTCCAGCGCGAGGTCGCCGAACGCGAAGCGGCCGAAGCGGCAATGCGTGCCGCCAAGACCGCAGCCGAAGAAGCGAACCTGTCCAAGACCCGATTCCTCGCCGCCGCCAGCCATGATTTGCTGCAGCCGTTGAACGCGGCACGGCTGTTCGTCGCCGCGCTTGGCGATCGCCGTCTCGCCCTGCCGACCCGGGCACTGGTCCGCCAGACCGGGTCGGCGCTCGACTCGGTCGAGGATCTGCTGGAGGCGCTGCTCGAGATTTCGCGGCTCGATGCCGGGTCGATCGTCGCCGAACCCGTCGACCTGGCGCTCGACGAGTTGCTCGAAAGCATGCGGGCCGAATTCGCGCCGGTCGCCCGCGCGCGCGGCCTCACGCTGAAGATCGAACCTAGCGGGCAATGGGTCCGTTCCGATGCCCGGTTGCTGCGCCGCATGCTGCAAAACCTGATCGCCAATGCACTACGTTATACGCCGGAGGGCGGGGTCGAGGTGACCAGCATTGCCGATCGCGGCGACCTCACCATCCAGGTCGCCGACACCGGGATCGGCATCGCCGCCAAGGATCACCGCCGCATCTTCGAGGAATTCCAGCGGATCGGGGATTCCGGCCGCGACCGCGGCATCGGCCTGGGCCTGGCGATCGTCCAGCGGGCGAGCCGGATGCTCGGTCACCGCGTGTCGCTCGATTCCGCGCCGGGCAAGGGCTCACGCTTCGGCGTCACGGTACCGATCGTCGCGGCACGGCCGGGACCGCCAGCGCCGAGCGAACCGGTTCGGCGCGGTCAACTCGCCGGGCGCCATATTCTGGTCATCGACAACGACCGGTCGATCCTCGACGGCATGGAGGCGATGCTCGACGGATGGGGTTGCCAAGTGAGCTCCGCGACCGATATCGACGGGGCTGTCGCCTCGATCGGACACGGCCGCCCCGATGTGGTCGTCGCCGATTACCATCTCGACAACGGCCATACCGGCGATGCGGCGATCGCCAGCGTGCGCATCCATTGCGGCAGCGACGTGCCCGCGGTGGTGATTACCGCCGATCGTACGCCCGAGCTGCGCGACGATCTCACGGCGCAAGGATTGCATCTGCTGACCAAACCGGTGAAGCCCGCGCAATTGCGCGCCTTGCTCACGCGGCTGGTGACGGGGTAGAGGCACTCCGCCCGCCCTCCGGCACCATATCATCGAGATCATCGAGGCCAGACGCTTCCCCGGCGATGCCCGAGGAAGCGTATTCGATCATGTCGGCTGAGCCAGCGTCACGGCATCAGTGCGGCGCATGCCCCCCGCTGGCGAAGTTCACCTTGTTGACCAGGATCACCGCCTGGGTCCGGCTGAACACGCGCAACTTGCTCAGGATTGCCGACACGTGCGCCTTGACCGTCGTCATCGAAACGTCGAGTTCGTAGGCGATCTGCTTGTTGAGCTTGCCCTCGACCACCAGTTTGAGCACGACCTTCTGCTGCGGAGTCAACGTATCGATCCGCGCCAGGATATCGGCGGTTTCGGCGTCCGCCGCCTCGTCGCCTTCCTCGACATCGGGCATGAAGATGTCGCCCGCCAGGATGACCTTCAGCGCATCGACGATCGCGCTGCGCCGCAGCGATTTGGGGATGAAGCCGGCGGCCCCGGCGGCGACCGCCGATCGTGCCAGACCGCGCTCCTGGGCGGCGGAGACGATGACGACGGGTACCGACGGAAAGCGGTCACGCACCGTGACCAGACCGGAAAAGCCGTTTGTCCCTGGCATGTTGAGATCGAGCAGGACGAGGTCGAAATCGCCCTCTCGATCGATGATCGCGGTCGCCTCGTCGATCGACGACGCCTCGAACAATTCGCACTGGTCGAACGCCACCGCGATCACCGTGCGCAACCCGTCGCGAACCATCGGATGGTCGTCCGCGATCAAGACCCGTTCCACGTACCCAAGCCCTCCCTGGCCACGATACCGTAACCGCGACGGCTGGACTGGGGAACCCGGGGCGATACCGGATGGTATCGCCCCCGAAGATCCCGTCCCCAAGGACGCCGACACCGTCAATTCTTCGGCAGCTTAAACACCCAGAGCGCCCCGCCCTGGCTGATTTCCTTGACCGCCTTCGCGACCTCGCCGCCCCAGAGCGGCACCGCACCGCCCCAGCCTGACATGACCGCGACATATTGCTCGCCATCCTGTTCCCAGGTCACCGGCGATCCCACCACGCCCGACCCGGTATTGAACTTCCACAATTCCTTGCCGGTCTTGGCGTCGAACGCCTTCAGATAGCCTTCGGGTGTGCCGGTGAAGACCAGGTTGCCGGCGGTCGTCAGCACCCCGCCCCAGAGCGGCGCCCGGTTCTTGTATTCCCATTTGATCTGACCGGTGGTCGGGTCGATCGCGCGCAGCACGCCGATATGATCCTCGTAGAGCGGCTTGATCGTGAAGCCGGCACCCAGATAGGCCGCGCCCTTCTTATAGGTGATCGGCTCGTTCCAGATGTCCATGCCCCATTCGTTCGAGGGCACGTAGAACAGGCCGGTCTGCTGGCTATAGGCCATCGGCATCCAGTTCTTGCCGCCGAGGAAGCTCGGTGCCGAGAAGACGGTGTTGCCCTTCTCGCCATTGGGCGGACCCGGGCGGTTGGACGGGTCGTAGATCGGCCGGCCCTTTTTGTCGTAGCCGGTCGCCCAGGTGATCTTCGACACGAATGGCGTCGCCGAGATGAACTTGCCGTTGGTGCGGTCGAGCACGAAGAAGAAGCCGTTGCGATTGGCCTGCGCGCCCAGCTTCATCGGCTTGCCGTTGACCGTCGCGTCGAACGGGATGAACTCGTTGACGCCGTCGAAATCCCAGCCGTCGTGCGGCGTGTATTGATAGTGCCATTTGATCTCCCCCGAGTCGGGATCGATCGCCAGCACCGACGATGTATAGAGGTTGTCGCCCGGACGCAGGTTGCTGTTCCACGGACCCGGATTGCCGGTGCCGAAATAGAGCAGGTTGGTATCGGGGTCGTAGGTGCCGCCGAGCCAGGTCGCGCCGCCGCCATTCTTGTACATGTCGCCCGGCCAGCTCGCGTTGAGCTTGCCGGTCATGGTGCTGTCCTTGCCGTTGAGCATGCCCATATTGCCCTCGATCGTCGGCCGCGACCACACCAGTTCGCCGGTGTTGACGTCGCGGGCTTCGACCCGGCCGATGATGCCGAACTCGCCGCCCGAATTGCCGTAGATCACCTTGCCCTTCACGATCATCGGTGCGGCGGTGAAGCTGTAGCCCGCCGAATAGTCGGCCAGCGTCTTGTTCCAGATCACCTTGCCGGTCTTGCGATTGAGCGCGACGAGATGCGCGTCGAGCGTGCCGAAGATGATCTTGTCGCCATATATCGCGGCACCGCGATTGACGACGTCGCAGCACGGCATGATGCCGTCGGGCAGACGCGCGTCATATTCCCACATCTTCTCGCCGGTATGCGCGTCGAATGCGAACAGCCGCGAATACGAGCCGGTGACGTAGATCACGCCGTCATAGACGATCGGCTGCGATTCCTGACCGCGCTGCTTCTCGCCGCCGAGCGACGAGGCGAAGGCGGGCACCAGCTTTGCGACATTATCGGCATTGATTGCGCTCAGCGTGCTGAAGCGTTGCGCGCGCGGTCCCATGCCGTACGTGAGGACCGAACTGGTATTGGTCGCCGATGCCATCAGGTCGCTGTCGGTCGGACCGGCCGCTTCCCCGGCGGGGGCGGGCGCGGCGGCGGGCGCCTTCGCCGGATCGGCCTTGCCGTCGGCCGCGATGGCGGCACCCGTCGTCACCGAAATCATCAAGCCGGCCAGCGCGGTTGTCGCGACCAGGCGATTTAGCCTCTTCATTATCCTTCCCCTCTCGTTATCTGCCGAATGCAGGAAATCAGGCAGTGGCGATGCTATTGGCGGGCGCCGGCGGAACAATTGGACCTAGGGACAACACCGCCGCGCGTTCCGCCCGGACTCAGCTCAGAATCGGGTCGCGATGGACGACGCCATAGCGTTCGAAAATCCTGGCCAACCGGCCGTCGGCGACGATCGCGGCGATCTGTTTCTCGAGTTCGTCGGCAAGATCGCGACTGTCGTCCTTGACCGCGATCCCGATATTCCAGCCCGGATTGAAGATCAGCGGCACAAGGCCTTTGCGTTCGATCAGCCGTCCGCCGGGTTTCAGCCCATGTTCGATCTGCGCACGGGTCGCCACGGTCGCGTCGGCATCTCCCGACGCCACGGCGGCAACCGCATCGGCACCGGTATAGACGTGGCGCACGTCGCTGCGCAGAGACCCGCCGAACGCGCCGGACAGATACATATCGGGGATGCTGGCGGTTTCGACGACCAAGCGCTTGCCCTTGAGTTGCGGCGGCGGCACTTCGCAATCGGTGGTCTCGCGATTGCACGCCATTTCGAAGCTTTCGCGATAATAGGGGCCGACGATCACCGCGCGGTCGTTGTCGATCTGCAATTTGCGATCGACCGGCACGTGCATCATCACGTCGCACGGCGGCTGGCCGACGACGGTGCCCTTCCACACCACGTTGCGAAGGTCGTCGCTCAGATCGTCACCCGCCAGGAACTGGCGCACGTCCGCCTTGACACCGATCGCCTCGGCGAGCAGCCCGGCGAAATCGACGTCGATGCCGACCAGCCTGCCCTCCGCCATCCACGACCAGGGCTCGAAATCCTTGTAGACCGCGACGGTCAGGACGCCCTTGGCCTTCACTTTGTCGAGCGGGCTGGCCCAGGCACCGGGCACGCCGAGGACGGCACCGGCCAGCGCGCCGCCGACCGCCGCCAGCGCGCCACGGCGGGACAGGATCGCGCTCACTCGTCTGTGTGCTTCGTCTCGAGCCAGGCGCGGATCGCCCAGCCGGCCTTCTGGCCCAGGATCTCGCCCATCGGCGGCATATAGACCTTGCCGTCATGCGACGATCCATGATGGTAGCGCTGAATGAACCATTCGTCGCCGGTGTCGCCCAATTCGAGATAGCGCAGATCCGGCGCGATCCCGCCGCTGATCGCTTCGAGCCCGTGACACCGCGCGCAATTCTGGCCGTAGGCGAACTCGCCGATCTTGATCGCCTGCGCATTGCCCCGATACGGATTGTGCGTCAGCCAGGTGTCGTTGTTAGGCTGGATGTCGGGGAGCGAGCTGGTGTCGACCGGCTGGGGCGTGACCGGGCCATGCCCCATCACCTGGGTCGCCGTCGCGCCCGCAAACAGCGCGAACGACACGCCCAGCGCCAAGCGATTGATAACCTTGTTCATGATGCCTCTCCACTGGTCGGCATTCCGACCCGCGACACCCTATCGGGCCAGCGGCCACGCCATATTGTACTTTGGTACCGGCGCGGTCCGGGCGCGGTCGTAATACCATGGTGCCATGCGCAGCCTTTCACTCCTGCTCGCCATATCGCTCTTCCCCGCCGTGGCGCGGGCAGAGACGATCTATGTCACCAACGAAAAGGCGGCGACGATCTCGGTGATCGACGGCGCGACGCTCAGGGTGACGGCCACATGGCCGGTGGGCAAAAGACCGCGTGGCCTGCTGCTGTCGAAGGACGGTAAATATCTCTATGTCTGCGCGAGCGATGCCAATGCGGTCGAAGTGGTCGACCGCGCCACCGGCAAGGTGATCGCCGACCTGCCCTCCGGCGAGGACCCAGAGCAATTCGCGCTCTCGGTCGACGGCAAGACGCTGTTCGCTGCCAACGAACGCGACGCCGCGGTTACCGCGATCGACGTTCCCGGCAAAGCGGTCGCGTTCCAGCTCGCGGTTGGCGTCGAGCCCGAAGGCATGGCGACCAGTCCCGACGGGACGACCGTGATCTCGACCTCCGAAACCGACGACTCGATCCACTGGATCGACCTGGCGTCCAAGACCGACGTCGCCACGACCGCCGTCGGCGCGCGCCCCCGCCACGCCGAATTCACCGCCGACGGCAAACAGCTGTGGGTGTCGGCCGAGATCGGCGGCGACGTCTCGATCATCGACGTCGCCAGCCGCAAGGTCGTCGATCACATCACCTTTGCGCCGCCGGGCGTGCTCGCGAGCACGGTCATGCCGGTGGGCATTCGCTTCACGCCGGACGGAAGGACCGCACTCGTGGCGCTCGGCCGCGGCAATACGATCGCGTTCGTCGATGTCACGACCCGAAAGCCGACCGGCTACGTCACCGTCGGCGGGCGCGTCTGGCACCTAGCGATCAGCGCCGACGGCCGTCGTGCTTTCACGGCCAACGGCCTGACCAACGACGTGTCGGTGATCGACCTCGCCGCCCGCAAGGTCGTCGCCACCATCCCGGTCGACAAGGCGCCTTGGGGAGTCGCGATCGCCGATTGAGCACCGGCATCGGACCTAAAGTTCAATTTCGCGGCGGCAACGACCTCGCCACCCTCAGCATCGACGACGCCGTAACCGCGTCGCTGACACAGAGGGAGGATTTCAATGAAGGGACGGGCCGTACGGCTCGCCGCCGCGTCTGCGGCCGCGTGCCTGATGATCGGGGCGACGCCCGCTTTTGCGCAGAGCGCCAATGCCGATCTGCTGCTGAAGCTGAAGGAAAAAGGAATTCTTTCCGACGAGGAATATCAGCAGCTGATGGCGCGCGACCAGGCGCAGGCGACCGCCGCCGCCGCGCAGCCCGCACCGCAAGCCGCCGCCGCCGCGCTCGACGACAAGAAGGTCGTGCGCATGACCGATAGCGGCGTGGGATTCGAAATGGCCGGCGTGACGCTCAAATTCTCCGGCTCGGTCAATGGCTTCTACGTCCATGATGCTGGCGACAAATCGACCGTCAACAATGCCGTCGTGGGCGGTCTCGCGACCGTCGGCAACAACAGCTCGGCGATCCGCAACGGCCTGCTGCCCGGCTTCCTGAAGGTCGATGTCACCACCAAGCAGGCCGGCTGGGACATCGGCGCGCATTTCGGCCTCTATCCCGGCATCAACAGCGTGACCGGGGTCGGGGGTGCCAATTCGGCCGGTAGCCCGACTGCCCTGTCGACCAGCGGCATCGACTTCCGTCAGACTTACCTGACCTTCGGCAAGCCCAATGTCGGCGAATTCAAGATCGGCCGCGACATCGGCTTGTTCGCATCCGAGGCGATCCTCAACGACATCACCTTGCTCTCGAACGGCACGCCGGCAGGCAATTCGGCGCCGTCCAACACGACGCTCGGCCGGATCGGCATCGGCTATATCTACACCGACTTCCAGCCGCAGATCACCTATACCACGCCCAAGTTCGGCGGCTTCCAGGCGTCGGTCGGCGTGTTCCAGCCGCTCACCACGATCGGATCGGGGGAGATCAACGGTACGCCGGGCTTCCAGGCAAAGCTCGTCTACGACTTCAAGGCCGGCGACCTGACGGGGCATTTGTGGGCGTCGGGCATCACCCAAAAGCATGACGGCGTCGGCGGCTTCCCGAGCTATACCGGCAGCGCGTTCGACGTCGGCGCCAAGCTGAGCGTCGCGGGCTTCAGCGCCTTGGGCTATTATTACAAAGGCAGTGGCGTCGGCACGACCGGCCTGTTCCTGCTGTCCACCGCCGCCAATGGCCGCAAGCGCGACAGCGACGGCTTCTACGCCCAGGCGACCTATACGATCGGCAAGGTCACGCTTGGCGGCAGCTATGGCCAGAGTCAGCTCGATCTCGCGCCCGGAGAGGTCAACCCGACCCTGCTGCGCCGCAATTCCAGCTGGGTCGGCCAGGCGCGCTACGGCCTGACGTCGTGGGTCACATTGCTGGGCGAGTATGTTCACACCAAGGCCGAAGCCCAGGGGATCAATCAGGCGTCGTCCAACGCGCTCGCCGCCGGCGCGATCCTGTTCTTCTAGCACCGACTTGCCAAGCGCGGTGCCGGGGGTCACGGCTCCCGGCGCCGCCAGTTATGAAGGTATCGCCGATGACCGCATGCGCCGCGCGCTTCGCCCTGCTCGCCTCGATCGCCTGGCCGCTGGCGGCGCACGGCCAGACGGCGCCGGCGTCGCCGCAACGCGACGACGATATCGTGGTGCTCGGCAGCGGCCTCGGCCTGCCGCCCGGCACCCCGGCCTATGGCGCGACCACCATCGACCGCGACCGGCTGGCCAACGATGCTTCGGGGCGTGTCGAGGACGTGCTGGCCGACGTCGCCGGCTTCCAGCAATTCCGCCGGTCGGACAGCCGGTCGGCCAATCCATCGGCGCAGGGCGCAACGCTGCGCGCGCTGGGCGGCAACGCCTCGAGCCGGACGCTTGTGCTGCTCGACGGAGTACCGATCGCCGACCCCTTCTTCGGCTACCTCCCGTTCAACGCGCTCGTGCCCGATCGCCTGGCCGGTATTCGCGTGACGCGCGGCGGCGGGTCGGGCCCGTTCGGCGCCGGCGCCGTCGCCGGCACGATCGAGATGGTGAGCGCCGGACGACGCGACTTGCCGACGATCGCCGCCGAAGCGCTCTACGGCAGCCGGGACTCGCAAAGCTATTCCGCCAGCATCACGCCCGACCTCGGCCGCGGCTTCGCCACGCTGTCGGGCAAGTTCGAGCGCGGCGACGGCTTCTACACGACGCCCGACAGCCAGCGCGTCGCCGCGACCGTCCCCGCCCGTTATCGCGACTGGTCGGCCTCGGCGCGCGGCGTCGCGCCGATCGGGACCGATACCGAATTGCAATTTCGTGGCCTGGTGTTCGGCGACAATCGCACGTTGCGCTTCCGTGGCGCCGATTCCTCGTCCGAAGGCGAGGATGCCAGCATCCGGCTGGTTCATCGCGGCGGCTGGCAAATCGATGCACTCGCCTATGTCCAGGCACGCAACTTCACCAACAAGGTCATCAGCGCAACGACGTTCAAACTGACCCTCGACCAGCGCAATACGCCGGCGACCGGAATCGGCGGAAAGATCGAGGTACGGCCGCCGGTCGGCGCCGACAACGTGCTGCGGATCGGGAGCGATTTCAGGCTGGCCGACGGGGAGTTGTTCGAAGACGCCTATGCCTCGTCGGGGGCGGTGACCGCGCGCCGCAACGCGGGCGGCAATTCGAGCGTCGCGGGATTGTTCGTCGAGGACGACTGGACGCTCGGCAACCTGGTGGTGACGGGCGGCGCAAGGGTGGACCGCTGGACGCTCACCAACGGCTTTTTCCACGAGCGCAACGGCGCGGGCGCGCCGACCAGCAATCTGTCGTTCCCCGATCGCAGCGGGACCGAATTCACCGGACGCGGGGGGCTGCTGTATCGGCCAGCCGGGGGCGTCGCGTTGCGCGCGGCGGCCTATACCGGCTTTCGCCTCCCGACGCTGAACGAGCTCTACCGCCCCTTCACGGTCTTTCCCGTCACGACGCGCGCCAACGCCGGTCTGAAACCGGAGCGCCTTCGCGGGATCGAGGCCGGGGTCGACCTTAGCCCGGCCGCCGGGCTGACGCTGTCCGCTACCGTGTTCTACAACAGGCTTGCCGACGCGATCGCCAACGTGACGATCGGCACCAACCTGCGGCAGCGCCAGAACGTCCAGGCGATCGCCGCGAAGGGTGTCGAAGCGACGTTCGTGTGGCGGCGCGGGGCGATGATGGTGTCGGCCTCCTACGCCTATTCGGACAGCAAGGTGCGGGCGCCAGGCACCGCGCTGGACGGTCTCGTCCCCGCGCAGAGTCCGCGCCACGCGGCGAGCGCCACGCTCGCTTGGACGCCGAAGGCCGGGCCGATGCTGTCGGCCACCATTCGCTATGTCGGCGATCAATATGAGGACGACCTTCAGACCGGCAAGCTGCCCGCCGCGACCACTGTCGACCTGTTCGGGAAGATGCCCATCGCGCGCGGCTTCAGTGCCGTCGTCCGTGCCGAGAACCTGTTCGACGCGACGGTCGAGACGCGCAACCAGGCCGGGTCGATCGACCTCGGCACGCCAAGGACGCTGTGGATTGGCGTCCGCTACGGAGGATAGGATGGATGAGATGGTGGCGCTTCCCCGCTGGGCGGGCGAAGCCAAGATGCAGCGGGCCGATTATGATGCCGCCGCCGCCCAAGCCTTGGAGCAGCCGGCAAGCTATTGGCTCGCCCAGGCCCGCCGCCTAGACTGGGTCAGTGCGCCGACCGTCGCCGATGAAAGCGACTTCTCGGAGGCCGACTTTCAGGTGCGCTGGTTTGCCGACGGCGTGCTCAACGTTTCCGCCAATTGCCTCGATCGCCACCTCGCGACGCGCGGACAACAAACCGCGATCCTGTGGGAGCCCGACGATCCCGCCGAGCAGGCGCGCACGATCAGCTATGCCGAGCTCCACGAAGAGGTCTGCCGCTTCGCCAACGTTCTGAGGTCGCTCGGCGCGCACAAGGGCAGCAGGATCACCATCTACCTGCCGATGATCCCCGAAGCCGCGGTCGCGATGCTGGCCTGCGCCCGGATCGGCGCGATCCATTCGATCGTCTTCGGCGGGTTCTCGCCCGAAGCGCTGGCCGGCCGCATCGTCGATTGCGATTCGACCATCCTCATCACCGCCGACGAAGGGCGGCGCGGTGGCAAGAAGGTTCCGCTGAAGGCCAATGCCGACCTGGCCGCGACGCATACGCCGAGCCTGGAGAAGATCGTCGTGGTGCGCGCGACCGGTGCCGATGTCGCGATGCAGCCGGAACGCGATGTCTGGTACGACGAGGCCGTGGCGGTGGCACCCGCGACGTGCGATCCCGAGCCGATGAATGCGGAAGATCCGCTATTCATCCTCTATACGTCGGGATCGACCGGGAAGCCCAAGGGCGTGGTGCATGGCACAGGCGGCTATCTGCTCTGGGCAAGCCTGACCCACGAGCAGTGTTTCGACTATCGCGATGGCGAGGTCTATTGGTGCGCCGCCGACGTCGGCTGGGTCACCGGGCACAGTTATATCGTCTACGGACCGCTCGCCAACGGCGCGACCACGCTGATGTACGAAGGCGTGCCCAACTGGCCGAGCCCGAGCCGGATGTGGGAAGTGGTCGACCGGCACAACGTCGCGACCCTGTTCACCGCCCCGACCGTCCTTCGCTCGCTGATGCGCGAAGGCGATGACCACGTGACGCGGACCAGCCGGCAATCGCTCCGCCTGCTCGGATCGGTCGGCGAACCGATCAATCCCGAGGCGTGGCGCTGGTATCATCACGTCGTCGGCGAGGACCGCTGCCCGATCATCGACATGTGGTGGCAGACGGAAACCGGCGCCGGGATGATCGCCCCATTGCCCGGCGCGACCCCGCTCAAGCCGGGGTCGGCGACCTGGCCGTTGCCCGGGGTCGAGCCGCAATTGGTCGACAGCGATGGCAGCGTCCTGGACGGCGCGACCGAAGGCGCGCTCGTGATCGCGCGGAGCTGGCCGGGTCAGATGCGCACCGTGTGGGGCGATCACGCACGATTTTTCCAGACCTATTTCTCGACCTTTCCCGGTAAGTATTTCACCGGCGACGGCGCGCGCCGCGATGCCGACGGCTATTACTGGATCACCGGCCGGGTCGACGACGTGATCAACGTCAGCGGCCATCGCATGGGCACCGCCGAAGTCGAAAGCGCGTTGGTGCTGCATCCCAAGGTTGCCGAAGCGGCGGTCGTCGGCTTCCCGCACGACCTCAAGGGCCAGGGCATCTACGCCTATGTCACGCTCAATGCCGGCGAAGAATCGTCCGCGGATCTGCGCCGCGATTTGGTCAAATGGGTGCGCGCCGAGATCGGACCGATCGCTACCCCGGACGCTGTGCAGTTCGCCCCGGGATTGCCCAAAACGCGATCGGGCAAGATCATGCGCCGCATCCTGCGCAAGATCGCGGAGGGCGATGTTTCGTCGCTTGGGGACACGTCCACCCTGGCCGATCCTTCGGTGGTCGACGACCTGGTTGCAAACCGCGTCGGCGGCGAGCCGGTCAGCGCTTAGAGCGCGAAGACGTGAGGTTGATCCGCCGTGATTGCCCCGGGCGTGTTCGCTGGCAAGGAGCGGTGTGCAGCGCGTAGCGGCGCTACGCGCACATACCGCGACGCAGACCAGCGGGCGCGCCCGGGCAACCGCAAAGCGGCGGGCCCCTTTTGGCACCGGGCCGCGTCTCTCGTCGGTCACGATGCCTTCAGCATCGCTCCGCTCCTCGTTCCTCCCCCTGCGCCAAAATCCGCTCCGTCACGGCCGGTCAACCTCGCGTCTTCGCGCTCCGAGATCGATGCGGGGGAGTTCCTGCTCCTCCAGCCCCGCGTAGAAATGGGCGACCGAGCGCTGCAATTCGTAGCGCGCGGCCTTGAGCGGCGCGAACCGGTCGGGGATGGCGATATTCCCCGCCTCGACCGGATCGAGCCCGTCGGCGACGGCTTGCGACAGGGTATCGCGTAGCCAGACCAGCCAGTCGCGCGTCTGCGCGATCGCGCTGCCGGGGGTCGGATCTATCGGACCATGGCCCGGAATCACCCGGCGCCGATCGATGAGCCCGAGCCGATCGAGCGACGTCAGCCAGGTCGGGATGTCGGCATGCGGAGTCGACGGCGCACGGTCGTGGAACACCAGGTCGCCGGCGATCAGCGTGCCCGTCGCGCGGTCGACGATCGCCAGGTCGGCCGCGCTGTGCCCGGCGAGCGGATGGAGGTCGAGCCGCCGGTCGCCAAACACCTCATGGTCCCCGGTCAGGATCGTGCCCGGCGCGGTGAATTCGGTCCCGCGCATCCAATCCCCGAGCAGGCGGTACATGCCGTCCGAGAAGCTCGGTCCGAGTGTCTCGAGCGAACGCGCCAGCGCCGGGGTCGCAGCGAGGAGCGATCGGTCGAACGCACCCGCGCCATAGATATGATCGGGATGGAGATGCGTCATATAGACGCGCACCACCGGTTGCCCGGTCAGCTTTTCCGCGGCGATCCTGAGTTGCTGTCCGTAGCGCAGCGACGGGCCGCAATCGACGAGGACGGTTCCCGCACCGGTCTTCAGGATCGTGATGTTGGCGATCGCACCGCCGTTGCCGCTCGCGATCGGCGCGTCGGCACCGCGCACCACCCAAAGTCCGGGGGCGATCGACTGCGGATCGATCTCGTAAATCGGCGGCCCCGCGCGCAGCGGCGCGGCGACACCGGCCGCCAGCAGGGCGAGCACCGTCCGGCGATCGGGTATCGTCACCGGCGCGAAGCGATCGCCACGGCCGGGGTCAGCCTGGCCGCATATTCGATACCGTTGCTATCGCGTCCGGCCATTGTCACCGTCCCGCCCTTCGACGCGTCGACGATCACGGTGATGTCGGGATCCTCGGCAACCGAGGCTTCGATCTGCATCCTGCCGAGCGCCGCGCCATCGGGCCCCCTCAGTGCCACCTCTTCGAGATTATAGGTCGGGATGTTGTCGACGAAGCCGGTATCCATCGGATGCCGGAAAGCGAGCCGGACGCGGGTCCCGGCCTCGCTCCACAAGGCGATGCCCCGCACTTCGCCGAGGTGCTGCGCCCAATCGCCCTTGACGCGGCTGACCGGCGGCAACGAACAGCCGCCTCCCGCCGCGTCGATCCAGCCGCCCGACACCAGCCAGCTGCCGTCGTCGAGTTGCACCGCGCCGCGCACCGGCGTGCGCTGGTCGAGCTTGATACGTGTCGAGAGATAGGGCTGCGCGCGGTCGAGCGCATAATCGATCGCGAGCGGGATCGGATTGAGATCGGCGAACAGCAGGATGCGTCTCACGCCCGTGATGCCGCGTGCATCGACGGTCACTGGAAACTGGCGCTGATTCTCGGCGATTTGCGGGAAAATCACGCGCACGCGCGGATCGAAGCGCACCGGCGCGTCGCCGAACAGGCTGGCGCCCAGGCGCTGCCACATCGGCGAGCCCAGCGGGTCGCGGGGCAACGCCGTCTTCGCGTTCGCAGGAACCGCAGCGCCGGCGCATGCCGCCAGCGCAAGGACGATCACGAACGCACGCAATCCTGCCATCATGCCCTTCTCCCAAAGTACAGGTTTAGGCGGCGCGCCGGCGCGCTACCATTCTACCTTGGTGCCATGAGGAGAGACGCGTGATCGGCCCATTGCTGGCGATGCTGCTCGCGATGACCGGACAGACGGATGGCCCGCTGTTCGACCCCGTGCAGGGGTATCGGCTGAACCACTATCGAGGCGTGATCCCCGCGCCGCCCGAGGGGGTTACCCGCATCACGACGGCGCAAGTCGTCTCGTTTTGGCGATCGCACCACGCCATTTTCATCGATGTCGCCCCTGCCGAAGGCGGCGTCCGCGATCCGGCAACCAATCGCTGGTCGCTCGCCGAGCCGCACGGCTCGATTCCCGGCGCACGCTGGTTTCCTGAGGCGGGTCGCGGTGTCTTGGCCGATGGCATCGGCCCCTGGTTCCTGCGCGGCGTGGCACGCGCGCACCGCGTGCGGCCAGGCGACCCGATCATCGTCTATTGCCTGGCCGATTGCTGGATGAGCTGGAACGCCGCCCTGCGTCTCCACCGCGCCGGCTATCGCGACGTGCGCTGGTATGCCGATGGCATGGACGGCTGGCGGGAGGCAGGATTGCCGACGGCCGACGTGAACCCGGCCCATTAGTCTTGCAAGCAACAGCTTCCGGATTGATCGGCCTTCAGAACTTCACCCGGGCCCCGACCTGGATCGAACGCGGCGCGCCGGGCGAATAGAAGGTCGAGGAGACCCGCGGCCGTTCGCCGTCGATCACCGGGCCGGCGAACGGCCGCGATACATAATTGCCGCTCGCATCGAACCCCGTGGCGCCCAGTTGCGCGGCTGTCGCATATTTCTTGTCGAGCAGGTTGTCGATCTGCACGAATAGCGTGAGATCGCGGACGGGCCGTCCCTCGATTCCGGCATTGATCACGGCATAGGGTCGTGTCTTGCCAGCACCGAGATAATAGATTCCGTCGGGCTGGTCCTGGTTGTTCTCGTTGCCGCGCGCAAACATGCCGGACACGGCGACCATATCGACATCGAGCGACAGGAAACGCGTCGCATCCCAGCCGATCGCGGCCTTGAATACCGAGCGGGGGATGAGCGGAATGCGGTCGCCCCTGGCGATCCGGATGGTGCCGCCGAAGCCGGGCGCGGGGCCGTCGTTGCTGCTGTTGGCTGAACCGTCGACCGTCTCCGCGCTGCGATAGGTCGCGTCGAGCAGCGTATAATGCGCGCCGAGTCGGAACGCGCCGAGCCTGCCGCTCAGATCGACGTCGATGCCCTGGCGCCGTGTCCTGCCGAAATTCCTGAAATAGCCGTAGCCCGAGGGCGTGTCGGACACGAACAGGATGTCGTCCCGGCTGATCGTGCGGAAGGCCCCCAACCTGGCCGTGATGCCCCGAACCTGAAGGTTGGCGCCGAACTCGACGGTTTGCGCGACCACCTGCCTGAGCGGCGGGTCGCCGGCGAGCGCATTGGGCAGGCGGCAGGGACTCGCTGGGTCCGAACAACCGAGTTCGACCGCCGAGGGCGCGCGGCTGGTCTGGGCCAGCGCCGCATCGATCGCGATCGCCTTGCCGACCGCCCAGCGCAGCGACACGGCCGGATTGAGCCGCGCGTAGGTCTGATCGCTGTCAAGGCTGCCGGTCCCGCCGCCGGGCGAGATGCGGTCGCGATTGCGCACGGAAATCCGGTCGTAGCGCGCCGACAGATCGATCGTCAGCCGGCCCCAGGTCAGCGAATCGAGCGCGTAGGCGCTGAGCGTCGACGTACGGCCATTCAGGTCAACGCGCGCGTCGAAGGCGTTCTCCGACGCCTGCGAACCGTCCGCGAAGGCGCCGGGGCCCTCGACCGTCGCCACGCCGCGATCGGCGGTGAGATAGCCGAATTGCGAGCTCTGCGCGAAGTCGGCGACCGACCGGACGACACCGAAACCGACCGTCACCCGGTTGCTGGCGGCCGCAATCGGCACGACCAGGGTGAGTTCACCGGTCGCGCCCCATTCGTGCTGCCGGATCCGCGACCGATTGATGAGACCGTTGCACTTCTCGTTGGGTTCGCTGTCGAGCAGGATGTTGGCGATGCAGCGCCATTTCGGAAAAGGCGTATTCGCCTGGGTCTCGCCGCTGGTCGGGAAGCCGGTATAGCCCGCCGCCGCCAGCGCAGCGCGCTCCGCCGCAGCCGGCTGATAGAGATTCTCGCCGAGCGCATCGTCGTTGAGATCGCCGTTGAACGTGTCCGTGTCGATCCGTCGCCAGAAGGCGTTGCCCGAAAAGCTGAGCGCAGTCGAAAACCGATGCTCGATCGTCAGATTGCTCAACCAGGCGCGGTTCCGGGTGTTGTCGGGTTGGGTATAGACGCTCGTCCGGTCCGCAGCGAGCAGGCGCATTTCCTGCAGTCCGTTGCCATTGAGATCGCTGTCGGCGTAGCTGCCCGACAACGCCACCCTCGTGCCGGCATCGGCCCAGCGCAGCTTGGCGAAACCCTGGGCCGCCCGCGACGGCGAGACGTCGCGCCAGCCGCGCTCGCGAAAATAGTCGCCCGCGACGAACAGGTCGAACCCGCCGCCGAGCCGCGCGCCGACATTTCCCTCCAGCGTCCGCCGCCCGAACGATCCGGCGCTGGCCGATACGTCGACACCGGAATCGCTGACGCCGTCCTTCGTCGCGATGGCGATCGCGCCGCCCAGCGAGTTGCGTCCGAACAAGGGATTGGATCCGGGAACCAATGTCGCGGTCCTGATCGCCGCCTTTGGAATCAGGTCCCAGCTGACGACATCGCCGAATGGCTGATTCACTCGTACGCCATCGAAATAGACGGATAGTCCCTGCGGCGTGCCAAGCAGAGGCGAGGCCGTGAACCCGCGATAGTTGATATCGGGCTGGAGCGGGTTGTCCTGCACGTCATTGACGAAGACGCCGCCCGCAGTCCGCTTGAGCTGATCGGCGAGGTCGAGCGCATGACTGCGGCGCAGGTCGATCGCACTGACGGTCTGCGCCGGAGGGGGCGGATCTGTGTCACCATTCCCCCGCAAGGGAGTGGCGGTGATGATGATGTCGTCGCTAATACCGTCCGTATCTGCCGCGGCGCGTGCATCGGAGGCGTGGAGCACCTGCACCATCACGACCAGCGCCAGAGAGAGTCGGCAGTTCATCGCGACGGTCTACCCGCCTTTCCGCCAGCCTTGCTTTGCACTTTGGTACGATTGACGCGTCGCGGGCTGGAGCAGGACCGCCCGCCCGAACGGGGACGCCGATGGCTGGCGTTACCAGGCCCGGCCACAACGACGGGGCGGCGATCGTGTTGCACCGGTCGGTCGCCCCGCGCGTTCTCTACAATCGCAGTCCGGATTGTTCCGTTCGCCGCGATCAGGCCGAATGCGCCGACCTTTGGCCTCCGCGACCAAGTTTCGCCCCCGCACGCCAGCCGGCCCGGGCGCCATTTCAGATCATCGCCCAAGGTGGTCCGCCTGGTCCTGACGATGCGCGTGCGCTTCAAAGGCAAGAACGGGGGTGGGCAGCCGCCCCTGACCCTTGAGCGAGTTGTAAGCCCCGTCACGTTGACAAAGCCTATCCAGGCGACCGCTTTGTTTGGACGCATCAAGTGGCTGCTGCAGAACTTGTCATGGCCGATAAGGCCTGATAAGCGCGCCGCCTTGCCGCACCGATTGGTGCGCGCGGGCCGCCTTAGCTCAGCTGGTAGAGCATCGCATTCGTAATGCGGGGGTCACAGGTTCGAGTCCTGTAGGCGGCACCACAACCCTTTCCAGCAGGATTAGCGGAAAATCGGGCGAAGCGCTCAGCGGCTCAACGAGCGTTTGGGTTCTATGTGGGGCGCCGTCGGTGGGAAGGTCGGCTTCATCCGCCACCGCTTCGCGGGCTCGGTGAACGCGGCAAGGGGCCTGCTATCCCTTCGCATCGCACTGCAGCCTCTTCTAAGGCTTGTTCCATATGCCGACGTCTTTTCCTGCGGTAAGGTGGACGCGTCACGATATGAGACATGGAGCGGTCCACGGAATATGCCACCCCGGCCGCGGCGACCGCGCCTGCCGGTTATGTTCGGATTCTGATCGATGAATGTTGTACGTCCGTTGCCCGACACTGTCCGCGGCGAATTCGCCGAGGATACCGCCCTGCCGCTATACCGCCAATTATACGACCGCATCGTCCAGTCGATCCTCGACGGGCGGTTGCAGCCCGGCGACCGCCTGCCATCGGCGCGCGCCTATGCCAGCGAAGCGGGTGTCGCGCGTGGTACCGTCGACGCCGCCTATGGAATGCTGGCCGGGAATGGCTTTATCGAGACGCGGCCGCGGATAGGTACGATCGTCGCGCACCGCCCGCCGGCGGGCAGCGGCGACGCCCCGGCGAGCCAGAACCATGCGGCATCGGCACGTCCCGCCCGCTCCTGGCGGCCCGACACGCTGCTCCCCCTTTCGCCCGGCATCCCCGCGCTGGATCTCTTTCCCCGCACGATCTGGGCACAAGCCATCGGACGGGCCGCGCGCGCAACCGGCAGCACCGACATGATCTATCCCGACGCGGCGGGGTTGGCGCAATTGCGCAATGCCATCGCGACCCATCTCGGCGTGTCGCGCGGCATCGTGTGCGCGCCCGAACAGGTTGTCGTGACGGGCGGTTTCCAGTCCGGCCTGTCGCTCGTCATGCGCGAACTGGCGGCGCCTGGCCAGTCGGTATGGCTCGAGGATCCCGGCTATCCGGTTGCGCGCGCCGCGGTACACCGGGCAGCGCTTGAGCCGATCATGGTCGCGGTCGATCAGGAAGGCTTGTCGGTCGATGCCGGCCGCTCGCTCGATCCACGGGCCGCGCTGTGCATCGTGACCCCCGCGCACCAATATCCACTCGGCATCTCGATGTCGCTCGCGCGACGCCAGGCGTTGCTCGCCTGGGCCAACGAGCGGGGTGCCTGGGTGATAGAGGACGATTTCGATGGCGAGTTTCGCAGCGACGGACGCAGCCTGCCCTCGCTCAAGAGCATCGATGACGGCGAACGGGTGCTCTATTCAGGAACGTTCAGCAAGTCGCTCTTTCCGGGTCTGCGTCTCGGCTATATCGTCGCCCCAACCCCGATCGCCGATCGCCTGCGTCGTGCGTTGCGCCTATCCGGCGGTGGTCGCTCGATCGTCGACCAGGCGGCCGTCGCCGACCTGCTCGCCAGCGGCCAGTTCGCTCGCCATGTCCAGCGCATGCGGCTCGCTTATGCCGCACGCCGCGAGGCGATGACGCGCGCAATCGAAACGGAGTTCGCCGGAGGCGCACAGGTCGACCAGGCGCTCGGCGGGCTACATCTGCTGCTGCGGATCGCCGGCGAAGGCAGCCGGTTCGCGCATTTCGAACCGCTGACGCCGGATGGCCTCGGCGCGCTCGCGCTCGCGCGCCTTACCACGCGCGAAGATCTGCGCGATGCCCTGATCGTCGGCTTCGCCAACGTTCCGGAACGACGCGCGCCAACGCTCGCCAGGCGTTTGGCAGAGGCGATCGCCCGCGGCCGGCCGCCGTCGAACCCCGCTTCCTGACGATATCTTTCCCGCGCGGCGACGGCGGGCGCTTGGCCCAGCCGCAATCGGGCATTCTGGCCCAATCGGCACGCGTCACTTCTTGCGACACGGTGCAGCCGATCGTGCCGGGCAGGTCTCCACTTGCCGGGCGGTCGCGATAACGAACGCCCGCCATGGCCCGCCACCGAACCGCCGGACAGCGGCGGCCGGGCCGATCTGGGGGTCTATAAGGGGTTAGATACCAATGACCGAAGACGAACCATTCCCGCTGGGAACCCGGGCCGCCACGCGCCGAGCGGGTGTCAGGACAGCGGCGAGCGCCGCCGCCCTGGCGATTTGCACCCTCGCCGCGGCGCAGCCGGCATTCGCGCAGGAAATGGCGAACGATGGCGCAAAGCCGCAAGATGCGGCGCCGTCGCCGAACCAACCCTCCCCGGACAATGGCCAGGAGGCCGCAGCGAACGACATCGTCGTCACCGGCACGTTGTTCCGCCGCACCGATACCGAAACGCCATCGCCGGTCACCTCGCTATCGGCCCAGACGCTCGAGCAACGCGGTCTGACGACCATCGCCGATGCGATCAGCACCATTTCGGCGGGCAATGGCGGCAGCGTGCCGCAAGGCTTCATGAACGCTTTCGCCTCGGGCGCCCAGGGCGTGTCGCTCCGCGGTCTCACCGTCAACTCTTCGCTGATCCTGTTCGACGGACTGCGCCCAGCTTATTATCCGCTCGCGGACGATGGCCAGCGCAGCTTCGCCGACCTCAACACTATCCCGTCGGCGATCGTCGATCGTGTCGAAGTGCTGCGTGACGGTGCGTCGTCGACCTATGGCGCCGACGCCGTCGGCGGCGTGGTCAACGTGATCATGAAAAAGGAGATCACGGGAATCCAGGGGCGCCTAGAAGGCGGTATCTCGCAACGCGGTGACGCGGGCGGCCAGCGCGTCCAGCTTACGGCGGGTTATGGCAAGCTGAACGAGCAAGGGTGGAATGTCTATTTCAGCGGCGAATATCAGCATCAGAACGCACTCTGGGCACACGACCGCGGTTTCCCGTTCAACACCAACAACCTGTCGTCCATCGACGCCGGCAACGGCTTCACCGGGGCAAATGGCGACGTCGATTTCCTGCCGCCAAGCATCAGCAGCGCGAGCAGCACGACCGTCGCCGTCGTCCGTCCGGCCAACCAGATCACGCCCGGCAACATCCTGAGCGGCGTCGCGATCAGCGGCGGCCACTACCAGATCCTGGGGCGTACCGATTGCGGCTCTGGCCTGACCACCCGCACGAATTCGGCGGGGCAGTATTGCGAGGAGGACCAGGTCAACAAATACGCCGAGTTGATGCCCGACCAGACCCGGTTCGGCGGCACGGCCCGCCTGACGGTAAATGTCGGATCCAACGCTCAGGCCTATCTCGCCGGCACCTTTTACGAGAGCATCATCTTCCAGAAACGACCGCCCAGCAGTCTGCGGTCGAACAATCCGGTCTTCACCTATGGCCTCGTTCTTCCATCGCATCTGTCAAACGGGTCATTGAACCCGCAGGACCCCTATGCGGCGGCCGGCCAGGCAGCGATGATCTTCTATTCCTTTGGCGATATTCCCGCGACGCTGAAGAACACCTCTCAAACCTATCGCATCGCGGGTGGCATCGAAGGCAAGTTCGGTAACGGCGGCGGCTGGAGCTACAGCCTCAACGGCAGCTATATGCGCACGAACCTGACCCAGGACCGCACCGGTTCCATCAACCTCGCCGGCCTCACGAGAGCGATCAACGACGGCACCTACAATTTCATCAACCCGTCGTCGAACAGCCAGGCGATCCGCGACCAGATTTCACCCGATCAGCAGAGCAAGGCGCATTCGGAAACGGGGGAAATTCAGGGCGTCGTTACCCACGACCTCTTTCAATTGCCGGGCGGCCCGCTCAGCCTCGGCGTGGGCGGCGAGTTCCGGTACGAGAACATCTACGATCCGACCCCCAACCCCGGCAATCAGTTCCTGACGATCAACGCCTTTACCGCGGTCGGCCATCGCTATGTCAGCTCGGCCTTCTACGAAATCCAGGCGCCGGTGTTGAGCACGCTCGAACTCAACGCATCAGGCCGCTACGATCATTATTCGATCGGCTTCGACCATTTCTCGCCGAAGTTCGGGTTCAAGTTCAAACCGATCAGGCAGCTGGCGATCCGCGGCACTTATTCGGAAGGCTTCCGCGCACCCTCGGTGCCGGAGACCAGCGGCAACGTCGTCGGCTTCGTGAACTATACGCCGAATTCGACCGTGTCGGCGGCGCACGGCAACAACGCTTATGTTCTGCCCTACGCGCTCGGCCTCAATTCGGTCGGCAATCCGAACCTGAAGCCCGAAACGTCGCGCAGCTTCACGGTGGGCGGCGTGTTCCAGCCGACACGCTCGATCAGCTTCACGATCGACTATTACAACATCAAGAAAAGCAACGTCATCTACAGCCCGGCGGACTCGACCTTCGCGACCACCTACCTGAATGATGGCGTGACCGCCGGCCACCTGCCGGCGGGGATCACCGTCACGCTCAATCCGGTCGATCCCGATCATCCCAACCTGCTGGCCACCCCGCTATTCGTGAATGCCGCCTACCAGAACGGCCAGTCGCTCCGGACATCGGGTATCGACGCCCAGCTCCAGGCGACGTTCCGTCTGGGACCGGACCTCAAATGGACCACCAATCTCGAGGGCACGGAGATTCTCGAGTACAAGCAGACCAATGCCGACGGTTCGATCTACGACTATCTCGGTACGCTCGGTTCCTACAACGTTACCTCGGCATCGGGTACGCCGCGCTGGCGAGCGACGTGGCAGAACACGCTGGAATCCGGCCCCTGGGCGGTCAGCCTGACCGGCTATTATACCAGCGGATACAGGGGCTGGGCGGCCGACTATAATGGCATCGGTAGCTGTGCCGCGGGCGCCACTCCCGAATCGTCGGTCAAGTACAATGCCGACGGCACCGCGCGTACGCTCGGGCCCGCGTTGCAATGCACGGTGAAGCATTTCCTGTCTTTCGACCTCAACGCCAGCGTCAAGGTCGGCGACGGCTTCACCTTCTACGTCAACGTCGCCAATCTGTTCGATGACAAGGCTCCCTTCGACCCGAACACCTATGGCGGCAACAACTACAACCCGGCGTGGGCGGCTTCGGGCGCGATTGGGCGATATTTCAAGGCGGGCGCCACGTTCAAGTTCTGACGTCTGCGATACAGGGAAAGGGGCGCGGCCGGCGGCCTCGCCCCTTTTCGTCTCGAAGAGCGAAAGCTATCGGACATCCAAGACGGGCGCTTGCGCCGGGATCGGCAGACGAGGCATGGCGGAACGACCGCCGCACAGCGCATCAGCCCGGGCCTCAAACCCCCTTTTCGAAGCAACCTCACCCCTTTTCCGACACGACGCCATCCGCAACGACCATGCCGCGGGCCAACCGCGCGACCACCCTATGCTGAGGCGGATCGCGTCCTTAGGATCGGAGCCCGACGATCGTCGCCACCGAGCCCTGTTCATCGGCTTCGATGGCAAGCCGGTAGCCCGAATTGCCAAGCCTTTCGAAGGGGTCGGCGGCGCCTATTGCCGCGAATTTCGCACGGATGCGATGAACGTGAACGGCCCGCGTCCGCGGGCTCGCGCCGATCGCCATCATCGCGCTTTCGATCGCCGCGAACGATGCCCTGCCACGGCACGCGACGGTCGCGAGGATCTCCGCTTGGGTCGGCGAAAGATTGATCGGACGCCCCCGCCACTTCACCTGTCGGGGCAAGTCCGAAATGGTAATCGCCCCGCGCTTCATGGTCGCCGCTTCGAGAGGATGGATCACGGCGCCGCACCCCGGGCATCGATGCGGGGCATCCAGGCCGAGCCGGTCGACGGCGTCTGAACTTCCGGATCGCCGATGATCGCCGACCGCGGCGTCGGCAAGGACAGATAGCCCGGCGGCGCCTCTGCTGATCGTGAGCACAAATCCTCCGCATCGACGAATATCGACATGCTGTCGGCGGCACTGCTGCCCGCCCGCTCGCGATGCATGCAGTCCTTTCGGAACCGCGTGAGGTTCCAGATCGACGAATATCGGCTGGGCCAGAAGGGCCGCGATGCCGCCGCACGCCGAAAGGCCGGTCGGTCGCACGCGGTTCGAATGACGGGCACGGAACGGGCCGCAGCGTGGTGGTCGATGGGCTCGTCTGGCCCATGCCGCCAAGCCCTGACTGGCCCGTGACGATTTCGTCAGCCCGCCCGAGACACCCGGCATGGAGCGGACGAAAAATACGAGACCAAAAGGCGAAACGGACTCGGCGGTCCCGCTGCTCCCACACCTCTCGGGGTCAGGCGGAGTGGCGGAGGCGTCGGCGCCGAACCGCACGACCGCCGCATCGGCCGCGGATCCGCTGCGCGCCAGGGGGCACTGACATGAACTCTTCGCAGCAACAAACAGCCTTACGCGGTGCCCGGTTCTCGCCTGCGCCGGGAACGCTGCGCCGCGTGCTGCGGCCGCTTTCCCCATCGGTATGTTTGGCGATCGGCATCGGCGGCGCCCTGGCCGCGCTGATCGCCATGGGTGTGCTGACGCTCGTCTTCCGCGACACGCTGCTCCAATGGCAACCGCTTTCCGCAGACGTGCCCGGACGGCCGGTCATCGTCCATTTATCGGCATTGCTGCTCATCTCCGCGGGGTGCGCGTTGATCGCGAAGGTCACGCGTGCGGTCGGTGCCGCCATAGCCGGCGGCTGGATCCTGTTCTGGGCGGTCGCCCTGCACGCGCCGGTGGTCTGGGCGGCGCACGGCTCGGTGGGGTCGTTGAGCGGCACGGCGGAAAACCTTGCCATGGCCGCGGGCCTGGCAACATTGGCGAGTGCCAACCGCACCAGAATCGCCCTGCTTCGCCGCGGCTTCGGCTTGTGCTGTGTCGTATTCGGAACGGCGCATTTCGTTTACGCGGACTTCACCGCAGGGATGATCCCGGCGTGGCTGCCATACCACCTCGCACTCGCCTACCTGACCGGTGCCATCCACATCGCCACCGGACTGTGCCTGCTGCTCGATCGCGGCGCGGGATTTGCGGGAATCGTCGAAGCTTCGATGATGGGTGCGTTCGTTCTCCTCCTGCATCTTCCGCGCGTCGTCGCCGCTCCGCGCGACCGGCTGGAACTGACGATGCTGGCGATGGCCGTAATGCTGTCAGCCGCTGCTTGGCTCGTCGCGGCTCGTGCCGCCCTGCCTTCCCCGTTCGACCTTGATGCGGACCGCCAAGACGGCGGCGAAAACCAAGCGGACGACCGCGGATTCTGAACCGCGAAGGAGACGAAGCGCACGCCCATCAGCCAACAGGCGAATCCCCGCGCCTGAGGGATCTTCGGCCCCCCATACGGCACCCGGGCCGAAGTCACTTGGCCGGGCCGGTCGTCGCCGCGACCGGCCCGGTACTTTCCAGGGGAAATGAAGCGGCATCGCGTCGGGTCGCGCAGGCTTGCATCGCCACCACACGGCCGATCGCGCGTCAGGATGCCCGCTGCCGGACGAAGTCCTGGACATCTCCAACGGCCCAGGCCGATCCGTCGTGGCTGAATTCGTAGGTGACCTCGAGATGGTCGGCAGCGACCCGTCGGAAAGTCATCCGTTCGAACCCGAACCAGGCGCGAAGGCCGGGCTGGGTTACGAAGACGAGCCGGTCCGCGTCGGCCTCGACCGCCCGAAACACGCGCGCGCCGCCACCATTGTTGCCGGCCATGAGCATGACCGGCCTGCTGGCGATCGTATCGAGCGACCACAGCGCGGCATAGGCGAACTTGTTCGGCGGCAATTCACGATAGCGGAGCTCGATTGCCTCATCGCCCGCCACCGGCGCGACGACAAGCTCCGAGGCGACCGCTTTGCCGGTCCGTTGAAAGGTACCCGCCCCGCTCCAGGTGCCGAGAAAGAAGCCGTAGCGCCCAAGGTCGAGAACCGATCTTTTGCCCGGCGAAACGGCCCACGCGTCGGCAATCGTTGGCAAGGCACTCGACGACGCCGGCAGAGCGCCGGATAGAAGCGCCACCTGAATTGCCGGCAGGCATAGCGTCCGCCTGATTATCATCTACCGTCTCCAATCTAAGAAACCGTCCTGCCCAGAACCAGCCTCGTTCGCCTTCGCCTGTCCGACCAGGAAATTGGGCCGCACGGATGCCTCGCTGACCACGGTCTGCGCCGGTCGGGCGAAATCGGATAAGGCCAGACGGATCGTCATGGTTGGTCCAGCTTTGCCAACACATGATGGGCCAGCGGACTATGGCTGTGGCCCTTGCAAGAGCCGGGATCGAGGTCGTTCGTCGACGAGCGCTGGCGAAAACGTCGCCCCGCTACCCCGCCGCGTTCCTCCTCACCGATTTGCGGTCATCTACCATCGTACCATCGCTATACCGGAAAGGGCTCGGTCGGCACCGCCAGAGCGTGTTTGGATCACGCGAAACGACCCCGCCTGCCGTTCGCCGGCGGGCGGGGTCGATCACCTCATGATCGTCGGTAGCGCGTGCGCCGCCCGATGGCTTCAGAATTTGTAGCCGACTCCCACGAGGAAGGTCCGGCCATATTTCTCGTAGATTTCGGGCAGCGGCGTATTGTTGGCGGTGCCGCCGGTGGCCGCGCCGTTTCCGTCGTGCTGAACCGTCCTGTACGGTGAATTGAGCGCGTTCAGAATCTGGCCGGTAAAGCTCAGACCGGCCAGCGGGCTTCCCTTCTGGAAGGTATAGCCGATCTGCGCATCCATCTGTTTGTCGCTCAGGATCGCCGTATTGCTGACCGCGCCGAAAAGCGCATCGACTTCGCCGGTGTAACTCGACCGGAAGTGATAGTTCACACGCGTCTGAAAGCCGGCCTTTTCGAAATAGGCGGTCAGTTGATAGACGTTCTTCGACAATCCGGGCAACGCACCGCTGGTGCCCGGCCCGTTCGGCTGGATGCTCGATTCCGTATACGAATACGCCGCCTGGAGACCGAAACCGTCGAGCAGGTGAACGACTCGTCCGAGTTCGAGCGACGCCGCTGCCTCGATACCCCAGACATAACCGCCCTTGCCGTTGGCGGGCTGGGAGAAAATACCCGCGGTGTCGACATAGTAAGGCGTCGTCACCCCGGCCGGATAGAAATTGACCGTCGATGGAATGGCGTATTTCGAATAATCGACCGGGATTGCCTGCGTGTAGATGTAGGAATCCAGCCGCTTGTAGAACCCAGCCAGCGCCACATAGCTCGCCGGACCGAAATACTTCTCGATCGACAAATCGACCGCCGTCGCCCGCCACGGATTCAGGCGCGTATTGCCCCCGCTTCCCGACCAGCAATAAACCCGCGTTCCCGCCGGAAGGGTCGAAACGATGGGATCCTGCGGGCACATGCTCAGCGAGGTCGTGTAATTGACGCGCAGGTCGTCGGTGCGCGGCCGCACCATCGTCCGGCCGATCGAGAACCGGATCTTGAGCGGATGGGCACCATCCTGCAAATCGTAGATCAGGTTGAGGTTGGGGAGGAAATCGACATAGCTCTTGGCTGCCTGCAATTGCTCGCCAGCCAGAACATTGCTTGTGGTGCTGGCTGGCAGCAGGTTGCCGTCAACCGTGATCGATCCGCCGCCATACGATCCCTGGCGCGTGAAGACGAGTTGCGAGCCGACGTCCCCGCTCAACCGGCCCTTTTTGAGAGTCAGTTTGAAACGGGCCGTGACGAAATCCTCCTGCAACGTCCATGACCGGTCGTAGCTGTTCGGACCGACATTTTCCCTGATCGTGTAATAGTTCGCCAGGACAGCCGGGACGTTATACGAAAAAACATTCCCCAGACCGGCGAACGCGAGCGATGCGGGCGACAGAACGTATTTCGGGTCGAGGCTCACCTCGGCGCGGTTGTTGTTCAGGAAGGCATAAAATTCGTCGCCGACCAGCGTCTTCTTGTGGTGCTGATAATTGACGCCGAAATCGAAGTTCTCGAAAATCCCGCTGTTGATCTTGTAGACGCCGCCAAGATCCGCCGAGAAAACGCTGTCCACGACATCGGGCTTTTCGATCGTCCCGTCACGGCCCCAGCCGCCCCAGGCCGACGATCCCCGGTCGCCCAGCGACACCTTGCTGGCATCGGCGTAGTTCAGACCGACGCCGTATTGCGGGAACCCGCTGGCGTCGAACGGAATGTCGAACGAGAGCGCATCGTTGACCCACTGGATGTTATTGGGTGCGCTGCCGCCCGTACCGGTCCCCGAAAAGGTCTCGATCGTATTGAGCTTGTCGTGATCACGAGAATAATTGAGATCCAAGCCGATCGTCGCTCGATCCGATAAAGCGACGTCGGTGTGATTGCCGACCGAGAACAACCATTCGCGCTCGGTATTGTACTGGTTGTTGATGATCGGCTGCCAATTGTTCAGCGTGCCGGACGTCGCCACCGTCGTCCCGCCGATCTGCGCGGTTCCGACATTGGTGTAATAGGCATTCGCGATCGCGCTGGGGTTGGCGAAATTCTCGAACCCGCGCATCGTCTCCTTCTGGTAGAATTGCGAATACATGAAGTCCAAGGTGCTGTGCACCTTGTCGCTCGGCCGCCATTCGAGCGTGCTGGTCACGCCGTCGCGGACCAGCCGGCGCGAATAGGCGCGCGCTTCCAGCCCCTGCAGGAACAGCGCCCCCGACGCCGCGGCCGGGCTGACGAGCGGCGGCACCGTCGGGTTCGCCGGGTCGTTGGCGACCGTTCCGTAATACCAGTTCTTGGTGTGCTCGGTGATGCTCGGCGAATCGAGATGGGCGTAGCCGATCGACAAACCGAGCGTGTCGTTGGCAAACTGGTCGATGAAGGTCGCTTCGGCGCGGAATCCCTTGTTCGACACATCCGAATTGATGCGTCCGAGCGAATTGGCCTCGCCGCGGATGTTCACCGCCAGGATCGGCTTGCTGTACGACAGCGGCCGCAGCGTCTTCAGGTTGACGGTACCCGCCAGTCCCATGCCGGGCAGGTCGAGGTTCGGCGTCTTGTAGACGTCCACGCCCGCCAGCAATTCGGCGGGATATTGGTCGAACGAGACCGCGCGGCTGTATCGCGCGCTCGCCAGCTGGCGGCCGTTCAGGAAGGTTGAAATGAAGTCAGGGCCAAAACCGCGGATTGAGATGATCTGGCCGCGCCCGTTGACGCGCTGCACCGACAGGCCCGGCAGCTGGGCCAGCGAATCGGCGATCGAGACGTTGGGGAGCTTGCCGATATCCTCGGCCGCGATCGATTCGACGATCGACAGCGACTCCCGCTTGGTACGCAGCGCACTTTCGATGCTTCCCCGGATGCCGGTGATGACGATGTCGCTGGGCTGATCGGCAGTATCGGCGGGCTGCGACGGCGGCGCCGGAGCCGGCACGTCCTGAGCAAAGGCGATTCCCGTCGTTCCCGCGAGAAGCGCTGAGAACGAAACGCCCGCGAGCACCACACGTCCTGCGCGCCGATGGAAGCGAGATTTTACTGAAAACGACCCCACATATTCCTCCCCGTATGGCTGCAATCAGCCGTTCTTTCCGGGGAGGCCGGACGAAGCCTCGTTATCTCCTCCCCAGTCACTCCCCTTTTTATTGGTCGAACCAAATTGGGAGCGGTTCCAATCGTGCGCATGAAGGTTGAAACTGTCAAGCGAAATTGGCTGGAAGCCCTTCTGGTGGCGAAGCCGTACCGGCCCGCACACCGACCGGCTCAGCGTCTTGGCCTGTCCGGTTTTCTCAACAGTACCGTGGCCGCGCTGCCGCCGGGCAGGGTGAGGCCGGTCGCGGCGTCACCGATGCGCACGACGACGGAACGGGCGGTTTCCCCATCATTATAGGCCAGGACGGCGATCGTGCCGTCATCGCCGTTGCGAAAGGCGACGCTTTCGATCGGCGATCCCGCGGGCGCGCTGCTCGCGATCCGGTACGCGCCCTGATGGACGAACCGGCTGACATGGGCGAGCGCATAATATTCGGGATTGCGGGTAACGGCGCCAGTCTTCGGATCGACCGTGACGACGCCGCGGCACGTGTCGCAACCGCCCTTGTGCGGTCCACGCTGGGGGTCGAGCACTAGGTTCCACAGGATGACCCCGCGCGACCAGTTGCGCACCGATCCGATCAGCAGGTCGTGGACGACGCTGCGGAAGCCATTCTTCCAGCCAGGATTCCACTCTCCGCCCGAACATTCGGTCAGGAACGCGTCCTTGTCCGGATAGGCATCATGGACGCGCGACTGCGCCGAAGCGTCGCCGCCATAGCAATGCCAGGCGACCCCGGCGACGTAGCGCCGCGCGCGCGGATCGCCGAGCACGCCAAGCGGTTCCTCGGGATGGTCCCAATTGTGGTCCCAGTCGAGGATCCGGGTAGGCACGCGCGCCGCAGCCAGTGCCGGCCCCAGATAGCCGGCGATGAACCGCGCGCGCCCCGCCGCCGGCCAGAGCATCCCCGGATAGTCCTTCGGCTCGAAACCGGGCTCGTTCTGGATCGTGAGATAGCGCAGCGGTACGCCAGCAGCGGCATAGGCCCGCACCCAGCGGACGAGATAGCGGGCATAGACCGGATAGGCGTCTGGCTTGAGCGTCCCGCCGATCATCGATCCGCTGGTTTTCATCCAGCCCGGCGCGCTCCATGGACTGGCCATGACGACCAGTTGCGGATTGATCGCGCGCGCCTGCTTGACCACCGGCAGCACCGCCTCGCGATCGGGCGCGATCGAGAAATAGCGCAATGCCGGATCGGTGCCGCCCGCCGACGGGTCGTCGAGGCTATAGTGGGTGGGCGAGAAATCAGACGCGCCGATCGTCAGCCGGGTAAAGCCGAGGTGAAGCGCACCCGGCCCGTTGCCGAATAATTCACGCATCAGCATGGCGCGCCGGTCCGGCGCCATCCGGCTGAGAACGATTGCGGAGGCGTCGGTGATCGCGGCACCGAATCCGACCATCGTCTGGTAGCGCCGGCCGGGATCGACCGTGACCACGACTGCATCGGCCGCCGGTGCGCTCGCCGGGATTGGCGCCATCCGTTGCGCGCCGTCGCCAGTGGTGAGCCAGACCCGGAATTTTGGCGGTGCGTCCGCCGGTGCGGCACCGATCAGCGTCAGCGTGCCGAGTGCCCCCAGCGCGGCCCGGATCGGCACCGTCACGGCTTCACCCATTGGTCGCGCATCATCGCCTCACCCGCGAGGGTCGTATCGCCGGCATAACGGCCGACCGACACCGGATACCGTCCCGCCGCGACGTGCCAGCGATCCCGCGCGGTATCGAAATCGGCGAGCAGCCGCGGATCGACTTCCACCGAGACCTGGCGCCGCTCGCCGGGGCGTAGCGTCACGCGTGAGAAACCGACGAGACGCGTCGTCGGGCCATCGCGATGGCCCGCGCGGGCGTAGACTTGCGCGGATTCGGCCCCTTCCCGCGTCCCGGTGTTGCGTACCCAGAAGCTGATCCGCATCCGCGCGCCGCCTTCGATCTTGAGTCCGCCGTAGCTGAAGCTGGTGTAGCTGAGGCCATAGCCGAACGGGAATAGCGGCTTCAGGCCCGCCTTGAGGTAGCGGCGGTAGCCGACCGCCGCCCCTTCGCCATAGTCGGCGGTGGCGGTCGGATCGTCGATCCCGGTGGCACCGGCCTTGCGCGCGGCATCGGCGGCCTTCATCGCGGCGAGCCCGGGAATCACGGGCCGCGGAGCCTGGCTCTCGTCGCGAGGAAAAGTGAGGGGCAGGCGTCCCGACGGATTGACGACGCCGAACAGCAGGTTGGCGATCGCTTCGCCGCCACGCTGTCCGGGATACCAGGCCTCGAGCACAGCCGGCACCTTGTCGAGCCACGGCATCAGCACCGGGCCACCGGTCTCCAGCACCACGACCGTGCGGCGATTGGCCGCGCCAACCGCGTCGATCAGGGCATCCTGACGGTCGGGCAGTCCCAACGTTTCGATGTCCTCGGCCTCGGTCCGCCATTGCGTGGCGAAGACGATGGCGACATCGGCGGTCGCGGCGGCACGCGCCGCAGCGGCCGGGTCGCTCCCATCGACATACGTGACCTCCGCCTGCGGCGCCATTGCCCGGATCGCCGCCAGCGGCGACGAGGCGTGCCAGGTAATGCGCGCGAACGAGGCGGCCGCGCCGTCGGTGAGCGGGATCTCGACCGGCGCCCCGCCGACCGACCGCACCTGGCTCGATCCGCCGCCGGACAGTACACCGACATCGGCGCGGCCGCCGATCAGCACGATCTTGCGCGCCGTCCGTGCCAGCGGCAGCACGGCGCCCTCGTTCTTGAGCAATACGGCGCCTTTTTCGGCGGCTTCCTGCGCAACCCGGGCATGCGCGGCATAATCGATCGGCTGTTCGGTGGTCGGCACCGGGCGATCGATCAGCCCGGTCGACACGACGCCCCACAGGATACGCCGGTTCATATCGGCGAGCCGCGCCAGCGACACCGTCTTGTCGCGTAACGCCGCCGCCAGCGGAGCGCCGAAATAGATCGACTGGTCGAGCTCGCGCCCAGATTCCTGATCGAGCCCGGCATTGATCGCGCGCGCGGTCGAATGAACCGCACCCCAGTCGGACATGACCCAGCCGCGATAGCCCCAGTCGCGCTTGAGCACCTTGTTGAGCAGCCAGTCGTTCTCGCACGCCCAATCGCCGTTGATCTTGTTGTACGAGCACATCACCGAGCCCGGCCGGCCGCGTTCGATCGCGATCTCGAACGCGAGCAGGTCGCTTTCGCGCAATGCCGCCTCGCCGATCCGCGCGTCGATGACGTGGCGCAGCGTCTCCTGCGGATTGAGCGCGAAATGCTTTACCGTCGACACGATGTTATTGGACTGGACGCCACGGATCGATGCGCCGGCAATCACCCCGGAAAGCAGCGGATCCTCGCCGAGATATTCGAACGTCCGCCCGCCCCACGGATCGCGCGTCAGATTGACGCCGCCCGCGAGCAGCACGTTGAAGGTCTTGGCGCGCGCCTCCGCCCCGATCATCGCGCCGCTGCGATAGGCAAGATCGGGATCGAAGCTCGCGGCCAGCGCCAGGCTGGAGGGCAAGGCGGTCGCGACGTCGCCCTTGCGCTGCTCGATCTGGTTGGCGACGCCGAGGCTCGCGTCGCTTTCACGCAACGTGGGAATGCCGAGACGCGGCGTTCCCGGGACATATCCCGCCGACGGAATCATGTCGGCCGGGCGATCCTTGCTGTTGGGCGGGAAATAGCCGAGCACATAGCGCAGTTGGTCGGCGACGCTCATCCGCGCGACCAGCCCGTCGACCCTCCTGGCGACCGCGCCGGCGGGCGCTGCCTTGGACGACCGGACAGGATGGACCGGGCGGGCGGCCGTTGCCTTGTCCCGCGCCATCGTCACCCCGGCCGCGCCCGCAAGCGCCACCGTCAGCGCACCGACAATAAGGCTGTGCCTGTTGCCTCTCATATCCCCGCCATGCTTTTGCTGCCTATTATTGGAACCGCTTCCAACAATTGTTTGGCGCAGAAGGCAAGTCAATTCCGACTTTTGTGCGCCGCTTATGCCGGGCTGGCGGCCGGCGGCGCGGTGGTACCGCGCTCGATGAGCGTGAAGGGCAGATATTCGATCGCGGGCGCAGGCACGGCGGAGCCGTTTGCCTTGAGCCGCTCGGCAACCAGTTCGACCGCGCGCTGGCCCATTTCCTGTAACGGCTGGCGAATCGTGGTCAACGGCGGCCAGACCAGCGCGGACACGGGCGTATCGTCGAAGCTCGCGATCGACAGATCCGCCGGCACCCTGAGCCCGATCTGATGCGCGGCAAACAGCGCCCCAACGGCGGTATCGTCATTGCCACAGATGATCGCCGTCGGCTTGATCGGCGCCGCGAGCAATTCGGGCAGCAGGTCCCGTCCCGCCTTGAACGTGAAATTGCCGCGGCGCGCGACCATCTGACCAGGGCCGAGCCGGTGCGCCTCGAGCGCCTTGAGCGCGCCGCGGTAGCGCCCTTCCGCCGAAACGTGGCGCTCGAGCCCCTGGATGAAGCCGAACCGGCGGTGGCCGAGCGCGATCAGCGCCTCGGTAACGGCGAAGCCCGCCGCCTCGTCGTCCATCGCCACACCATGGACCACGTCGTTCATCTGGGGCCCCGGCGAAATGCACACGACGCGCGTAAGCTTGTCGATGCGATCGAGCAGGGCGCGGTCGTCGGAAAAAGGCGGCGTCAGCACCGCCGCGATCGGCCGGCTTTCTTCGAGCAGGGCGCAGATCTCGGCAATGTAGTCGTCCCCGCCTTGTGCGATGACATGGGTCGCGAGGTGGAAACCGAGCCCCGCGCACGCGCGCATCGCCCCGAGCTCCAGTGCCGACTGATAATAGGAATTGGGTTCCGAATTGATGTCCGACGCGCAAATCAGCGTCAGCTGGCGCGCCATGCCGCCCGCCAATGCCCGGGCCTGGACATTCACCTGATAACCGAGATCGTCTACCGCCTGCAGCACGCGCGCACGCAGCTTGGCACTGACGTTGGGGCCGTCGTTAAGCACCCGCGACACGCTTGCTCGTCCGACCCCGGACAGGGCGGCAACATCGTCGATGGTCGGTTTGCGGTGGCTCAGCGGGCTTCTCCTTCAAGGCTCCACCATGGTCGATTGAACGACCAAACGAAAGAGGCGCGGCACCACCGCCGGATCGCGGCGAAAGCCGCCCCGGCTGGACAGCCGGTAAAAGCCGGGCATAGTGAAGCGCAACGGCAAGCGGCTTGCCGCGGGGAAATTCCGGACAAAATTGTGCGTCAAATCAAGGATATATTGATCGTCGGCGGTGGCTCGGCCGGGTGGATGACGGCCGCGTTGCTGTCGCAACTGCTGGGCAAACTCTACCGGATTCGGCTGATCGAATCCGATCAGATCGGCACGATCGGCGTGGGCGAGGCGACCATTCCGGGGATCAAACGCTTCAACTCGCTGCTCAAGATCGACGAGGACGAGTTCATCCGCACGACCCAGGGCACCTTCAAGCTCGGCATCCAGTTCGTCGACTGGTGGCGCAAGGGCGAAAGCTACGTCCATTCGTTCGGGATCATCGGCCAGGACCTCGAATGGCTGCGCTGCCATCAATATTGGCTCGATGCGCGCGAACGCGGGACCGCGTCCGATTTCGGCAGGTATTCCGTCAATTGCGTCGCGGCGCTGCAGAACCGGTTCCTGCGCGCCGATCCCAAGATGAGCCAGTCGCCGCTCGGCCACATCACCCATGCCTATCATTTCGACGCCGGCCTCTATGCCCGGTATCTGCGCGGTTACGCCGAACAGCGCGGCGTCGAGCGGATCGAAGGCAAGATCGCCGATGTGACGCTCGATAGTGCCAGCGGCGAGATCCGGTCGGTGATGCTCGACGGCGGCATGACCGTCGATGCCGATTTCTTCGTCGACTGTTCAGGCTTCCGCGCCTTGCTGATCGGCGAGGCGATGGGGGTCGGCTACGAAGATTGGCAGCATTGGCTGCCGTGCGACCGTGCGATCGCGATGCCGTGCGCGCGCAGCGCCGATTTCACGCCCTATACCCGGTCGACCGCGCACGACGCCGGCTGGCAATGGCGCATCCCGCTGCAGCACCGGACCGGCAATGGCCATGTCTATGCGAGCGCCTACACCAGCGACGACCGTGCCGAGACGGTATTGCGCGCGAATCTCGATGGCGAGAGCGATGCCGAACCGCTGCGCCTGCGCTTCCGCACCGGCCGGCGCGATGCCTTCTGGCACAAGAACTGCGTGGCGATAGGGCTCGCTGCCGGGTTTCTCGAGCCGCTGGAATCGACCAGCCTATATCTGATCCAGTCGGCGGTACTCCGGCTGGTCAACCTGTTGCCCGACCGCGACCCCGCCGCGGCCAACATCGCCGAATACAATGCGCAGACCATCTTCGAGTACGAACGCGTCCGCGACTTCATCATCCTGCACTACAAGGCGACCGCCCGCGACGACACGCCGTTCTGGAATTATTGCCGTACGATGGAGATACCCGACACGCTCCGGCACAAGATGGAGCTGTTCGCGGCAAACGGGTACATCTTCCGCGAAAACGAGGAGCTGTTCGCCGAGGAAAGCTGGATCCAGGTGTTCCTGGGCCAGGGCGTGATCCCGCGAAGTCACGATCCGGCCGTGAACATCAGGAGCGCCGCGGAGATCGACAAATATCTGCACGATATCGAGCAGGTCATCGCCAAATGCGTGGCGTTGATGCCGCCCCATGCCGACTATGTCGCGCGCCATTGCCCCGCGCCGGCGATCGACGCCTGATCGCGCGACGGCTCGCCGGCACCCGTCATGGAGGAGAGACGCCCCCGGACGATCGCCTTTCCGGCGGTTGTGCTGCTGTTCCTCGCCTGGGGCTTCATCAACGCGAATAACGACCCGCTGATCGCGGCGTTGCTGCACGTTTTCGGCCTCACCTTCACGCAGGGCATTTCGGTGCAACTCGTGTCGTTCCTGGCCTTCGCCACCATGTCGCTGCCGCTGGCGGCGTTGCTGGCGAGGATCGGCGCTGTGCGCACGATCCTGACGGGGCTCGTCGCCATGGCAACGGGGTGCGCGATCATCGGATTGGCGGGGTGGGCGCCCCATTTTCCCGTCATTCTCGCGGCCCTGTTCGTACTGGCAAGCGGCGTCGTGGCGCTCCAGGTCGCCGCGAATCCGCTCGCGGCGACGCTGGGCCCGCCGGAGCGTAGCCATTTCCGGCTGACGCTCGCGCAATCGTTCAATGCGCTCGGCGTGGTCCTCGGTGTCCACTACGGCGCCTGGTCGATGCTGGGCGGCCCCGTCGGCGCCGTGCCGACTCTCGCCGCGATCAGCCGCGCCTTTCTCGCGATCGGCGCGGCGTTGATCCTGCTGGCATCGTTGATCGTGCTGGCACGCCGGCAACTCACTGCCGGACCGCTCGTCGGCGCGGTGCCGCCGCGCGGCGCGCGGTTCGAGGCATGGCGCTCGCGCTGGGCGGTCGGCGGTGCCGGCGCCATCGCCCTCTATGTGGGGGCGGAAGTATCGGTCGGCAGCATGCTGGTGCTGTACCTCGCGACGCCGCAGGCCTTCGGTCTGCCGCTGGCGGAATCGGGCTCGTATGTCGCCAATTTCTATTGGGGCGGCGCGCTGGTGGGGCGCTTCATCGGCAGCTGGCTGCTGCGCCACATCGCTGCGCAGCGATTGCTGCTGGTCGCGGCCGTTGCCGCCGTTTCGCTGTGCGCGGCGTCGCTGATCCTGCCCGGGCATTTCGGGGGCTGGTGCCTGCTGTCGATCGGATTGTTCAACTCGATCATGTTTCCGACGATCTTCACGCTGACCCTCGAACGTTCCAGCGCTTCGCATGCCGCGACGTCGGGCCTGTTGTGCGCGGCGATCGGCGCCGGCGCCGTCCTGCCGCTGCTCGCCGGTGTCCTCGCCGATCGGTTCGGTCTTGGCTGGAGTTTCGCCGCCGCGCTGGCGGGATATCTCTACGTCGCCGCTTTCGCCGTCGCGCTTTCCAGGGCGCGAGCGGGCGTCGCCGCAACCGACGTTGGCGGGCTGGCGGATTGCTGACCGGCCGGACCCTGGCGCCGGGGTGCCCGTCAACGCTTGCGGACGAACTCCGCGCGCAGCACCAGGCCTTTGATTCCGTCGTACCGGCAATCGATTTCCTGAGCGTCCCCGGTCAGCCGGATCGACTTGATCACCGTGCCCCGCTTCAGCGTCTGGTTCGCGCCCTTGACGGCGAGGTCCTTGACCAGGGTCACGCTATCGCCGTCGGCGAGCACGTTGCCGACCGAGTCACGCACCTCGACGGCATCGGCGGTGGCAGTGGAGGCCCGGGTTGCCATCTCGGCGGCGGATATCCATTCGCCCGAGGCCTCGTCATAGACATAGTCGTCGCTGCTATCGGTCATGCCGGTCTTTCATGCTGAGGTCAGTTGAGCGAGCGGGGCGCGACGTTCGCCGCTTCCGCGATGGTCGCCGCTATCCGGAGCGCCTCGGGAAAACCCTCGGTATGGATCACGCCGTCATTGCCGTGACCGAGATGGACCCGGTCGAGCATCGCCAGGGGCTGTTGCTGCACGCCGGACAGGATGACCTGGGCGCCCGCAACATTCGCCCTGCGTGCGATTTCGGCAATGGTCGTCGCCCCGCTCGCATCGAGCAACGGCACGCGGCGCATCCGCAAGATGATGACCTTGGGCGTCTGTCCGATCCGCCGCAGCGTATCGAGCAATTCGCCGGCGATCCCGAAAAATACCGGCCCGTCGATCCGGAACACTTCGACCCCGTCGGGCAGCGCATCGCGCTGGTGGATGTCCTCACCGTCGTCGTCGAACGCCCCTCCGGCCGCAGCGTCGATCTGGACCGTCTCGCTCATCCGCATCATGAACAGCAACGAGGCGAGCGTGACGCCGACGGCGATCGCGACCGTCAGGTCGACCAGCACGGTAAGCCCGAACGTCAACAACAGAACGGCACGATCGCCATTGGGCATGCGCAACAGGCCGATGAAGCGTTCGTGCTCGCTCATGCCCCAGGAGACCATGAACAGGATCGCCGCGAGCGCCGCCATGGGGACGAACGCCATCAGGCCGGTCGCGAACAGGATGAAAAGCAGCAGGAAGAAGGCGTGCAGCATGCCCGCGACCGGCGTCAACGCGCCGGCCCGGATATTCGTCGCCGTCCGGGCGATCGCGCCGGTCGCCGGCAATCCGCCGAACAAGGCAGATGCGATGTTCGCGACGCCTTGCCCGACGAGCTCCTGGTTGGAGCGGTGCCGCGACCCGATCATGCCGTCGGCGACGACCGCCGATAACAACGCCTCGATGCCGGCGAGAAACGCGATGGTGAACGCCGAGGGCAGTACCGCCTGGATCTTGGCCAGCGAGAAAGTGGGCATGGCCGGCACAGGAAGGCCCGCAGGGATGTGCGGATAGCGCGAGCCGATCGTCTCGACCGGCAGATGCAGCAGCGCGACTGCGAGCGATGCGACGACGACGGCGATCAGGAATCCCGGCAGGCGGGGCGCCAGTTTTCGCAACACGATGATCAGGACGAGCGAGCCGACACCGATCGCCAGCGCGGACAGATCGATCGTGTCGAGCGCGCCCAGATAGGCCTGCCATTTGGGCAGGAAGTCCGCTGGCGTCTTGGCGATCGACAGCCCCAGGAAGTCCTTCACCTCCCCCGAGGCGATGATCACGGCGATACCAGCGGTGAAGCCGGTCACCACCGGGTGGGGAATGAACTTCACCAGGGCGCCAAGTTTCGCATAGCCGGCGACGATCAGGAGCAGGCCCGCGAGCAGCGTCGCCAGCAGCAGCCCCTCATAGCCGTGCTGGGCGATGACGTTGAACACGACCACTACGAAAGCGCCGGTCGGACCACCGACCTGCGCCCGCGATCCGCCCAAGGCGGAAATGAGGAATCCCGCGACGACCGACGTCACCAGACCCTTGTCGGGCGAGGCGCCGCTGGCGATGCCCAGCGCCATCGCCAGCGGCAGCGCGACGATGGCGACGGTCAGCCCCGCTATGGCATCCCGCCGGAAACGCTCGACCGTATAGCCTTCGCGCAACACGGTGATCAGCTTGGGCGTGAAAGCCGCCCGCCGCGCGTCAGCCTGCACTGCCGTCGGTCCCGGCGGGCGTCTGGTCGAACAACAGCGAGGGAACGCGCCTTGCGGGCGTCCCGCCCTGCGCCTCCTTCAGCCGCACGCCGCGACCGATCCCGATGCTCGGCGCATTCTCGCCGATGATCTCGATGCCCGCGCGCTCGAGCGCGGAAATCACCTTGACCAGCGTATCGACGACACCGCGAACCTGGCCATCGGACGCCTCCATGCGCTGGATGGTGGGCAGCGACAGCCCGGCAAGATCGGCTAGCTCGCGCTGATCGATGCCGAGAAGGGCACGAGCGGCTCGCATCTGCTGTGATGTGATCATAGCCTATATTGATATATTGAACATCATAATACAATCAGAAATATTCTATGTGATGTACATGATCGATACTTGATATGGTATGGCCGACAGAGCACGTCCTGGGTCTGCGGGGTATCTCCCCAAACGGGCGTCTCCCACCGATCATACTGATGTATGAGACATCATAATTACTCTTTTTGCTGGTATTTTTTGATCGTATATGGGCAGCAATGCTGCTTGAGCATGGCACTTTGTCGAGTGACGGGCAGCCTGCGCGTTCGGCAGCCCACCGAAAGCAGTGTCAGGAGAGCAGGCAATGACGAGCGCCCGAACGGCGCGACCGACATCCGGGACGGGCGGGGCAGCGCGGCAAAGGCCGGTTCGCGGCGCGCGCGGGACACTCGCTTAGGCGCAGACTCATGCAGACCTTTCTCTACGTCAGCCGCAACCTGCTAGGCCCGGACAGCAACGATCAGATGCTCGATATCCGGGCACGGTCGCTCGCCCGGAATTCCCAATTGGAATTGTCGGGAATGCTCGTCGTGACCCCCGGCCATTTCGTGCAGGTGATCGAGGGACCCGACCGGTCGGTAAAGGAACTGGTGGCAATATTGGCGACCGATCCGCGCCACGCGGATCTCGTCACGCTCGACGACCGACCAATCGAACGGCGTACCTTCCGGAAATGGACGATGCTGACCTTCATGGCGGGCGGTTTCCTCGATCGATATCTGGAACCGGCGATTGCGGTGCAATTATCGATTCCGGCGACCGGCAGCAACGGCGAACCGATGATGAGCTTCCTGAAGCGAATCGAGCCCTAGGTCGCCTGCGATGCGCCGATGAGCGCGGTCGACATTCCCTTGTGGATCGCCCCCATCGTCATGCTGCAGGCCGGTTGCCGGCGGCGGGGCCGAACGGGTTCATTTTGGCACCGCCTCCAATTGATATCGGACGGCGGCGGCCATAGGCTTCCGATATTCCGGTACCCCCCCCCCCCCCCCCCGGCCCCCCCCCCCCCCCCCCCCCGGCCGGGGCGCGTTGGTGGTGGCGGCGGGTCGTTTTTCCTGGCTGAGACGATTGTCGGCGGGTGCCGGGCCAGAGCAGAGGCCGAGGCGGCGTCGCTCGTCGCCGCATGGCTATTTCCGTCGATTTCCCGGCCGGGTTCGCGACAGCCCGCCGGCACCAACATCCATCATCTCGACGGACGGGCTTGACTTGTCGGCCATCCGCGTAAAGGTAGCGTTACCAGAATAACCGAGGGGATGGCTGGACATGGCCGGGTTGGGCGCGTTTTCCGCCGATTTTCTGCCTGCCGACTGGCGTGAAGGCCGATTTATCGGTCGTGTGGCGACCGCAGAAGGACCAAGCCCGGTGATCATCGCCGATGGCGTCGTTCACGACATGGCTCGCGTCGCGCCGACCGTTGCCGAACTGATCGCGCAACGTTGCTTCGATACGACGGGCGGCGAACCGCTCGGCGCGACCGAAACGCTCGACTGGCTGAGCCCGATCGATCTGCAATGCGTCAAGGCGGCCGGCGTTACCTTTGCGGTCTCCACTCTCGAACGGGTGATCGAAGAACGCGCGCGCGGCGAAGCCGGTGCCGCCGCGGCGATCCGCGATCGGCTCGCGGCGCATGTCGGCGGCGACCTGAGGGCAGTGACGCCGGGATCGCCAGAGGCGGCCGCGCTCAAGGACAATCTCATCGCCGACGGGATGTGGTCGCAATATCTCGAGGTCGCGATCGGCCCCGACGCGGAAATCTTCACCAAAGCACCGGTCCTGTCCTCGGTCGGGTTCGGCGCCATGATCGGCGTGCGATCGGATTCGACCTGGAACAACCCGGAGCCCGAGATCGTGCTGGTGGCCGGCGAGGATGGCGAGCCGGTCGGCGCGACCCTGGGCAACGACGTCAACCTGCGTGATTTCGAAGGCCGGTCCGCCTTGCTGCTCGGCAAGGCCAAGGACAATAACGCGTCTTGCGCGATCGGGCCGCTGATCCGGCTGTTCGACGACGACTTCACCCTGGACGACGTACGGTCGGCGACGGTCGATCTGACGATCGAAGGCACCGACGGCTACCGCCTGACGGGATCGAGCAGCATGGCCCAGATCAGCCGCGACCCCGCAGAGCTGATGCACCAGGCCTTGAGCGAACATCATTATCCCGACGGCTTCGTCCTGTTCCTCGGAACGATGTTCGCGCCGACCCAGGACCGCGATGCCCCCGGACGCGGCTTTACCCACAAGGAGGGCGACATCGTCACGATTTCGAGCGAACGGCTGGGCAGGTTGACCAACACCGTCACCAGCTCGAAGGCAGCACCCGCATGGCAGTTCGGGATTCGCGACCTGATGCACAATCTCGCGGTGCGCGGCCTGCTTACGCCGGCACGCGAAATCGCGGAGGCCAGCAACTGATGCTGCAACCCGCAATCGCCGCCGGCCGTGCGACCTATCCCAGCCTCGTCGGCAAACGCGTGCTGGTCACCGGCGGCGCGACCGGAATCGGGGAAGCGCTGGTCGAAGCCTTTGCCGCACAAGGCGCGCGCGTTGCGTTCGTCGACGTCCAGGACGATGCCGGGCAGGCATTGGTCGACCGGATCGGCGGAGATGCCGGCGTGCTCTACCATCGCTGCGACCTCACCGATCTGGACGCACTCAAGACCCAGTTCGCGGCGATCGAGCAAGCCCTGGGCGGTATCGACGTCCTGATCAACAATGCCGCCAATGACGACCGCCATTCGATCGACGACATCACGCCCGCTTATTGGGACGAGCGGATGGCGGTGAACCTGCGTCACCAATTCTTCGCCAGCCAGGCGGTGATTCCGGCAATGCGCCGCGCCGGCGGCGGCGTGATCCTCAATTTCGGGTCGATCAGCTGGCACCTCGCCTTGCCCGACCTCCTGATCTACCAGACCGCCAAGGCGGCAATCGAAGGGCTGACGCGGTCGATGGCGCGCGATCTCGGCCGCGACAATATCCGGGTCAACGCGGTCATTCCGGGCAATGTCCAGACGCCGCGCCAGGAACGCTGGTACACCCCCGAAGGCGAAGCCGAGCTGGTCGCCGCGCAGTGCCTCGACGGCCGCATCCAGCCTGTCGACATCGCCGCGTTGGTGCTGTTCCTCGCATCGGACGACGCGCGGATGTGCACCGGTCACGAATATTTCGTCGACGCGGGCTGGCGGTGAATCCAACCAAGCCCGACGTCGTTGCCCCAATCGGCGCGATGCTGGGCGAGGGCCCGGTCTGGGTCCGTGGCGCGCTGTGGTTCGTCGACATCAAGGCGCCGTGCATCTACCGGCTCGAGAATGGCGGTGTCGCCAGATGGGCGGCGCCCGCGCCGGTCGGCTGGGTACTGCCCGCGGCGGATGGTGGCCTGCTCGCGGGATTGAAGACGGGCATTCATCGCTTCGATCCTGCCGATGGCAGCTTTTCCGAGCGGATCGAGATCGAGCCCGACCTGCCGGGCAATCGCCTCAACGATGCCGTGGCGGGTCCGGACGGCGCGCTCTGGTTCGGGTCGATGGACGACGGCGAAGCGCAATCGTCCGGACGCTTCTATCGCCTGATCGACGGACTTCCGTCCGACACCGGACTGCCCGGTGCGGTCGTGACCAATGGGCCGGCCATCGCGCCTGACGGCCGGACACTCTACGTCACCGATACGTTCGCGGGCGCGATCGGCCAAGCGACGATCAACGACGACGGTTCGCTCGGTCCGCTCCGTCCGTTCGCGACGATCGACAAGGGCGACGGCTATCCCGACGGCCCGACGGTCGATGCGGAAGGCTGTGTCTGGACCGGTCTGTTCGGCGGTTGGGGCGTTCGCCGCTACGACCCTGCGGGCCGGTTGATCGGGACCATCCGCTTTCCGGTCGCCAATGTCACCAAGATCGCCTTCGGTGGCCCCGATCTCAGAACGGCCTACGCCACCACTGCGCAGCACGCGCTCGACGCCGCGGCGCTCGACGCGCAGCCGCTTGCCGGGCACGTATTCGCGTTCGACGCGGATGTCGCGGGCATTCCGGTCGGGGAAGTCCGATCATGACAACGAAAAATATGGGAGAGCAGAATGAACGAGGGAGCGGCGCGAACCAATAGCGGCCTGATCGCGATGATCGTCGCGGTGGCGACGATCGGCGGGTTGCTGTTCGGCTATGACAGCGGCGCGGTGAACGGCACCCAACCAGGGCTCAAGGCGGCGTTCGGGCTGAGCGAGAGCGGGCTGGGCTTCACCGTCGGGTCGCTGCTGATCGGCTGCTTCATCGGCGCGTTCTTCGCCGGCACGCTGGCCGATCGCATGGGCCGCCGCAATGTGATGCGGCTGGCCGCGATCCTGTTCCTCGGCGGTGCGCTGGTCCAGGGATTCGCCCATCTCCAGCCGATCTTCGTCGTCGCGCGCATCATCGGCGGCATGGCGGTCGGTGCGGCGAGCGTCCTCTCCCCCGCTTACATTTCCGAAGTCGCCCCCGCCAACATCCGCGGACGGATGACGACGGTCCAGCAGATCATGATCATCTCGGGCCTGACCGCCGCATTCGTCGTCAATTACTATCTCGCGGCCGCCGCCGGCGCCTCGACCGAGAAGCTCGGCGGGCTCGAGGCGTGGCGCTGGATGTACCTGATGCAGGCGATCCCGGCGGCAGTGTTCCTGGGCGCCTTGTTCCTGATCCCCGAAAGCCCGCGCTATCTGGTCTCCAAGGGCCGCGATGCCGAAGCGGAGAGCGTGCTAACCAGCCTGTTCGGCGCCGATGCCGCCGCGACCAAACTGGCCGAGATCCGCGGCAGCTTCAGCGCCGACCATCGACCGCGGCTCAGCGACATCATGGACCCGGCCAAGGGCGGCGTGCGCCCGGTGGTCTGGGCCGGCCTGCTGCTCGCGGTGTTCCAGCAACTCGTCGGGATCAACGTGATCTTCTATTACGGCGCGACGCTCTGGCAGCTTGCCGGCTTCACCGAGAAAGACTCGCTCCTCATCAACATCGTGTCGGGCGCGGTATCGATCGCCGCCTGCCTCGTCACCGTGGCGTTGGTCGACAAGATAGGGCGCAAGCCGCTGCTGCTGATCGGCTCGGCGGGCATGGCAGTGACCCTGTTCGTCCTGGTCTATGCGTTCAGCCAGGGGTCGCTCGACGCCGCGGGCAAGCTCCAGCTCTCGCCCCAGCTCGGCACCACCGCGGTGGTCGCGGCGAACCTCTACGTGATCTTCTTCAACCTGAGCTGGGGCCCGGTGATGTGGGTCATGCTGGGCGAGATGTTCCCCAACCAGATCCGCGGATCGGCGCTGGCGGTATGCGGCTTCGCGCAATGGTTCTCGAACTATCTCATCGCGCAGAGCTTCCCGGTGATGGCCAGCAAATTGGGCCTCGCCGCCAGCTACACCTTCTACGCGGTGTGCGCGGTGATCAGCTTCTTCCTGGTCCAGAAGTTCATTCACGAGACCAAGGGCAAGGAACTCGAGGAAATGACCGGCTGACGGCCGGGCGTCAGCCAAACGAAAGGGCGTGGGAGGCGATCGCTTCCCACGCCCTTTTTTCATGTCCGGCTGCGATCAGCGGCGGATCGTCACCGGCCGCCCGTCATAGGTCACGCTGCGCGCCGGGTTGGCGCTGAAGTCGGGCGCCATCGCCGAGCGCGGGTCGTAGAAGCGTACCGAGATCGCGCGCTTCGCCGTCATCCCGTCATAGCCGCCGGTCCGTGCCCCGATCGTCAGCGTCCCGGCCTTGTCGTTCCAGCGGACCGGGATCCGGGCATATCGGCCCTTGGCGTAACCGTCGCTCAGGCCATCGTCTTCATAGAGCGAATACCGCCCGTCGGCGCCGGTGAAGACCTGCAACACGATCGGCCCGCCGGGCTGCTCGCTGGTCGTCTGGACGTCGGGGCCGGTAGGCACGATCGCGCCGGCGCGGACGAACAGCGGCATGCGCTCGTACGGCGCCGCCGCGGCGATCGACTGGCCGCCGGCATAATAAGTGCCGCGATTGAAATCGTACCAGCCGGTCCCGGCGGGCAGGTAGACCCGGCGACTGCGCGCCTTGAACTCGGAGACCGGGGCGACGAGGAACGACGGGCCGAACATATATTCGTCGTTGATGCCCCAGGTGCGGCGGTCGCCGCCGAAATCCATCACCAGCCCGCGCATGATGCTGCCGTCGCCGAACCAGGTGTCGGCGGCAGAGGTGTAGATGTAGGGCATCAGCCGGTAGCGCAGCTTGTCGTACCAGATCATCGACGCCTGCATCGCGGGGTCGTTGGCCGAAATCTCGTAGATCTCGCGATACGGGAATTCGCCGTGGCTGCGGAACAAGGGCGAGAAAGCGCCGAACTGGAACCAGCGCAGGTTGAGCTCGCGCCATTCGGGCTGATCGGCCGCGCGCTGCTGGGTGTAGCGATCCTCGACCGCGAACCCGCCGATATCCTGGCTCCAGTTGGGCAAGCCCGACATCGACAGATTGACCCCGGCCGAAATCTGGTCGCGCAGATTGTCCCAGCGCGCCGCGACGTCGCCCGACCATACCGCCGCGCTCGACCGCTGGATGCCGCCGAACGCCGACCGGGTCAGGATGAACGGCCGCCGGCCGGGCTCGACGCGGCGCAGATTGTCGGCGACGCCCTGGACATGGACGAGCGGATAGGTGTTGAACTCGACCGCGCCCGGGCCGCGCACGGTCGGCCCCATCTGGAACGCGCGCTCCTCGATCGACAGGTTCGAATGCCAGTCGGGCTCGTCCGAATCGAGCCACCAGCCGTCGAATCCCTTCGACACGAGCTTGTCGTTGACCTGGTCGAAGAACAGGTCGCGCGCGCCCTTGGTGTAGGGATTGTAGAAGGTATTGGCATAGCCCGGACCGACCCAGTCCTTCTGACCTGCTTCGAGCGGGCGGCGGTAGAGATAGCCCTTGGCGTCGAGCGCCTTGCCGTTGGCCGTGGTGGGATAGAATTTGGCCCAGACCGATATCATGATGTGGGCGTCGAGCGCGTGGACATCGTCGACCATCTTCTTCGGATCGGGGAAGCGGCTCGCGTCGAAATCGTGGCTGCCCCATTGGTCGTCGACCCAATAGCGCCAGTCGAGCACGATATTGTCGAGCGGGATGCCGCGCTTGCGATATTCGCGCACGACACCGACCAATTGGTCCTGGGTCTCGTAACGCTGGCGGCTCTGCCAGAAGCCATAGGCCCATTTGGGCAACAATGTCGCCTTGCCCGTGAGCGCACGATAGCCCGCGATCGCGCCATCGATGCTGCCGCTGCCGCCGATGAAATAATAGTCGACGTCCCTTCCGACGTCCGAGGTCATCCACAGCGAGTGGCGATCGGCAGCGGGCAGCGGATCGTTGTGGACGAGGCCGATATAGCCGGCATTGGGATCCCATTCGACGCGGATCGCAACGGGTTTGCCCGCAATCATCGGCAGATCGAAATTGTGGAACCAAGGATTTCAGTTCTGCCGCCAGTGCGACATCACCAGCTTTCCGTCGGCATAGACCTTCATGTAGCTCGAGGCGTAGAGGCGGAACTTGTGCGTGCCGGTCTTGTCGGCGGTGACGTCGCCGGACCAGACGACGCGCTGCTCCTCGGTATTGACGCCGGCAGTGTTCTGCCCGCTTTCGCCCGAGGCCTTGGTGGTCGCTTTCGCGGCCGCCGGCCATTTCTTCTGGTCGCGGATATAGCGATAGTCGATCGTCGCTTCCTGGCGGCTGACCGCCAGCTTGCCGCCGAGATAGTAATCGGCCTTCCAGCCGGGCCTGCCTCCGCTCGTCACCTTGAGCTCGTCGTCGCCGACCAACGCATAGGGCCGCGGATTGCCGAACCGGGTGATCCCGTCATTGTCCCACAACAGGCCATAGCCGCGCGTCGAGACCAGGAACGGGATCGCGATGTCCATATTGTGCTGGGCGAGTTCGACGTCCTCGCCATTATAGTTCATCTGCCGGTTCTGGTGCTGGCCGAGACCGTAGAAACCCTCGTCGGTCGCGCGGTTGAATTGCTGGCTGATCGTGAAAAAGGGCTGGCCCTCGACCGATACCGGGCGGAACGGGGCCCGTGGCGCTTCGGTCAGCAGCGGCTTGCCGGCAGCATCGAAGAAGCTGACCGAGCCGTCCGCGAGCCGGATGCGGGCGCTCGCCTTGGGCAGCTTGAGCGAGACATAGCCGCCGGCCTTGCTGACGACCGGGTCGCCATCGGGCGCCGCTACCACCATCAGGCTGTCGGGAACCTCGCCGAAACCGGCCGCCGGCACCGCCGTCACGCGAAAGGTCGCATCGCCATAGGCCAGCACGCGGACACGCTTCGCCGGACCGGATGAGGGCGTGACCACGACGCCATGATCGATCGTCGCGACCGACCCGCCGGCAGGCGCGGCGGCTGCCTGATCTCCCGCCGCCAACGCTGCCATGCCCCCTGCTCCCGCCAGCGCGAGCGCCGCCGAGCCGAGCATCAACCACCGCATCGCCGTCATTTCCATTCCCCCATCGTCACCTTGAGCCACACCGGCTGGCCGGTGAAGTTGAGCCCGTAATCGGTCTGATCGCCGTTCCAGATGCGTTCGAACACCCAATTGCCCTGCGCATCGAAATGGCCTTCCTCGACCCGCAGCATCATGCCGTTGCCGCCGCTCGCATCGTCGATGCGGAGGCGGACGTCGCTGCCGGTCAGCAGGAACTGATCGGGACCGAGCCTCGCGACCAGGGCGCCACCGACCGGTTGTCCCCTGGTCGGCGAGGGATCGGTCTTGATCCACGTCCAGTCGCGCTCGCCGAACCGCCAGAGATCGTATTGCGCGGTGATCTTCCACCGGCCGAGCGTCGTCGTCTGATCGGCGGCGTCATCCGGCTTGGCCACGCCCCAGACGGGACGCTCGAACGCGATCCTGGCCCATGCCCGCGCGGCGGGCCCGAGCAGGCGGTATTTGGAGGCGAACGCCTCGACCGTTGGCTCGTCGAGTTCCTTGGCGCCGAGCGGATAGTTGGAATAGCCGGTGTCGTCGAAGCCGAACGGCGAGAAGCCGATGGCGCCCTTGCCGAGCGCCGGCCACAGGAAGCGCGCATAATCGGCGGCGCTGCCGGTCTCGGGCACCATCAGCGGATTGTCCGGCCGCGCGTAGAGGTCGAGATATCTGGCGTAAGCCCTGGGATCGCGATTGTAGATGTCGGGCGCGACCAGCGCGATGTGCGGCGCGCCGGCACGCCATATGTCGATCACCGGCCAGTCGGGCCCGCCGCTGGCGCCACCCGATTCGGCTGGGCCGAACGGATTGCTGAGCGCGGCGTTGCAGTACATCGGCAGGTTCTTGATCGCTTGCCCCGCCGCGGCGAGTTCGTCGACGTAGCGCGCCACGTACCAGGCGTTGAACGCGGTGTCGGCGAGCTTGCCGAAGGCCTGCGACCAGGTCCCCGACTTGCCCGTCTTGGCAGCGAGCGCCGGCGGGATCGGCTGGGCGAACAATTTCTGCGCCTCGGGCGAGAAATCGCGCGGCGAGCGATAACTGCCGGACTCGTTTTCCACCTGCACCATGATCACGGTGTTCTGGGGATCGTCCGTTTTCAGCCGCTGCATCAGCGCGGTGAAGGCCCTTTTGTCGGCATCGAGCGTGGTGCGCGCGAGCGGGCTCAGCGCATAATGCGCCTTGCCGTCGCTGGTCCGCATCCGCGGGAAGCGGGCATTGTCGGTCTTCACCCATGCCGGGGCGTAGCTCGGCGAGGTATTCTTCCAGGCGCCGAACCACAACAGGACGAGGCGCAGATTGTGTGCGCGCGCGCCCTTCAGGAGCGCATCCAGATAGGAAAAGTCGAACGCGCCCTCGACCGGCTCGATCTGCTCCCAGGCGATCGGAATCTCCAGCGTGTTGGCGTGAAGCCGTTCGAGCATCGGCCACACCTTGGGCAAAGCGGCAGGGTAATTGCTCGAATTGTTCGCCTGCGCGCCGAGCAGGAGATACGGCGCGCCGTCGACGAACAGCGCCGAACGCCCGTCCCTGGTCACCACGCGCGGCAACTCGCTGTCCGCCCAAGCCGGAAACGCCAGACCGGCGAGCAGCAGCGGCAGGAGACGAACGAGACGCCGAGTCATCGCGGTCCCGCCGGGCAGATCGCGCCGCTGGGGTCGCTGGCGAGATGGATATCGGCGACCGACAGCACGAACGGCGCGCTCGCCGTCAGCGCCCATTGCGTCCTGACCGCCGCCATGTCGGCGCCGCGGTCGCGCAGGCATTTTAGGCCGATCCGTACCGTGCGCCATTGCGGCCCGGCGGCGAACAGCCCGGTCGCGTCGACCTTGGCGCTGCCGAAACCGAGCGTCACCGGCCCGGCCGGTGCGACATCGACGCGATAGGTCATTTCGAGCACGAGATCGGCATTGGTTTCGCGAGTCAGGTCGAGCGCCGCACCACCGATCGCGATGGTCGCGCCGCGTCCTGCTGGCCAGGTCAGCCGCGCCGCGCCTTCCTGCGTATGGGGACCATCGACCGGCGCGCGCGCCACGCCCGACTCGGCAGCCCAGGCGAACGGTACCGGGACCTTGCCCTTGGCGAAGAACGTGCTGGTATTGGCAAGCCCCGGATCGACCCCCGCGACCTCGCCGAGCAAGCCGACCCTGCCCGGCTTCGCATAGCTCAGGCCGTAGCCGAACGTGAACAACGGGTCGTAACCGGGCTGCCCATTGTTGAGCGTGAACTGGCCCGCCGTTTTCGGCCAGCTATAGGACAGCCGCCCGGTGAAATCCTTGCGCGGCTTGCCGGCGCGCGTGCCGACGATCACGTCGGCGATGCCGCCGCCTTCGCTCCCCGGCAGCCAGGCCGCGACGAATGCATCGGACTGGTTGAGCTCGGGATTCACCCAGAGGGGGCGACCCGACAGGAAGACCGAGATGGTCGGGATGCCCGCCGCGCGCAGTTTCTTGAGCAACGCCAGCGCCTGCTTGTCGCCGGGCTGGAATTCGAGCGTCCTCAGGTCACCGCGCATCTCTGCATAGGGCTGCTCGCCGAACACCACGATCGCGGCATCCGGTTTTTTCGCGAAGTCGCCATTCACCGACAGCGTCGCCGAGCCGCCGCCTGCCTTCATCGCCGACGCGATTCCGGCATAGATCGACTGCGCGTTCGGAAAGTCGGCATTGGTGTTGCCGTCGCCCTGCCAACTGAGCGTCCAGCCGCCCGACTGCATCGGAATCGAGTCCGCGCCGGGGCCGGCGACGAGGATAGTGGCGCTCGCCTTGAGCGGCAGCACGCCGTCATTCTTGAGCAGCACCAGCGTCTTCGCAACCGCCTCGCGCGCCAGCGCGCGGTGGGCGGGCGAGCCGAGCACGCCGGCGCGCCCTTCCCATGGCCGCGCGGGATCGAACAGGCCGAGCGCGAACTTGACCCGCAGGATGCGGCGCACGGCATCGTCGATCCGGCTCATCGGGATTACGCCGGATTTCACTTCTTTCACCGTGTTGTCGAACAGGCCGCGCCAGCTGTCCGGCGCCATCGCCATGTCGAGGCCGGCATTGAAGGCGACCGGGCAGTCGGTGTTGCTGCACCCCGGCACCTGGCCATGGCCGTTCCAGTCGCCGACGACGAAACCGGCAAAGCCCATCCGGCCCTTGAGCACATCGGTCAGCAACGATTTGTTGCCGTGCATCTTCTGCCCGTTCCAGCTCGAATAGGACGCCATCACGGTCATCGTCCCGGCGTCGATTGCGGGCGGATAGCCCTGGGCGTGGAGGCGGATCAGCGTCGCCTCGTCGATCTGGTCGTCGCCCTGGTCGATCCCGTCCCTGGTGCCGCCGTCGCCGAGGAAGTGCTTGGCGCTCGCTGCGACGTTGCCGAGCTGAATGCGGCCCCTGCCGGGATCGCCTTGAAGCCCCCGGATGATCGCACCGGCATAACGCGCGGCGATCGACGGGTCCTCCGAATAGCCTTCATAGGTGCGCCCCCAGCGATCGTCCTGCGGCACGGCAAGCGTCGGGCCGAACGCCCAGTCGATCCCGGTTGCCGCGGTTTCCTCGGCCGTCGCGCGGCCGATCCGCATCATCAATGCAGGGTCGTTGGCGGCACCGAGCCCGATATTGTGCGGGAACAGCGTCGCACCCACCACGTTCGAATTGCCGTGCACCGCGTCGATGCCGAACATCAGCGGAATGACGACATGGCCCGGGCGTGCTTCGTCGGCGACCGCGGCGAACGCTTTCGAGGTCGCGACCCAGGCGCCTTGCGGCGACCGGTCGGGTGCGCCGAGCGGCGGCGAGCTGCCGCCGGCTAGGATACCGCCCAGCGGGTAGCTCCGCAGGTCTTCCGGCTTGATCGAGCCGATATCGGCCTGGATCATCTGGCCGACCTTTTCCTCCAGCGTCATCCGGGAGAGCAAGGCGGTGATCCTCGCCTCGGTCGCGGGATTGACCAGCCCCTGGCTCTTTGCCGCCGGCCACAAGGCGGGGTGTGCGGTCGACGCGGAATCGGTGACGGTCTGTGCCATCGCCGCGACACCGAACGCGGTGGCCGAAAGCAGCAACCCCAGACCGGCCTTGATCTTCATTCGTCCATCCTCCCCTCAGGGCCAAATAATCGCGTTATCGGGAACCGCCTGCGCCGATTAATGCCGGCCTCGACATCGATGCCGGACAACCAGGCTCATTTGCTCGTCCCGATCGCGCGGAGCGAATGCGGCGGCAGCGAAAGACTGAACCGCGTCCATCCCGGCGGCGCGCCGGGCGCTCCCGCCGGCGACGCCTCGGCGGCGATCGCGGCACCGGCGGGCAGATCGATCGCCCGCACGCCATCGCCTTTGACGACCAGGGTCACCGCTGCCGGCCGGTCGAGGAAATTCTCCACGACATAGGCGCCGTTGTCATAGGCGAACAACGACACGTCGGCGGGCGCCTCGATATATGCAGGGAAGTTCTGCATCGTCATGGCGCGGATATGGTCGAGCGCGGCGCTCGGCAGATTGTAGAGGTCGCCCGGATTTTCGGGGATCGCGAGCATCATCAGCGTGCCGCGCGAATAATGGTTCATCAACAGAATCGGAAAACCCTTGCGCGCGGAAACGCCACGCACGACCGCCCAGCTGTCGTTGGTATAGAAACGGATGTCGGGGAACAGGATCGGCCGCGCCGCGCCGCCGGGATCGTCGAGCAGGCGACCGTTACCCGCGCCGAATCCCTCGACGAAATGATCGATCGCGACGGTCCGTCCGGTCGGTGTCCATTCGGCAAGATCGGCGAAACGCGGGCCCAGTGCCGCGACGAAGCCCGAGGTGACGATCACCGTCGCGCCGCCTTTCAGGCTGGCCTCGACTTTCCCGACGATCCCCTGATCGGCAGCGGCAGCCTCGGTCAGCAGGATCGTGCCGGCGCCGGTCGGGTAGCTCGGCGACAGCTCGATCGGGATGCCGACATTGCCGAGATAGTTATGCAGGAAGTCCTCGCCGCTCGACTGATAAGGCTTGTAGCTCGCCAGGCCGATCGGCTTTCCCAGCGTGCCGAGCAGCGGGTCGATCGCGTTCAGCGCCAGGCCCGCCGCACGCGCCCAACCCGCCGGAGCGCGCGATCCGGATTGCCGCCAGTCTCGCAATGCCGCCAACCAGTCGAAACTCGTGGCCATCGCCGCCCATGGCCGTTCGCCTTCGTCCGCACCAGCGCCCGACGCCATCGGACTCCAGTTGAACAAGGTGATCTCCGGCGCCTTGGCCAGCACCGTGTCCCACAATTGCTCCGCATAGCGGTCGAGATAGCGGGTGCTGAACGTGTCGACCCAGCCGCCACCATTCGCACCGGGGCGAATGGCGGCGTAGTAGCGATAGACCAGATAGCTCTCATATTGCTGCAGCAACTGGTCGGTGATTGCCGGATCGCGCGTTTCGGTGCCGGTATAGATACCGTCGAACGCTTTGGCTTCCTGGTCAAGGTCGTATCCCAGTCCCTGGAAATGCTCGTACCAATTGGGATATTTGATGATCATCCGGACCTTGGGATTCTCCGCCCTGGCGGGGCGCAGCACGAGATCGCGGGCGACGGCGCGCATCGTCTCGAGCCGGTATTGCGTCCAGCTCCGCTCACCCTTGGCGGCGATGTCAGCGTCGCTCTTCGAGGTGAAGAAGAAGAAGTCGTCCAGGATTACCTGGTCGAAATGCCGCGCAGCGAGCCGAACCGCGCGCTCGCATTCGGCGCGATCGGCGGGATCTTCATAATCGAACGTACCGAACTGGCCGTTCCTGCCGCCCGCCGCGAGCGTGATGCCGCCAGCCACTTCGACGCCCTTCCCGCGAAAATAGGACGACACTTTCGCCAGTTCGTCGTCGGTCGCGAAGACATGATCGCGATAAGCCTCGATATAGACCTTGTCGAAATGGAGCTGGCTGGCGACTCGGGCATAGTCGCGTTCGAAGGTCGCGCGATCGGCGAGCGCACGGACATTGCCGACGACGACATAGATCGCGACCTTGAAGTTGCGATAGGGAGCGGGCGCCGCGCTCGGCGCAGTGGTGGGCGCTGGGCGCGCTGCTGCAGTAGGGGCCGCGAAAATTCCCGCGACAAGCGCCATCAAGGCGACCCGCGCGATCACTGCCCCCAATCGTCCGCCACCCGTTTCCGGCACGCATCTCTCCCATCCAGACGGGTTGTTCCCGAATTTTTGGGAGCGCTAACATAATCGATGCGTCGCTGGCAATCAGGCACTGCGCGAAAATCGGCAAAAGCATTTCGACTAGGCTTGCCGCGCCCTGCTGCGCTACAGGCGCGCGGATGAGCGGTGGAAAAACGGAGAAGCGCAAGGGCCGCGGCGGCGACGCACCGCGGATCGAGGACGTCGCCAAGCGCGCGGGCGTTTCGCCGATGACCGTATCGCGCGTGATCAATGGAGCGAGCCATGTCCGCCCGGCGGCACGCGACGCCGTCAATGAGGCGATCACCGCGCTCAAATATGCCCCCAATCGCGCGGCGCGCAGCCTGGCCGGCGGCGGTCAGGTCCGGCTCGGTCTGCTCTACAGCAACCCGAGCGCTGCCTATCTCAGCGAATTCCTGGTCGGGAGCCTCGACCAGGCGAGCCGCAGCGACGTTCAGCTCGTGGTCGAGAAATGCGATCGCGGCGAAGGTGAGGAAGCGAGTGCACGCCACCTGATCGCGAGCGGGGTCGATGGCGTCCTGCTGCCCCCGCCACTGTGCGATTCGCAGGCGCTGATCGATCTGCTGGCGGCCGAGAACGTCACCGCGGTCGCCGTCGCTACCGGCCGCCCCGCCGATGGCGTCTCCGCTGTATCGATCGACGATTTCGCGGCAGCCGAAGCGATGGCCCGGCACATCATCGCGTTGGGCCATCGCCGGATCGGCTTCATCATCGGCAACCCCGACCAGACCGCGAGCGAGCGGCGGCTCGACGGCTACAAGGCCGCACTGGTGGAGGCGGGCATCGCGATCGACGACGCGTTGATCCGGCAGGGATTGTTCACCTACCGCTCCGGCCTCGAAGCGAGCGAAGCGTTGCTCGATCTGCCGCAGCCGCCGACCGCGATCTTCGCCAGCAACGACGACATGGCGGCCGCAGCGGTCGCGGTCGCACATCGCCGTGGGCTCGACGTACCGGGCGACGTCAGCGTGTGCGGGTTCGACGACACGACGCTCGCGACTGCCATCTGGCCGGAACTCACCACCGTGCGCCAGCCGATCGCGGCGATGTCGCGCGCCGCGGTCGAAATGCTCGTCGCCGAGGTCAACGCCCGACGCCAAGGCAATACCCCCGAGCCGCGCCGGCTGGTGCTCGACTTCGCGCTGATCGAACGCGAATCGGACGGGCGGCCGGACGCTTAGGGGATCGCGGGAAAGCGGGCGCCGATTCTCCGCGTGGTGCGGATAAAAGGAGCGCTGCCCGCCGGGTTCGACGCTCTTTCCGGCCGTCGCTCGAACCTGGTGGTCCGATTCCGACATTTGCATCCCTGTCGGCGAGGTCGGGTGCAAATGTCGGAATCTTTCCCGGCCACTAGCAAATATATGACTCTAGTGGATTTTGTGATTTTGACATTCGCACGATCGCTTCCCGCAAGCAGGATGCGAATGTCAAAATCAATCCGCTAGAATGGGTCTATCATGTCGCGAGCCCAGGGCAGGCGATCCAGGGTCGAGCACAGCCGCCGGTGACGCCGGTGCGGGTCCGCATGATCGATGCTATGTCCGCTTTCCTATTGTCCGATCGGCAAGCGGAACCCGGTCGCCGGCAGGCCCGCCGGATTGTAGAGGTTCACGATCGGGCTTGCCTGCCAGAGGAAACGCACTTCGCGTGCGCCGGCGTCGTCAGGGATCAGGACGGTGTCGCCGCGCGCCACAGCATCGGCGTATCGGCAAGCGCCCCCGGCGTCGCACAGTTCGAAGCCGACGACCTGCCTGCCGCCCATGGTAACCAGCGGGCCATGCGCGAAACGGATCGCGATCTTGCCATCACGGCGAACCACCGCGACGGGCGCGGGACCGCGCGCCTCGACCTTCTCGCCAAGCGCGAGCGCGCGCGCGCCGAGCGCGAGACGATAGCCGACGCCCTGTTTGTTGGTCGGATGGATATCGGCGACTTGTCCGATGTCGAGCGCACTGGCGAGCCCGACCTTGGGATCGGCATCGGCGACGCGGCGCTGCACGTCGCGCAATTGCGCCCAGGCGTCGTCGACCGGCTGCGCGGTCAGCGGACCGAAACCGGCCAGCTGGACCATCAGGAACGGATCGGCACCGAAACGCTTGCGCCAATCGGCAATGAGCAACGGCATCAGCTCGGCATAGCCGCGTGCATCGGCGACGTTCGCTTCACCCTGGTACCAGGCAAAGCCCTTCAGCGGATAGCCGTCGAAAGGCGCAATCATCCCGTTGAAGAGCGTCGTCCGCCCGCTGCCGCCGAGCCAGGGCAGGCCCGGCGGCATTCCCGTCGCCGCAAGCGATTCGCCACGCGCGAACCGCCACGCATCGAGCCGCATGACCGTGCCGTCGGCGAGCGTCAGGGTGCGCGGCGTATCACCCCACATCCCGCCACCGCCGCCCGTATCGATTGCCACGACATCGATCACGTTATCACCAAGGTGGAGCATACCGGCAGCCACCGTATAGCGCCGGGCCGCATCCCATCCCTCCAGCGCGCCGACCGTCTTGCCGTTGACGCGCGTCAGGTCGATATCGTCGACCGCTCCGATCGACAGTTCGGCCTTGCCCGCCTGCGCGGCGGTCAGGACGACATGGGTTCGATAATAGCCGATGCCGTCGAAGCTCACGAGCGCGGGGTCGCCCCAATTCTCCCAGGCGGTGGTGGACGGGACCGGGCGCCATGCGGCGGCAGCCGGCGCCGCCGCGCGAGCACCGAGCCAGCGTTCCAGCGTCTCGCGCCATTGCAGCGACGCTGCGGCCGAATCCCGCCCGTACAGGGCGAGCAAATCGAGCGCGGGACGATAGCGCGGCAGCGTCGCCAGCGACTCGCGGCTGATCCAGTCCTCGATCACCGAGCCGCCCCAGGCCGCCGAGATCAGGCCTACCGCGATCCCCTGCCGCTGCTGCAGGTCCCGCCCCATGAAATAGCAGGCAGCGGAAAAGTCCGCCGCGCTTTCCGGCGTCGACGGTTGCCAACCCACCGGTGCGCCGAATCCGGCCTGGGGCGTAACGCTCGACCGGTGCGGGACGTTGAACAGGCGCAACAACGGGTGGCCCGATTGCTGCAACTCGGTATCGGCGTTGGTGGCGTGGCGCAGCGTGAATTCCATGTTCGACTGTCCCGAACACAGCCAGACGTCGCCGATCATGATATCGGCGAGCGTCACACTGGCGCCGCCGCTGCTGGCAGTCAGCGAATAGGGGCCTCCCGCCGGTTTCGCGGGCAAGATAGCGCGCCATTCTCCATTGGCATCCGCGGTGGCGTTGATGGTGGCACCGGCGAAGCTCAGCGTGACGTCGACACCGGGCCTGGCGCGCCCGCGCACCGCGACATCGCGCTCGCGCTGCAACACGGCATGATCGGTGAACGGCGCGTCGAACGCGACCTGCGCGCTTGCCGGAAAAGCCGCCAGCACCGCGAATGCAAGGATCATCCACCGCATCCTATTTCCTCCCCTTCTCATAACGTATGAAGTGCTGCTGCGATCGCCCTGTGCAGCTCTCGGCGCATCTCGGGCGACACCGCCCCCATCACGCCCCGGACCTGTTCGGGCAAATGCATCGCCTGCCCGGCATCATCGGCGAAAACGAGATGATCGATCAGGGCGCGCCACGCCGCACGCCGCGCTGGCGGCAAATCGCGAAAGGCCAGCAGGGCGTGCAGCATGGCCTGCGCCGGCGCGGTCGGCACCGGACAATCGCTCCACCAGTAATTGACCAGGATGCTGGTCGGGTCGAGCGACCGGACGGCGTGCCACCACAGATAAGGAATGAAGATCGCGTCCCCGGGTTCGAGCTCGGCCGTCCGCGCATGTTTCAGCGCCTCCTCATAGCGCGGATACCGGTCGAAATCGGGGGCGTCGACATCGACCATGCTGACCGGCGTGCCCGCCGGCGTCAGTTCGAACGGCCCCATATAGAGATTCGCCGCCTGATCGGGCGGAAACAGCGTGAAGCGCCGCCGCCCGGCCACGACGCAGGCGATATTGTCGTTCGAATCGTAATGAGTCGCGACCGACACGGCGTTGCCGATCCAGATTCGGGGCGGCACGTCCGCTTCCAGCAGCGGCATCGGATGGCGGCTGGCGAAGCCGGGCAGCACTTCGGAGGTCGGGGCCGATTGCATGGCAATGGCGAGGGGCGCCGCATCGCCGGCCTGTCTGGTGAGCTGGTCGAGCAGATCGGCGACGGTCGCGTCGCGCCGCCCGAAATTGAGCCCAGCCATATCGCGTGCATAAAAGAAGCGCCCGCCGATTGCCGGATGGCCAACCAGGCAGTGGGCCGCGGCACCGGATCCCAACGTCTTGAGGAACGCCACCAAGCTGGCGGTGCCATCGCGCGCTGCCGCCACAACGGCCCAGTCGCGCACAAGGCCGCGCAGGATCACCGGCTCGGCCGCGCCCACCAGTTCGGCGCGCAATGCCGACCCGGCGAGAGCGGAGTCACCCGGCAAAATCTGACGTACATCAACCGTCATAGGCCAATTCCTCGCCTTCCCCACTCATGCGGATCGAATGGATTGCTTCGCCACATGTCATTGTTTTTGAGCGCGAATATGCCCCCTCCCATTCTTGATACGGATGAAAATATATATCGCCAATGAAAAATATACAAAATTTTGGTAGCGCAAACATTTTCGTTGAGGTAGCGGTACCTCGGTGTTAATCAGACGATGAGCTGCGGCGCCCAACGACCGCGGCTGCAACAAGGCACCGGGAGGTGCAGATGGAGGGGAGGAATCGGATGCCGTCCGACCTTTCATTCGCATGCTCCCCGGGCCTCGTTTCAGGGAGGGAGATTGATGGTCCAGTCGGATATGCTTGAAGGTACGATGCAGCCGGTTGCGGGTCGCCGCGGCCTGCGCGCAGGCACTTCGATCCTTGCTCTCGCCTTCGCGGCGGCATTCGCCCTGCCGGCGCAGGCGCAATCCACCACCGCCGATGCCTCGGCGCCCGCGGCCGACGACAAGCCGGCGAGCGACCAGTCGACGATCGACACCGAGACCAAGGGCGACATCATCGTCACCGGCATCCGCGCCTCGGTGCAGAGCTCGACCCAGCGCAAGAAGAATTCCGAACAGATCATCGATTCGATCACCGCGACCGATATCGGTGCGCTGCCCGACCGGTCGGTGGCCGAAGCGCTGCAGCGCATCGCCGGCGTGACCTTGCAGCGGACCAACGACAATCGCGATCCCGCGCGTCTGACCTCGGAAGGCGGCGGCGTGTTCATCCGCGGCCTGTCGTTCGTCCGCTCCGAACTCAATGGCCGCGACGTGTTCTCGGCCAATAACGGTCGCGGCCTGTCGTTCGAAGACGTGTCGTCGGACCTGCTGGCGGGTGTCGACGTGTACAAGAACCCGTCCGCCGAACTGGTCGAGGGCGGAATCGGCGGAATCGTCAACCTGCGCACGCGCAAACCGTTCGATGCGCAGGGCCTGGTGGTCGCGTTCTCGGGCGACGCCAATTATGCCGATCTGCGCAAGAAGACCTTCCTGTCGGGCAACATCCTTGCAAGCGACCGCTGGAAGACGCCGCTCGGCGAGATCGGGCTGCTGCTCTCCTACAGCATCGGCAATATCGGCAATCGCACCGACAGCATCAGCGGCGGCCGCTACGACGCCCAGACGCTGACCACGGCGCAGGGCGGCATTGCCGCGGGCACCAACGTCTACGTCCCGGCAGGCATGGGCTTCCGCCGGATCGACTGGCAGCAGCGCCGTACCGCGTTCGACGGCTCGTTGCAGTGGAAGCCGAGCGACACCCTGTTGTTCACGTTCGAGGCGCTGATCGCGAAGGCGACGCCGCAGGACATCGAAAACGCGGTCGGCGACTATGACACGCCGAACGCCAACGACACGACCAACAACACCAACCTGAGCTACGGTCCGCAGAACCAGCTGCAATCGGGCACGCTCGCCAACCGCAACCTGAATTTCGACACGCGCGCGGGCAAGCAGATCAAGAAGACCCAGGACTATTCGCTCAACATGCGCTGGATACCCAATGAGAATTGGGCGATCAGCGGCGACGTCCAATATGTGAAATCGACCGCGCAGGTCTACAGCATGACGGCCTTCACCCAGGTCGGCATCCCCTCGACGATCAGCTTCGATTTCAGCGGCAACGACCCCAAGCTCTCCATCTCGCCGACTTCGGGAGGCAACTACGCCAACGCGAGCGCTTATTGGTGGGCGGCGGCGATGGATCATATCGAGGACAACGAGGCGCACGAATGGGCCGAGCGCGCGGATGTCGAATATACCTTTACCGACTCGCCGTTCCTGAAGTCCTTCCGATTGGGCGGCCGGATCACCGACCGCAACGCGATCACGCGCCAGACCGGGTACAATTGGTCGCTGCTGAGCGAGCAATATTGGGGAGCGACCGGCAATCCGGTGTACCTCACCCAGACCGGGTTCGATGCCGCGCACCAGAATGCCGGCCTGCCGTCACAAGCCGCCTATTTCAACTACAGCAATTTCTTCCGCGGCCAGGTGCCGGCGGTGGGTGGCTATTGGTTCCCGACCGCCGCATTGGTGCAGAACGGCACCGCCAACGCCTATAATTATCTGAAGAATACCGAATCCGGCGGCTGGGGCTGGGCGCCGCTGAGCAACGATTATTCGCTGGCTGCACCTGGCGCCGACAATGTCAGCGGCGGTATCAACAACCAGACCGAACGCACGTATGCAGGCTATGCCCTGCTGCGCTTCGGGCAGGATCAGGGCAGCGGGTTGCACTTCGACGGCAATGTCGGGGTCCGCATCGTCCGCACCGATACCGGAGCGACAGGCTCGGCAGTTCGCGTGGGCGGACCGACCATTGCTTGCGATCCCAACAACCCCGGGAGCATCAGTGCGGCCAATTGTGCGCTGATCAACCAGGCCCAGGCGTTCGCCGCCGGCAATATCGGCGCGCTGACCCAGGCATCGAAGGGCTCCTATACCGATGTCCTGCCCAGCCTGAACCTGCGCTTCTTCCTGACCGATCAGGTTCAGTTGCGTCTGGCGGCGGCCAAGGCGATCGTGCGACCGACCTTCGCACAGCTCAATCCGTTCACGACGCTGGGCTTCAGCTTCGACGCGACGACCGGCGCTCCCACCGGGGTCGGTGTGGGTGGGCGAGCGACGCCGTTCACCGGCACAGCGGGCAATCCTGACCTCAAGCCGACCCGGTCCAACCAGTTCGATATGAGCCTCGAATGGTATTTCGGAAAGGGCAACAGCCTGACCTTCGCTGCCTTCTACAAGGATATCAGCAACTATATCTTCTCGGGCGTCGCCTCGCAGACCTATACCAGCGGCGGCCAGACGATCACATTCGACGTGACGCGCCAGACCAACGGCGCGCGCGGCAAGATCAAGGGCTTCGAACTCGCTTATACCCAATTCTTCGATAAACTGCCCGGCGCGCTCGGCGGTCTCGGCTTCCAGGGCAACCTGACTTATGTCGACTCGACTGGCGGCAAGAACACTGCCGTCAACGTGTTCGACGCCAACCAGACGACCAACGCAGCACTGACCGACCTGCCGCTCGAGGGTTTGTCGAAATGGTCGTACAACGTCGCTGCGATTTACGAGAAATACGGCATTTCCGCTCGCCTCGCCTATAACTGGCGATCGCATTATCTGCTGACGACCTCGGCGGCGAACATCAACTATCCGGTATGGTCGGAAGCCTATGGCCAGCTCGACGGGTCGGTGCTCTTTTCGATCGACAAGCATTTCAAGATCGGCGTGCAGGCCACCAACCTGCTCAATTCGCGGACGTTCCTCGACGTGGGCGATACCAATCTCAGGCCGCGCTACAGCTGGACGGATACCGACCGGCGCTTCGCGTTCCTGATCCGCGGATCGTTCTAGCCGGACCGACCGGCCTGGAGAGGTTCCCGCGATCCTTGCGGGAACCTCTTTCATCGCCGATGACGGGGACAGGCCGACGGCAGAATCGAGGGTGCGGACCCTAAATGAACGAAGCGGCGCTCAGGAGAATCGTGATCGTCGGTGGCGGCACCGCCGGATGGATGGCGGCCGCCGTCTTCGCCAGGTTCGTGCCACCGCCCGCCTGCGACATCGTGCTGATCGAATCCGACGAGATCGGGATCGTCGGGGTCGGCGAAGGCACGGTGCCGCTGATGACCTATTTCAACGGCCTTCTCGACATCGACGAGCGCGATTTCGTTGCGGCGACCGACGGCTCGTTCAAGCTCGGCGTCGAATTTCGCGACTGGGGTGAGGTCGGTAACGTCCATTTCAACGGCTTTGGCGACTACGGCGATTCGATCGAGGGAATCTCGCCGCACCATCACTGGTTGAAAATGCACCGGCTCGGCGACCCAAGGCCGATCGACGATTGGTCGATGCCCTATGCCGCGGCGCGGCGCGGGCGGTTCGCGCCGGCCGAAACGCTCGCGGCCCAGGATGCATTCTTCAAGCACGCCTATCATTTCGACGCAGCGCGCTACGCCCGGTTCCTGCGCGGCCATGCCGAAGCCAAAGGGGTGCGCCGACGCGAGGGGAGGATCACCGGGGTCGACCTGGACCCGGAAACGGGCTTCGTCCGCTCGGTCGCGATGGCCGATGGCGAGACGATCGACGGAGACTTCTTCATCGATTGTTCGGGATTCGCCGGCCTGCTGATCGACAAGGCGCTGGGGATCGGCTGGCGCGACTGGTCGAGCCTGTTGCCCTGCGACCGCGCCGCAACGGTAGGATCGGCGGGCGTCGAGCACCTCACTCCCTTCACCCGATCGACCGCAAAGACGGCGGGCTGGCAATGGCGCATCCCGCTCCAGCATCGCACCGGCAACGGTCACGTCTATTGCAGCGACTTCATCTCCGACGACGAGGCGATCGCGACCTTGCTCGCGGGTCTCGACGCCCCTGCGCTGGGCGAACCGCGCCTGCTCAAGTTCACCACCGGGCACCGTCAGCGTTTCTGGGAGAAGAACGTCGTCGCGATCGGACTGGCCGCCGGTTTCATGGAGCCGCTCGAGTCGACCAGCATCCAGCTGATCCAGACCGCACTCGCCCGCGTCGTCGAGCTGATGCCGGATCGCGGCTTCGATCCCGTGATGATCGAGGAATATAATCGCGTCACGCAAGGCGAATGGGAACGGATCCGCGACTTCCTGATCCTGCATTACTGCCCGACCCGCCGCCCCGAACCGTTCTGGCGGCATTGCGCGACGATGCCGATTCCCGACACGCTCGCCTACAAGATCGCGGTGTTCCGGAGCTGCGGCCGAGTCGCCCTGTTCGCCGACGAATCGTATCAGGAGCCGAGCTGGGTCGCGATATTCCTCGGCAACAACATGCTGCCGCGACGCTACGATCCGCTCGTCGACCGACTGCCGCTCGAGCATCTCAGAGGCGGAATGAACCAGCGCGCCAATGCGATCGCGCGCGCCGCCGAAAGCATGCCCGACCAGGCCGCATTCATCGCCGGCCATTGCGCGGCGAAAGCGGCATGAGCGGCACGCCAGATCCGATCCGGTCGATCGTCATCGCCGGTGGCGGCACCGCTGGCTGGATGGCCGCCGCCGCATTGTCATTCGGTCTGGGCGCGAGCGGCTGCGCCATCACGTTGGTCGAATCCGACGAAATCGGCACCGTCGGCGTGGGCGAGGCGACGATTCCGCCGATCCGTCTGTTCAACGGCATGTTGGGCATCGACGAGGACGAATTCGTCCGCGCGACGGGCGGCACGTTCAAGCTGGGGATCGAGTTCGTCGACTGGACACGCCTCGGTCATCGCTATTTCCACCCGTTCGGCCGGTTCGGCGACGATTTCGGCATGACACCGTTCCACCAGCAATGGCTACGCTGCCGCGCGGCGGGCAACGACGCGCCGCTGTCCGCCTTCTCGCTTACCGAGCAGGCGGCGATGGCTGGAAAGTTCGATCGGCCGCCGGGATCGCCGGGTGTCTTCTCGACCTTTTCCTATGCCTATCATTTCGACGCCCTGCTCTACGCGCGCTTCCTGCGCCGTTATGCCGAGGCAAAAGGCGTGCGGCGTATCGAGGGCAAGATCGCGGATGTCGCGCTGAACGGCGAAACCGGGATGATCGAGCGACTGACGCTGGAGGATGGACGATCGATTGCCGGCGACCTGTTCATCGACTGCACCGGCTTTCGCGCTCTCCTGATCGGCCAGGCGCTGGGCGAGCCCTATGAGGACTGGAGCCGCTGGCTGCCGTGCAATCGCGCGCTGGCGATGGCGAGCGAACGCCTCGCTGGCTTGCCACCCTATACGCGATCCACCGCACGCCCCGCCGGCTGGCAATGGCGCATCCCGCTCCAGCACCGCACCGGCAACGGGCATGTCTATTGTAGCGATTTCATCTCCGATGACGAGGCGGCGCGCGTCCTGATGGACGATGTCGGCGCGGCGGCGACCGGCACCCCGCGCCCCCTGCGCTTCACCACCGGGCGGCGCCGAGACCTGTGGGTGCGCAATTGCGTGTCGCTGGGGCTTGCTTCGGGCTTTCTCGAACCGCTCGAATCGACCAGCATCCATCTGATCCAGACCGGGATCACCAAATTGCTCACCTGGTTCCCCGATCGCGGATTCGATCCACTCGGCCGCGCCGAATATAATCGCCAGGTCGCCGCCGAGTTCGAAAGCGTGCGGGATTTCCTGGTACTCCACTACAATCGCGTCGAGCGCGACGATTCCGACTTCTGGCGGATGTGCCGCGCGATCGGCATCCCCGATACGCTGGCTGCCAAGATCGACGCCTTCGAGCGTACCGGGCGGCTGCTCGATCGCGGCAAGGACCTGTTCGAAATCCCGAGCTGGCTCGCCGTGCTGCTCGGTCAGGGAGTCGAGCCGCGCGGATACGACCCGATGGCGCTCGCCGTGCCCGAAAAGGATGCGCATCGCGTGCTGGCGGCGATGCGCAAGGTGATCGGCGACACCGTCGGCCAGATGCCGAGCCAGACCGCGTTCATCGACCGCCATTGCCGCATGCCGGAAGGCAGCGTTTGACAGGAAAGGATCGGACATGAGGATCGCAATTCCGCTGATCGCGATGTTTGCAGTCACCACCGGCACGGCGCGAGCGCAGGACGTCGCGCCAGTCGACGGCAAGCCGGGGAGCGATATCGTCTCTCCGGGCAAGATCGGCGACGTTCACGTCGTCGCCGAAACGTCCCTGGCAAAAGGGCGGCTGGTCCTTCACGTCGTCGCGGTCAATCGCGGTAAGACCGCGGCGCCCTTGAGGCCGAGCGACGTATCGCTCGCCGATGCCGACGGCAAGACGATCGCAACGATACCGCGCGAAACGCTGTTGGCGGAAGCGGGCGAGAAGCCGCCGGTCGCCGGCGGAACCGCCTCGGCCTCGGCCTATGCATCGCCCACGCTCTCGACCAACGGGGCGGGGCAATTGGATACGACCGGCTACACCGGCGGGATGGGGTCGGTCTCTTCCGGCGTCCCGCAGGACACGATCGACCGGACACAGTCGGCGGCGCCGCGGCCGAATGTAGGCGGACTCGATTCGGTATTGCTCAAGCAAGTGGAGGTCGGGCCGGGCGGAGTCGACGGCGGCCAGGTCGTCAGCGAGAAGCTCAAGCTGCGCGGCGACCGGATCGTGGTGGTCACCGTGACGTTCGCGGGCGAACGCCATATCGTACGCTTGCCGGCGCCCAGGAATTAGGATGGCCGATCCATTGGTGTTGCGCGCCGGACCGTGGGAAGCCGGCCTGGCCCCCGCCTTTGGCGGTGCGGTGACGCATCTGACGCGCGATGGCCACGACATCCTGCGCCGAACGCCGGAACCTGCAGACGATCCGCTCGCCGCCGCCTGTTTCCCGCTTCTTCCCTACGCAAACCGCATTGCGCGGGGACGGTTCGATTTCGCCGGCAGGCGCCACCAATTGCCGCTCAATTTCGGCGATCATCCCCACAGCCTTCACGGGATAGGCTGGCAATCGGGCTGGACGGTCGAAGCTGCCAGCGAAACCGCCGCGACGTTGCAGGTGCGGCATGATGGAGGCGAGGGCTGGCCTTGGCGGTTTCGCGCCGAGCAACATGTCCGGCTCGACGACGACGGCCTCGCGATCACACTACTGCTCGCCAATGACGGAGACGACACCATGCCGGCGGGGATCGGCCTGCATCCCTATTTTCCGCGCGATCCGATGACGCGCCTGACCTTCACCGCGACGGCGATGTGGCTGAGCGACGAGACGATGATCCCGACCCACGCGGCGGCGGCAGACATGTTCGGCGACTGGCGTGCGGGAAGCGGCTTTCCCGGCCGGCTGGTAGACAATAGTTTCGAGGGCTGGAGCGGCCAGGCCGCGATCGAGAGCCCACGCGGCACGACACGGATCAGCGCGATCGGCGCGCCTATCCTCCACATCTACGTCCCGCCGGACGGGGACTTCCTGTGTGTCGAGCCGGTTTCTCACTTGCCCGATGCCTTGAATCAGGGGTTCGCGATCGACACGCTCGCGCCAGGCGAGACGCTTGCCCTGACGATCCGCATCGAGGCCTGAGTGACGATATTGCGGCGAATCGGCCTTTTGGCAGCGCTGGCGCTCGTCGCGCTTTCCCCCGTCGCCGCGCGGAGGCACGGCGACGCTCCCTATCGCTGGACCAACGTCACGATTGGCGGCGGCGGCTTTGCGCCAGGGATCGTGTTCAGCCCCGCCAAACGCGGATTGGCCTATCTGCGCACCGATATGGGCGGCGCCTATCGCTGGGAGGATAGCGCCGGCAAGTGGGTGCCGCTGATGGACGGTTTCGCCGAAAGCAGCTTTTTCGGCGTCGAGAGTATCGCACCCGATCCCGTCAACCCCGACCGGGTCTATGCCGCGGTGGGCATGTATTCGAATGGCACCGCGGCGATCCTGCGGTCCGACGATCGCGGCATGCATTGGGCGGTGGCGCGCGTCCCGTTCCGCATGGGCGGAAACGAGGCCGGGCGAGGGCTGGGCGAGCGACTGGCGGTCGATCCGCGCCATCCACGGCACTTGCTGTTCGGGTCGCGGCACGACGGAATGTGGCGCAGCGACGATGCCGGCGCACACTGGCGACGCGACACCGCCTTTCCCTATCCGGGCGCGGGTCAACCAGCGCCGCGGACGACCCATGCCGGCATCGCCTTCGTCCTGTTCGATCCGAAATCGCCACGCGTCTTCGCCGGAATCGCCGATGCCGGCAGCGCAGGCCTGGTGCGTTCCGACGACGATGGCGCCCTTTGGACTCGCATCCCGGGCACCCCTTCCGGACTGGTCCCGGTCAAGGCCGCGCTCGACGGGGCCGGACGGCTCTACGTCACCTGGGCCGACGGCATCGGCCCATCCGGTGTCACGCGGGGGGCAATATGGGCGGTGGAGCGCTCTGGCGCGGTTGAAAACGTGACGCCAGATCGCAGTCCGACAGCCCCGCCGGGGGGCTATATCGGAATAGCGGCGGATCCGCGCCGCGACGGTGTGGCCTATGCCTCGACCTTCAATCGCTGGAACCCCGGCGACACGCTGTGGCGAACGATCGACGGCGGCCGGCACTGGACCGATCTAGGTCCCGTCAGCCGCCGCGATACGAGTGCCACGCCGTTTCTCAACTGGGGGCGTACGGAAGCGCCATTGGGTCACTGGATCGCCGGGCTTGCGCTCGATCCCTTCGATCCGGCGCGGCTTGCCTATACGACGGGCGACACGGTCTATGTCACGCGCGACGCCGCTGCCGCCGCGCTGCGATGGACGCCTTGGACCGGCGGTATCGAGCAGACCGCGATCATCACGCTGATCAGCCCGACGGCGGGTGCCCCACTGGTGTCGGGATTCGGCGACCTCGGCGGCTTCGTGCATCGCGATCTCGGACGCTCTCCCGCCGGCATGTTCCTGTCGCCGCGCAATACCAACACCAACACGCTGGATTATGCCGGACGCGCCGGACTGGTGTTGGTCCGCAGCGGCAACGTGCACGACGGGCAGGACATCGAGGCGGGGCTGGGCTGGTCCGACGACGGCGGCGAGCGCTGGCATCCGCTGCGCACGCCGCTATGGAACGATGCGCAGTCGTTGGAGGCACAGGGAAAGGCACCGATCACCGTTTCCGCTGATGGCGCCCGTTTCTTCGTTACCGCCGAACGCCCCATGCTGACACGCGATCGCGGCATGACATGGACGACGATCGTCGGCCTTCACGGCGGCATCCGCATCGTCGCCGACAAGGTAGACCCGCGGCTCGCCTGGGCGATCGATCCCGATGCGCGGCGTTTGCTGGTGAGCACTGACGGCGGCGAGCATTTCGCACCGCTCGAATCGCGCGGACTGTGTCCCGATCTGTCGCTTGCCCGGCCGCGCGACCGGGAAAGCCAGCCGGCGCTCGTCGCCTCGCCCTTCGCCTCGGGCGACCTGTTCCTGCTATGCGGCACCGCCCTCTATCGCAGCCACGACGGCGGATTGACATTCGCCCCGATCGGGCCGGGACTCGAGATCGCCTTGTTCGGGCTGGGGCTCGGCGCCGATCCCGCGCATCCGGCACTCTATGCGGTCGCTGAACGGGACGGCGACAGGGGTATCTGGCGCTCGCCCGACGCCGGCGCGACCTGGTCGCGGATCGACGACGATCAGCATCGCTGGGGCGGCCGGTTTCGCGTCATCTCGGGCGATCCGCGCCGCCTTGGCCGCGTCTATGTCGGTACTGACGGGCGCGGCATCTTCTACGGCGATCCGGCACGCTGATCAGGCGACGGCAGCTCCGCGAAAGGCGAAAGCAGCAAGCGTCGCGGGTTTCATTTCGATCGAATAGCCCGGCGCTTCGGGCACCCGATAGGCGCCGTCGGCAACCACGCTGGGGGCGACGAAATGCTCGTGAAGATGGTCGACATATTCGGCCACTCGCCCGTCCTTGGTGGCCGAGAAGCAGAGATAGTCGATCATCGCCAGATGCTGGACATATTCGCACAGGCCGACGCCTCCGGCATGCGGACAGACCGGCAGATCGTATTTCGCCGCCATCAGCAGCACCGCCAGCACTTCGTTGACACCGCCCAGGCGGCAGGCGTCGAGCTGCACGACGTCGATCGCGCCGCGCATGATGAACTGTTTGAACAGGATGCGGTTCTGGCACATCTCGCCGGTTGCGACCTGCACCGGGGCGACGCTTTCGCGGATGCGGCGATGCCCCTCTATGTCATCCGGACTGGTCGGCTCCTCGATGAACCAGGGCCGTGCGAAAGCCAGCGCGCCGACATGCGCAACCGCCTCGTCGACTTCCCAGATCTGGTTGGCGTCGATCATCAACTGACAATCCGGGCCGATCGCGTCGCGGGCCAGAGTCACGCGCCGGATGTCGTCTTCCAGCGAGCGGCCGACCTTCAGCTTGACGTGACCGAATCCGGCGTCGACCGCCTCGCGACAGAGCCGAACGAGCTTTTCGTCCGAGTAGCCCAGCCAGCCCGCCGAGGTCGTGTAGCAGGGATAGCCGCTCGCCTCGAGATCGGCGATCCGGGCCGCCTTGCCCACCGCACGGTCGGTCAGCAACGCCACCGCCTCGTCGCGCGTGATGCAGTCGGTGATGTAACGAAAATCGATCAGCCCGACGATCTCTTCGGCGTCCATCTCGCCGATCAGCCGCCACAAGGGCTTTCCGGCTTCCTTCGCGAGCAGGTCCCACACGGCATTGACCACCGCACCGGTGGCGAGATGGATCGCGCCCTTTTCCGGTCCGATCCAGCGCAATTGACTGTCGCCCGTCACGTGACGCCAGAATCGCGCGCCGTCCGCGCGGATCCAGTCTAGATCGAGCCCTTCCACGAGCGGCGCCAAGGCCTCGATCGCTGTGCAGCAAATGTCGTTGCCGCGACCGATCGTGAAGGTCAGGCCGTGACCGGCTAGGCCCGGCCGGTCGGTTTCGAGAATGCAATAAGCGGCCGAATAGTCCGGATCCGGATTCATCGCGTCCGACCCGTCGAACCGGATCGACGTCGGGAACCGGATATCGAGTACGCGAAGCTTGACGATCGTGGTCATGGACGTCGCGCGCTGCCTCCGTTGCTACCGATACGATATTTTGTTGGTGTATATAGTTTTCATATGTGCGAAACCCTGCTGGCGCAAGCAGGCTTTGATGCTATCTGATGTCGGCCCGCCGACAGCGTGGACATCGGGAGAAGATTCTTGCAACGCCATCGTGCATCGGCGGACCGGCAATGAGCATCCGGCGTTTCTGCTTCGTCCTGGACCTGATCGACGATGCCGCGTTGATCGCAGATTATGAGGCGCGCCACGCCCCCGGATCGGTATGGCCCGACGTGGTCGCGCATATTCGCGCGCAGGGTGTCGAGAACATGCAGATCTGGCGCGCCGGCGATCGTCTGGTGATGATCGTCGAGGCCGCGGAGGACTATCCACGCGACCTCCCTGCCCCGCCGGAAATCGATCGCTGGGAAGCCTCGATGTGGCGATTCCAGCGGCCGCTGCCTTTTGCCCGCGACGGCGAAAAATGGGTGGCGATGTCGCGGATCTTCGATCTGGACGCGCAATGAACGGTCTGACGCTGCCGCGGCTGGGCTTCGGAACGGCACCGCTCGGCAATCTCTACCATCCGATCGACGACGAGACGGCGGCGGCGACCATCGCCGCGGCGCTCGCCGCCGGTCTGCGCTACGCCGACACCGCGCCATATTACGGTTTCGGCCTGGCCGAGACGCGGCTCGGCCGGGCGACCGCCGGCATCGAGGACCTGGTGATCTCGACCAAGGCCGGCCGATTGCTCGAACCGCTGAATTCGGCTGCCAGACGCGAGCGTCATGGCTTCGTCGATGGCCTGCCCTTCGCGCCGGTCTACGACTATTCACACACTGGCGTGTTGCGATCCTACGAGGACAGTCTGAAGCGGCTGGGCCGCGACCGCATCGATATCCTCTACGTCCACGACATCGGGCGCACTGTCCATGGCGCGGCACACCAGGCCCGGATGAGCGAATTGCTCGACGGCGGCGGTTTCGCGGCGCTAGAGGAATTGCGCGACCAGGGAGCGGTGTCGGCGATCGGCGTGGGGGTCAACGAGACGTCGGTATGCCTCGAATTGATGGACCATGTGCGGCTCGACATCGTCATGCTCGCCGGCCGCTATACTCTGCTCGAACAAGGTCCGATCGACGATCTCTTCCCGCGCTGCGCCGAAACCGGCACCGCGCTCGTCCTCTGCGCACCCTATAATTCCGGCATCCTCGCGCTCGGCGCCGATGCGCCGGCAGCACATTACAATTATGAACGCGTGCCGGCGGCGATCCGCGACCGGACGCGGGCGATCGAGCGGATCTGCGCGGCGCACGGCGTAAGACTGCCGGCAGCCGCCCTCCGGTTCGTGCTCGCCCATCCGCAAGCCGCGAGCGTTGTCCTCGGGCTCGCCAGCCCTACCGAAGTCGAAGAGACGCTGGCCAATCTGGTTGCGCCGATCCCCGCGGACCTGTGGGGCGACCTGAAATCGAATGGGCTGCTACGTGAGGATGCCCCTGTGCCGGCAGGAGGCGGCTGAGACACGAAAACCGGCCGCGGCGTTCAGACCCGGCTGTCCCCTTCGACCAGCCGATCGGAAATGGCATCCGCCGCCTTGCGAACCTGCGCGGCGGTCTCGCGCGCGGAAACGGAGGGTTGCAACTTCTTGAGATACGGTACCGTCAACGCCGCCGCCGCGGTGCCGCCGCGCATCACCGGCGCGGAGATGTCGGTGACGCCCGCGACGAAACGGCTCTGCGTCTGTTCGACATGCCGGTCGGCGATCTGATCGGCGCGCGCGCGCAACGCCGCCATTTCCGGCTCCGGGATGGGAGGATCGAACATCTTTTCCCAGCGGCGGCGGACATCCTCGGGCTGATGCGCATAAAGCACTATTCCCGACGCGGTCTGCATCAGCGGCCGACGATAGCCGACGCGGACCGAGAAACCGAGCTGCTCGCCCGATTCCATGCGCGCCACCACGACCATTTGCCCGCGTGTGTGGAGCGCGAGATGGCACGATTGGCCGATCTCGAACGCAAGTTGACGCATTACCGGGAGCGCCGCCTCGATCAGACTCGCAGTGCGCGGCTGCTGCATCCCGAGCGAGAACAGCCGGTCGGTCAGGCGATAGCCGTCCTCGGCCGGGTCCTGTTCGATATAGCCGCGCTGTTCGAGCACCTGGACCATGCGGAAAAGCTCGCCGTGCGACCGGTCGAGCGCGTTGACGATCGAGGTCAACGTCATCGGCCCCGACCGGACGGCAAGCAACTCGAGCACGTCCAGCCCTTTTTCCAGTGCCGGAGCCCGGTAGCGGGAGTCCGCACCGGCGCGATCCTCATCGTCCGCCATCAATCGAATCCTCGCATTTGCGGCCGTCTTTGGCATGGTGGACCTCCCGCGTCGATGGCACGATAGTTCCATTCACGGGTGAAAACATCTTTATCAGTGCAAAATTTCATCTACGCTGGGGACGCACCCCGTTCGGAAAAACCATGGAGAGGGAGACGGTCTTGAGGACAGCAACCGCGCTGGGCCTGGTGGCGACCATCGGGCTGGCGAGCATCGCCGGGGCAGAAACCAAGGTGCCGGGCGACCCCTATGCCGACGACCCGGTGGGGATCGTCGCCGATCCCTGTCCGCAGCATCCGCAGCCGACGGATGGCGCCGGATGGCAAGCGTGGAATCTCCACATGCTGACCCGCGACTTCGGACAATTGTGCCGGTACGCGGCGGCGAACCGGGAAGCGCGGCGGCAGCGCGTTCGCGTCGTCTTCATGGGCGATTCGATCACCGACAATTGGATCAACCTCGACCCCACGATGTTCACCCATGGCCTGGTCGATCGTGGGATCAGCGGCCAGACGACGCCGCAGATGCTCGTCCGTTTCAGGAACGACGTCATCGCGCTCAAACCGCAGGCGGTGCACATCATGGCTGGCACCAACGACATTGCCGGCAATACCGGCGCCGCGACGATCGAGACGGTCGAAGGCAATATCGCGAGCATGGCCGAACTGGCTCGCACACACGGCATCAAGGTGATGCTCGCCTCGGTCCCGCCGGCTGCGGCCTTCCCCTGGAGCCCCGGGATGCGGCCGGTGCCGCAAATCGCCGAGCTCAACGGCTGGATCAGGAATTATGCGCGCGCCAACGGCTTCACCTATGTCGATTACCACACGCGGCTGGCGGATGCCGATGGCGGCATGAAGCCGGGACTTGCCAGCGACGGCGTCCACCCGACCAAAGCGGGCTATGCGGTTATGCGGCCGATCGCGCTCGCCGCGATCGCGCGGACTCTGGGGAAGCGTTGATGGTGGACCGCCGGTCCTTCCTGACGGGCGCCGGCGCGCTGGGTCTTGCCGGCGCGGGACGCGGTGCGGATATCGCGGGGGGACCGGTCCGACCCGACTGGCCGTCGCTGGTCGATCACTATCGTTACCCAGATTGGTTTCGCGACGCGAAGCTGGGATTGTGGGCGCATTGGGGTCCGCAATCGGTGCCCGAACAAGGCGATTGGTATGGACGCTTCCTCTACATGCCAGGCGAGCCCGACTACGATCATCACCTCAAGACCTATGGTCACCCCGCCGATACGGGGATGATCGACATCCAGGATCGCTGGACCGCCGACCGCTGGGACCCCGAGGCACTGATCGCCAGGTATGCGAAAGCGGGCGCGAAATATTTCGTCGCGCTTGCCTGTCATCACGACAATCTCGATTGCTTCGACAGCCGGCATCATGCGTGGAACTCGCTGCGCATAGGACCGAAGCGCGACATCGTCGGGAGCTGGGCGAAAGCGGCGCGCGCGGCCGGTCTGAAGTTCGGCGTATCGAACCATGCCGGCCATGCCTGGCACTGGTTCCAGCCAGCCTATGGTTATGACCCGACCGGACCGCGCAAGGGCCAGCGCTACGACGCATTTCGGCTGCGGCGCGAGGACGGCAAGGACAAATGGTGGAACGGGCTCGATCCGCAGGAACTCTATACCGGCGCATGGATGGTCGCGCCCGACGGCATCGACAGCGATGCGGCGATGCGCACCTGGCACGACCGGCATGACGGCGACTGGACCGAGGACGGACCACCAGGTCCCGGAGGCGACGCCTACCGGCTCAAATGGCTGCTCCGCCAGATGGATCTGGTCGAGAAATACCGCCCGGATCTGTGCATCATGGACAATTACGGCCTGCCCTTCGGCCGCGTCGGGCTAGAAGCGGCGGCGGACTATTACAATCGCTCGATCGACTGGCATGGCAAGATCGACGTCGTCCTGACCGCCAAGAAGCTCAAGCCGCACATGCGCTTCGGCCTGGTCGAGGACGTCGAGCGCGGCTTCGCCGATCATTTGTGGGACGAGCCGTGGCAGACCGAAACCTGCATTGGCGACTGGTTCTACAATGTCGCGCGCCTGAACGATCGATCCTATCGCAGCGCCGAGAACGTCATCCAGCGGCTGGCCGACATCGTTTCCAAGAACGGCAATCTGCTGCTCTCCATCCCGCAGCCCGGACACGGGCAGATCGACAGGGAAGAGGAGGCGATCCTCGACGGCATGTCCCGCTGGGTTGCGATCAACGGCGAGGCGATCTTCGGCTCGCGGCCCTGGCGCCTCTATGGCGAAGGCCCCACCCGACCCAAGGCGGGCATGCAGAACGAAGATGCGGCCAAGGCGTTTACCGCGCGGGATATCCGCTTCACCACCAACAAGGGCGCACTCTACGCGCTGTTCCTGGTGCCGCCCCGCGGGGCCGCCACGATCGCATCGCTGGCGTCGGGCAGCATCGCCGGGTCGATCGAACGCGTGACGCTGCTCGGCGGCGGGACCGTCGACCACCGGCGGGATGGAGCGGGACTGCATCTCGAGCTGCCCGGAGCCGGCGCTGCGGGTTTTGTCCCGGTGGTACGGATCGACGGAAAGGGCCTGGCGTGAACGAGGACACGCGAACCATGTCGGCGACACGCCTGCTGCCCGTCATACTGGTCGTCGCGTTGTTCTTCCTTTGGGGCGTGGCGAACAATCTCAACGACATCCTGATCGCGCATTTCAAGAAGCTGTTCGTGCTGAGCGACCTCCAGGCCGGGCTCGTGCAGTCCGCTTTCTATCTAGGCTATTTCTGCCTCGCCATTCCGGCAGCTTTGTTCATGCGCGCTTATGGGTATCGTGCCGCGGTGCTGCTCGGCCTGTGTTTCTACGGTGCCGGCGCGCTGCTGTTCTGGCCAGCGGCAGGGCTGCAAAGCTACCCGTTCTTTCTCGCCGCCCTGTTCGTCATCGCCAGCGGTCTGTCCTTTCTCGAGACGTCGGCAAACCCGTTGATCGCCCGGTTGGGGCCGGCGTCGGGCGCGGCGCGACGGCTCAACCTCGCCCAGGCGTTCAACCCACTCGGCTCGATTACCGGCATCGTCATCGGCAGCCAGTTCATCTTGTCGGGCGTGACGCGCAGCCCCGCCGAAATCGCCGCCATGTCGTCCGACGCACTGGCGCACTGGCGCGCCGGCGAAGCGAGCGCGGTGCAATTGCCCTATCTGCTGATCGGGCTCGGCGTGATGGCATGGGCGGTCCTGATCAGACTGACGCCGTTCCCCGCAATCGCCACGCAGCGTGACGTCGAGGAAGGCGTCGGGGCGCTCGACGATTTCCGCGCGCTGCTCCGCACGCCGCGCGTCCTGCTCGGCATCACCGCCCAATTCTTTTACGTCGGAGCGCAGGTTGGCGTGTGGAGCTTCCTTATCCGTTATGCCGAAGTCGCGATGCCCGGCACGCCCGAACGCGTCGCCGCCGGCTATCTGACCCTGTCGCTGGTGGTGTTCATGGTGGGACGTTTCACCGGCTCCGCGCTGATGGGCATGATACGGGCGCCGCTGCTTCTCGGCCTCTTCGCGATCGCTGGCGCGCTGCTCTGCATGGTCGCGACCGTCGCGGGCGGGATGACCGGAATCGTCGCGCTGATCGCGTCGAGCTTCTTCATGTCGATCATGTATCCGACGATCTTTGCCGAAGCGGTGGACGGTCTCGGCGCGCGGACCAAATCGGCGGCCGCCTTGCTCGTGATGGCGATCATCGGCGGAGCGTTCTTTCCGGCGATCATGGGCCTGGTGTCCGATCGGACGGGCTCGATGATCAACGCGATGGCGGTGCCGACCTGCTGCTTCCTGGTCGTACTCGGCTTCGCGATGAAGGTGCGCAGGTCCGCGTGATCGACGCCCACGTCCATCTCCGGCGGATCGGTGCCCATGCGGACGGCCCATGCCCGACCGTGCGGCGATCCGTCGCGCTGTCGACTTGGCCGAACTGCGCGAGCTGACGACGGCGAACGGATCGGGCCCGGGCGTTCGCATAACCTTGATCGCCCCCTTCACGCCGCGATACGTGCCCCGCACCAGGCGAGCGATGCTCGACGCCATCGTCTCGGCACGCCCTTGCGGGTGATCGAACATTTCCTCGACACGGCGCGCCGCGGCGCCGGCACGGCCTCGCCGAACACCTCCGCCCTTCGAGCGCGGTGCGCCTGGCGAACGCTTCATGTAGCGGGGGCAAGCGCTCGGCGGCATATTGGGCAGACCTGCGCACGCCGTCGTAACGCGGATTGCATGCCAAGCCGCCACGCGCCGGCGGGACGCGCCCGACGCAGAGCTATTTCGCCGGACCGATCAGCCTTCCCGCGAGCGCGAAAACCGAGTTTCGACCATCCAAACCAGCCGGTACGCCAACGATGATCACGCCAACGGCTATGACGTTCGGGCCGCTTATTATCGACCTCGCGACCTACCCGTTTCGGTACTATATGGCACCGCCCATATTGATCCGCGCGATCATACTGATGTACGATTGCGTCGGTTGTCGGGTATATTTGTGGGGGATGTTCTTCCGTCGGGAGGACAATCCAGCCGCGATTGCCATGCCAATATTGCTGTGTTAGCCTGATCGCAGCCAATAGTTGGGGGGATGAAATGACTAACGACAGGAACGTCGAGGCCCAGTCCGAGACGGAAGAAGTCAAGCTCGCCTGGGTGAAGCCCGAAGTCGTTTCGTTCGAGCCGGTTCTGGCGACTGAAGGGACTGGCCTGAATCCGGGTGACGTTATCAGCAGCCTCAGTTGAGGGCTTCATTTCTTTTCGGTATCGTTATGGTGGCTTAAGACTCGAATCGAGTGAACCCTTCCCGCAATTGCGCGCGGAGGATCGCACTTCGGGCGAGCCCAGAGCATCTCTCTTCCTTGAGATCGTGGAAGGCTCGCTGCCGTCACCGGAGCGGGCCGTATTTCGCTGGACCGGTCGATATGGGCTCGCGCTGGGAACGATGGGCGATTGCTGGCTGCTGACGTCGGCGTTCGATTGTGCCTTCCTGATCGACGAAACCCGGCATGCGGTGCGTTGCATCGTTCGAGATAGAAACGATCCGGCTTGGGCCGACGTGCTGGTCCGCAGAATATTGCCGCGTGTGGCGATCAGATACGGTGCGCTGGCATTACACGCTTCGGCAGCGGCCACAGGCGGGCGCGCGTTGCTGCTGCTCGGCGAATCCGGCGCGGGCAAATCGACGACTTCCGCCGCGTTGGGCGCTGCCGGCTGGGACGTATTCAGCGACGACATGTCGATGATATGGGATTTTGGCGCCCCACGGGTCGCACCCGCATCGATCGGAATTTGCGTCTGGCCGGATACTCATTCAGCGCTCAGACTCCCAAGCGCACGATCGGTGCCAATGCCGGGTTATGTCGGAAAACAACGCTATATCCCTGGCAACGAAGCCAACACCGCGTTGTTACCTTTGAATGCAATGGTGCTGTTGAAGCGATCGGAACAAGAAGACCGGATCCATTTGACGCCCGTACCGCCGATCGAGGCATTACGGTGCGCGACACGGCAGCGAATCCGTTTCAATCCAGCCGATTTGACCGGCCCCGAATTGCACAACACCTTCGCCGCGCTTTCCGCTTTGGCACAAGCCACGCCGTGCTATCGTCTGCACTATCCGGCGGACTACGAAAAGCTGCCTGCCGTTGTGGATCACCTCGGGAAAATGCTGGAATACCGTCATGCCAGTCGCCCCGCCGCATAAGCCGTATGATCTGACACTCGCCGAACATGATTACGTCGGTTGGTCCGGAGCGCCGCTGAAGACTTTACTTATCTGCACGCATCCGCGCTCGGGCAGCACCCTGCTTGGCGAGGCGCTCTACTTTGCCGGTGGGCTCGGCTGTCCACTCGAATATTTTCACCATGGCTTCCGCCCGAACCTGGCTGCCCGTTGGAACGCCAGGACGCTGGCGGCTTACGTTCGTGCCGTTCACCAAAAGCGTACCGATCGAACCGGTATGCTGTCGGTCAAGTTGTTCTGGGGCGACGTCGAGGCGCTGGCCGCGGAACTGGACCCGACAAGGTTCGGCGACTTGGCAGGACGTCGGCCCGGCGACATGGATATGTCGACTTATGGGGAGATCGCTTCTCTTCTGGAGCCGATTTTCCCCAATCCGCAATTTGTTCATCTCGAACGCAAGGATCGCATCCGTCAGGCGGTGTCGGGTCTGGCCGCTAGCCAGACGGGTGTGTTTCGGATCGTTCCATCGATGGGATCGAAGGTTGCGAAGGCCAAGCCCGAATATGATTTCGCGCGGATAGATTCGTTGGTGGCGGCTTCCGACTATTGTCATCAACATTGGCGAAATTTCTTCGAGGCGACCGGCACGTCGCCGATTGCATTGACATATGAAGGGCTTGTCTCGAACTATTCGGGCAATATCCAACGACTATTCGACGCGCTCGGAAGTAGCGCATCGATACCCCCTATCCGCATGAAGCGACAGTCGGACGGCGAGAACGAGGCGTTCGTGTTGCGCTATCTGCGCGATCATGCCGGCAAGAATCTGTCTGCCCTTCAGGGGCGTCCTGCATCATGAAAGACCGAACGCCTGTTCGAGCCATATATCCATCGCGACCGAAAACCACACCGGACCGATCCTGCCTTCGGATAATGGTCCGACAGCCCCGGCCGCGCGCCACTCCAGAGCAGGTGCGAACATCTCTAGCAACTTGTCGCCGTCTACCCAGCCCAGTCTGGCCGGGAGAATCTGCTGCGGAGGACATTCGCGAAAGCGATCTGCGATCGCGTCGACGATGCAGGTAATGAATCTCGCCTTGTCCTGCCGGCGTCGCACCACCTCGGGTAAGGTGCCGCGCATCGCTTCGCGCAGCAAATATTTCCTCTCCCCATTCCGCAACAACATCCGGCCCGGGACGCCCATGAGGAAAGTCGTCAGCCTGAGATCGTGCAAAGGATGGCGCATTTCGACCCCATGCCGCTCGGCATAGGCCATCACCGGCTCATGGGCGATGTGACGGCGTGCCAGAGCGAAGACATTATATCGCTGTTTTTGTGCAAAGCCGTGAAGACCGGCAGGCGACGGATGTACCCGCCAACGCTCCATCAGTGCATTTCTTGCAGCCCATTCGGGCCGGATCCAAGCCGGAACCCGACTTTCATATCCCGAGTGCGGATGCAGAATCTGGTTTCGGTAGGCGCGATTCACCCATGGCGCGAACGCAAAATAGCCCGCGCGCCGAAGCCGAAAGAGAGGGGACAAATCGGGGAATTGGGTCATTGCCTCGCCAAACAGGTCACGCAGCCTCGCCTGCCGCAACATGTCCGGAAAATGGGCGAAACCACCGGCGAGCCATTCGTCGCCTCCTTCGCCAGTGAGCAACACGCGACCGCCGTCAGATTGTAACGCCCGAAAAGTTGACGTGGTGGTTTCATGAACGCTGGGACGCAACGGTAAGTGAAACGTGCTTGCACTCCAACGGCGCGCATCGTCGAGAACATAGGGATCGGCCGGGGCCACGCGCGCCGTCAGCCCGATATGCGCTTCGACGGCACTACTCCATTGAGACTCGTCCTGATCAGTCCCCGGGAAGCGAGCGGTTACGGCACAGACTTGGCGATCGATCCGCCCGGCGCGATGCAATTCTGTGGCACGCGCGACCACGGTCGAAGAATCCAGACCCCCCGAAAGATGCGCCGTAACCGCCGTGTTGCTGCGCATCGCTGCGATCAGCGATTGATCGAGCAGTTCGCGAAAGCGGTCGATCAGGTCATCTTCGGAGCGATAGGAAAGGTCTTCGAACGGGCCGCAATGCCAGTGCCAAGTGCGCACCTGCCCCCTCTCGAACGTTATTGCTGATCCCTGGCCGAGGCGCTGAATGCCATCCCAGAACGTATCGGTATCGGTTACGAAACGGGCCGAGAGCATTTCCCCGATTGGGCCCTCGTTGAGCCGTCGCTCCAGCCCCAGCCCGACGACGAGCGCACGCGGTTCGGTGGCGAAGCCGAAAGTCTTGCCATCGAACGTCCACAAAAAGGGACGCCAGCCCATCGGAGAGCGCGCGCAAAACAGGCGGCGCGTATCGGGGCACCAGATGGCCAGCGCCCAGTCACCCACCAGGTCGTTCAGAAAACGCTCGCCTCGCTTCTCCCACAGTGCGAGCGCAATATTAACGTCGGGCGCACCCGTCAGGGTACGGCCGCATTCGTCGAGCAGGGCCAGCAGATCGGCGCGATTGTCGAGCCGGCCATCGAAAACCATCACGGCACCCGATGGGCCCTGCAGCGGTTGCTGCTCGCCGACCGCTTCCGGCGTGGTCGCATGATGGAAACGGATCAAGCCGGCGGGACCCGACCGCCAGCGGCTTACACCATCGAAGCCACGGGGCGGCGACGCCGCGACGATCCGTGCGAGAGCGGCATCGGACATATCGCTGCCATCGATCAGGACCGCGCCCGCAATGGCGCTCAATCGCAATCCTCCAGCAACCCCTTGGCCCGCGCCAGGTCGAGGAAATCGCGCACATCGCGCGCGATTTCGGCCGGGGGCGCATTATGGGCGCGGGCGAGCGTGCGGACGATCTCAGCCTCGTCGAGCCCCGCGGCGATCGACCGCCAGATGGCCGCGCTCGACGCATTCAGTGCGTGATAGGCGCCGTCTCTCGAATCGAACAGCGCGAGTTCGCCGCCGACATTGTTCCAGGCAATATAGGGGGCAATCTTCAGCAACTGTCGGCATCCCCGTTACCGCCGCACGATCCGACGGATATTCGATGGCATCCGTGGGGCTTAACAACCCCGAATCGAGCGTGCAATTGCTCCACGACGCTGGAAGATTGTCTTATATGGAGAGTCCGAACGAGGGGTTAGTCAGCTTCTTCAGCAATATACCCCTTATGGCGATCACAGCAGAATCCATTCGCGCATCGATGAAAAATTAATTATTAGTGCCGCCGTAAGTATTTTTCCTGAGCCTCGGGCGTTCCGGTGCGATTGATCAATACTTCGGGTGCCGAGATCGCCGGCCGAAAAGCCGGACAAGTGTCGGATGTCCGTTTTCATCGATCGCACTTGGGTGCGAGAAAGTGGGGGAGGTAAGATGTCATCGTTGGTCAAGAAATTCACCATGGCGGTTGTCGCCATCGTGGGCACGAGTGCGCTATACGTCGCACCGGCCGCTGCCCAAGCCACCCGGACATGGGTTTCCGGTGTGGGCGACGATGCCAATCCGTGCAGTCGCACGGCGCCTTGCAAGACCTTTGCCGGCGCCATTTCCAAGACCGCGGCCGGCGGCGAGATCAATTGCCTCGACCCCGGCGGTTTCGGCGGCGTCACGATCACCAAGGCAATGAGCATCATTTGCGATAACACCGAAGCGGGTGTGCTGGTCGCGAGCAGCAACGCCTTCACCATCAACGCAGCGGATACCGATGTCGTCACGCTGAGCGGCTTCGATGTTTTTGGACCGACGACGATCCCGGGCGTCTACGGCGTCAACTTCATCAATGGTGCCGGGCTCAACCTGCGGAATTCGACGATCAAGGGCATGGCCACCCAAGGCGTGAATTTCGCGCCCGGCGCGGGCAAGACCGCGTTTCTCCACATTAACAACGTCACGATTACAGGTAACGGCAACACGGGCGATACCACAACGGGTGCCATCAAGATCGCGCCGGGTAACAATGCCACAGCGAATGTCGTGATCAGCAATGTTCGCGTGCAGGACAACGCGAATATCGGTCTCCGTGTCGATCTGACGGGTACGACCGGGAGCAAGGTCAACGCGCAGGTAACCAACAGCCTGTTCAACTCCGATGGCGTCGGCATCTTCCTCAAGGCCTTGACTGGCACCGGCACGATCAACGCCCAGGTCGATGGGTCGACCATTTCGAACAATGCCAGTTTCGGCACCGCCGGAAATGGCAGTGGCGTAGCAGGCCGCTTTTCGTCCAACACGATTACCGGCAACGGCTCCGGCGGCGCCGGCACCAGCGCGGGTGTGGTCGCACTGAACGGAGCAATATTGTCGAGCTATGGCGACAATCGCCTCGACGGCAATTTCAACAATGCGGGCGCGGCGGCGAATGGCGCGTTCTCCGGAACGATTGCGACGCACTGATCTCGAATTGTGACGTCTTGTGCGGCGGGGCTGGCAACAGCTCCGCCGTTTCTTTAGGCGATCTCGGAAGCTGACCCCGGCTATCGGTTGGGCACGAACGTGGTGCGATGTGACAAGGTGTGACAAGGCACCCGCGGCGTTGGGCACGCGGGATCACGGCATATCGGCCGGCATTCGCCATGGGGCCTGACCTCGGAAACGGCGAGCCATCCGCATTCGCGATCGTCGCCAATGCCTGTCGCGCCGCTGCAACCGGTCGGCCATCCATTCGATATCCGATCCATCTGCCGCCGCCGAATGGTGACGCGATCGTCGCGATGGCGGAACGGCATCGGATCAGCGCGCAGGTATTACGCCTGCTTGCCCGTTATCCGGGCCTCGACCATGCCGCCGCCGTCAAGCTCTCCGACATGGCGCAGCAGCGGCAATTATCCGCCCTGAGGCTCTCCTCGGTAACGGGCGCGGTCTCGCAGGCTCTGTCGGGCGCGGGGGTCCGGCATCTGGTGCTCAAGGGGCCAGCCCTGTCGCACCGTCTGTATGGCGATCTGGCTGCCCGCGATTGCAAGGACATCGATATCGTCGTCGACCCGGACGCCCGGCTGGCCGCCGAAGCGGTCATTGCCGAACTCGGGTTCGGCCGCGCGGACGGGACGACCGCCCCGCCGCCCGATCGGTGGCGCCGGGCGGTCGGTCCCAAGGATGTCAGCTTCCGAAGCGGTGATCGCAGCATCGAGCTGGAACTGCATGATCGCCTGTTCGACAATACGCGATTGATGCCACGGTCGTTCGATCAATATTGGGACGATCGCGACACGCGCGTCGTTGCCGGCACCGCGCTCCCGCTTTTGTCGGCGACCGACGAATTCCTCTATCTGTGCGGACATGGTGCGACCTGCGCGTGGTTCCGGCTGAAATGGCTGCAGGATATTGCGCGGATTATCGCTACCTCGCCGCCCGAGGCACTGGAAGGCTTCGCCGGCACCGCACGCGAGCGCGGCGTGTGGCCGATGGTCCTGAGCGCAGCCATTCTGGTCGAGGAGATCTTCGACCTGCCGGCGGGCGATGCGATCGCCGGTGCCAGGTCGCGCGGGGTTGCGCGCATCGTCGACGAAGCGCACCGGGCGCTCGCTGCGCCCGCGCCCGCCAGCACCTCGCCCTCGCCATCCATCGCTCAGCTCTGGCGCCTGCTCGCGCTGCAGCTCGGCCTGCGCAATGACTGGCGGTATCGGTGCGCCGTGATCGCCCGCGCCCTTGTCAGCCAGAACGATCTCGACACGGTCAGGCTGCCGGGATGGGCATCCTGGCTCTATTACCCACTCCGCCCAATATTGTTCGCGTGGCGGAGACTGCGTCGCCGCGGACGATAGCCAAAGCGCCGCCCCGAAAAGCGGCCACTGGTTTGCGGCAAAAGCGACACGACAACAAAATGCCCGGAGCGGAGCGCCTGATCTGAAAATCGGGCACCTGCTCCAGCTCGCCCGGCGGCCCAACGCGATCCGGCCTTGGCCCGCGTCGACCGATCGCTGGATTCAGACCCGGCGCGCGGCGACGATCGGCCCGCCGACACCTTGTTGCGCGATGATGGCGCTTGAAAGGCCCGATGGCGACGCCGGCAGGCGAAAGCTTGCGGTCGCGCCGGTCCAGACGCCCAACCGGACCAGTTGACGCACGACGTTGCGATGCGCGATCGTCCGTCTGCCATTTTCTCCAGCTCGGATCGGTACCGCGATCGTCCGCGGATCATAGCGAACCAGCCAGATGATCGCGCTACCCTTGCCAGCACCGACATTGACGCCGCCGCCGCCGGTGGTGATCGCCGGGCCGCCGCCCGGTCGCGCGAAACGGCGGATCGCCTGGTCGACCTGGATCCGGTCGTTTCCCGTGACCACCCCCCGCCCGTCGACCACCATCTGCGGTGTCGCGACATAGCTTCGCCCCGCGGAATGCGCGTAATCCCATTGGCGCTGGGTGAAAGCGGGCGACGCGAACGTGTCCTTCCAGCCGAGCTGATCCCAATAGGTAACCGCGAAATTGAGCGCGAGGACATCGGGACGATCCGCCAGCGCGTTGAGAACGGCGTCGGCCGGCGGGCACGACGAACATCCCTGGCTCTGATAGAGTTCGACCACCGTCGGCTGGTTCATGTCGGCGGCGCCGCCCGGCTGCGCGGCACACGCACCCATCAGCGCGAGCAAAGCTATTCCGGAAGTCTTCATACAATTACCCTTCCCTGGTCGACACCGATAACGAGTCCGTCGGCCAGCCACTGGCCGAGCAACTGACCGGCCTGGGCGATTCCACGTTCCTGGCCATGCATCGCGATCATTGCCTCGCACAGGTCGGCGAACGGCCGTCCGGCGCGTGCCGCGAGCAATGCCTGTTCCTCGATCTGATCGATCGCGCGAAACCGCGACACCTGATCCCACCGCCAGACCAGTATAGCACCGGCCTCCGGCAGCATCTCGGCCGTCGGCGGCACTTCCTCGGCGGCGAGCGCCGCCCAGATCGCCGTGGCGTTGGTCGACAGGGGCGCGAGATCGAGGGTCGGCGTGAACAGGAGGATGGCGCGATCCCAATCGACGCCTTCCAGTTGCTGCCCGGCAATCGCCTGGGCATCCGGGGCGACGAACGCTTCCTCCAGCGCGCATTCGAGCCAGGCGAGCTCGGCCACTTCCCGGTCGTCGGGATAGAGCAGAGCGAGCGTCGCCGGGAAGTCGCGCGGATAGGCGTCGAGCGTCCAGCTGCTCGGCGGGACGCGCTCGACATGCGCGACCACTGCATGATGGAACGCCTCGCCGCCGATCCAGTCGCGAGTGCGCGCAAAACTGCTCTCGAGGCAAGCGGCGAGCTGGGCGCGATAATTGTTCTGATAGACGCGCAATCCCGGCGCGGCATCGGCGCCGAACCGCTTCGCCGCGCCGGCATCCTCGCGGACCAGCCAGGCGCGCATGTCGCGCTGCAGATCGAGCAGGTTCATGCCGCCTGGCGCACCGACTGGTGGCCGATCCGGCGCGCGATGGCGAGTTCGTCGAGCAGGTCGGCGAGCGGTGGGATGTCGTCGTCACGCTCGATCATCGTCGCGACCGGCCCGAGCTGCGGCATGACATGCGCGTAGAGGTCCCAGACCGAACCGGGCACAGGCTTGTCGTGCGTGTCGATCAGCAGGTCCTTGCCTTGGCTATGGCCGGCAAGATGGATTTGGCGCACCCGCCCGTGCGGCACGCCATCGAGATAGGCGATCGGGTCGAAGCCATGGTTGCTGGCGCTGACATAGACGTTGTTGACGTCGAGCAGCAGCCCACAGCCGGTCCGGGCACAGAGCCGGTCGAGGAATTCCCATTCGGTCATGTCGGCCGGGGCGAAATCGATATAGGTCGACGGGTTTTCGATCAGCATCGCACGACCCAGCGCGTCCTGCGCGCGGCCGATATTGGCGCACACCAGATCGAGCGCTTCCTGCGTGTAGGGCAGCGGCAGCAAATCGTGCGAGCTGAATCCGTCGATCCGGGTCCAGCTGAGGTGGTCCGAAACGAACAGCGGCTCGATTTCGTCGACCAACGCGCGCAGCCGGCCGAGATAGGCACCGTCCAGGCCGTCGGCCGATCCGATCGACATCGACACACCGTGCAACGCCACCGGGTAGCGCGTGCGGATGTCGCGCAGCAAGGCGCGCGGCCGCCCGCCGTCCACCATGAAATTCTCCGAGATCACCTCGACGAAATCCACGGCGACCCGGGTTTCCAGGAAGTCGGCATAATGCGGCTTGCGCAAGCCCAGGCCGAAACCGGCGAACGGAGCAATCACTGCTGTTCTCCAACGAAGGTGGACGGCCCGGCCGCCGCGTGACGGCCGGGCCGGACGGCATCAGTTCGGCGCGGTCAGGCTGCCGCCGGCGGTCTTGCAGGCCTTGGCGGTCATTTCCTTGAAACCCTGGCCCTTGCAGTCGTTCTGGCCCTTGCAGTCATGGTTGCCCGACTTGCAGTCCGACGTGCCCTTGCAGGTGTTGACGCCATAGCAATGGATCTTGGCGCCGCCCTTGGCGACGGCCGCGCTCGGCACGGCGGCGGCAGTGATCGCGACGACGGCTGCGGCGGCGGCGACACTGACGCCTGTACGAATGATGGTCATTGGGGTCTCCCGAAAGGTTGTGCCTGATTGGCTCCCCCGGTTCGGGCACGATCGGGACCCGGTTACATCGATCGAAAAATTACCAGCGCAGCAGGCGCGGCCCGATCAGCGCACCGATCGACGCCGCCAGCAGGATGCCGAGCGAATACCAGGTCAACACGAAGATCGCCGACACTTCCGGGCAATGGACGCAATAGACGGTCGCCGCGAACGCACCGGCGGCTAGTCCGGCCGCCGCCCCAGCCGCGCGCAGCCGAGTCGGTGCCATCCGGCGGAACGACCACAGAAGGCCGACGAAGATCGGCGCGGCGAGCGCGAGGACGAGCCAAGGGCACACCATCCAGCTGTCGCCGAGCCACATCGCCAGCCACTTGCCAGGCGGGGTTCGCAGCAATTCCAGCAGGCCCACGCCAGAGAGCAGCAGCACCGGAATCGCGAGCACCCACAACCAGCGCAAGCGCGCACTGTCCGGTCGTGCCAGCTGGGCAGTGACGACGATCGCCGCGGCCGACAGCGAAATCGTGTAGCCCCATTTCATCCAGAACGAGAAACCGTGCATCGCAATCGACAGATCGGGACGAACGCCGAGCGCGAACACGACCACGACGGCAGAGATCAGCAGCCCGCCCGCGAGGCCGAGCCCCAGTCGCCAGCCCACGGCGTGGCGCCGTACCCGGGGCACATCAGCGGACAATTGCGCGATCAGGTCGTCGGTATTCACTGCCCGCCTCCCTGGATTCGCGCCATCAGCGACTTCAGCCCACGGTGCACCGACACCTTGACGTCGGATTCACCGATGCCATCGGCCGCCGCGGCTTCGGCGACGCTCAGTCCCTCGATCCGGGTCGCGCGGATCACGCGTGCCTGCTTCTTCGGCAAGGTTTCCAGCAGATCGTCTATGTCGATCCGCGCGCTCGACGCCTCCTCGAACGCCTCCGCGACCAACATCTCTTCCAGCCCGTCGATCGGCTGCAGCCGGCGTCCGCGGCGGAAATGGTCAATCATCTTGTACCGCGCGATGGCGAACAGCCAGCCGGTAAAGGGCCGCTCGCGATCATAGGTAGCGCGGCGCGTGTGAACGGCGATCAGCGTTTCCTGCACCAGGTCCTCGATATCGTCGGCGCTGCCATTGGCCCGCCGTCGGTAATAACCACGGAGCAACGGAACGAGCAGGCGCAGCAAGGCCTGGTGCGCGCCGGCATTGCCGTCGAGCCCATCAACCATCAATCTGCGCAATTCGTCCTCGTTAGCCCGCATCTACGCTCCTCGACGATTGTTCGGCATAGCCGAGGGGCCGGTTACATCGCGATCGAAATAATTCGGCGCATTTTCGTGTAACCCACGGCGTGCGCGCGCCGAACCGGCCGATGTGACCCGGGCTTCACCTGCCTCCTTCCCGGTCACCGCGCGGTCCGGCGTTCCCCCTCCGGGCCGCGCGATCGGGGCATTCTATTTCGAAGGAACCATCATGCGCTCTACCCAGGCCACCCTGGCTGCCACTCTCGCTTTCGCCGTCGCCGGCGCCGCGCTCGCTCCCTCGGCGACCGCCCAGACCAAGCCCGCGATGGAGAAGTGCTACGGCATCGCGCTCGCTGGCAAGAACGATTGCAAGGCAGGCGCCGGCACCAGCTGCGCCGGCACGTCGAAGGTCAATTACCAGGGCAATGCCTGGAAGCTGGTCAAGGCGGGCACCTGCACCTCGATCAAGACGCCCAAGGGCAATGGCTCGCTGACGCCCAAGGCCTGAACGGTCGCCGGCCGGGTGCGCGACCCGCGCCCCGGCCGTTCCTCAGGAGGAAAATTCCATGCGCTCGCTGATCGCGTTGTACGATCGTCTCGCCGGACGCGCCTCGGCCCTGATCCCCGATGCCCTGTTGCTGCTCGTCGCACGCTTCGGCATCGCGGCGGTGTTCTTCATGTCGGGGCGGACGAAGGTCGATGGCATTATCCACATCACCGACGGCACCTACGAGCTGTTTCGCACCGAATATGCCCTACCGCTGATTCCGCCCGACATCGCCGCCGTCGCCGCGACCTGGTCCGAACACGTCTTCTCGATCCTGCTCGTGCTTGGTCTGTTCACACGCTTCTCGGCATTCGCCCTGTTCATGATGACGCTGACGATCGAGGTCTTCGTCTATCCCGACGCGTGGCCGACCCATCTGAGCTGGGCTGCGATCCAGCTTCCGTTGATTTTTCGCGGCGGTGGCGCCTGGTCGCTCGACACGCTGATCGGCGGGATTCTGCGGCGGCAGCGATGACGAATACGGCCCCGGCCTTTTTCGTCCGCGCCGCGCGGTGGGACGACGTCGCCGGGCTTCCGGCACTCGAGCAATCGGCGGGCGAGCTGTTCCGCACCGTCCCGGACCTCGCGCACATCGCGGATGGCGACAACCATAGCGAAGAACGATATCGCGCGTTCGTCGCCCATGGCTGGTCGAGGGTCGCGGTCGACGAAGACGGAGACCTATGCGGTTTCCTGTGCGCCGAGCCCTTCGGCGCCGAACTGCACATCTGGGAAATCGGCGTGCGCCTGGACCGCCAGGGCCGCGGCATCGGCCGGCGCCTTCTCGCCCTGACGATCGAAACGGCCAAGCACCGCCATATGGCTTCGATCACGCTGACGACCTTCGGCGATCTCGCCTGGAACGCCCCGTTCTACGAACGCATGGGGTTTCGCCGCCTGGCGCCCGACCGAGCGGAAGCCCGCCTGTGGGGCATCCTCGATCGCGAAGTCGAGGCAGGACTGCCTCGCGACCGGCGGTGCGCGATGCGACTGACGCTTTCTTTATGACCGGGCCGATCCCGGACGGCAGCCCGCATTTCCCGGTTACCGACGCCCCTGATGCCGCCGACCTTTGCGATCTCGAGGATCGCCTCGACGCCTTCAACATGGATGCTACCGGAATCCGGGATGCCCGCTATCTGAGCATCTTCCTGCGCGACGATGTCGGCGAGCTGTACGCCGGCCTGCACGGCCATAGCTGGGGCGGCTGCTGTGAGATCAAGCTGTTATGGGTGGCCGATCGCCGGCGCGGCGCCGGCATCGGCCATCGCCTGTTGCGCACGGCGGAGATCGAGGCGGTGCGGCGGGGGTGCGGCCTGATCGTGCTCGCCACGCACAGTTTCCAGGCGCCGTCCTTCTACGAACGCCAAGGCTTCAGGACCGTCGCGACGGTGAATGACTATCCCGCGGGACATGCCGAAATATTCATGGTCAAATCGCTGATGCGCTGAGGCGAGCGGGCGGCATCATCCGCCGACACCAATCAGACCCGGATGGCCCGAAGGCCGCGGCGCCGGTCCGTCCCAGCGAAATCGCCGCTCGCTTTCCGCGATCGGCACATCGTTCACCGACGCTTCGCGGCGGCGCATCAGGCCGTTGTCGGCGAATTCCCATTGCTCGTTCCCGTAGCACCGATACCATTGCCCGGCGGTGCGGCATTCGTACTGGAAGCGCACCGCGATCCGGTTATCGGAGAATGCCCACAAATCCTTGACCAGGCGATATTCTTCCTCGCGCCGCCACTTTTCGGTCAGCAGATCAATGATCGCGGCGCGGCCGCGGATGAATCGGTCGCGGTTCCGCCATTCGCTGTCGAGCGTGTAGGCCAGCGCGACCTGCGCCGGATCGCGGCTGTTCCAGGCATCTTCTGCAGCGCGTACCTTGAGCAAAGCCGTCTCGCGCGTGAAGGGCGGCAAAGGCGGGCGGGCGATTTCGGTGTCGGTCATTCGTTTCGATCCTCGTCGGGGAGGGTGACGGCCGGGCTGCGCGGACACGCGCCCGGCCGTCAAGCGGTATCGGTCGGCAGGGACGACCGTCAGGCGCGATCAGGCGAATTCGGCTGCCCGGACCTCGGGGAAATCGATGTCGGTGTCGGCGACGTTGTTGACGTAATTGGTCAGCACGTTGAGCGCGACAGACAGGACGATCTCGACGATTTGGGCGTCGGTGAAGCCGGCCTCGCGCACGGCGGCAAGGTCGGCGTCGCTCACCCGGCCGCGGTCATCGAGAACCCGGCGCGCGAAGACGATCGCGGCATCGGCCTTGGCATCGCCCGAATGGCCGCCACGATTGAGCGCGATTTCCGCCTCGTCGATCTTGGCGAGATTGAGCCCCAGATAGGTGTGCGCCGACAGGCAATAGTCGCAGCCATTGGCCTGGGCCACCGCCAGCGCGATCCGCTCGCGCGTCTTGGCGTCGAGCGTCCGTCCCAAGGCACCATTGAGGCCGAGATAGCCTTCGAGTGCGGCTGGACTGGTACCGACCAGGCGAAACAGGTTGGGAACCACGCCCAATTGCTGTTCGACCGCGTCGAGCAGCGGTTTCGACTTTTCGGGCGAGGCGTCGCGGGTGGGGATGGCGATGCGGGACATGTCTTTTCTCCGGTAGGCGGCGGGATGCGGCCCCGGCTTCGAACATGCCTACTTTCCGATTTCGCGATAATTTACTATCTCAACACATCAATATTGCGAAATACGGGATAATCATGGACCGTCTCGACATGCTGCGGACGTTCGTGGCCGTGGCCGACCAACAGAGTTTCGCCGATGCCGCCCGGCGCCTTCGGGTGTCCCCGACCGCCGCGAGCCGCGCCGTCGCAGCGTTGGAGGAATCGCTTGGCAGGATATTGCTACGGCGAACCACGCGATCCGTCCGGCTGACCGATGAAGGGGCCGTCTATCTCGATCGTTGCCGGCTTGCGCTGGCTGAACTCGATGAAGCGGCGCTCGTCCTTCGGGGCGATGGCGCGCTGCCCGGCGGCGCGCTGACGGTCGCTGCGCCGGTGGCGTTCGGGCGCATGCATATTCTGCCGATCGTCACGGGACTGCTCGGCGCGCACCCGTCCTTGCGCGTCGACTTGATGCTGATCGACCGAATCGTGCGCCTGGTAGACGAAGGTGTCGATGTCGCCGTGCGGATCGGCGATCTGTCGGACAGTTCGCTCCATGCGCTCAAACTGACCGAGGTGCGCCGCATTCTCGTTGCCAGCCCGGCCTATCTCGCCGCGCATGGTGTCCCCGCCAACGCGCCCGGCCTGCACGGCCATTCGCTGATTTCGTTCGCGGAACTCGACCGCGCTCAGGAATGGCGCTTTGGTACGGCCGGCAAGACCGTAATCAGGATCGAGCCGAGGTTGACCGTGAATACCGCCGACGCCGCCATCGCCGCCGCGACAGCCGGTGCCGGGATCGCGCGAATCTTATCCTATCAGGCCGCCGATGCGCTGGCGGCCGGCACGGTGGTAACGGTCCTAGACGGCCTGGCCCCCGCCCCCGTGCCCGTCCATCTGGTCTATCAGGCGAACCGCCGGGCTTCGGTCAACGTGCGGGCGTTCATCGATGGCGCCAAATCCTACTTCAGCGGCCACTAGCGAGGGCTCGTCGAGGCAAGACGCTCACGAACCACTACTTTACCACGGACGGTAACCCCGAAATCACTCGACGGTCAGCTCGCGGTTCCCGCCTTGCGGGCGCGATAATGTGCGATCTTGTCGCGGTTGCCGCATGCCGACATCGAACACCAGCGCCGCCGGTTGTTCTTGCCGATATCGTAGAACTGCATCGTGCAGTCCGGGTTGTCGCAATGGCGCATCCGGTTGCGGTCGAACGCTTTCAGAAAATGTGCGAAGTCCCAGGCGATGGCCGTCGCCACCGGCGGCCCAACCAGGGTCACCTTCTCCTCGAGCACGGGCACGCCGTCGCGTTCCTCGACATGGAGCCGGGTCCCCGACCGGTCGATCCGGCGATTGATGTCCTCGAGTGTCCGACGCTGGAGCGGCATTCCAGCGGCAAGCTGGTCGAACGCTTCGGCCAGCCGCGCGCGCAGGCCTCTCAGATCCTCGACCGAGTCGAGATCGCCCGCCGACGGCACGGCCAGATTGGCCTGTCGCGCCCACCGGGCCAGGGCGTCGCGGTCGCCGATCAGGTCGAGCGGGACACCCTTCATCACGGGCGTGGTGTTGAGGAAGTCGATCCACAAATGCCCGCCAAGGAACGGCATTCCCTCGCGAAATTCTCCGGAAAACCGTTGCTCGCTCATCGCCCGAAGGCCCTCCGTCACCGCCATCGTCCGGCCACCACCGCCGGTAACCGATAAAATATGTGTTGACAGGTTATTTGTAAATGAACACCATTGTAATTGTGTTTTACAGGTTACAAGGAGATCGCATGTCCAATCCCACCCGTACGCTCGGCCTCGCTGCGGCCGCCGCCAGTCTGGCAGGCTCGCTTCCCGCTGCGGCAGCGCCTGCTCCCACGATCGCTCCGGCAACGGTCCGGACGACCTACAAGACCGAAACGGTCGATGGCCTGAAGGTATTCTATCGCGAGGCGGGCGACCGATCGCTGCCGACGATCGTCCTGCTCCACGGCTTTCCGACCTCGTCGCACATGTACCGCGACCTGATCCCGGCGCTGGCGAACCGTTTCCACGTGATCGCGCCCGACTATATCGGCTTCGGCCAATCCGATGCCCCGGCGGCGTCGGCGTTCACGTACAGCTTCGACAACCTGACGTCGCACGTCACGGGGCTGCTCGATAAGCTGCACCTGAGTTCGTACGTCCTGTACATGCAGGATTATGGCGGGCCGATCGGCTTCCGCATCTTCGCCCAACGCCCCAATCAGGTGAAGGGACTGATCATCCAGAATGCCAATGCCTATCTCGACGGCGTCGGCGACATGCCCAAGCAGGTTTTCCTGCCGCTTTGGGAGAAGCGCGACGCGACGACCGAGGCCGCCGCGCGCGCCTTCCTGAAGGCCGAAACGACGCGCTTCCAATATACGTTCGGCGCCCGCGATCCCGAGGCGATCAGCCCGGACAACTGGACGATCGATCAGGCCCTGCTCGACCGTCCCGGTACCGATGCCTACCAGCTCGATCTGCTGGAGAACTACAAGACCAACGTCGCACTGTACGACAGCTGGCACGCGGCGTTCCGCAAGTACCAGCCCAAAACGCTGATCGTCTGGGGCAAGAACGATCCGTTCTTCATCCCCGCCGGCGCCGAGGCGTTCAAGCGCGACTTGCCCGAGGCGAAGCTGGTCTGGCTCGACGGCGGACATTTCGCCCTCGAGGAAAATGTCGATCTCGTCGCGCACGAAATCGACCTCGCCTTTGCCGGTCGATAACGATCCGGCAGGCCGCCGGCGCTTCCCCCCCCCCATCCTCCTATCGGAGGGCGCCGGCGGCCACCCCCTTCCCGACAATGCGGCTGACCGTAACGTTTGGCGGCCGCCCAGCGAATGGCATCGACATGCAGCACTCGACCCGTACCGTCATCGTTACCGGCGCCAGCCGGGGAATCGGCCGCGCCACGGCGGTTCGCCTCGCGGAGGATTTCGACACCGTGGTCCTGGTCGCCCGCAGCCAGGACGGCTTGGCCGAATGTGCGGATGAGATCGAAGGCGGCGGCGGGCGCGCGCTCGTCCACCCCGCCGACCTCCGCCTTCCCGGCGCCGCCGCCGAGGTGATCGGTGCAACGGTGGGGGCGACCGGCGGGATCGACGCGATCGCCAACGTCGCGGGCGCCGTACCGCAAGCGAACCTGATGACGTTGACCGATGAGGAATGGGATGACGGGCTGGCCATGAAGTTTCACGGCGCGCGCCGGTTGGCGCTGGCCGGATGGGAACACCTCAAGGCGTCGCAAGGTGCGATCGTCTTCGTATCGGGTGCGACGGCGGCGATGCCCAGCGCGGCGCTGGCCGCCGTGTCGACGGTGAATGCTGCCATTTCGGCGATGGCCAAGGCGTTCGCCGATCAGGGGCTGGTCGACAATGTCCGGGTGAATGCCGTGTTGCCGGGCGCCGTCATGACCAGCCGCCGGATGGCGATGATCGAGCGCTATGCGGCGGCGAGGAACCTCGCGACCGAGGATGCCGTGGCCCATTACACGACCCAGGCGGGAATCGCGCGGTTCGGGCGGCCCGAGGAAATAGCGGAACTGATCGCGTTCGCGCTGTCCCCGGCCACCCAGTGGATGACCGGCACGACGCTGCGCATGGATGGCGGCGAGACGCGGGCGCTATGAGCGGCGACGACCCGTTCGCGCCCGGCGCCGACCGCCGAGCCGACGACCGAGCCAGCGCCGGCACGACCGGATCGGCCTTTTCGCGCCGCGCGGCGCTCGGCCTGATCGCGGGCGGAGCGGCATTGCTCCCCGTCGCCGGCCACGCGCTGGAACGGAGCCCGGTCGAAGCGATCGCCTTTGACGGCTTTCCGATCTTCGACCCCAGGTCGATCTCCAGGAAGGTGGTCGCGCTCGTCCCGGATCGTGGGCGCGACCTCGCGCAGGCCTGGTCGTCGAAGCTGTTCGGCAATAGCTGGCTCTATACCGCCGCCGGTCAATATGCGACGTTCGACGAGGTTGCCGACAATGCCTTGCGATACGCCGCCGACTCGCTCGGCGTCACGCTTGCGGCGTCGGACCGCGCGGCGCTGGTCGCAAGCTACGGCGCGCTCGACGTCTGGCCGGACGTCAAACCGGCACTCGCGACGCTTCGCGCGGCCGGCGTGAAGCTCGCCTTCCTCTCGAATCTCGGCGAACGGACGTTGCGCGAGGATATGCGGCGCAACGGCATCGAGGCGGCATTCGACCACGTCCTCAGCACCGACCGGGTGCGGGCGTTCAAGCCCTCGCCCAAGGCCTATGCGATGGCGATCGACGCGTTCGGCCTGCCGAAATCGCGCATCGGCTTCGCGGCGTTCGGGGGGTGGGACGCGGCGGGCGCTGCCTGGTTCGGCTATCGCACCGCCTGGGTCAATCGGCTCGGCGTACCGCTCGAACAGCTCGGGCCGGGGCCGGCGATCGTCAGCTCGACGATGTCGGCCGTGCTCGACCTGGCGGCAATATCCTGAAACGGGGAAAGGGGCCTCGATGCGCGTCCTGCTGGTACTTGCCCATGCCGAACCGGCCAGCTTCAACGGCGCGATGGCGCGAACCGGCGTGGAGGCGCTGCGCGCCGCCGGTCACGACGTCAGTGTATCCGACCTTTACGCGATGGATTTCGACCCCGTTTCGGACCGCCGCAACTTCACCACCGTCGCCGATCCAGGCCATTTGCGTCAGCAGGTCGAGGAGGCCTTTGCGAGCCAACATGGCGGGTTTGGCGCTACGCTCCAGTCGGAGATGGACAAGCTGGCATGGTGCGACGCGCTGATCTTCCAGTTTCCGATCTGGTGGCTGGGCCTTCCCGCTATTCTGAAAGGGTGGGTCGACCGGGTGTTTGCGGTCGGCCGGGCTTATGGCGGCGGCCGCTGGTTCGACGGCGGCATGATGGCGGGCAAGAGGGCGATGTGCGCCGTCACGGTCGGCGGTCCGGAGGGCGTCTATTCGGCAGACGGCGTCTACGGGCCGATCGAGGACATCCTGTTTCCGATCCATCGCGGGATTTTTCAGTTTACCGGCTTTTCGGTGATCGAGCCCTTTGTCGTCTACGGGCCTGGCCGGTCGGATGCGGCGACGCGCGAGCGGTACCTTGCCGCCTATACCGATCGGCTCCTGAATCTGGCGGAGGCGCCAGTTCTGCCCGGACCGTCCAGCATCGACTATGACGGACTGATCCGCCGCCCTGTCCAGGCCGTCTGAACGCCGCACGGTATTCGGCTCGTCGCCCCGCCTGCGGGCCCCGGGGCGACCGCCGCCTTTTCCGCCGGGATGCGCGGGAATGCGTAACCGAAACCCCGCGGCTCGCGAATTCGGGACGGGGAAGCGGCTGATCGCTTGTCCCCGGGGAGATTTTCGATGTTCCGCAACCTCTTGAAGCCGTTCGCCCTTACGCTGATGGCGTCGATGTCCGTGTCCGGATTGGTCGCCGCGCCTGCCGCCCATGCGGGGGTCAAGGGATCGACCTCGCAAGTCAATGTAGACGACCATGGCGTCGCACTGGGGGGATACGATCCGGTGGCCTATTTCGACAGCGGCAAGCCGGTCCGCGGCGTCGATCACCTCTCGGCGTCGTTCGGTGGCGCGCGATACCTCTTTGCGACGCCCGCTCATCGCAAGGCCTTTCTCGCCAATCCGGCCAAATACGTTCCCGAATTCGGCGGCTTCTGCGCCGTCGGCACCGCATTCGGCGAGAAGGTCGATGTCGACCCCCTGACCGGCAAGGTGGTCAACGGCAAATTGTACCTGAACAACAGCGCCAGGGCGTTGCAGATCTTCGACAAGGATACGACCGCCATCATCGGCAAGGCCGAAGCCAATTGGCCGGAGGTCAAGGACAAGGCGTTTTGATCCGCTCCCGCCTCTTCGCGGGGATCGCCGTCCTCGCGGCCAGCGGCGGCCTGTTCGTGTCCGCCGCGCCGGCATCGCATCCCTCGAGGCGCGCGGCGGCACCGGCGGGTGCGATCCCCTCCGCGCTCCCGCCGATAAGGATGGCTGACGGGTCGAGGCTGTCGGTCCCTGCCCTGCGCGGCAAGATCGTTCTGGTGAACTTCTGGGCCAGCTGGTGCGGCCCCTGCCGGATGGAATTGCCGGCACTCGACCGGCTGGCGGCCGCCCGCCCCGATCTGGTCATCGTCGCGGCAACGGTCGATGCCGATCCGAACGATGGCGCCCGGGCGTTCGCCGGCCGCTATCCGCACCTGCGGCTGGCTTTTTCGGACCTGCGGGCGGTGAGTCGCTTCGGCGCTCTCGGCATGCCCTATTCGGTCGTGCTGAACCCGAAGGGGCGCGAAGCGGCGCGAGTACCGCGCGCCCTCGCCTGGGACGGTCCCGAAGGCGCGGCGGTCCTTCACCGCGCACGATAAGCCGCCGATCGCCGCGCCAGCGGTGCCGGAATATGACGAGGGCGCCGGAGGATCGACCTCCGGCGCCCCAACGCATCACCGAATCCCCTTCCTTAGAAGGCGTAGCTGACCGATACCTTGTACGAGCGGCCGAAGATCGGCCGGACGTCCGGCAGGGCGACCCCCGGTCCCGCCAGGAAGCGCGGATTGCCTTCGGTCAGGCCGTGCGAGTCGGTCAGATTGTCCCCTGAGATCTGCAGCATGTAGCCCCCGATCTTGGCGCGCAGCCCAGCGCTCAGCGTGGCATAGGCCGGCAGAAGCTGGGTATTGGCAAGGTCGCTATACCGCTTTCCGATCGCTTCGTAGGTGCCGTAGAGCGTGATATCGGCCTTGTCCGACACGCGCGCCGTATAGGTCGGCGTAAAGCGGACCTGATAGGACGGGATGCGCTGCGCCTTCTTGCCGTCGAAGTCCGGAATGCCCGGCGTGTCGGTCTTCGCATCTTCGAGCACGGCATTGCCGATGAAGCCGAACCCGTTGGCATTGTGCCACGAGGCGTCGAGCTCGATACCCTTGGTCTTCGATCCTGCGATCTGCGGCGGCACGCCGACATCGTTGTACACCGCGCCGACGACCTTGTCGTAGAAGCCGGTCAGCGATGCTTCCAGTCCACCGCCGCGATATTTCAGGCCGCCTTCGTACGACCGCACACTCCAGTTGAGATCGAGCCGGGGTCCGGTATTGCCGAGCTGCGACCGGACGTCATCGAACGACGGCGAGTGATAGCCCTGCGAGACGCGGGCATAGACGTCGAACCTGGGGCTCACGCGATAGTTGAGCCCAACCGTCCATGGCGTGGCCTCGCGGCTGATCTTTGCCGAATCGGGCAGGCCCGCACCGGCGATATTGAAGCTGATATCGGTCCACTGGTGCCGGATGCCGGCGTCGAGACGCAATTGATCGGTGATGTTGAACGAATCCGACACGTAGATCGCGTTGACCGTGGCGGAACCGCGATCCGAAATGGCGAAAGCGGAAAGCGGATCGTTCTTCAGATCAACGAGGTCGCCCGAGCCGCCCACCTGCATCCAGCGCGTGTTGCCCAGGCTCCAGGCGTCGTCCGACGAGAAATGCGAGAAATAATAGCCGAGGTTGAGCGTGTTGGGCCCAGTCTTGAAGTTGAGCACGGCTTCGTTCGACACGTTGCGCAGCTTCTTCTCGACCACCCACGACCCGAATTGCTGGACATAGTCGGTCGAAGCGAGCGTCTGTCCGGTGTTGACCGTATGAACCAGCGTCTGACCGGGATTGCCGGCAGTCGCCAAGGCTGTCGCCACGGTCACCGCACCGGCGCCAGCCGGCACCAGGCCGGTCGTCTGCAGCGTCCCGCTGGTGAACCCGAATCGGTCGGTGAACCCGAGCCCGCCGCCGAGATCGTAATCGAGGCTCGCGCCTGCGACCACGCCCTTCCAGCCACGGCCGTCCGCCAGGTCGACGCGCTCGGTCGCACCACTGCCCGCCGAGCCCGGCGTGATGATCGTCGCATAGCGCGTATATTGATTGAGCTGGTTGTAGCGACCGAGATCGATACCGGGTACGTTGGCCGCGAACGGCAGGAACCACTCGCCGTGATCGTCGGTGTACCGCGCAAAGACGTTGAACTTGCCGCGCGAGAACTTCTTGGTGATGTTCGCGGTGATCTGCTGGCCCTTTTCGGTGTCGAACCCGGCCCTGCGCACGCTATCGCCCCGCGAAACGTAGCCGCCAACCATGTAATAGAGATCGTCGGCGAGCTTGCCGCTCAGATAGCCGTCGACTCGCCAGGCGCTGTAGTCGGTGATCGAGGCGCCGATACTACCCTGGGTTTCCTCATGCCCCTCGCGCAGGCGGAGGTTGGTGGTGAGGCCCGGCTGGCCATCGGAATAGAGCGAGGCCGGACCGCCGTTGACGCCTTCGATGCCGGCGACGGTTTCGTCGAGCCGCACCAGACCCGTCTGGTCCATGAACGACAGGGCGCTCGATCCGTAGACCGGGACGCCGTTGAACTGCATCGTGACGAACGGCGCGTCGCCGGTGCTCGGAATGCCGCGGACGAAGATGTTGGAGGTGCCGACGCCGCCCGAGCTTTCGACCCAGACGCCCGGGATCGACTTGAGCACGTCGCCGGCGCTCTTGGGCGCCTGCAGCTTGATGTCGTCCGCCGACAACGTGGTCACCGAATAGCCGGCTTCGAGCTTGTTGATCCCGCTACCGGCAGCGCGGCCGGTCACGATGATGTCGGGCTGTTCGGGCTGATCCGCAGCCGGCGCCGCGTCCGCTGTCTGCGCGGGATCCGCCGCCGGTGCGGGTTGCGCGGTCGTTTCCTGCGCTGCCGCCGGATAGGCCAGCGCGATCGCCAGGGCGAGCCCCGACACCGCAACAACATTGCGACTGCGCAAAACCGTCATATTCCTCTCCTGCCGTTGCCTTCCTGCTCGGGAAGTGCCTGAAGCTCGGGTCTACACACGAATGAATTGCATTTCAATAAATTGTTGCAGTTCCGCATTCTTCGAATTATCTCATCTATATCAGTAGGATAGATGGTTTTCGGAGCGCCAGACCCTGTGACCGAGATGCCACATGTTTCCCCTCAAATTTCCTGCGGCCGCGGCCCGGTGCGGCGGCAGCGCGCTTTCTGTCGCCTCACGGCAGGCGCTTATTGCATCGGCAACCGTGACCGGCCTATTTTGCGACACTTGGGGGGCGACGCGTCGTCGACTATCGCTGGAAAGCGTTTCAACGGTTTCCGGGCGGTCTGCTGATTGAGGAGTTCTGTCTTGCGCCGACGCGCCATGGATCTGAACATGGGGGACATCGCCCGGCTGGCGAACGTTTCGAAGCCGACCGTATCCCGCGTCCTCAACAACAGTCCGCTGGTCAATCAGGAAACGCGCGAACGCGTCCTGCGCGTCGCGCGCGAGAATGGCTATGCCATCAACCGCAATGCGCAGAAACTCCGCCAGGCGCGCAACGACACCGTCGCGGTGGTGCTCGATTTCGGCTCGCACCGCGCGGGACGGATCGCCGATCCGTTCATCTTCGAACTGCTCGCCGGCGTGTCCGAATCGCTGTCGGTCCGCAATCAGGACCTGTTGCTGTCGCCATCCAACCTCAGCGACGTACAAAGCCATCTCGACCTGATCAGCTCGCGCGTCGCCGACGGGTTCATCTTTCTGGGCCAGGGCGATCGCGGACCGATGCTGCGCGATCTGGCACGCGCAGGCGCGCCGTTCGTGGTGTGGGGCGGAGTCGATCCCAAGGAGCCCTATTGCTCGGTCGGCAGCGACAATCGCCTGGGCGGACAATTGGCGGGCGACCTGTTCGTCAAGCGCGGCGCGAAGCGCTGGCTGTTCGTCGGCAACATCGCACATGCGGAAATCCGGATGCGCTTCGACGGGCTGCGCGCAGCCGCCGCCAAACATGATACCGTGAGCGTCGAGCATCTCACCGTCGAGCACATGGCCTATGCCCCCGTCTATCAGCAGATGGCGGCCTGGCTGCGCGAGAGCGATCCGCCCGATGCCGTATTCGCCTTTTCGGACACCGCAGCCATCGCGATCATCGCGGCCTTTCGCGAGCTGGGGCTGGAAGCGCCGGCCGATTATTCGCTGTGCGGCTACAACAACATTCCGCCTGCTGCCGACTTCACGCCGGCGATCACCACGATCGAACAGGAAACGCACCTCGCGGGCGCCATATTGGTCGAGAAGCTGATGCAGATCATCGACGGCGGCAAACCCAAATCGAGCGTCCTGCCAACCCGCCTGATCGTCCGTCAGACCTGAAGGTCGGACGGCGCCAGCCGCAAAATCTCCTCGAGATCCACGGCGGCGGTCGACGCATAGACGCGATCGGCCTCGGCCAGCGTGCCGCCGTCGCCGATCCCGATCGCGATCATTCCCGCCGCCTTGATCGCCGTCACCCCCGCCGCCGCGTCCTCGAACCCCACGCAACAGGCCGGGGCGACGCCGAGGCCGGTCGCACAGGCGAGGAAGATATCCGGCGCCGGCTTGGATCGGGCGACCCTGGCGGCATCCGCGACGAAGTCGATCGCGCCCGCCAGCCCCGCCTTCTCGATCACCGTCACGGCGTTGCGGCTGGCCGAGGCGACCCCGAGCGCGAGGCCGGCGGCGCGCGCGCGCGCCAACAGGGCGCCGGCGCCCGGCAACACGTCGGCGCCGGTCATCGTCGTCAGCGCCTCGAGATAATAGCCGTTCTTGCGCGCCGCGAGTTCCTCCTTCGACGCGGCATCGAGCGACCGGCCGCCCAGCTTCAGGATATGGTCGAGCGACCCCATCCGGTCGACGCCCTTGAGCGCTTCATTGGCCTGCTCGTCGAACGCGATGCCGAGTTCGTCGGCGATCCGTTTCCAGGCGACGAAATGCAGGCGGGCGCTGTCCACCAACACGCCGTCCAGATCGAAGATCGCCGCGCGAAATCCCGTCGTCACGCCATCAGGTCCTTGCCGGCGACGCGGATCGCGACCGTCCGATCCCCGCTTACAGACACGCTGGCATCGGCGCCGGACACCGTTACGTCGACGCGTGCCCCGCGGAACGCGACGGTGAAGCGATAATCGGACAGTCCCGGTATCTCGACGGGATCGAAGCACAGCACGTCGCCGTCGACCCGCATCCCGGCAAATCCCATCGCCAATGTCGTCCAGCTTCCCGCCAGCGCGGCCATGTGCAGGCCATGATGGGCATTGCCGAACAGATCGTTCAGGTCGGTCAGCGCCGCGACCCGCCAATAGCGCTCCGCCCGCGCGCCGTCGTCGGCCTGCGCCGCCGCCGTGGCGAACGCGCTCGCCGACAGGGTCGAATCATGCACGGTCGTTGCTTCGTAGACGTCGAGCATGCGTCGCCGCATGGCGGCGTCGAACACCTCCGGCATCAGCGCAACCGCGAGCACCGCGTCCGCCTGTTTCGATACGCGGCGCCGATAGATGGCGAGCGGATGGAAGTGCAGCAGGAGCGGATAGGAATCGGGCGGCGTCGCCTCGATCGGCCATGGGTCGAGCGCGAAATAAGCATCGTCCTGCGCATAGACCTGCCGTTCGTCATCCTTCGGAAGGAACATCCGCTCGGCGGCCCGGATCATCCGAGCGGCCTCTTCCGCATCGATCAGCGACGCAGCCCGGCCTTCGCGGGCGGCAAAACGGAGATGCCGCGCGGCCATCAGGTTGGTGTAGAGGTTGTTGTTGACGATCGCCGAATATTCGTCAGGTCCGGTCACGCGATTGATGACGAACGCGTCGTCGCGTGCCGCGTCGTGAAACCCGATCGCCAACCAGATGCGCGCCGTTTCGACGAGCATTTCGGCGCCGCCGGCATCGAGCAGCGAGCGGTCGCCGGTCGCCGCGAGATACGTTTCAAGCGCATAAGCGATGTCGGCATTGATATGGTATTGCGCGGACCCGGCCGGAAAATAGGACGAACATTCGTGTCCGCCGATCGTGCGCCAGGGATAGAGCGCGCCCTGGCAATGTCCCATCGCCCGAGCATTGTCGCGCGCCGCCCCGAGCGTCGAAATCCGCCAGGCCAGCATCGCCCTGGCGATGCCGGGGCGCGTGAAGGCGAACACCGGCATCACATAGAGGTCGGCGTCCCAGAAGACGTGCCCCTCATAGCCCTCGCCGGTCTGGCCCTTGGCGCCGATCGACGTCTTGCCATCGCGTCCGACCGCCATCGCCAATTCGGCAAGCGCGAAGCGGATCGCGAGTTCCGTCTCAGGACGCCCCGGAAAATGGACGCCGGCCGCCTGCCAAAAGTCTGTGAACCACGTTGCCTGATCGGCCAGCAATGCCTCGTAACCGCGCGCCGCGGCGGCCGCCATCGTATCGGTCAGCGCGTCGACCGGCGACCGGCCACGCGCAGCCTGATAGCCCGAGACGAAATCGACCTGGACGTGCCCATCGATCGTGCGCCGCCCGATTTCCCGCATGACGGATGCCACGACGAAACCGCTTGCCGCCAAACGATCGGTGCGGGCGGCGACGCCCGCCCGGTCGTGGATGCACGGGTCGGTCCAGGGGCTGGTCGTCATGACGGGGGCGACGCGCGGGTCGTATACGCCCTCGCCTTGTTCCTCGACGGGTTCCGCCGCGCCACTCCCCGGCGGCGGCGTCACCATCGGCCCCACGGTCACGTCGGCGTCCGCCGCGAAGCTCACCCGCGTCAGTACGAGCGCGGCCTCCGTCATCGACACGAATTGCTCGATGGTGATCACGACGCCGGCGGCGGCGCACCGTTCGGTACGGACACCGCGATGGAGATCGAGTTCGACATGACGGGCCGAACCCACCGCCCGGCCGCCGACCAGGATCGCCGGGCGCGTCGCGTCGGCGACCGCGAGGCGGAGGTCGCTTTCGCGCGCATAGCCATGCGCCGCCTCGTGATAAGCGATGGGCACGCGTTCGTAGACGCCGTTCAGATAGACTTTCGGCGCGCCCGCCGCTTCGCCTGGACCGCGAATGCCGATGAACCCGTTGCCGATCGAGAACAATGCCGGCACCTGACGCAACCCCACCGATTGCTCATCCGCCGCGAGGCGCCAGCCATCGTGCGCAAACCGCACGTCCGCAAATGACGCTTCGGGTAATGACCGAGCCACGCATTCCTCTCCCGATGGGGCAATCACGCGCCCGATTGCCAATGATATGCATTTCATAATAGGAGATGGTCAAGACAATAAGCCGGATGACCGTCCGGCAGGGGAGGCGAATGAACAGAAGCCGGATGATCGTCGCGCTGGCATTGACCTATGCCGTTTTCGCGGTGCTGCTGAACAGCGTCGGCACCGTCATCCTGCAATCGATCGAATCGTTTCAGGTGACGAAGATTGCGGCGAGTTCGCTCGAGGGCTTCAAGGACCTGTCGATCGCGGCGACCAGCTTCCTGCTGGCGGCGCAGCTGCCGCGGTTCGGGCTGCGGCGGGCGATGATCGCTGCGCTCGCGCTGGTCGCGATCGCCTGCCTGGCCATGCCGCTGATCCCCGGATTCTGGACGACGCGGCTGCTGTTCCTGGCGGTCGGCGTCGCGTTCGGCGTGACCAAGGTGTCGGTCTACAGCTTCGTCGGCCTGTTGACCGACGACAGCGCACGGCACGCGTCGCTGCTCAACGTGATCGAGGGCGTGTTCATGCTCGGCGTCCTCAGCGGCTATTGGATTTTCGCGGCCTTCATCGATCCCGCCCATCCCGGCAACCGGCAATGGCTGGACGTCTATTACGTGCTGGCGGCGGCCAGTCTCGTCGCGCTCGCATTGCTGGCCGTCACGCCCTATGACGAGAGCGCGGTCGATGCCGCAGCCGGATCGCCGTTCGACGAGCCCGCACGGTCGACCCAGAGCGCCGGACAGAAATTCGCCGAGATGGTCGCGCTCGTCTGGCGCCCGCTGAGCCTGAGCTTCATCGCGGCGATCTTCTGCTACGTGCTGGTCGAACAGGGCATCGGGTCGTGGCTGCCGACCTTCAATCGCGAATTGCTCGGCCTGTCGGCGCCGATGAGCGTTCAGGCGGCGTCGATCTTCGCCGTCTGCCTGGCGGGCGGGCGGCTCGGCGCCGGCCTCGTCGTCCGGCGCACCGGCTGGTTCCCGCTCGTGCTCGGATGCCTCGCCGCGATGGCGGTGCTGATCGTCGCCGTGCTGCCGCTCGCCTCCGCGCATCACGGCGAGGTCGCGAGCTGGAGCGCCGCGCCGCTTGCGGCATTCCTGTTCCCGATGATCGGGCTCATGATGGCGCCGATCTATCCCGCGCTCAATTCGGCGATCCTGTCCTCCATGGCCCCCCGCGAGCAGCCGGCGATGGTCGGACTTATCGTGGTGTTCTCGGCGCTGGGCGGCACCACGGGCTCGTTCATCGTCGGCCACATTTTCGCGATGTTCCAGGGGACGATCGCCTTTTACGTCCTGCTCGTTCCGATCGCCGCCCTGGCGGCCGCGGCAACGTTGGTCAGGCGACTGTCGGCGCGACCATCGGCCTGACCGCGCGCAACGCGCTCAGCCGCTGCGCGATGCCGCGGCCGCGAGCGCGTTGCCCAGGTCTCCGCCCGCCGCCGTCAGCATCGCATCGGCGTCGTCGGGCGAGAAACCCCGCGCCACCAGCACCGCGCGCCGGAGATCGTTGTTCGCGCTGGTGAGCGCCGCCGCAGCCCGCGTCTCGTCGGTATCCGCCAGCGTCGCGACCATTCGCCGGGCGCGCTGCACGAGCTTCTCGTTCGAGATCCGCATGTTGACCATCAGTCCGCGATGGACGAGCCCGCAGCGCAGCATGATCGCCGTCGACAGCATGTTGAGCGCCGCCTTTTGCGCGGTACCCGCCTTCATCCGGGTCGACCCAGCGACGATTTCCGAGCCCGTATCGGCCAGGATCGGATGCTCGGCTCGCGCCAATAGCGGCGTGCCGGGATTGTTGGCGATGGCGATCGTCAACGCTCCAAGGTCCCGGCCGGCCTCGAGCACCGCGACGGCGTAGGGCGTGCGGCCGCTGGCCGCCACCGCGATCACCACGTCGTCGCGCCCGACCCCGGCCGAGCGAACCTCGGCGCGGGCTGTCTCGATATCGTCCTCGGCGCCTTCGACGCTGCGCAACAACGCGCCGGTGCCGCCGGCGATCAGGAATACCAGGCGCTCGGCCGGCCAATTGTAGGTCGGCGTGAGTTCGACACCGTCCTGCACCGCCAGTCGGCCCGAGGTGCCGGCACCGGCATAGACCAGCCGCCCTCCCCGATGCATGCGAAGCGCCGCGGCTTCGGCAGCCGCGGCAATGGCCGCGGTCTGGCCCTTGAGCGCGGCGACCGCAGCCAGCTGCCCCTCCAGCATCGCTTCGACCAGCGACCCGGTCGGCCAGCGGTCGACATCGGCGAAGCGCGGATCAACGGTTTCGGTAGGCATTGGACCCTCGACACTGGACCGCATCGACGCGGCGACGATGCGTGATTACCGGTCCGAAACCGCGACGCAAAGCGCGCGAGCCATAACCTGGAGGACGACACCCATAACCGCGGCGACAGGTCGGACAGATTGAGGCTCGACACCGGGGCGGTCATCCGCAATGCCATGCGCATGCCCAGCCCGTCCTCCGTTCGAGCGGCACCCGCTCGATTGCCCGGTGGCGACAGCCGCTCGGCAGCCTCGGGACACCGGCATGGCTGAGTATTTTCTCGGCGTCGACGCCGGTGGCAGCCATTGCCGGGTGCGCGTCACCGCGCTCGACGGCCGCGTGCTCGGCAGCGCGGAAGGCGGACCAGCCAATACGCGGATGGGGATCGACCCACTCTACCACCGGTTGCGCGAGGTCACCGCCGAAGCGCTCGACGTGGCCGGCATCGCACAACATGACTGGGGCAAGGTCGCCGCCGGCATGGGTATCGCCGGGATTCGCCGCCCCGGCATGTCGAAGGCGCTGGCGGCGCTCGACTTTCCCTTTGCCAGCGTCGCGTTCGACAGCGACGCCGCCATCGCCAATCTCGGGGCGCACCAGGGTGCCGACGGCGCCATCCTGGTGCTGGGGACCGGCTCGATCGGCTTCGGACAGGTGGGCGGGCATCGCTTTACCGTCGGCGGCTACGGCTTCCCGATCTCGGACGAGGGAAGCGGCGCCGCCCTCGGGCTGAGCGCGGTACGTCATGCGCTGCGGGCGATGGACGGCCGCACCAAGCGCACGCTCCTGTCGCGCGAGATCGCCGAGCGGTTCGAGCACGAAACGATGCGCGCGATCGCCTGGATGGATCAGGCGACACCCGCAGACTATGCCAGTTTCGCCCCGCTGGTGATGGACTATGCCGAGGCCGGCGACGAGATCGCGCTGTCGATCGTCGAGGATGCCGTCCTCCATGTCGAACGCTTCATCCTGACGATCTTCGCGCGCGGCGCGCCGCGCCTGGCGCTGGTCGGCGGCCTGTCGGTCAGGTTGCGACCCTGGCTTCGCGTCCGCACCGCCGAACGCCTGAGCGAACCGCTCGGCGATCCGGTATCGGGCGCGCTTCTGTTGGCACGAGGCATTGGAGGTGACCTTGATCAGGCGAGCTAGGGTCGCGATGCGCTACCTTTTCCCGGCGGCGGCCGCCGGCCTCCTCATGCTCGGCCACGCCGGTGTCGCGGCGCCGTCACCGCGCCAAGCCCATCGCCAGCTCGACATCGCGACGGCCCGCCAGGACACGCGCTTTGCCGCTGCCTTCGCCGAGGTCGATTCGTGGGTGGCGAAGAAGGCCTTTCCCGGCGCCGTGCTCGCGATCGGACAGCACGGACGGCTGCTGGCGCTCAAGTCGTTCGGGCATATCGACTCCGCGCCCGACGCGCCGCCAATGCCAGTCGACGCACTGTTCGACCTCGCCTCGCTGACCAAGGTGATCGCCACCACCACCGCTGCCGAAATCCTCTACGATCGCCATCGGCTGGATCTCGACGCGCCGGTTGCCCGATACCTGCCTGAATTCGCCGGCACGCCGGGGCACGACCGGATCACGGTGCGCGATCTCCTGACGCACAGCTCGGGGCTCGGACCGGAGGGGCTGTTGTGGCAGCATGCCACGGATCGACAGGGCATCCTGCAACAGATCTACACGATGCCCGCCGCCACCCCGCCGGGAACCGTCTATCGCTATCAGGACATCAACCTGATCCTGGTCGGCGAGATCGTCTCGCGCCTGTCGGGGATGCCGCTCGACCGGTTCGTGGCGCGCGAGGTGTTCGGCCCGCTGGGCATGAAGGACACCGGCTTTCGCCCGGCGCGCAGCCTGTTGCCGCGCATCGCGCCGACCGAGCAAGACGACACGTTCCGCCACATGCTCGTGCGCGGCGTCGTCCATGACGAGAATTCCTACGTGATGGGCGGCGTCGCCGGGCATGCCGGCCTGTTCTCCACGGCGCGCGATCTCGCGACCCTGGCCCAACTCTATCTCGATCACGGCCGCTATCGCGGCAAACAGCTGATCAAGGCGAGCACGATCGCCCTGTTCGAGACCAGGCAGAACATGCCGCCGGGCAGTTCGCGCGCGCTGGGCTGGGATACGCCGACGCCCGGCGGCTTCGCCGGACCGCTCGCATCGCCGAACGCGATCATCCATACCGGGTTCACCGGCACGTCGATCTATATCGATCCCGCGCGCGACGCGTTCGTCGTCCTGCTGACCAACCGAGTCAACCCGACGCGCAACAACATGCTGATCGCGCAAGCGCGCCCCGCCATCCATACCGCGATTCTGTCGGCGCTTGATGGGGCCGCACCCGCCCGATGATGCGGCGGCTCCTTCTGCTGCTGATCGCGCTGGCCGCGGCGACGCCCGCCGCCGCGCGCGTCCGGACCGGGATAGATGCGCTCGAGGACCAGGGATTCGCGACGCTCCGCGCGATGGCCGACCGGCATGGCGGGCGGCTGCGGCTCGGTATCCTGGTCAACCCGGTCAGCGTGGACAGCCGCGGACGCAGGACGGTCGACGTGCTGCGGACCGAGGGCCGGGCCGCGGTTCCCGGACTCGAGGTCGTGCGGCTGTTCAGCGGCGAGCACGGCATCGACGCCGCGACCGACGACACCGACATCGACGATCGGCTCGACAAGGTCAGCGGCCTGCCGATCGTCGGCCTCTACGGCAAGACCGAGGCCGAACGGCGGCCCAGTGCGCAGCAGCTCGCCGGGCTGGATGCGGTGGTGATCGACCTGCAGGACGCCGGCGTGCGCTACTGGACGTTCCAGACGCTGACCAAATATTTCCTCCAGGCGGCGGCCGTCGGCAAAATCGAGGTGATCGTCCTAGATCGGCCCGATCCGATCAACGGAATCGCGGTGCAAGGGCCGGTGTCGACCGCGGGAATCGAGGATTACACCACGCCGTTCGCCGAACCGATGCGGCCCGGCATGACGCTGGGCGAGCTCGCCCGGATGTTCAATGGCGAGGAACGGATCGGCGCACGGTTGACCGTGATCCGTATGACCGGCTGGCGGCGAACCGACTGGTACGATCAGACGGGACTGTTGTGGATCAACCCGTCGCCCAACCTGCGCAGCGTGAGCCAGGCGACGGCCTATGCCGGCACTGCGCTGCTCGAAGGGACCAACGTCAACGTCAAGGGGCCGGGCGACGCGCCGTTCCTCCGCTTCGGCGCCCCCTGGATCGACGGGGCCGAACTCGCCGCCTATCTCAATGCCCGCGCGATCCCGGGCGTCAGCTTCCTGCCGGTCCGCTATGTCGCGGCGAGCGACAAGCTGTACCCGTTCGCCGGGCGGCCGGTCGAGGGCGTCGAGATCCTCATCCACGCCCGCGACCGGCTCGACGCGCCGGAACTGGGCGTCGAGACGGTTGCCGCGCTGTGGAAATTGTACGGCACCGCTTTCCAGATCGATCGGGTCGACCGCCTCCTCCACAATCGCCCAGTGCTCGACCAGATCAAGGCAGGAGTCGATCCGCGCCGGATAGCGGCGGGTTGGCAAGCGAGCCTGACCCGGTTCAAGCTTATCCGCGCGCGCTATCTTCTCTACTGAGTGTTCGATCGACCATGTATTTCGGCCTCATCGACTGGATCGTGATCCTCGCTTACCTGGGGCTGCTGGTCGCGGGCGGCTGGCTGTTCACGCCGCGCCATACCGGCACCGCACGCGACTATTTCCTGGCAGGGGGCACCGTGCCGGCCTGGCTCGCGGCGATCTCGGTCCTGTCGGCGACTCAATCCGCCGCAACGTTCCTGGGCGGGCCCGACTTCGGCTATAATGGCGATTTCACCTATCTCGGTACCAATCTCGGCGGCCTGCTCGGCGCGATCTTCGTCGCGCGCGTGCTGATTCCCCGCTTCTACGCCGCGCGAGTCACAACCGTGTACGAACTCCTGACCCTCCGGTTCGGGGTGCGGGCGACCCGCTGGGCTGGCGCGATGTTCCTGCTCGGCCGCGTGTTGGCCAATGGCGCGCGGCTCTATCTCGCGGCCATCGCGATCGCGATGGTGATCGCCTCGACCGTCAACGCGCAGGCCATCCTGATCGCGGCCACGGTGCTGGTCGTCGCCAGTTTTTTGTTCACCTTCGTCGGCGGATTGCGGTCGGTCTTGTGGATCGACCTGATCCAGTTCGTCGTCTTCCTCGCCTCGGCGATCGCGGTCCTGATCTTTCTGCGCCTGTCGATCCCGGCCGGTACCGCGGACATCGTCCACGGCCTCGCTCACGCCCCCGGCGGCGCCGACAAACTCCGGCTGTTCGACTTCTCGCTCGACCCCTCCCGCCCGTTCTCGCTGCTCGCCATCGTTACCGGGATCGCGCTGCTCTACATCGCTTCCTCCGGGCTCGACCAGGACACGACGCAGCGCCTGCTGGCGTGCCGCGACGCCCGGACCGGCGCGCGCAGCCTCTATCTCTCCGTCTTCGCGACGGTGCCGGTCGTCGCCATCTTCATCACGATCGGCCTGCTGCTCCACGTCTATTACGACCGGCCCGAGCTGATGGGCGGCACGACCGCCGCCGCGGCGCAGGCATTCGGCGACGAAAAGATCAGCATCTTCATGCATTATATCCTGACCGAATTGCCGCCGGGGCTGCGCGGGCTCGTGACCGCGGGGATCATGGCGGCGGCGGTCGCGACGACCAATTCGGCGCTCAACGCGATGTCGTCGGTGCTCGTCCAGGACTTCTACCGGCCGTGGCGTGAGCGCCACGGCGGCGCGGCCGAGCATCATTACGTCCAGGCAGGCCGCGCGGGCATGGGCGTCATCGGCATCGTGATGCTCGTGGTGGCGGTGCTGTCCTTCTATTGGCAGCATTACGCGAAGCTCGGGCTGCTCGAATTCGCGTTGCAGGTGATGGTTTTCGCTTATGCCGGTTTGCTCGGTATCTATTTCGCCGCGGTCCTGACGACGCGCGGGACTTCAGCCTCCGTCATCGCATCGTTGATCACCGGCTTCGTCACGGTGCTGCTGCTCCAGCCGGCGATTGCGGGGGCGATCGGCCTGCCCGCGGCACTGGCGCACCTCGCCTTTCCGTTCCAGCTCTGCATCGGCACCGCCATCGCGTTCCTGGTGGCGATCGCCCCGCGCGGTCCGACGCCGATCGCGGCACGAACCTAGAGCGTCGCGCGGAAAATCGGGCGCCGATTTTCCACCAAAACGACACAATAACAAACGCCTAAATCGGGGTGGCCGAATCGGCAATCACGCGTTCCACTCTAGCTCCGCGCCGTCATCAGCATCTCGGTGAGCGCCGCCGCCGTTGCACGGAGCTCCCGGCGCCTGGTATATTCGACGATGTGCGCCGCGCGTGTCTGGTATTCGACGATCAGGTCGCGCAAGCCCAGCACCGGCAACCCCCAGATGAAGCTCAGCAGCGGCCGCTCGCGGACCCGCTTGGCGACGATCTCGATCGCCAGCGGGTGATAGGGGCCGAACGGTTCGATTGTCTGAGGATCGGCCCAGAAGATCCTGAGCGTTCCCGGCACCGTCTCATCGAGATAGAATAGCGGCGCGGGCTGTTGCGCGATATAATCGCGTACCAATTGCGCGACCAGTTCGATCGCCGTCGCCGCGTTGATCTGCGCGCCTTCGAAATAGATGCCGATCGTCACCGTCGATACTTGTTCGAGCGCCGCGTTGGGCGCGTTCTCATATTCGCCGTGGAGCTTTGCCGCCAGGCTGCCGCCGATCGCGAACTGGACGTCATATTCGCTCTGCTGATTGAACACCGACGCGTCGTAGATCGCCCGGATCAGCGCCTCGATATCGTCGCGATGCGCCGCGATCAGTGCGGCGCGCCCTGCAAAGTTGACCTGCAACCGGTCCGACACCCACTGCCCGAACCCGATCGCATCGGCCATGGATTCGGCGTTGACCGGCAGGGTGAAGCGGAAATTGGGCGGATAATCGGCCAGCACCTCCTCGTTTGGGAGCCATTCGGCAAAGAACGCCGCGAATTCCTGCGCGAGCCCGGGATCGTTGCGCATCTCATAGGCGATCGCGAACTGGTCGAGCAGCACGATCAGGGCGTAGCGCAGCGCCTCCTGCGCGGGTGGCGGCTGGGTCGCGACGAACGCGGTCAGGACGGGCGCGACGACGGTCCAGATGGTGAGCGGTATCGACTGCATCGCATGGACGATGACGACCGCCGCCTCGTCGCGGTCGAGCAGTTCGGCGAGCCGCTCGATCCGCTTGCGCGCCTTGCTAGGCGCGCGCGATTCCCCGGCGAAGAACTCGCGGATCATGGTGATATATTCGTCGACATAATAGGCGTAGCCAGGGATCGGCATGCCCAGCGTGGGGCGGATGATGTCGTTGTGAAGTTGCGCCCATTGCTCGCGCAACTCGATCGTGTCGCGCCGCGGCATGCCAATGTCGATCAGTTCGGCCTTGCAGGCACGCGTAAAGGCATTCTCGTAGCTCGGCGGGATGTCGGGCGCCTGGTCGATATTGTCCCAATCGGGCTCGGGACCGTCAGCGAACGGATCGGGCGGCGCGGGCGGCGGCACCGGCAGCGCCTGGAGCGCGGCGGCATTGGCGGACAGGATCGAATAGAATTCGTCCTTCATCCGGACCAGCGTCAGCAATATCTGGTTCGAGACGTCGCGATAGAGCGCGTACCAGTCGCCGGGTGGCAGATTGGGGTCGATCAGGATCTGCGTGTCCCAGTCGTTGCGCGCATTTTGCGGCTGGCCGAACAGATAGGCCAGGGCGCGCCCTCCCTTCAGGAAGAAACGCGTATGCTGGTTGGGATCGACCTCGGCGATGGCGAGTTCGAGGTCGATCATCGCATGTTCGAGCCATGCGGCCAGCCATGCCTGTGCATTGAGGATCCCGGTCAGTGCCGCGCTCGCCGTCGTCACTTCCTCCTCGGTAACCGGCGTGCTGGAACGGACGCGATAGGCGACCAGCAAGCGCGACAGATAGAAAGGCTCGATGACGTAGAACATCTGCACGCTGGCATCGCCCGCCACGGCATGGTCGAGCAGAGTCAGCGCATTGCCGAGATTGGTGATCACCACGGGCGCGGGGCCCGCTGCCTGGATCAGTTGAGAGGCCTGGTTGATCGACGGCGCGTTGACCGGCTCGGGATTGGCAGGCGGAAGGAACAGCTGGCACACGCGCCAGGCGGCGGCCCGGGCATCGGCGATGCGCGTCGCCAGCAAGGGCGCCGGTACACCGGCATTGTACATGTCCTTGGCTGCCCGCAGTTCAGCCCGGGCGTGGCGCAACGCATCGGTCGGCAAGGGAAAGCGTTGCCCTCGATAGGGACGGTCGCGTTCGACTCCGAGCAGTCGGGGCGCCCCCGCATCGAAAAAATAGAATTCGGCAAGCGCGGTCGATTCGAACAGCCGACGCTCGACCGGATCGTTGCCGAGCCGTTCGGCATTGCGCACGATCGACTGATATTGCGTCTCGAGCGCCTGCATCGGATGGACTGCCGCCGCTTCCCAGCCGAACGCCGCGTCATGCTGGGGCACCAGGACGATCGGGACCTGCGCCTGCGCCGTTGCCATGGTCGCGACATGCGCGAGCGCCTGAAGTGCGGCGTCGTTGGCGGGCGGGAAAGCCATGCCCTATTCCGCCGTCCGCGACGCGGACATTGCCCGGACCATCATTCGGCCTCCCGCTCCGCCTCTTCGGCGCGAAATTCGGCGCGGCTGGCGCGCGCCATCGCACGTTCGACCTCGATCTGGGCAGCCTCGACCGCCTTGCGCTCGAGCCGCTCGGCCTCGCGCATCGCCGCAGACGCCGGTCCATGGTTCGGCTTGCCGGGCAGGCCCGCCGCAGAGAGCGCATCGTCGGCCTGCTTTATCGCCCCGTCGGCATGCCGCATTGCCGCATTGGCCTGGGTCATGGCGATTGCCGCTGCCTGTGAGCGATCGGCCACCCGGGGGGCAGTTTCGCCGCCCTCGGCGCCGCCTTTAGGCTGCCAGCGTTTCTTGTCGCTCATTTCCTGATGCTCCCTTTGCGCCGACGCACGACCTTCGGCCGCGCGATCGTGCGCGTCCGGGTCGGGTTGGCCGATGCCGGCGACGAAACCGGCCTGGACGGCCGCACCTCGCCGTCTTCCCGCGTGCGGAACGGTCGCTGCCAGGCGAATTGGGCGAGCGTGATCACGCCCGTCTGGCCAAGCCGGATCAGCGCTTCCTGGCCGGGCGCGACGATCGGGAATAGGCAGGTCGCGCCGTCCTGGCCCATCGCTCCGCGACCGATGCCCTGGAGCCGCACCAGTTGCTGCGCGCGATCGAGATAGTCGCGTACGATCAACTGGGCGGCGAGACCGTCCTCGTTCGCGAAGCCTGTATTGGACACGATCTGCTGAACGCCCTGAGACACCCGCAGGAAACCAAGCTGCCGTCCCGCCATCAGCCAGTCGATGATCGCGCCTTCGACCTCGAGCGGCGACACCAGCCCGGCGACTTCCGGGCAATCGAGCGCCTGGAACATCAGCGGCGCCAGCGTGTAGACCGCGCGCAACACGCGTTCACGGCGGTCGCCCGGCGTATCGTCCGGCTCGCCGACCACCGCGATGTGGTCGATGAAGGTGCGGTAATAGTCCGCGAATTCGGGCGGCGAATATGCCTGCGACACTGCGAAGCTCGCCGCTTCGAGCCGCATGTCGGGCTGCCCCGGATCGGTGATGCGCGGGTCGCGCGCGAGAACGAGCAGCGCGAGGCGATCGTCGATATCCATCGCCTGGAACATCGGTGCCGGCGCGACCTCGAGATTGTCGAGCAGGATATCGACCGCCGCCAGATCGTCCTGCGTCTCCAGGCCGTGTCGGGCGAGCATCTTCGCCAGGTCGGGATTCTTCGGCTTCACCTCGCCGACCGCCGCGCGCGCGAGCAATTGGAGCTCGGCGGCGGTCATCGTCATCAGCTTGACCGGCGCCACCATCAGCCCGATGGCGTCGATCAGGATGTAGCGCGTGGCGTGCAGCCCCATCTGGACCGCGGCGACGAGCGCGCTTTCATCCCGAAAGTGATAGTGCGCATCCTGCGACGCCAGCGCATAGTCGAGCCACTGCAATCCGCCGTCGATCAACCCCAACACCCGGCGACCGGGCTCGGAGAGGCCGAAGGCGCCATTCAGCGGTTTGTCGGCGATCTTGACGGTCATGTCTGCACCGCTTTCAGATGTGCTGGCCGGCGGGGAACGTCTTGAGGATCTCGCCGGCCGCCATGCCGATCTTGCCGAAATCCTGGATCGCGTTGGACATGATGTCCTGGGCGCTATCGAGCGTCGGCTTGTAGCGTTCGACCTGACCGGTCGCCAGAATCTGGGCGAGCGCGACGCCGGCGGCGGTGGTCGCCATGGTCGACACGTTGCGCAGCGCGTCGGCGGCGTCCTGCACCGCGAGCGCGGTCGATTGCGCAACCGATTGGTACGCCTTGCCGCCGGCACTGGTCAGCACCACGCCCTGGGTTAGCGTCGCGGTCTGGGTCTGCTGAAGGACGTCGATGACGAGCGGGTTGACCTTGGCCATGATGGAATCCCTGCTGCTGGGTTACTTGCGGGCCGCGCGCGTGCCTGCCGCGCCCTTCTGAAGGCGGCTGCTCTTGGGCGGCGTCGGGGTGGGCGCCGGAGATGGCGATGGAGCCGGGGCGGGCGGGTTCAATGCAGCCAGCGCGGCACTGATCTGATCGGCCAGGGCCTTGAGTGTGGCCGTCGCGGTGGCGACGTCCGGGCCCTTGGCCTCGGCCGCCAGTACGTCGATCGCGCTGCCGGCGTCGACCGCCGCAACCGCAATGGCTTCCGCGTCGGTCAGTCCGCCGGGGGGGACAGGGAGCGGCTGCAGTCCGTCGGGCGTCGGGGGCGACGGCACCAGCGGCGGCAGGATCGGGAACGGGGTCTGGAGCATCTTGGCGCAGGCCGAAGTCACTGCGGCCGATCCGACCATGCTCGAGGATTGCTGCCGGCTGACGGCGTTGTACATCGACATGCCCATAGTCTCCGCCATGACCACGTCGAGCATCGCCGCCGACTGCGCCGGGGCATGACCGCTGTTGAGCGTGACGACGTCCGCGACGGACTCGACGATCTGTTCGTTCACCAAATGCTCGGGATGGTCAGGCATGCTAAGTCCCCCCTAGTTCGAAAATGACCGCCACGACCTTCACGGTCGCGGCCTCTCCGATCAGCTGGCCGCGCTGTTGCGCGGTCACCGCATTCCCCATCGCCACGCCGATACTGTTGGCCATCGCGATGTACGTCATCGCCATGGCGGCGGACGGGGCCTCTCCGATCGTCAGCACTGTCCCCGGCACGAGGCCGTCGAGCATGGCCATTGGCGACGCGCCAGGGGATCAGTCGATGACGGTCAGAGCAGGCCGCGGCGGAATATCCCCGCGGTGGCGGTCCCGTTCGAACTGATGTCGACCGAATAGAGCGTCTGCAGCCCCTGCGTGGTCGACGCCTGGGACGATACGAAGCTCTGCTGCTGCTGGTTCGACGCGTTATGCGCCGCGTTCGACAGCGCCTGGCTGGTCGCGACGAACAAATTGCCGGTCGCCATCGACGGCGAATCGCCGATCAGCATCGTGTTGGCCTGGGTGATCGAGTCGGTGATCGCGCTGTTGACGTGGCTGGGAAAAGCCATGGGGAAGTCCTTTGCGTTGATGGCGGACGCACCCGCGCCGCCGGAGTTTCAGATCAAGGCTTGGTTGCCGTGGCGCCCGTCTGGATCGCGTAGAGTAGGGCCACGCCTGCGGTGGTCGCGGCCTGTGCCGCCATGTTCATCTGCTGCTGCGCGAGCGTCGCATTGTGCGCAGCATTGGCGAGCGCCTGCGCCGTCGCCTGGTAGAGGTTGCCCATCGCGATCGCTGGAGCGGACCCCAGCGTCTCGACATTGGCCTGCGTGACGGAATCCGTGATCTGGTCGTTCACGGCTGTCGGATAGGCCATCTTCTACCCCCGCCCTCGACGGAAAGACGCGCCGCCGAACGGCATCACACCAGGCTGCCCGACTTCAGGATGTCCTCGGTGGCGACACCGGTCGATGCGGTGTCGAGCGCGTACAGCGTCGCGACCCCCATCGTGGTCGCTGCCTGGCCAGTGACGAAGCTCTGCTGCGCCGCATTGGTCGCGTTGTGCGCGGCATTGGCGAGCGCCTGCGCCGTCGCCTGGTACAGGTTGCCCATCGCGATCGCCGGCGCGTCGCCCAATACCTTGACATTGGCCTGGGTGACCGAGTCCGTGATCTGATCGTTGACGAAGGTTGGAAATGCCATGTCCTACTCCCGAGGAAAACGACGAGCGGCGAGGCCGGACGTCGGGTGATGATCGGGCCGCGTCGCGGCCCCGCGCGTCAGACGAGGCTGCCCGGGCGGGGCGAGTTGGCCGCCGAACGGAAGATGTCTTCCGTGGCGACGCCGGTGGACGCGGTGTCGAGCGAATAGAGCGTCGCGACCCCCATCGTGGTCGCGGCCTGGGCAGTGACGTAGCTCTGTTGCTGGGCATTCGTCGCATTATGCGCGGCATTCGCCAGCGCCTGCGCCGTCGCTTGATACAGGTTGCCCATCGCGATCGCCGGGGCATCACCAAGAACCTTGGTATTCGCCTGGGTGATCGAGTCGGTGATCTGGTCGTTCACATGAGTTGGGAAAGCCATCGGAACCTCTTTCTTCAAATGGGGCCGCGGCGATCGGGGGTCGATCGATCGGACGACTGGAATGTGTCGCGGATGGGTAGGGATTACTTGGACGAACCGGTACCGCGGCACGGCTGGACACGCGGCCGATCCGGCCGCGACTCCGCCGACTCAGGCTCCACGACCAACGATTTGGTCGACTTGGATCGCCGCGACGGTCACTCGGTCAAATCCACGGTCGACCCGGACAAAACGGGAGGCGCCATCGGCCGCGCGACTCGGCGGGCGGTGCGCCGGAACTCGCGCGGGCTCTGGCCGACGATGCGGCGGAAGCTGCGTTCGAAATAGCTCAGGTCGGCGAATCCGACCTGGAACGCGACGTCGGTGACGCTCGCGGCGGGATCGGCGCTGAGCTGCTCGCGCGCCTTCAGGATGCGGATATGGCGAAGCAGCGACTTGAATGGCGCCCCGATCACGCCGCGAAACAACGCGCTGAGATGAGAGGGACTGATACCGGTCAGCGCCGCCAGTTCCGCCAGCGTGACCGGCCGATCGTAGCAGCGTCCGAGATGTGCCAGCGAGCGCCGCAGCGCTACATGGAGATCGTACAGATCGGCGTCTTCCTCCGGATGAACGGCGCGATGCGCCCAATGATCGAGCGAGGATTGCCCGCCGGCGGCGGGTGCGATCGACTCTATCGCCGGCAACGCGAACTCGTGGGAGACGATATGCGGCGCATGCTGCCGGATGTCAGCATCGCGGATCGGCGCCGTGCCGGTCATCGTCGCGATCCGCGCGACCACTCGCTCGACCTCGGACAGGTTCTCCGGCCAGGCATAAGCGCGGCAGATATGGATGAGCTCGTCGGTCCGCTTGGCATCGACCTGATGGCCGAGCCTGGCGATCGCATCGCAGACCAAAGCGTCGATGTCCTCGGCACGATCGCGGATCGGGGGAATGGTCACGCCGAGGAAATCGAACTCGGTCGCGAGCGCCCGCGAAAACCGCCCCTGCGCGGCCGCTTCGCGCAGATCGCCGGTCGTCGAAGCGATGATCCGGACGCTCGACAGCGGTCGTGCCGCGGGCCATTGGCCGAGGCGCGAGGGGAAATGCGGCGGCAAGGCGCGCTGCACCGACGCCGCGAGTTCGTCTATATTGGCCAGAAACAACGTTCCGCCATCGGCAGCCGACAGCCAATCGGATGGAAGGCCATCGGGATGCGCACAATCGACCTGGACGAACGGGCCGTCGACATGGGGACCGCAACAGTGGATCGCCGCGGCGAGCTGGAACTTCTCGGTTCCGAATTCGCCGCGCACCAGCACCGGCAACGGACTCGACGCAGCGATTTCGATGAAGCGATCGAGTTCACGTAGCGCACGGCTCAACCCGACCAACCGCAACGGCTGGCCCCAGCGCTCCCGTGACCAATGTTCGAGCTGGTAGCGCTTGACGAGCCGCCCGCATTGCTGCGCGAAATGCGCAAGCAGGTCAGGTAACGGCCCTTCGAGATCGCGCGGGTCCTCCGGCTGCGACCGCATCATGCCGATCGAGCGACCGGCGAACGTGATCGCGATCGGCAGAAATGCCGCGTCTCGCCAACCCTGCCCGATCGCGGCCGCGCCGCCATCGGCCGACGGCGCATGCCAATGCGAGGCGAGACCGTGCCGGCCACGCTGGAGACGCAGGACGCGCATGCCGTCGAGTTCGAGTTCGAGCGACGCCAGTCGCGCCTGCACGACGAGCGCGGCGGTCAGCCCCTCGAGCAATTGGGGCAGGTCGCGGAACGATCGGTCGATGCTGTCGACCAGCCTGTCCCCGAAATGCTCACTCGTAAATGCCACGAGCGTCTCCGGATTGCGCTCGACACCACTCGCAGAATATTCGGAAAAAACCGTACTGGCTTATTGACGTGCACTGATTGCACCGCAATGGTGAATTGCAACCAAATAGGGTCTATCGATGCGTGCCGCGGGCGCCGGATCGAACCGCGGAGCCCGACAAAAGTGACGAGCAGGGTCGGACCTCCTCGTCGGCAACGGGCTCGCACCATAGTATTTTAGGATGAACTCGCGGGTTCCTTAAGTCGCCGGTAAGCGGCTTTTCCAAAGATCGTGCGATGGCCCGTTCAATCCGCTCGCTCTTTCAACATGGTTCCGTTCCGGATGGCCCCCAGGCTTTGGGCGGTGGCCGCGCCGAGCGCCTCGTCCAATCCTATGAGGAACACAGCTCGGGCTGGTTCTGGGAGACCGACGAGGCCGGACGGCTGGTCTATCTGTCGGCAAAGGTCGCGGCGATCCTGGAGGCCGACGGACTGACCACGATCGGCGCGCGGCTGGCCGAAGTGTTCACCGCCGACGAAGCGCAGGGCGAGGTCGCCCGCAGCCTGGGCTTCCATCTCACCGCCCGGACGCCCTTTCAGAATTACTGCGTGAAGGGAATGAAGGGACTGAGCGACAGCTGGTGGTCGATCTCGGGCCGGCCATGGACCGATTCGGCGGGGCACTTCAAAGGCTTTGTCGGGACCGGAAGCGACCTTACGCAGATCCGCCGGTCCGAAGCGGAAATCTCGAAACTGGCATTGTTCGACAGCCTGACGGGGCTGACCAATCGCGCCTCGATGCGGTCGACGCTCACCCAGATGCTGTCGACCGGCGCGCGATACTCGCGGTCGGTGGCATTGCTCCTGCTCGATCTCGACCGCTTCAAGATGGTCAACGACACACTCGGCCACCAGACCGGCGACGAGTTGCTGAAACAGGTGGCCATGCGCTTGACCCGCGCCGTCGGCGATGCCGGCCTGGTCGGCCGCATCGGCGGAGACGAGTTCGAGGTGGTGTTGCCGAACGAATATGTTCCGGAACGTCTTTCCCATTACGCCTCCTCGATCATTCAGGCGGTGTCGGATCCGTATTTCATCAACAATTCGCCAATCTCGATCGGTTGCTCGATCGGCATCGCGATCGCGCCGCAGGATGGCGCCGACGCCGAAACGCTGGTGCGCAATGCCGACCTGGCGCTTTACGAGGCCAAAGGGGGCGGGCGCGGCACCCACCGCTTCTTCGAGCCGTCATTGCTCGCCGCGGCGAAGGACCGCAAACTCCTCGAAGACGATCTGCGCCAGGCACTCGCGGCCGGCGAATTGTATCTCAACTATCAGCAGATCGTGTCGACCTCCGACGCGACGATCGTCGGGTACGAGGCGCTCGTGCGCTGGAAGCATCCGGTTCGCGGCAATGTGAGCCCCGGCGAATTCATCCCGATCGCGGAAGAGAGCGGCCTGATCGAACCGCTCGGCGAATGGGTGCTCCGGACGGCCTGCGAGGACGCCACCCAATGGCCGGCGGGAATACGCGTCGCGATAAACGTCTCGCCGATCCAGTTCGCCAACCCCGCGCTTCCTACCATCGTCACGCGCGCCATCGCCGCGTCCGGGATCGATCCCGCGCGGCTCGAACTCGAAATCACCGAAAGCGTCTTCCTCGACGACGACGCCTGGTCGGAAAAGATGTTCAAGTCGCTCAAAGGGATCGGCGTACGGTTGGCGCTAGACGATTTCGGCACCGGCTATTCGAGCCTGGGCTATCTCAAGAACGCGCCCTTCGACAAAATCAAGATCGACCAGAGCTTCGTCCGCGGGGTCGTACGCGCCGGCACCCGCAACGCGGCGATCGTCCGCGCGATCGTGATGCTCGCCGATACGCTGGGCATGGAAACGACCGCCGAGGGCGTCGAACATGGCGACGAAATCAACCTCATCGCCGACCTCGGTTGCAGCCATATCCAGGGCTATGTCTACGGCAAGCCGACCGGACAGGCCGAGTTGCTCGAACACCATCGACTTTTCGGCAATTCCGCCACCACCAAGGGTAGCCCGATCGCGCGCAGCCCGCGCAAGGCGATGCTTCGCTCCGCGCGGGTAGCGATTGCAGGATTGGTGAGTCCCGGCCGGATCAGGAACATGTCCAGCACGGGCGCGCTGATCGAGGGGGTTTCGGGCGACGTCGGCAGCGACATCCTGATCGAGGTACTCGAGGGAGAAATCCTGAAGGGGACGATCAGATGGTCGAAAGAGGGCAATGCCGGCGTCGAGTTCGCGGAATCGTTCGACGTCGACCGGCTCGGCTAGACAAGGGCCGGTAACGCTGAACCGGCGGCGGTGACGTCCCCGGCCAATGGCGCCGCCTCGATCGCCCGCGAAGCGGCGAACAGGCCGCCTGCCGATCGCAACCCATAGCCTGAGCGGACCGCTCCATAACCCACCGGCATGGCGCGGGAATCGAGCGCTTGCTCCCCGTTCATTTGTGTTCCTAGCTAGCGTCATGAAGCTCCGTCATGCCTGGCTCGCCGCCCTGATCGCCGCCGCCCCGCCGCTCGCCGCGCAGGCGCCGGTGACCGCCGGTCCGGATCGGTCGGGCGATCCCCTGGCCGCCAATCTCGCCTTGCCCTTCGCCAGCGAGCTGACCGGCGCGCGCCATGCCCCCGTCTTCGCCTGGATCGTCGACCAGGCCGGCGTCCGCAATGTCTGGGTCGGTGGTCCCGATCTCGCCGCCCACGCCCGCACGGCGTTTGCCGAGGACGACGGAATAGAAATATCCGACGTCGTATTGAGCGCCGATGGTCGCCGCTTGTTGTTCGTGCATGGCGGCGACGCCGAATTCCCCGATGCGAGCCTGCCCAATACCGGCATCCTGCCGGAGACGCCCGATCAGGCGATCTTCGTCGCCGACGTCGTCGGCAATGCCCCACCAGTCAAGATCGGCAGCGGCCATGGCGGCGCGTTCAGCCCGGACGGCACGCGCGTAGCCTATACCCGCAAGGGCGAAATCTGGCTGTGGAGCGCGGGCGCGCCGTCGCGTCGCCTCGCCTCGGTGGCCGGCAGCGTCGATGATCTGCAATGGTCGCCCGACGGCCGGCAATTGCTTTTCTCCGAGGGGCGCAGGGGACACAGCTTCGTCGGCCTGCTGCGCGTCGACGAACCGTCGCTGCGCTATCTCGGTCCGACCCTGGGCCAGTCGAGCGATCCGGTCTTTTCGTCCGACGGCAGCGAGGTCGCGTTCATCCAGTATCGCGATCCTCCGGCCGATCTTCCGCGCAGCGCCGCGTCATTCTGGTCGGTACGTGTCGCCGACGCCGCGACCGGTGCGGTCCGCACGATCTGGACCGCGCCCGATGGCGAGGGGGGCCGGTTCGCGGGAACGCGCGGCCGCAACCTGTTCTGGACCGCGTCTGGACACCTGCTGTTTCCGTGGGAGCGGACCGGCTGGATGCACGTCTATGCGCTACCGGCGAGCGGCGGATCGCCCGTCGATCTCACGCCCGATGCCAACGAAGTCGAAAATTTCGTACCGACCCCAGACGGCAGGTCGGTGGTCTTTTCCGCCAATGCCGGGAATCTCGACAGCCGCCAGCTCTGGCGCACCGCCGTCGCCGGTGGCAAGCCGGCCCGCCTCACCGGGGACGACGTATTCGCCTTTCGCCCCGTGTTCGCCGGCGACCGCCTCGCCGCGACCGAAACCGACGCCCGGCACCCGGCCCACATGATGCTGATCGACGGTATGCGGCCCCTGGGGACGATGCCCGTGGTGCCGTCTTACACCAAGCCGGAGACGGTCATTTTCACCGCCGCCGATGGCGTCCGCGTTCACGGCCAGGTGTTTCGCGGCCAGGGACCAGGGCCGCGCCCGGCGCTGATCTTCGTTCACGGCGGACCGCGGCGCCAGATGCTCCCGGCGTTCAACCCGATGCATTATTATTCGGACGCCTATGTCCGAAACCAGCAATTCGCCGCGCTCGGCTATACCGTATTATCGGTCAATTACCGGTCGGGCACCAATTACGGCGAAGCGTTCCGCGATGCCCCCGAGACGGGACGCGGCGGCGCGTCGGAATATCGCGACGTGCTCGCCGGCGGCAAATGGCTGGCCGCACAGCCCGGCGTCGATCCCAGGCGCATCGGCATCTGGGGCGGGTCGTGGGGCGGCTATCTCACCGCGCTGGCCCTGGCGCGCAACAGCGACCTGTTCGCGGCCGGGGCGGATTTCCATGGCGTCCACACGCTGGTGCGCGCGGGCGATCCCGCTTTGTCCCCCGACGCCGAGATCAAGGCACGCGAACTGCAATGGCAATCGTCGCCGATGGGGTCGATCGACCGCTGGCGCTCGCCGGTGCTGATCGTGCACGGCGACGACGACAAGAACGTCGATCATGACCAGTCGCTGCTGCTCGCGCGCGAACTGACCGCGCGGGGCGTTCCGTTCGAGGAAATGAGCCTGCCCAACGAGCGGCACGAATTCTTCCGCTATCGCGACTGGCTCGCCAGCTATCGCGCCGCCGAGGCCTTTTTCGCGAAGGAACTGAAGGGCAGGGAGTAAATCCTCCCTATTCATGGGGAGGGGAGACCGAGACGCGTAGCGGCTTGGGGGGGGGCATCCTCACTCGGATTCGGGCGTGGCGCGCCCTCTCCGCCGCTCGCTCTGCGAGCGGTTCCCTCCCCGTAAACGGGGAGGAACTACCCCTTGACCGGCTCCAGCAGCGTGCGCGTGACGGTGTGCGCGTCGACTGCGGCCTTGCTGAACCACAACGGTTGCATGTTGCCCGCCAGCCAGTCCTGATACCAGTCGCGATAATGCGGCGATCGCGGGTCGGCCGACTGGCCCGGCAACAGCAGCACGCGCGAATTGTCCCACGCGCCGACATCGGCGACGACCAGATAGCTGGCGCCGTGCATGACGTTGAAATTGCCGCGCCCCGAATTCACGCCGCGCGCGCAGACGGTGTAGCTGTCCCCGCCCGACCGGCCACCGTCGATCGGCGGAAAAGCCGCATCGATCGCCGGCGACGCCGAGAGCGGATGCGAGATCGCGACCTGGTGCAGATCGCCCCAGCGCCAGTGCACCGGATCGGGACCGGCGAGTTCGACCGCCTTGGCCCAGCCGGCAGCCAATGCCGCATCGAGCAGGGCGTCGCGCGCCGCGACGGGATCGTCGCCGAGATAGTGATCCGGCGCCGCGAGCAGGCGCATCATTTCCGACAGGTTGACGGTCTTGATGAGGTCGCGCGCGCCCTCCGGAATGACGCGGTCGCGAAACGCCGCCGACAAGGCGGGCATGATCATTTCGTACAGCAACGCCGCCGCGCTGTCCGCTTCCAGCCCGCCATTCCACCGGCGCAGCAACGCCGCCGCCGGCGCGGCCCCGGCGGAAAGTTTGGTCGGCAGGATCGTCACCAGCTGACGCGCGGGCAACGACTGGACGTCGTGCTGGAGCGCGATGCTGTCCTCGACCCGGTGCTTCGTCTGGGCGCCGAGCACCTCGGCGATGCGGTCGTACCGGTAGGAATCGCTCCAGCTGAAACTGATGTTGCGCTGCCGATACGGATAGTCGGCGGGGATGTTCATCTGATTGGCCGACGCGAACCAGCCCGCCTTCGGATTGTAGACCTGCGGCATTTCATCGACCGTGAGGATGCCCGTCCAGTCGTAGCTGCCGTCGCCCGGTGCCGGGAACAGGCCGTCGTGCCGCGGCCGCTTCGGCACGAAGCCGATCGTGTGCCAGCCGGTATTTCCGTCGACATCGGCATAATGCAGGTTGGTCGGCGATACGTGGATGCGGAACGCTTCCTTCAGCGACGCCCAGTCATGCGCCAGGTTGATCGCGATGATCGCGAACCGCATGTTCCCGCCAGGCAACAGCGTCACGTTCGCCTGGGCGACCGCGCGATGGCGGGAGGGATCCTGCGAAATGACCGGCCGGCCCTGCGAATAGAGCAGGGTGACGCGCTCGGACGGCGCGTCCTTGACGGCGATCTCTTCCTCGACCGTCTCGAACGGCTTCCACGCGCCATGGTGCCAATATTGCCCGGGATCGTCCTCCTTGGTGCGCAGGACGAACAGGTCGGTCTGGTCGATATGGAAATTGGTCCGGCCGAATGCGAACCGGTCGGTGTGACCCTGCATGATCCCCGGCAGCCCGGGATCGCCGCCGCCGATCACGTCGAGCCCGGGGGCGGTCAGATGCGCGATGTGCCGCGGACTGAGGCCGCCGATGCCGAGATGCGGATCGTTGGCCAGGATCGGGCGGCCGGTCGCCGTACGGCTGCCCGCCACCGTCCAGGCGTTGCTGCCCTGCGCGATGCGGTCGATGCGGTCGAGGTCGCGGTCATACGCGGCGATCTTCTTGCCGAAAGGCATCGGCGTGCGCTCGGCCAGGATTCCGAGATCGGCGTCGCCGACCGCCGCGCAATCGAGCCCGTCCGGCACGGTGAACTTCCAGGCCGGGCGCAGCGGATCCATGAAGCGGTCGTAATCGAGCAATCCCCGCGCCTGCAGCTGCGCGTGGCGGACCTCGTCGTCGCCATCGCCGATCCCGCCGCCGCGCAGTCGGACCAGATCGCGCACGTCCCAGCGCAGCGGCATGATGCCCAGAATGCCGTATTCGAGCGGCAACTGGCTTGGGTCCGCCTCCAGCTCGGCGATCCGCGCGTTGATTCCGGCGACATAGCCGCGCGCGCAATCGAGTACGCCGGGCGGAAGCGACCGGAGTTCGGCGTCGATATCGCCGCGATAATGGAACAGGCGTGCCGAGCGATCGGCGTTCACGTAGCGGGCCCCGAACACTTCCGCCATCCGGCCCAGCTCGCGGCGATAGTCCCAATCGAGCTGAAACAGCCGGTCGCGCGCGACGACATAGCCCTGGCCGAAAAAGGCGTCATGCTTCGACTGTGCGCGAATGTGCGGAATGCCGCGCGCATCTTCGAGAATCTCGATTGGCGCACGCGCCCCAGGCAACCGGATCATGCGTCCCCCCGCGACCTCCTGTTTACGCGTCGGCCAGGCCAGCCCGGCACCCGGCAGGGCCAGGACGGCGACCGACGCCAACAGGAATGAACGACGTTGGATCATCTGCGTCCCCGGCGATACCGCAATGGCTAAAATCCGGACCCTATCCCACCTCGCAGCGCGACGGAGCATAGCAAGCCGAGGGTCGCCCATAACCGGGAGCTATCATCCTGCCCTATCACGTTTTTGGCCCCGGGGTCGGCGGCCGCCAGCCTCTATTCCTTCCGGCTATACCCATCCGAAATGATAGAAGCGCCGGTCGTATTGACCGACTTTTGCCGCCCTGTAACCTTCCGTCTCGGAACTGACATGTTCTCGCGAGAGCTGCGGGCGGTCACCCCTCCAAAGGCAGGGATGACGGGAATGGCAAGCCTTTACGGCGCGCCCTCCTGAACATCCCGCCGACATGATGACAGGCAGGAACTCGTGCGCCGCGCGGCGGCGGCATGATTGGATGTAGGGAATCGGGTCTCGGCGGGCTGCGCTCGCCGGAGGTGTTGTTTTGCGCCGGCCCGGTTGCAACGCAAAAGGGCTTTTGAAATGCTGAATTTCGGGCGACTTCACTCGCGCAAGGGCTGCTACCAGGCAGCAGGCCTCGCCATGACGGCTCTCGCCATCGTCCAGGCGTCGCCGGCCTTTGCGCAGGACGCGCCGGCGGCACCCCAGGATGCGCAGGCTGCGCCGCAGGACAATCAGGCAGCGCCCGATCCGACCAAGGGCGATATCGTCGTCACGGGGTCGCGCATCGTGCGCAGCGGGTTCCAGACGCCGCAGCCGCTGACCGTCCTCACCCAGAAGGAGATAGAGACACAGTCGCCGACCAACAATCTGGCCGACTTCGTCAACACGCTGCCGGCGCTGGCCGGATCGACCAAGCCGGCCAATTCGCGGCTCAACCTGTCGAGCGGCCAGGCCGGCATCAACGCGCTCAACCTGCGCAACCTCGACAATTCGTCGACTGGTACGCGCACGCTGGTCCTGATCGACGGCCGCCGCTCGGTCGGCTCGACGGTCAACGACATCGTCGACATCAACACGATCCCGCAAGGGCTGGTGAAGAGCGTCGAGATCGTCACTGGCGGCGCCTCGGCCGCTTATGGCTCGGACGCGGTCGCGGGCGTGGTCAACTTCATCCTCGACAAGAAATATGAGGGCCTGAAGATTTCGGCCGACAGCGGCGTGACGACTTATGGCGATGGCGGCAATTACAGGATCACGCTGACCGGCGGCACGTCGTTCGCGGGCGGGCGCGGCCACATCATCCTGAACGGCGAAGTCGCGCATCAGGACGGCATTTTCGAAGTCGACCGCGCCTGGAACGCGACCGGCTATGTCCGCATTCCCAACCCGGCCTATGATTCCAAGCTCAACAATACGGTACCGCAATATCTGACCACGCTGCGCCAGGTCGGCGCAGCGAACTCCACGCCGGGCGGCTTGATCACCGGGTCCGCCGGCACCGTGGCCAACAGCCTGCGCGGTATCTATTTCGGCCAGGGCGGCTCGGTGAACCAATACCAGTTCGGCGCGCTGACCTACCCTGTGATCACCGGCTCCTCGGGACCGTCGCTGACCCAGGGCGGCGACTGGCGAGTCAACGATTCGGGCCGCCGCATCGGCCTGATGCCGGAGGACAGCCGGTACGGTGTGTTCGGCCGCCTGAGCTACGATGTCGCAGACAATGTCGAGATTTTCTTCGAAGGGTCGTACAACCGCGAGAAGTCGGTGTTCAACGCCGGCCCCAACCTGTCGACCGGCATCACCTACAAGGCGGACAACGCCTATCTCATCAACACGCTAGGCGCATCGCGGCTCGCCGGCATCACCAGCGTGACGGTCGCAACGACGGCGGCGGATCTGCCCTATCGCGGCGTCAACAACGAACGGAAGGTGCAGCGCTACGTGATCGGCGCCGACGGCCAGTTCCAGGCGTTCGGCAAGGCGGCGCATTGGGACATCTATGCCCAGTACGGCCGCGCCGATCTGCGCGAGCAGTTGACCAACATCATGAACACGCAGAACATGCTGAACGCAACCGACGCGGTGTTCGCGCCCGCCGGCAACGCGCTCGGCGTCGCGGCGGGAACGATCGTCTGCCGGTCGTCGCTGACCAATCCGACCAACGGCTGCATTCCGCTCAACCGCCTCGGCATCGGCGTCGCCAATCCGGCGGCCTTCGGCTACGTGCTGGGCAACCCGGAGCGTGACGAGATCGCCGAGCAGAAGGTCGCCGGCGCCAATTTGTCGCTGACGCCGTTCGCCACCTGGGCGGGAGATGTCAGCATCGCGGTCGGCGCCGAATGGCGCGAGGAAAGCATCAAGGGCTACGTGCCCCAGCAATACCAGCCGATCATCAATCGCGACGCGAACGGGGTCGCGATCTCCACGACGAACCTGTGGTCGGTCGGCAATTACCTGCCCACCAACGGCCGCTACAACGTGAAGGAAGCCTATCTCGAAACCGTCATCCCACTGGGGCTGGGCCTTGAGTTCAATGGTGCGGCGCGTGCCACCGACTATTCGACCTCGGGTTACGTCACGACCTGGAAGGCCGGACGGCTCTGTTGCAAAGATTGGCGGCAGTCAGAGGTAGGCTGTCGCTCTGCGCCG
>CAZFTL010000013.1:0-149953 GCA_964521615.1 uncultured Stakelama sp. | reverse complement strand
ATGAAGCGTGGGCCGAAGCCCAGGATCAGGAGTTTGGTATAGTGTCCCCGGAACTGCGTGGTATAGTGTCCCCGGAACTCTCTCGGGGAATTTGGTATAGTGTCCCCGGAACTCTCCCGGAACTCTCTACAAAAAGATAATAATTTGCGGAATTTGAGCAGTATTGTAGGAAATGTATCCACTGATGGTGGGCTTGGCATATTTGCTGCGCAAGGCGTCCAAGATTCTTATACAATTACTAGTCCTGGGATCGGATGTTAGATGAAAACAGTCCGGGATATAATTAGGGGTGGTAAGCGTAACAGCATAGTAATTTTCTGTGTTACGCTGGTCATTTTTATATTAAACTGCGTAGATAAATGGATAAAGACAGGGCATTTCGTCGATGATAATGTTATACTTCCGGCATTGGTGGTTGGTGGAGCGGCTTTGTTATTTTTGTTAATAACTAAAATACTCATAAAAATGTCTTGAAAATAAATTCCCGTAAATTCCCGGGACACTATACTAAATTGACGGGCACGGAGGGTTTGTACGCGAGTTGCATGGCCCGACTTCGGCGCCGGTGCCACGCGCATGAATTCCCAAATCACACCCCGTCCGCCCGCCATCACCAAAGATGCGACCAGCCGACATACAAAGCGTGCAGGGCCGCAACGCCCGATACCGCGAGGAGGGTCAGCGCGGCATAGGCCGCGAAGCCGGGCGGCTCGCTTTCGTCATCGTTCGGCCGGCGATCCACAATGGACGACACTGGACTCCCCAATTCACGTCAACCCGGCGCGCGAGCTTATCAACCCTTGTACAACCCATCCAACCGCGCCCCGTACACCTCCTTCAGCACATGCCGCCGGATCTTCAGGCTCGGCGTCATCTGCTGGTTCTCGATCGTGAACGGCTCGTCGGCCAGGATGAAGCGGCGGACGCGTTCGATCACCGACAGGTCCTTGTTGACCCGCTCGACCGCCGCCATCAGCGCGGCGCGGTAATCGAGGTCCTCCGCCAGCGCCTGGGGATTATAGGCGACGCCTGTCTTCGCGCACCATTCCTGGGTCCATTCCGCATCGGGCACCAGCACCGCGACCATGTACGGCCGCCGGTCGCCGGCGATCATCGCCTGGCCGATCTCGGGCTGGAGCGTCAGCATCCCTTCGACCTTTTGCGGCGACACGTTGTCGCCCTTGTCGTTGATGATCAGGTCCTTCTTGCGGTCGGTGATCTTGATCCGGCCCTTGTCGTCGATCATGCCGATATCGCCGGTGTGCAGCCAGCCGTCCTTGAGCACGCGCGCGGTCTCTTCGGGGTTGCGCCAATAGCCGTGCATGACGAGCTCGCCGCGGACCAGGATCTCGCCGTCCTCGGCGATCCTGACCTCGACATTGTCGAGCGGCGGGCCGACCGTGTCCATCTTGAGCCCCGCGCGCGGGCGGTTGCACGAGATGACCGGCGCCGCCTCGGTCTGGCCGTAGCCCTGGAGGAAGGTCAGGCCGAGCGACTGGAAGAAGATCCCGATCTCCGGGTTGAGCGGCGCGCCGCCCGACACCATCGCCTTGATCCGCCCGCCGAAGCGCTTGGCGATCTTGGGCATCAGCAGCGACTTGACGATCAGGTTCATCGGCTGGTCGTAGAAGGGCACGCCGCCCGCCGCCTTCTTGCCGCCGATCGAGACCGCGCGGCCGAGCAGGTAGTTGGACACCGCTCCCTGTTTCTCGATCGCCTTGGAAATGCGCGTGCGCAGCACCTCGAACAACCGCGGCACCACGACCATGATGGTCGGGCGGACTTCCTCGATATTGCTGGCGAGCTTGTCGAGCCCTTCGGCATAATAGATCTGCGCGCCGAGCCCGATCGGGAAATGCTGCCCGCCGGTATGTTCATAGGCGTGGGAGAGAGGGAGGAACGACAGGAACACCTCGTCGTCCCAGCCGAAATCCTCGGCGATCAGGGTGCAGCACGCCTCGACATTGTGCAGGATCGCGCCGTGATGCTGCTGCACGCCGCGCGGCGCGCCGCCGGTGCCCGAGGTGTAGATGATGCAGGCGAGGTCGTCGCGATCGGCCGTGATCGTCAGGTCCGACGGCTCGGCCGGGTGATCGGCGATCAGTTTCGACCAATTGTGATAGGCGAGGTCGGTCTGACCGACGCGCAGGTCCTCCAGCCCGATGACGATCTTCGCCTCGGTCGCGCGGGCGGCGGCGGGCAGCAGCGGGCGGGCGAGCTTCGCGGTCGACACGATGATCGCGCGTGCGCCCGAATTCTCGATGATGTGGCTGTGATCGCGTTCGGTGTTGGTGATGTAGGTCGGCACCGTCACGCAGCCCGCGGCCATGATCGCCAGGTCGCTGATGCACCATTCGGGGCGGTTCTCGCTGACCAGCATGACGCGGTCGCCGGGTTGCAGGCCGATCGCCTTGAGCGCGGTCGCCAGGCTGGCGACCTGGCGCGCGGCGTCGGCCCAGCTCAACGAAATCCAGGAATCGCCTTCCTTGTGCCACAGGAAAGGCTTGTCCCCACCTTCCCGCGCCCGTGCGACGAACATCGCCACGAGGTTGGGGAACTTCTCGATTTGCCGCATCCGGCCCCTCCTGCACCGGCGCGCCGCGTTCGGCTGCGCCCTCGTTCAGCGAAGGACGTTATTCGGATGGACGGTTGGGCGCCATCCCCACGCGACGGATTTCGGTCACCTTGCCGTCCTGGCTCATCGCGACGCCTTCGCTGCGCGGATCGGCGGCGCCGACCCACTTGCCGCCGACGCGCTCGATGGCATTGGCCTTCAGGCCGAGCGGGCCGACCATGATCTTTTCGCCCAGCGCGCGGAGCTGCGGCACCATCGCCTCGGCCTGGGTACCCGATTCCGCCACCGCGGTCGGGCCGGGGGCGTAGATCAGACCCATGCCGATCGCGTCCTGCGCGCTCATCTTCCAGTCGACAACGCCGACGATCGCCTTCGCCACCTGTGCGATGATGGTCGAGCCGCCGGCGGCGCCGATCGCCAGCCGGACCTTGCCGTCGGGCCCATAGACGATGGTCGGTGCCATCGAACTGCGCGGGCGCTTGCCGCCCTCGACGCGATTGGCGACGAGGTAGCCGTCCTTGTCCGGCACGATGTCGAAATCGGTCAGCTCGTTGTTGAGCATGATGCCGTCGACCGACAGGCCCGATCCCCAGGGTCCCTCGATCGTCGTGGTGACCTCGACGACGTTACCGTTGCGGTCGGTGACGGCGAGGTCGGTCGTGCCCGGCGTCTCGCTCGGCGGCACACGCTTGCGCGGCGGGGCGCCCGGGGGCGTTCCGGCCTCGACATCGGCGATCGACTTGTCGGGAGAGATCAGCGCCGATCGCGATGCGACATAGTTGGGATCGAGCAGCCCGGTCAGCGGCACGCTGACGAAGTCAGGGTCGCCGACATACATGTCGCGATCGGCATAAGCGAGCCGCGAGCTTTCCGCGAACAGGTGCCACGCGACGGGCGAATCCTTGCCCAGCTTCGCCATGTCGAACCGCTCGAGCTGTTTCAGGATCATCAGCACGGTGAAGCCGCCCGACGATGGCGGTCCCATCCCGCAGATGCGGTACGCGCGATAGGTGCCGCACAGCGGGGTCCGTGCCTTCGCGCGATAGGCGGCGACGTCGCTGATCTTCATCTTCGACGGATTGCGCTGCGCAGTGTCGACGGTCGTGACCAGGCGCTGCGCGGTGCCGCCGCTATAGAAGGCATCCGGGCCGAGCCGGGCGATGCGCTCGAACAAGTCGGCTTGTTTCGGGTTCTTGATGACCGTACCGACGGGCCAGGCCTTGCCCGCGCCGTCCATGAAGATGGCGCGCGCGCCGCCGTCCATGTGCGCGCCGAATTGCGTCACCGCGTTGACCAGCCGCGGCGAGGCCTTGAAGCCGTCGCGCGCCAGGCGGATCGCGGGCTGGAACAGCCGCGCCCAGGGCAATTTGCCGGATTGCTTGTGCGCCATCGCCATCACGCGGAGCTGGCCGGGTACCCCGACGCTGCGTCCGCCGGGAACCGCGGCGAAATGCGACAGCGGCTTGCCGTTGGCGTCGTAGAACCATTTGCTGTCGGCTGCCATCGGTGCGGCTTCGCGGCCATCGATCGTATTGACCTTGCCGGTAACGCCGTCGCTCCGCACGAAGAACGTCCCCCCGCCGACGCCCGAGCTTTGCGGTTCGACGACGTTGAGCGCGAGCATCGTGGCGATCGCCGCATCGGTTGCGCTGCCGCCGGCATTGAGGATTTCGACCCCCGCGGCGGCAGCACGCGGATCGGCGGCGCTGACCATGCCGGTCGCGGCCGGCCTGACGATCTTGACGGGTCGAGCGGGCTGTCGGGCGGACCCCGACGCCGCCATGGTGGAGAGGATGACGGCGGCGGCGACGAACAGCTTCTTCATGGCGGGAACCCTAACGGCTTGGGAAAGCGTGGCAAGACGCCACAGCGGCGAAACCTATAGACGGCGGCTACGGCGCAACTGCACGATCAAGGCAATCGCGACCGTCGGCGGCACCAGCAGGATGACGGCCAATATGAAAAGGTGAACGATCGAAAAACTACCCATCTGCGTGGTCTCCTGCGTTGCGCGTTGGTCAGTCCGTGCCGATCGCATCGGCGATCCGGGTGAAGCCGTCGCCGCGCATCAGCACCTCCAGCTCAGCCGCCATACGCCCGGGAAGGCCGGGGCCGCCATAGACCAGGCCGGTATAGAGCTGCACCAGACTAGCCCCGGCGCGGATGCGGGCATAGGCTTCCGCGCCGCTGTCGATTCCGCCGGCGGCGATGATCGGCAATGCGCTGCCGGTCGCCTTGCGGAAATCGCGCAGACGCCGTGCCGCGAGCGAAGCGAGGGGCGCGCCCGACAATCCGCCGCTCTCGCCGGCATTCGGTGATGCGAGGGAAGGACGGCTGATCGTCGTATTGCCGACGATCAGCGCATCGATCCGCGCTTCGATCGCCGCCCTGGCGATCTCGTCGATCTGCGCGGGCTCCTGGTCCGGCGCCACCTTCAGGAACAGCGGCGTCGTGCCGCGCGCGCGCGCCGCGCGTTCGAGCAGGTCGGCGAGGGCAGGACCGTGCTGCAGGTCGCGCAGGCCGGGCGTGTTGGGCGAGCTGATGTTGATCGTGACATAGTCGGCGACGGGCGCCGCCGCGGCAACGCCGTTCTCGTAATCGGCGATGCGATCCGCGGCGTCCTTGTTCGCCCCGACATTGATGCCGAGCATGCCCCGCCGCGGCACGGCCTTCGCCCGCGGCAGCGCGGCGGCGAGCCCGCCATTGTTGAACCCCATGCGGTTGATGACCGCCCGGTCGCGAACCAGCCGGAACAGCCGCGGGCGGGGATTGCCGGCCTGGGGAAGCGGCGTCAGCGTGCCGATTTCGACTGCACCGAAACCCAGGCCGAAAAAGCCGGCGATCGCGCGGCCGTCCTTGTCCGCGCCCGCCGCCAGTCCGATCGGGTTGGGAAAGGTCAGACCCGCCACCGTGACCGGCAGGGATCGCGCTTGCGCCGCCAGCGGGGTACCGACGGCTCCCCAAGCCGCCAGCATGTCGATCGTCAGCCCGTGCGCACGCTCGGCATCGATCGCGAAAAGCAGCGGGCGGGAGAAAAAGGCCATCGGCGCGCCAATGGCAGGCTCGGCGGCTGCGGTCAAAGTCCCCGCCCGTGCCCCGTTCCCTTACGGAAATAGTCAAAATCGGCCTGCGGCGAATTCGTACAATACGACTCGCAGCCGATTCGCGTAAGAAACTTGTGCGACCCGAAGGGCCCCTAGGAGGGGGTTCTTTTCCTTGACGGCCCGGCTTTCAACAGAAAGCCGGGCCGCTTTCTTATGGTAGCGAAACCAAGGATATACTCAATTTGAGTAGCGGTTCGCGGCAGAATCGTATAAAAACGACACAACGAAAGATCGAATAGGGGCGCAACTTTCGTGTCGGAGATTCAACTCGATTATCGGGTTCCTTCACCCGATCTCGCGGATCATGTCACATTATTCTATGATTTTCGAGCCGACCTGCCGTGGTTCGAGGACATGGAGCGTGCCGATTACGCGCAGTTCCGGTTCCGGCTCAGCCCCGGCTTTGGCGCCTATTATTTCCCCGACGGCGAGAAGCAGACCGGCGCGATCCACGTCGTCGGTCCGACCAGCGGCGCCACACGTTGTCGTGTCGAGGGGCCGGTGCGGCTGTTCGGATTCGGTATCACCCCGGCCGGCTGGGCGGCGATGCTGGGTGGCGACGCATCCGACATGCTCGACGACGCGATGGACCTGGAGGGCGATTTGCGTATCCGCGCCGAGGCCGCGTTCCGGGCGATCGCCGCGACCGACAATATGGACGAGCGCGTGCTGATCGCGGAGGCATTGGTGCGCGAACTGACGTGCCGGGCCAATCAGGAATCGGTCAGCTTCGCGCACCAGGTCGATGCGTGGCTAGAGAGCAGCGCTTCCCCCGATCTCGACGATCTGATCTCGGTTACGGGCCTGTCGCGGCGCCAGGTCGAACGCAAGTGCAATTCGCTGTACGGGGCGCCCCCCAAATTGCTTGCCCGCAAATACCGGGCGTTGCGCGCGGCGGTGGCGATGCGGTGCGGCGATATCAGCTTCGACGACGCGGTCGGACGTGGCTTCTACGACCAGTCGCACCTGATCCGCGAGGTGAAGCAATTCACCGGGCTGACCCCCAAGCAGATCCGCGATCGTCCGACCGCGTTGGCCGAAATCACGGTGCAGCAAAGGCTGGCGATGTCGGGGTTGGTGCGGCCGCTGATCACGAGCACGTAATTCCCTCTCCCTTTGGGAGAGGGAAGGGGCCCGCTCGCGAAGCGAGTGGGAAGGGTGAGGGCAGGTGAGTGCCGTTCTCGCCTGCCCTCACCCTTCCGCGACGCTTCGCGCCGCTCCTTCCCTCTCCCAAGGGGAGAGGGAATTTAACAGGTTGACCTTCGCCTCTCGCGCGCCCACATGGCAATCGGATCGAATTGATCCGATTTGAGAGTCGTTCGCAACAATGCGCCTTTCCAGCCTGGCAGATTACGCCGTGGTGATGATGTCGGCCGCTGCCCGCCATTGCGGGGGCGCCGGGCGTCTCAACGCGACCAGCCTGGCGGATGAGACCGGCCTGCCGTTGCCCACGGTCCAGAAGCTCGTCAGCAAATTGTCCTCGGCCGGCTTGATCGAGAGCCAGCGCGGGACCGGCGGCGGCTTTCGCCTGTCGCGCCCGCCCGCGGCGATCAGCCTGGCCGACATCGTCGAGGCGATCGAGGGTCCGATCGCCATGACCGCGTGCGTCGAGCATGGCGCGCACGATTGCTGCGTCGAGGAAAGCTGCCGCGTGAAACCGCATTGGAACGCCGTCAACGGCGCCGTCCGCGGCGCGCTGGCGGGCGTGACCCTCGCCAGCCTGTCCGCCGCTCCGGTCTTGGGGGTCCAATCCTGATGCCGCGCGCAGCGCTTCCTTTTCTCCTTCGCGCCTCCGCGCCTCCGCGTGAATCAATTTTTCTCGCGCAAAGGCGCAAAGGCGCAAAGGTTTCTGACGGCCGCTGCGCGGCTAGAGGTTTGTGATGGCGACCAAGAATGCCGAGGCGCTGGCCGCCGCGAACAAGAAGTATGAGTGGGGCTTCGCCTCGGACGTCGAGCAGGAGTTCGCGCCCAAGGGGCTGTCCGAAGACACCGTCCGCTATATCTCGGCGAAGAAGAACGAGCCTGAATGGATGCTCGACTGGCGGTTGAAGGCGTTCCGCCTGTGGCAGACGATGGAAGCGCCCGACTGGGCCAAGCTCGACGTTCCGCCGATCGATTACCAGGACGCTTATTATTACGCCGAGCCCAAGGTGAAGAAGACGATCGAGAGCCTCGACGATCTCGATCCCGAAATCCGGCGCACCTATGAGAAGCTCGGCATCCCGATCGAAGAGCAGAAGGTGCTCGCCGGGGTCGAGGGCGCGCGCAAGGTCGCGGTCGACGCGGTGTTCGACAGCGTCTCGGTCGCGACAACGTTCCGCGAGGAACTGAAGGCGGCGGGCGTGATCTTCCTGTCGATCTCCGAAGCGATCCGCGAATATCCCGAACTGGTGAGGAAGTGGCTGGGCAAGGTGGTGCCCCAGCACGACAATTATTTCGCGACGCTCAATTGCGCGGTCTTTTCCGACGGCACCTTCGTCTACGTGCCCGAGGGCGTGCGCTGCCCGATGGAGCTGTCGACCTATTTCCGGATCAATGCCGAGAATACCGGCCAGTTCGAGCGCACCCTGATCGTCGCCGACAAGGGTGCGTATGTATCGTACCTCGAAGGCTGCACCGCGCCGATGCGCGACGAGAACCAGCTCCACGCCGCCGTCGTCGAACTGGTCGCGCTCGACGATGCCGAGATCAAATATTCGACCGTCCAGAACTGGTATCCGGGCGACGAGAATGGCGTCGGCGGCATCTACAATTTCGTCACCAAGCGCGCGCTCTGCCAAGGCAAGAACAGCAAGGTGTCGTGGACCCAGGTCGAGACCGGATCGGCGATCACCTGGAAATATCCGAGCTGCGTGCTGGCGGGCGAGAACTCGGTCGGCGAATTCTATTCGGTCGCGGTGACCAACAATCGCCAGCAGGCGGATACCGGCACCAAGATGATCCATCTCGGCAAGGGCAGCCGCTCGACGATCGTGTCGAAGGGCATCTCGGCCGGGCGGTCGGACAATACCTATCGCGGGCTGGTGCGCGTCGCGCCGACCGCGGAGGGCGTGCGCAACTTCACCCAGTGCGACAGCCTGCTGCTCGGCAGCGAGTGCGGCGCCCACACGGTGCCGTATATCGAGGTGCGCAACCCCAGCGCGCAGATCGAGCACGAGGCGACGACCTCGAAGATCAGCGAGGACCAGCTCTTCTACGCGATGCAGCGCGGGCTCGATCAGGAGGCGGCGGTCGCGCTGATCGTCAACGGCTTCGCGCGCGAGGTGCTGCAGCAGCTGCCGATGGAATTCGCGGTCGAGGCGCAGAAATTGCTGGGCATCAGTTTGGAAGGGTCGGTCGGATGACGTTGACCCCTACCGACGATGCGAAGCGCTTTAATTCCCCTCCCCTTCAGGGGAGGGGCAAGGGGTGGGGCCTCTCCGCCAATACCATCGCTGAGTTGCACGCCCGCGCCGCCGAGATGCGACGCAATCCGACCGAGCCGGAGAGGCGCGTATGGCGCATCCTGTCCGGATCGCAAATGGCCGGGCACAAGTTCCGCCGCCAAGCTGTGCTGCCGCCGTATATCGCCGATTTTCTCTGTCCCGCTGCGCGCTTCATCGTCGAAGTCGACGGGGATTCGCATGACCCGGTCAAGGATGAGCGCCGCGATGCGGTGCTGCACGGGCGGGGCTACCGAACGGTACGCGTCACCAATGACGAGGTGATGTCGAATATCGATGGAGTCGCGTGGGTGATCGCGACTGCGATCGGTTCGACGGGGGTGCCTGCGGCGCGCCCCCACCCCAACCCCTCCCCTGAAGGGGAGGGGCTTTTGGCGGTCGAGGCGCAGAAGCTTCTGGGAATTTCGCTTGAGGGGTCGGTCGGATGATCCTCAACCCCACTCGTCATGCCGGCCTTGTGCCGGCATCCACGGAGCCGCGAGCGCTAGGGTTTGAGGCCCGGTGGACCCCGGCACAAGGCCGGGGTGACTTTGTCCCTTTTGAGGCGCCGAGAGCATGAGCGCCGCCGTTCTAAGCCTGGTCGATATGGCTCGGGAACGCCATCTCGTCGCTGACAACGGCGAATGGAGCGATGTGACCGTTTATTGGTTCGACGCGCCGATGCCGCTCGAAATTCGAGAAGCCGGCTCCGCAAATCCTGCTCTCGAATACTTCACGTCCGATGGAACGCCGCACAATCCTTCCGATGAAGGATTCATTGATCGCCCGGCGAAAACCGCGATCTCCTTTCTGCTCAAGATCAAAGAAGTCTAATGCTCAAAATCACCAACCTACACGCCGAAGTCGACGGCAAGCCGATCCTCAAGGGCCTCTCGCTCGCGGTGAACGCGGGTGAGGTGCATGCGATCATGGGCCCGAACGGCGCTGGCAAGTCGACGCTTGGCTATGTGCTCGGCGGTCGCCCGGGATACGACGTGACCGAGGGATCGGTCGAGTTCGACGGTGCCGACCTACTCGCCATGGAGCCGCACGAACGCGCCGCCGCCGGCCTGTTCCTCGGCTTCCAATATCCGGTCGAAATCCCCGGCGTGTCGAACGTCCAGTTCCTGCGCGAGGCGCTCAACAGCCAGCGCCGCGCGCGCGGCGAGGTGGCGTTGTCGGGGGGCGATTTCCTCAAGCTGGCGCGCGCCGAGGCGGCGGCGCTGTCGATGGATGCCGAGATGCTCAAGCGCCCGGTCAATGTCGGTTTCTCGGGCGGCGAGAAGAAGCGCAACGAGATGGTGCAGATGGGGATCATCGGCCCCAGGCTGGCGATCCTCGACGAGACCGATAGCGGGCTCGACATCGACGCGCTGCGGGTGGTCGGCGACGGCATCAACCGCATCATGCGCGCGCCCGACAAGGCAGTGGTGCTGATTACGCATTATCAGCGGCTGCTCGATTACGTGAAGCCCGACTTCGTCCATGTGCTCGAGGCGGGGCGGATCACGCGCACGGGCGGGCCGGAACTGGCGCTCGAACTCGAGCGCGAAGGTTATGGAGTGGTAGCGGCATGATCATCGCGCTTTTCGCTATGATGGCGTTCCAGGATGCGCCGATCGAACCCACGACGCGGGCGGATCTCGACGCCGTGCTGGCCGATTATCGCTTGGCGAAGTTCGACGTCGCGCTGGGCGCGGACGGCAAGCTGAACTGCACGCCCGATCGCAAGATCGCGAGTGCTGAGCTGTCGATCCGGACCTGCATGGCGGCGGCCAATTGCATCATGGCGGGCAAGCGCGCCGCGCCGGCGCTGACCCAGTGCGTCGATGCCGATCGCGCCGACATCGCGAAGGATTATCGTCGCGACTGGCTGAAGTCGCACCCGAAATGACCTTGCTCGCGCTCCCCACCCGCCGCGACGAGGCGTGGAAATATAGCGACCTCGACGCGCTGGCCGAGGCCTGGCCGCTCAACCCGCCCGAGGCGATCCGGGTTGCTGCCGGCGAAGAGATCGCCCGCGTGGTGGTGCAGGATTCGCCTGCTGGCTCGGTGGCGATCAAGGACATCACGGTCGTGCTCGAAAAGGGCGCGCGGGCGACGTTTCACGTGCTTAACATCGGCGGCAAATTGGGTCGCATCTCGATCGACGTGACGCTGCACGATGGCGCGCATTTCGAGCTGGGCGCAGCGATATTGGGCGGCGGCGAACAGACGTTGGAGATCGTCACCACGGTCAACCATGTCGAGCCCAATGCGACCTCGAACCAGGTCGTGCGCTCGGTGCTCGGCGGCAAGGCGACCGGCAGCTATCTCGGCAAGGTCGCGGTCGCGCGCGACGCACAGAAGACCGACGCCAGCCAGTCGGTCAAGGCGATGTTGCTCGCGCGTACCGCGACCGCCAACGCCAAGCCCGAGCTGGAGATCTTCGCCGACGACGTGAAGTGCGCGCATGGCGCGACCGTAGGCGAGCTCGACGCGATGGCGTTGTTCTATCTCGAAAGCCGCGGGATTGCGCCGGCCGAGGCCAAGGCGTTGCTGCTCCGCGCGTTCGTCGGCAGCGTGTTCGACGATATCGCCGATGAGGGCGAGCGCACGCGGGTCGAAGCGGCGGCACAGGCCGCGCTGGAGCGGATGTTGAACAATTCCCTCTCCCTTTGGGAGAGGCGCGCGGGGTCGGTTGTGCCCCCGGCACAACCTGGACAGCGCGGGGCGCTGTCCACCCCGCACGGGGCCCCCTCGGCGGAGCCGAGTGGGAAGGGTGAGGGCAGGTAATGGAAGCCGTTGTCGACCCTCACCCTTCCGGCGCTTCGCGCCTCCCTCCCTCTCCCGATGGGAGAGGGAATTTGCAGCCCCTCGACGTCGTCGCGGACTTCCCCGCCATTCCCACCGGCTGGCATTATCTCGACAGTGCCGTCTCCGCACAGAAACCGCGCGTCGTGATCGACGCGATCGAGCGCGGCTATGCGCAGGATTACGCCGCGGTCCATCGCGGCGTGTACCAGCGCTCGGCCGACATGACGCTCGCTTATGAAGCGGCGCGCAAGCGGGTCGCGGAGTTCATCAACGGCAAGCCAGAGGAAATCGTCTTCGTCCGCGGCGCGACCGAGGCGATCAATCTCGTTGCGCACAGCTGGGCAGGCGAGCAGCTCAAGGCGGGCGACCGCATCCTGTTGTCGGTGCTCGAACACCATTCGAACATCGTGCCGTGGCAACTGGTCGCCGAGCGGATCGGCGTCGAGATCGACGCCGTGCCGCTGACCGACGATGGCAAGATCGATCTCGACGCGATGGCGGCGATGATCACGCCGGCGCACAAGCTCGTCGCGCTCGCGCATGTCTCCAACGTGCTGGGATCTGTTCTCGACGCCAAGCGTGCGACCGAGATCGCGCATTCGGTCGGGGCGAAAATCCTGCTCGACGGCTGCCAGGCGGTGCCGCGCATGCCGGTCGACGTCGCCGCGATCGGCTGCGACTTCTACGTCTTTTCCGGCCACAAGCTCTACGGCCCGACCGGGATCGGCGTGCTGTGGGGCCGCTACGAGCTGCTCGACGCGATGCCGCCGTATCAGGGTGGCGGGTCGATGATCGACCGCGTCACGTTCGCGAAGACGACCTATGCGCCCGCGCCCGGCCGGTTCGAGGCGGGGACGCCGCATATCGTCGGGGTGGTCGGGCTGCACGCGGCGATCGATTATGTCGAGGCGATCGGGCTGGAGCGCATCCATGCGCACGAAGCGGCGCTGGTGGCCGCGGCGCGGGAGCGGTTGGGCAGGATCAATTCGGTACGGCTGTTCGGGCCGGAGGATTCCGCCGGGATCGTCAGCTTCGCCGTCGAGGGGGTGCATCCGCACGACGTCGCCACCATCTTGGACGAGAGCAAGGTGGCGATCCGTGCCGGGCATCATTGCGCGCAGCCGCTGATGGAGGCGCTGGGTGTGCCGGCGACGGCAAGGGCGAGCTTCGGGGTCTATTCGTCGATGGCCGATGTCGAGGCGCTGGGCGAAGCGGTCGAACGTGTGACGCGGATTTTTGGGTAGGAATCTTCGGATGAACGAAGAACGGAAGATCGAAGTGGAAGAAGTAACGTCGGTCGAGGCGCCGGCCAAGGCGCGCGTCGAGGCGTCGGCCGAAACGTTCGAGCGCAAGCGCGATTATCTCGCCGGCTTCCTGGCGCAGAAGCCCGAGCCCTTGTCGGGCGGCGAGCCGGGCGGGGCGCTGTACGAGGCGGTGATCGACGCACTCAAGGAAATCTACGACCCCGAAATCCCCGTCAACATCTACGACCTCGGGCTGATCTATAATGTCGAGGTGACGGGCGAGGGCCATGCCGCCGTCACCATGACCTTGACCACGCCGCATTGCCCGGTCGCGGAATCGATGCCGGGAGAGGTCGAATTGCGCGTCGGCAGCGTGCCGGGAATCGCGGTCGCCGATGTCAACCTGGTCTGGGATCCGCCCTGGGACCCGCAGAAGATGTCCGACGAGGCGAAATTGGAATTGGGAATGCTGTGATTGGCTCGGCCCCTCCCCTTCAGGCGAGGGGTTGGGGTGGGGGAGTTGGGGCGAAGGTCAGGAGACTCAGCCCCACCCCCAACCCCTCCCCGGAAGGGGAGGGGCTAGGAGAAGAAGAATGACGACGACCCTGAGGCAGCGTCCCGCTGCCGTGATACTGACCGAACGCGCCGAAGCGCGCGTCGCCGAATTGATGTCGAAGGCGCCCGAGGGTGCGATCGGCGTCAAGCTCTCGACCCCGCGCCGCGGCTGCTCGGGCCTGGCTTATTCGGTCGACTACGTGACCGCCGCCAACCCGATGGACGAAAAGATCGAGACCCCCGGCGGTATTTTCTTCGTCGATGGCGCGTCGGTGCTCTATCTGGTCGGCTCGACGATGGACTGGGTCGAGGACGATTTCGCCGCAGGCTTCGTGTTCGAGAACCCCAATGCCAAGGGCGCGTGCGGGTGCGGGGAGAGCTTTACGGTTTGAAGCGCACTCAGCCCGGCGCGTCGATCCGCATGACGATCTCGACGACATCACCCAGGTCGATACCGAGCTTCTTTCGCACGTCCGCCTTGAGCGGCAGCATATAGCCGCCGTCCTTAGGGAACAGCGCGGTGCGGAAGCCGAGTCGGTTCGCACTGGCTTCGACCGGCACGCATCCCCAACCGTAGCTCGCGATCCGTGCCGCCCAGCGTACTTCACCGACCTGATCGTCGGGGATGGCAAGGAAATGGAATGGGGCAGGACCGCGCCAATGGACGACCTTCCCGCTGAAGCAAATCTCGAGCAGTGGGTCGGATCGGCTCACGTCGCTGATTCTTTCATGCGGGCTTCGCTGCGTCGCGAGATATAGCTAATCGTCAGCGGCATCGGCGAAGCGTCATTTGAAGGAGACGAGCACGAGCGTAACGACGATCCCGAATAAGGCAAAATATCCGATCACGTACCGCCAGCCGCGATTCTGACCCGTCTCTCCGTCCAGACCGGCGGCGATGCTCTCGATGATGACGCCGATCAGGTCGTGCATCCGCTAGGCTTTCCGCAGCAACAGCGCCGTTCGCAAACACTCGCACACTACCTCGTCGCGCTGGTTGAGCATGCGGTGTTTCCATGTCACCAGCCCGGCATTGGGCCGCGATTTGCTCTCGCGCAGCTCGGTCACCTCGCTGGTTGCGTGCAGCGTGTCGCCGATGAACACCGGCTTGGGCATCACCAATTTGTCGTAGCCCAGGTTGGCGACCAGCGTGCCCATCGTCGTCTCCGCGACGGTGATCCCGACCATCAGGCTGAACGTGAAGGTGCCGTTGACCAGGATGCGGCCGAACTCGCTCGCCTTGGCCGCCTCGGCATCAAGGTGCAGCGGCTGCGGGTTGTGCGTCATGGTCGACCACAGCAGATTGTCGGTCTCGGTCACCGTGCGGTGCAGCGGATGCTCGATCGTCTCGCCCACCTGCCATTCGTCGAAATATTTGCCCGGCATTCGATCGCCTCTCAGCAACACCCACCCCGGCGAAGGCCGGGGCCCAGTTGCACTGTTGTTACTGGGTCGGTTCGCCCCAGCCAACCGAGTTCACGGCGACCGGGCTTGCCAGAGGTCGGGCGTCGACCGTTTTCAATCCTCCCTCGTCAGGGGGAGGATCAATTGAGGTCGATAAACCCCAGTTCCAGCTTGAACCCGGCATGGCTCTTCTTCCAGCCGAGCCGTTCGTAGAAGCGGTGCGCCGCAGCGCGGTCGTTGTTCGACGTGAGCTGCGCCATGAAGCAGCCGGTCTCGCGGAACCGCTCGACCGCCCAGCCGATCATCGCCGCGCCCAGCCCGAGCGAGCGCTTGTCGGCGGCGATCCGCACCGCCTCGACCTGCCCGCGCACCGCGCCGCGGTTGAGCAGGCCGGGGAGCCAGCTCAATTGCATCGTGCCGACGATCGCGCCGTCGAGCTCGGCGACGATCAGGCGCTGGCGCGGATCGCGGTCGATCGCCTCGAACGCGGCGAGATAGACGGGATCGAGCGGTTCGCCCGGATCGTCCTTGCGGCCGCCGATCTGCTCCTCCGCGAGCATCGCGATGATCGTCGGCAGATCGGCCGCGGTCGCGTCGCGACAGCGGAGCGCCGTCATGCGTCGCGCCACTTCAACGGGTCGAGCCAAGGCGAGAAATGCGGCAGGTCGGTCGAGACCTTGTCCGGATAGATAGCCGAGCGCTTTTCCAGGAACGAGGCCACGCCTTCCAGCGCGTCGGCACTGGCACCGCGCGACCAGACCAGCCTGCTGTCGAGCCGGTGCGCGTCGATCGGCGAGGGCGCCCCGAGCATCCGCCACATCATCTGCCGCGTCAGCGCGATCGAGACGGGCGCGGACTCGGCGGTGAGCTGGCGGGCGAGTTCGCGGGCTGCCGGGAGGAGGTCCGCTGACGTGTGAACCGAACGAACCAGGCCGGCCTCCTTCGCTTCGGCGGCCGGCACGAGGCGGCCCGAATAGCACCAGTCGAGCGCGGTCGAGATGCCGACCAGCCGCGGCAGGAACCAGCTCGACGCGGCCTCGGGCACGATCCCGCGGCGCGCGAACACGAAGCCGAACCGCCCACTCGCGGCGGCGAGGCGGAAATCCATCGGCAGGGTCATCGTCGCGCCGATCCCGACCGCCGCGCCGTTGATCGCGCCGATCACCGGTTTGGTCGACTGGAAGATGCGCAACGACAGCATGCCGCCGCCGTCGCGAATGCCTTCATGATCCCAATCGATCGTGCCGTCCGGTCCGACCGGCGATCCGGCGTCGGACCAGGTCTTGCCCTCACCATAGTCGAAGGTCTTGGCACCACCCGAGAGATCGGCGCCGGCGCAGAAGGCGCGGTCGCCGTTGCCGGTAACGATCACTGCGCGGACCTCGTCATCCATATCGGCGCGGTCGAATGCGGCGATCATCTCGCGCATCATCTGCGCGGTGAAGGCGTTCATCGCGGCCGGTCGGTCGAGCGTGATCGTCAGGATGCGGTCGGCGACGTCGACGCGGATCTGTTCGGTCATCGAGCTTCTCCCGTCGCCCCGGCGAAGGCCGGGGCCGCTGGCCGGCTCGCGCTACGGCCTGAGATCCCGGCCTTCGCCGGGATGACGGAAGATTTCATCACTCCGCCTTCTCGACCCGTACCAGCAACGCATCGACCTGGACCTGAGTCCCCGCGCTTGCGTTCAGCTCCGCCACAATGCCGTCGAACGGCGCGGTCAGGCCGTGCTCCATCTTCATCGCCTCGAGCGTGAGCAGCTTCTGGCCCTTGGTCACCGTCTCGCCCGCGGCGACGTCGACCGCGATCACCCGGCCCGGCATCGGCGCCAGGATCGCGCCGTCGCCGGCCGCGCCCGCCACACCGCCGGCCGCGCGCCACGGTGTCAGCTGCCATACCTGCCCGCCTTCGGCGATCAGCAGACTGTTGACCGCTTCCGATCCGGGTTCGGGCGCGTCATAGTCGATCGTCACCGCATTGCCGTCGAGCAGGAAGGTGCCGCTGCGCCGCGCCGAGGCATTGAGGCGGAAGCCCGACATTGGCGTATCGCCGATCAGTGCAGCGGCGGCATCGGCCAGCGCCTCGCTGGAGGGCAGCGCGAGCGGCATCAGCGCATCGCCCTCGCGCGCGATCAGGCCGGTATCGACCTCGCCCTCCACAAAGGCATGATGTTCGAGCGCCTCGACCAGGAAGCCCGCGTTCGAGCGCACCGGCCAGACGATGGCATCGGACAAGGCATCGGCGAGATTCTCGCGCGCCTCCTCGCGATCCTCGCCCCAGGCGATCACCTTGGCGATCATCGGATCGTAGAAGGGCGAGATATCGGCGCCCTGCTCGACGCCGGTGTCGACGCGCGCGGTATCGCCAAGGTCGAACGCTTCGAGCCGCCCGATCGATGGCAGGAAGCCCCTGGCCGGGTCCTCCGCGTAGAGCCGCGCTTCCATCGCCCAGCCGTTGATGGCGAGGTCTTCCTGCCGCATCGGCAATTCTTCACCCGACGCGACGCGCAATTGCCATTCGACCAGATCCTGACCGGTGATCTCCTCGGTCACCGGATGCTCGACCTGGAGGCGGGTGTTCATCTCCATGAACCAGATGCGGTCGGCGCGCAGGCCCTCGCTCGCATCCGCGATGAACTCGATCGTGCCGGCGCCGACATAGTCGACCGCGCGCGCGGCGTTGACTGCGGCCTGGCAGACCGCGGCGCGGGTTGCGTCGTCCATGCCGGGGGCGGGGGCTTCCTCGATCACCTTCTGGTGGCGGCGCTGCAGCGAGCAATCGCGCTCGAACAGATGGACGACGTTGCCATGCGTGTCGCCGAACACCTGCACCTCGATATGGCGCGGGCTGAGGATGTATTTCTCAAGCAATACGCGATCGTCGCCGAACGACGAGGCCGCCTCGCGCTGGCACGAGGCGAGCGCGTCGGCGAATTCGCCCGACGCCTCGACCCGGCGCATGCCCTTGCCGCCGCCGCCGGCGACCGCCTTGATCAGCACTGGATAACCGATCGCATCGGCCTCGGCCTGGAGCCGGTCGAGCGACTGATCCTCGCCGAGATAGCCCGGCGTTACCGGCACGTTGGCGGCGATCATCCGCGCCTTGGCGGCGTCCTTCAGCCCCATCGCGCGGATGCTGTCGGGTTTCGGGCCGACCCAGACCAGCCCGGCATCGATCACCGCCTGGGCGAAATCGGCGTTCTCCGACAGGAAGCCGTAGCCGGGATGGATCGCCTCCGCTCCGGTCTGCTTCGCCGCCGCGATGATCTTCTCGCCGACCAGATAGCTTTCGCGTGCGGGCGAGGGGCCGATATGCACCGCTTCGTCGGCCTGGCGGACATGCAGCGCCCGCGCATCGGCATCCGAATAGACCGCGACGGTGCGAATCCCCATCGCCCGCGCAGTGCGGATGATACGGCAGGCGATCTCGCCGCGATTGGCGATGAGGAGGGACGTGATCATGCGCCAGGACACTCCGTCGTGCGCTGCGACCAGGTCACGTTCTGGACCTTCCATTTGCCGTTCTCGCGGACCAGGTCGAAATGGTCGACGCCGCAGGTCGCGACCTTGCCGTCGATCGACAGCGTGAACTCGCCCCAGACCATCGCGATATCGCCATCGATCTCGATCGCCGGTTGGCCGGTGAACTGCTCATGATAGCGATGCTCGCCGGGCTTCACATTGGCGAGATATTCCTCCCAGGTCATGTGGCGGACGATCTTGCTGCCATCTGCCTTGGTCGCCGCGACGGTCGCACCGCCGCCACCGTCCATGCGCAACTGCGCGCGGATCGCATTGGCATCGGCGGCATCGATCCCGGCGAACCAGGCGTTGAGCGGGACCATCACCTGCGTCTCTTCGCTGACCGGCATGGGGAGCGGATTGGCCGGGGGCAGCTTGTCGGTCGACTTCTGGTCCGCGGCGGCCAGCATCATCAGCAACGCGATCAACATCCTTGGGTCCTTCTCAACAGGCGGTGCCGGCAATGCCGCGCAGCACATGGCTGGCGCGGCCGGCGGTAACGGTCAGGGTCGAGGGCGACGAGGCACTGTCACTCGCCTCGTTGCTGGTGATGCGGCCGGTCCGGCGCAGCATCAGCTTTCGCCCGCCACAGATGATCGCGCGCTTGCCATCGGTGAAGCTGGTCACGGCGCCGTCCCCGACGTGGCAGACGCTCAGGCCGGCGGCTGTCCGGACCATGAGGTCGTGGCCGATCGCGAAGAGGTAAGTCCGATTGCCGACATCGAACGAGAAATTGCAGCCCGTCTCCTGGGTCCGCGACCTGTCGTTGTCCGATAGCGGACGCAGATCGAGCGCGGTCGCTGAGGTTGCTGGCGCGATGCCGAAGCAGACAGCGCTCGCGGCGATGGCGGTCCGAATTATGCCGGTCAGACGCATTGAATCTCCTTGAGCGCACGCCGATGAATGGCGTCGCTGGAATCGGACTGTTGGGCTCTGCGGTCAGCGCCCGGCGATTGGAACATCATCGGTCGGCGCACACGATAGCGGAGATCGTCGAGGTATTCTTTCCCGCAAGATACAGACCCAATGAATCGACCTCGAAGCCGCGCTTGCCTTGGTCGGGAAGGACTTCGGCCAGACCAGCGTTTAGCGCGCGCTTTTTCAATTCGCCTTTGGTGGCGGCAACGTCGATCTCGAGAAAATTTGGGGGTGCCGTACCGACCATTTTGGAACTCGGGACTCCGGAAAAAGCAGCCTCGTCTAAAGCGGCGGACATATATCTCACGGGCAGCCTGAGGAATTTCAGCGGGACTGTCGGTACAAATAAATAGACTCCGCTCTCATCGGCAACATACCGGATCAGCCGATTTTTGAGCATAGCATTTATGGCGAGGGAACTGTTCGGCCCGCGCTCGCATCGCATCTGATCGACCAGCGCTTTCTCGGTATTCCCGATCGCGCTCGGAATCCGCGCAGCCGACGAGGATGCGAATGCCGCGATCAGTGATCCAGCAACGCACAAGAGAATCCGACTGCCTGTCAAGATTGCATCACATCCGGAACACGCCGAAGCGCGGAGTCTTCGGGATCGGAGCGTTGAGCGTTGCGGCGAAGGCCAACCCAAGCACGTCGCGGGTTTGCGCGGGGTCGATGATGCCGTCGTCCCATAGACGGGCGGTGGCGTGCCAGGGCGACCCTTGCGCTTCATAATCCTCGCGGATCGGTTGCTTGAAGGCTTCGGTTTCCTCGGGCGTCCATTTTGATGCGTCGCGATGGACAGTCGCGAGCACGCTCGCCGCCTGTTCGCCGCCCATCACGCTGATCCGGCTGTTGGGCCAGGTGAACAGGAAGCGTGGCGAGTAGGCGCGGCCGGCCATGCCGTAATTGCCCGCGCCGAAGCTGCCGCCGATCAGCACGGTGATCTTGGGCACGCTCGCCGTGGCGACCGCGGTGACCAGCTTTGCGCCATGTTTCGCAATGCCTTCGGCCTCGTACTTGCCGCCGACCATGAAACCCGAGATGTTCTGGAGGAACAGCAACGGGATGCGGCGCTGGCACGCGAGTTCGATGAAATGAGCGCCCTTGACCGCGCTTTCGGAGAACAGGACCCCGTTATTCGCCAGGATCGCGACCGGCATGCCCCAGATATGCGCGAAGCCGCACACCAGGCTGCTGCCATAGAGCGCCTTGAACTCGTTGAACTCCGATCCGTCGACCAGCCGCGCGATGATCTCGTGCACGTCATACGGCGCGCGGACATCCTGCGGGATGATGCCGTAGAGGTCCTGCGGGTCAAACCTGGGCGGGCGCGGTTCGCGGAGTTCGATGTCCGGCGAGCGATTGGGCTGCAGCGTCGAGACGATGTCGCGGACGATGGTCAGCGCATGCTCGTCATTCTCGGCGAGATGGTCGACCACGCCCGATTTGCGCGCATGGAGATCGCCGCCGCCGAGATCCTCGGCGCTGATCACTTCGCCCGTCGCGGCCTGGACCAAAGGCGGCCCGGCAAGGAAGATCGTGCCTTGGTTGCGGACGATCACGCTCTCGTCGGACATGGCCGGGACATAGGCGCCGCCGGCGGTGCAGCTCCCCATCACGCAGGCGATCTGTGGGATGCCCTTGGCCGACATATTGGCCTGATTGAAGAAGATCCGCCCGAAATGGTCGCGGTCGGGGAACACCTCGGCCTGGTGCGGCAGGTTGGCGCCGCCCGAATCGACCAGATAGATGCAGGGCAGGCGGTTCTGTTCGGCGATCTCCTGCGCGCGGAGGTGCTTCTTGACCGTCATCGGGTAATAAGTGCCGCCCTTCACGGTGGCGTCGTTGCAGACGATCATCGCCTGGCGCCCGGAAACGCGACCGATCCCGGCGATCATGCCGGCGCCCGGCACCTCACTATCGTACAGATCGCAGGCCGCCAGTTGCCCGATCTCGAGGAACGGCGAGCCCGGATCGAGCAGCCGCTCGACGCGGTCGCGCGGGAGCAATTTGCCGCGCGATGTGTGCCGTTCGCGGCTCTTCTCGCTGCCCCCCAGCGCGGCCTGCGCAACATCGGCGCGCAGCTTGTCGGCCAACGCGCGATTGTGCGCAGCATTGGCGCGGAATTGCTCGCTGTCGGCGGACAGTCGGGTATCGAGGACGGGGGCGCTCATGCGCGCTTGCCTAGCCGTCCGGACGGATGTTGGGAAGCGCTGGAACCGATCGGCATGTTGGTGTAGCCACTGGGTCATACACCAGACAAAGAGGGTTCCCGATGAAGCGCTCCATTCTCGCCGCCATGTTGCTCGCCACGACCGCCGGCGGAGTCTCTCTATGGCAGGGTCCGGCACTCGCTCAGGCCGTGATGGGCACCAAATCGGGCGTGGACCAGGCGCTGATCGACCACAGCGTCAAGCCGGGCGACAACTTCAACGCCTATGCCAATGGCGAGTGGCTCAAGACCGCCGAGATTCCGGCGGACCGCTCGTCGATCGGCGTCGGGCTCGACGTGTTCAAGGTGGCGGAAGCGCGCAATGCGGACATCATCCAGAATGCGGCCAAGGCGAACGCCAAGGCCGGCACCGACCTGCGCCGCATCGCCGATTATTATGCCGCCTATGACGGCACTGCGGCGATCGAGGCGCGCGGCACCGCACCGCTGAAGCCGCTGCTCGCGCCGATCGCCGCGCTCAAGACCAAGGCGCAATTGTCGGCGATGCTCGGCGCCAACATGCGGGCCGATACCGACCCGTTCAACAACAACAATTACACCTCCAACGACAATCTGTTCGGCCTGTTCGTCGGCCAGGATCTCAACAAGCCGACGATCAACACGCCGTATCTGATGCAGGGCGGTATCGGCATGCCCGACCGCGACTATTACCTCTCCGACAAGAAGGAGATGGCTGAGCTTCGCGACGGCTATAAGGACTATCTGGAGAAGATCTTCGCGCTCGCCGGGATGAGCGATCCCAAGGCGCGTGCGGCGCGCGTGTTCGCGCTGGAGATGAAGATCGCCCAGGCGGACACCGACATCATCACCGCGCAGGATGCGCACAAGGGCAACAATCCGTGGACGCGCGCCGACTTCGCGAAGAAGGCGCCGGGGATCGACTGGAACGCCTATTGGACCGCGGCGGGCCTGCCCCGGCAGCAGAATTTCATCGTCTGGAACCCCGAGACGACGACCAAGCTCGCCGCGCTCGTCGCCAGCGAGCCGATGCAGGCGTGGCAGGACTGGCTGACGTTCCATCGCATCAACGAAGTGGCCACGGCGCTGCCCAAGGCGTTCGACGACGCCAAGTTCGATTTCTTCGGCAAGCAGCTGACCGGTACCCCGGCGCAGCAGCCGCGCGACAAGCGCTCGATCGCGGCGGTCAACGGCGCGCTCGGCTATGAGGTCGGCAAGATCTACGCCGGCAAGTATTTCCCGGCATCGTCCAAGGCGGCGATCCAGACGATGGTGAAGAATATCGTCGCGGCGTTCGACAAACGCATTGCTGCGCTCGATTGGATGGCACCGGCAACCAAGGTCGAAGCGCGCAAGAAGCTCTCGGTATTGAAGGTCGGCGTCGGCTATCCCGACGTCTGGCCGATGCGCCCCTATTATGCCGTCAGCGCGACCGATCCGGTCGGCAACCTGCTGCGCGCGAAGCTGGCCAATTATCGTTACCAGATCGGCAAGCTGGGCAAGACGCCCGATCGTGGCGAGTGGTGGATGACGCCGCAGACGGTCAACGCGGTCAACCTGCCGCTGCAGAATGCGCTCAACTTCCCGGCGGCGATCCTCAACACGCCCTATTTCGATCCGACTTTCGACCCGGCGGCGAATTATGGCGCGATCGGTGCGGTGATCGGGCATGAGATCAGCCACTCGTTCGACAATTTGGGCTCGGATTTCGATTCGACCGGGCGGCTGCACAACTGGTGGACGCCGACCGACCTCGCGCGCTTCGAAGCGTCGGGCAAGGCGCTTGCCGAGCAATATGACAAGTACGAGGTGCTGCCGGGCCTGTTCGCCAAGGGCGAGCAGGAGCTCGGCGAGAATATCGCCGATACCGCCGGACTGACCGCGTCGTACGAGGCCTATCACGCATCGCTCGGCGGCAAGCCGGCGCCGGTGATCGACGGCCTGACCGGCGACCAGCGCTTCTTTCTGGCGTTCGCGCAGAGCTGGCGGACCAAGATGCGCGATCGCGCGATCCGCGCGCGTGTCGCGACCGACGTCCATGCGATCCCGGCGATCCGGATCGAGACGGTGCGCAACCTCGATGCGTGGTACGACGCGTTCGGGGTCAAGCCCGGCGACAAGCGCTACCTCGCCCCGGCCGATCGCGTCCACGTCTGGTAAGGCGCGCATGACGCCGGACGATCGCACGCCGGTCATCGTCGGATGCGGCGAGGCGGTCGATCGTCCGGCGGCGCTCGACGAGGCTCTCGATCCCGTCGGATTGATGGCGCTCGCCGCGCGCCGGGCCGACGCGGATTCGGGTGGACGGCTGCTGACCGCGGTCGACCGGCTCGACGTCGTCAATCTGGTCAGTTGGCGGTATCTCGACCCGCCGGCCGACCTGGCGCCACGGCTCGGCATCGCGCCGCGATCGACCAGCTATGCCGCGATCGGCGGCGAGACGCCGACCAAGTTGATCCACGAGGCGGCGCTCGCGATCGCACGTGGAGAGGCGCGTGTGGCCCTGGTCGCGGGGGCGGAGGCGCAACACAGCGCGAACCGGATCCGCAAGGGGAAGGGGATGCCGCCCTGGCCGGCCTTCGCCCATGACGTGCCGGGTCGGATCGAGCGTGCGACCTATCTCCACCCGCTGGCGGTGGCGCTCGGTGCGTCGCTGCCGGTGAACGTCTATCCGTTCTACGACATGGCGAGTGCGCACGCCTGGGGGCAGACGCCTGCCCAGGCGCAGGCCGAGTCGGCCGCACTGTGGGCGCGCTATTCCGCCGTCGCGACCGCCAATCCGTCGAGTTGGCTGCGCCGCGCGTACGGTGCCGACGAGATCGCCGTCGTCACGCCCGACAACCGGCTGATCGCCTGGCCCTATACCAAGCTGATGGTCGCCAACCCGGCCGTGAACCAGGGGGCGGCGGTGATCGTCACCAATGTCGCGACTGCACGCGCGGCCGGTATCGACCCGACGGCGATGATCCACATAACGGGCGGCGCGGCGGCGGACGAACCGCGCGACTATCTGGCGCGTGACACCTATGCGGGGAGCCCGGCCCAGGATGCGGTGTTGGCGCGCATGCGCGATCTCGCCGGGGAGCGGCCGTTCGACGCGGTCGAACTCTACAGCTGCTTCCCGTGCGTTCCCAAGATGGCACGGCGCGCGTTGGGACTGGGCGCGGATTGCACGCCGACGGTGACCGGTGGGCTGACCTTCTTCGGCGCCCCGCTCAACGACTATATGCTGCATGCCGTCGCGGCGATGGTGCGGCGCCTGCGTGCAGGTGGCGGCACCGGGCTGCTCTATGGCCAGGGCGAGTTCGTCACCAAGCACCACGCCCTGTCGTTGTCGGCCTCCCCGCCGATCGATCCGCTGGCCACCGATTATTCGGTCGCGGCGGATGCCGACGCGCGGCGCGGTCCGATTCCAGCGACGGTCGATCCCGAGCCGGGACGCGCGACGCTGGAGACGGCCACCATCCTCTATCGGCGCGACGGAAGCGTGGAGCACGGCGTCGTCATCCTGCGCACGACCGCCGGTGCGCGAACGATCGCGGCGGTCGCCCCGGACGATCGAGCCACGCTGGCGGCGATCACCGATCCCGATCGCTATCCGGTGGGGCGTGGGGGGACGATCATGGCGGGCGACATTCCCCGCTGGACGTTTCGGTGAAGGGCGATCCGGATTGCGCTGGCCGGCCGCCGGCCTTCGGGCGAATATCGATCAGGTTGCCTACGGGCGGTCGGAAATCTTCGTAGTGGACCGACTGAACGCTCGAGCGCAGGCGTCAGGCTGTGCCTTGCAGAACGAGAGGCGCACTGCGCCAAAGCTGCCTGTGGAAAAGGTGCGCGCTATCGTTTGGAGATCGCCGCTCATTTCATCTTCCGCAGCGACAATCGCTTGGCCTTGAGGTGATTGTGCAAACGAAATGGCTGCGCGAAGCTCTTCCTCCGTCAGGCGCGATGCGAACAGTTTGACGGTGGCTTTTTCGTGTTCGGCTCCGCTCTCTCTGATTGCTGTCGCGATGTCTTGATCCAACGCGATCCGGCAGCCCTCGTCTGCGCACCCGTCGAACGTGAGCCTCAGCTGGGCGGCGAGTGCCGATTCGATGCGACGCTCCCTACCCGTGAGGACCACATAGCGCTGCGCCAGCTCGAGCTTTCGCTGCATCTGCGCGTCGGTCGGCTCCTGACCCTGCGCGGCGGTAACAATGGCCGATACCAAGACAAGCACCGCAATTGCGCGCATCCGAATCTCCTTGTGATGGCCAATCATAGTGGGCCATCCGTTGCGAGTCCCGCGATTCGGCATGAGGCCAACTACCGGTCGTGCCTGTCGTTTGTCACCGTCTAGTGCGCGTCGGGCGGTGGTGCCGCGCCGATGCGGGGCGGTTTGCAGAACGGCACCATCACCAGCGCGGCCAGGAACAGATAGGCCATCAGCCGGAAGACATCGTCGAACGCGAGCGTCAGCGCCTCGCGGCCGACGATCCGACCCATCAGGCTCTGTGCCATCGACAGCGCGCGGGCGGGATCGGGTGTCATCGCACTCAGGCCGTGTGCCAGCGTTGCCGCCATCTCGTTCGCAGCGCGCGCCGACTGGCCGAGCGCCTCGCTCAACCGCAGCGCGTGAAGACGCGTATTGTCCTGCAGCCAGGTGTTGACCAAGGCGATCCCGACTGCGCCACCGGCATTGCGCATCAGGTTGAACAGCCCGGAGGCATAGCGCAGCTCCGGCCCCTGGAAATTGCCGAGCGCCAGGCCGACCGAGGGGACGATGCACAGCATCACCGCGAAGCTGCGCACCACCTGCGGCCAGAACAAGGCGGCAAAGCCCCAATCCGGTGTCATGGCGGAGAACAGCCACAGCCCCGCGGCGAACAACGACAGGCCGACGGTGATGACGATGCGCTGGTCGACACGCTGCGACAGGCTCGCGGCGATCGGTACGCCGAGCAATTGTGCACACCCGGCGATGACGACGGTGCTGCCGATCTCCGACGCGTTGTAGCCGCGTACGCGGCCAAGGAAGAGCGGGATGAGGTAGGTGCCGGCATAGAGACCGAAGCCGATCACCAGATTGAACAGGCAGGCGAACGCGAAGGTCGGCTTGCGGAATGGGCTCAACCGGACGATCGGGGCCGACGAGCGGAACGAGCGTTCGAGGAACAATGCGAAAGCGACCAACGACAGCCACGCGCCGATCTGGATCCGGACGTCGGTGAACCAGTCGTTCTTCGGGCCTTCCTCCAGCACATATTCCAGACCGGCCAGCGCGACCGCCATCGCCGCGAGATGGACCCAATCGATCCGCCTGAGCATGGCCAGATTCGGCGCGTCGACCCGGACCAGCAACAGCGTCAGGATCGTCACCATCGCCCCCGGCGCGACATTGATGAAGAACACCCAGCGCCAGCCCATCGCGTCGGTGATCCAGCCGCCGACGGTCGGCCCGAGGGTCGGCGCGAGCACCGATACCATGCCCAGGATGGCCGGGATCATCGCGCGCTGCTTGCCTTCGAACAGGACATAGCCGGTGGCGAACACCGTCGGAATCATCGCGCCGCCAACGAACCCCTGCACCGCGCGAGAGACGATCATCGACTCGATGTTCCAGGCAAGACCGCAGGCCATGCTCGACAGCGTGAACAACCCGGCCGACAGCGCGAACAGCCAGCGCGTCGACAGCGCCTGCGCCAGGAAGGCCGAAAAGGGGATCATCACCAGTTCGGCCATCAGATAGGCGGTCTGGACCCAGCTGATCTCGTCGGGGCCGGCGGACAGGCCGGCCTGCACTTCGTTGAGCGAGGCGGCGACGATCTGGATGTCGATCAGCGCCATGAACTGGCCGAACGCCATGACCGCGAAGATCAGGTATTTCTGACGGCTGGACAGAGCGGCGGGATCGAACGGTGCAGCCGGAGCGCGGGCCGATCCCTGGGAAGAGAATGGTATCGACGCCAACGTTCTTGTCTCCGGCTGCTTTTATATTATATGCGTCATATAAAGGAGGCCTTCAAGTGCGCTATTCGAACGAACACAAGGCCGCGACGCGCGAGCGGGTGTTGAAGGAAGCCGCGCGCGAAATCCGCGCCAAGGGGCCCGACGGGGTGGCGGTGGCGGGCGTAATGTCTCGTGCCGGACTGACCCATGGCGGTTTCTACGCCCATTTCGATTCGAAGGACGCGATGATCGTCGAAGCGATCGGGACCATGTTCGAGGATGCGCGCGCGCGTTCCGAACAGGTCGAGCAGTCGGGCGATCCGCGTGCCGCGTTGCTCGGCTATATGAATTTTTACCTCAGTCCCGCGCATCGCGACCGCCGCGATCGCGGATGCCCGCTGCCGACGCTGTCGGGCGATTTCGCACGCTCGGGCGACGCGCAGCGCGCCCGGTTCGGCCAGGGAGTCGAAGGGCTGACCGTCCGATTGGCCAAGGCGCTGGACGGCATCGGGGTCGAGGATCCGCATGCCGAAGGCTCGGCAATGCTGGCGCAGATGGTCGGCGCGGTGGCGCTGTCGCGCGCGGTGGCCGATCCGGCACAGTCGGACGCGATCCTTGCCGATGCGCATGCCGCGCTGGTCCGCCGCTACGGACTGGAGCGGGGCCAGTGAGTAACGTGATCGACGCGCCCGACGGCCTGGCGCAGGTTCGCGACCTGATCGCGCGCGACGCCCAGCCGCCGATCGGGCGAACGCTCGACTTCGCGCTGGTCGAGGCCGATCGCGGGCGGGCAGTGTTCGAGGGCACGCCGGGCGAGATGCACTACAATCCGATGGGCGGCGTCCATGGCGGCTATGCCGCAACCCTGCTCGATTCCGCTTGCGGCATCGCCGTCCATACGATGCTGGAGCCGGGGCAGGGGTTCACGACGCTCGAACTCAAGGTCTCCTATCTGCGCGGCATGAGCGACACGACCGGACCGGTCCGCGCGGAGGGCCGCGTGATCAACAAGGGGCGCCGCGTCGCCTTTGCCGAAGCCGACATCCGCGACGCCGACGGCCGGGTGATGGCGACCGCCACCTCCACTTTGCTGGTGCTCTCCCGATGAATGCTCCCTTCGCCGCCGATGCCGCCGCCGGAACCGAGATCACCGCGCGGCGCCGCCTCAGGGTGCCGCGCAACGCTCTGGTCATGGGGCTGGTCGCCGTTGCCGTGGCGATCGCGGGCATCCTGTGGCTGACGGCGCCGCGGTCGAGCGAATCGACCGACAACGCGTACCTTCATGCCGATTCGAGCGCCGTGGCGCCCAAGGTCGGCGGGCTCGTCGCGGCGGTGCTGGTCAGGGACAACCAGGTCGTTCGTGCCGGCGATCCGCTCGTCCGGATCGATGCCCAGGATTATGACGCCAAGGTGCAGGCGGCCGAGGCGGCGCTGGCCGATGCCGAAGCCGGGGTGGCGACCGCCCGGGCATCGCTCGCGGCGTTGGACGCCGACGAGCGGCTTGCGTCCGCCCAGGTTCGTGCGGCCGGCACCGTGATCGCGTCGGCGGATGCAGAACTGGTCCGCGCCAATGCCGATCGCGTGCGCTACGACGCCTTGCTGGGACAGGGTTTTGCGACCCGGCGCGACGCCGAGCGTGTGAAGGCGACCGCAGTGAGCGCGGCGTCGGCCGCCGACAAGTCGCGCGCCGAACTGGGTGTAACCAGTGAGCAGGCCGACGTGACCCGCGCTCGCCGCCCGGTGCTGGCGGCGCAATTGGCGGCCGCTCAAGCCGCGGCGCTCAAGGCCAGGGCGGCGCTCGATCTGGCGCGACAGGACCGCGGGCATACAGTGATCGTCGCTCCGATCGACGGTGTCGTCGGCAATCGCCAGGTCCAGGTCGGCGACTATGTCCAGCCCGGCAGCCGCGTCTTCACCGTCGTGCCGGTGCGCGCGCTCTACGTCGTCGCCAATTTCAAGGAGACGCAGACGCGCGGCATGCGGGAAGGGCAGAAAGCGAAAGTCTATGTCGATGCGCTGGGCGAGACGCTGACCGGTACCGTCGAAAGCTTTGCGCCGGGATCGGGCAGCGAATTCACCTTGCTGCCGTTCGAACCCGGGTCGGGCAATTTCACCAAAATCGTCCAGCGCGTCGGGGTGCGGATCAGGCTCGATCCGGGCCAGGCCGCGCTGGCGCTGCTCAGGCCGGGCCTGTCGGTGACGGCGAAGGTCGAGCTGCTCTGACCGTCGCGCGTGCCGGCAGGAAACGTGGGTTGCAGAAAATGGTCGATGCCACCGCGACCACGAGGCCGACCGGCGCGACTTCCATCGCGGTCATCGGCATCCGGATCAGCGGATTTGCGTACATCGTGCGCATGCTGTCGAGTTCGGTCGTCATCCTGGCGACCTCGGCCGCGCTCTTGCCGCTGGCGCGCGCCTTGGCGAGTATCGACGCGACATAATCGTCCATGAAACGATAGTGAGTTGCCGCGAGGTACAGCTCCCAGATCAACGTATAGGCAATGGTCGCGATCAGCGCGATGAGCAGGCCGAGACCGAGCGCGCGCCCGACGGTGATCACGCCGCCGCCCTCGACGTCGCGATAGCGCTTCACCCCGACGAAGATGAAGCTCATCGCGACCAGCATGACCGAATAGCCGAAAGCCAGGGTCGCGACCCATTGCACCTTGTGATTCAGGAAGGCGGTCGCCGCGATAAAGGCGGCGAGCACCGTGCTGGCGAGGCCGCCATAGATGAGCGAATATCGAAGCATTGGATTCATGGCCGTTCCCCTCGTTGCGAACGGCGAGGTCATCGCCACCCACACCCCGCGACACTATCGCCCGAACGGGTGATTTTCGCCAAATGGGACGAGTGAGGACCCAAATCCTCCCCTGAACGGAGAAGAACGGCTACTCGATGACCGACAGGAACCGTGCCTTCTCGATCGCTTTCACGCGCCGATCCACCCCGAGTTTGGCGAACAAATTGGCGAGGTGCGTCTTCACCGTGTTGGGCGACACACCGAGCGTGCGCGCCAGTTCCTTGTTCGACTGACCGGAGGCGAGCAGGTCGAGGATCTCGCATTCGCGCGGCGTCAGGCCCAAGGTGGCGATGGCGGCATCATTGCGTTCGAACGTAGTGGCGGGCTTCCCGGCGGTCAGGCGATTGCCCGCCCACAGGCCGAGCGCGGTGAAGCCGAGCGCGAGCAGGCCGACATAGAAGTCGGTCGAGATCTCGGTGGCGGCATAGCGGAACTTGAGTTGCTCGAGCGCGACCGCGGCGACCGCCAGACCCAGCGCATAGAGTACTGCCGTCCGCCACATTGCCCGCGTCTCTACGATCCTGCGCCGATCAGTTCGCGCCCGATCAGCATGCGACGGATTTCGTTCGTTCCCGCGCCGATGTCGAGCAACTTGGCGTCACGCGCGAAGCGTTCGACCGGCCAGTCCTTGGTATAGCCCGCTCCGCCCAGCGCCTGGATCGCTTCCAGGCTGACCTTCACCGCATTCTCGCTCGCCAGCAGGATCGCGCCGGCCGCATCGAACCGCGTGGTCTTGCCGGTGTCGCAGGCGCGCGCGACGGCATAGACATAGGCGCGCGCCGAATTGAGCGCGACGTACATGTCGGCGACCTTGGCCTGCATCAGCTGGAATGTACCGATCGCCTTGCCGAACTGCTTGCGCTCGCGGACATAGGGCACGACGACATCCAGGCAGGCCTGCATGATACCGAGCTGGATACCGGCGAGCACGGTGCGCTCGTAATCGAGCCCCGACATCAGCACGCCGACGCCGCCGTTGAGCGGCCCCATCACATTCTCTTCGGGCACTTCGCAATCGTTGAAGACCAACTCGGCGGTGGGAGAGCCGCGCATGCCCATCTTGTCGATTTTCTGCCCGATCGAGAAGCCGGGCATGTCCTTTTCGATGATGAAGGTGGTGATGCCGCGGGAGCCTTCGCCGGTCTTGGCGTAGACGACCAGGGTGTCGGCATAGGCCGCATTGGTGATCCAGAACTTGGTACCGTTGAGCACGTAGCCGCCTTGCACCTCCTCGGCGCGCAACTTCATGCCGACCACGTCGGACCCGGCGCCGGCCTCGGACATCGCCAGGCTGCCGACATGCTCGCCCGAGATCAGCTTGGGCAGGTACTTCTCCTTCTGCTCGGGGCTTGCCCAGCGGCGGAGCTGGTTGATGCAGAGGTTGGAGTGCGCGCCGTAGGACAGACCGATCGAGGCCGAGGCGCGGCTGACTTCCTCGCAGGCAATCACATGCTCGAGATAGCCGAGCCCCAGACCGCCAAATTCCTCTTCCACGGTGATGCCGTGCAGCCCGAGTTCACCCATTTGCGGCCAGAGTTCCTTGGGGAACCAGTCCTCCGCATCGATCCGGGCGGCGAGCGGGGCGATCTTGTCCGCGGCAAAGCGTTGGGTCGTTTCGCGGATCATGTCGGCGGTCTCGCCGAGCGCGAAATCGAGGGTGGCGTCCATCATGTTCTCCTGTCTTGATGGAGGCTGTAGCGTGCCGCCCATGCTCGCGCTAGCGTCCGGCCCGGGCTGCAAAGGGGGGCATCCGCTTGCAAGGGTTCGATCTCGTCTTCGCCATGTTCGGGCTCGTCCTGGGGCTCGCCGTGACCGAAGTGCTGGCCGGTTTTGCGCGTGTGATCAAGATGCGGCGCAAGGCGCATGTCGGTTGGCTCACGCCGTTGCTCGGCCTGTTCGTGCTCATCGACATGACGACTTTCTGGAACCAGGTATACGCCCATCGCGAGCACCTTCATGCCAACCTCGCGACGTTGCTCGTCGTGCTCGCCTTCGTCGGCAGCTACTACCTGATCTCGACGCTCATCTTCCCCGACGACCCCGACGAATGGCCCGATTTCGATGACTGGTACGATCGCCACAATCGTCAGGTGCTGGGCGGCGTTCTCGGGCTGACGATCGCCCTGATCGGGGTGACCGTGATCACCAGTGCGATGGGATTGCCGACCAAGGGCGATACCCAGGCGGGCGCCTTCGGGTGGGTCGCGATGCTGGCCGGCCTGCTTCACATCCCGTTGTTGATCCTGTTGCTGATCGCGAAGTCGCGGCGACTCAATGTCGCATTGCTCGCCATCGAGATAGCGTTGATGCTGATCGCCGCCGTTGCATGGGTGATATGAACCGTTAGTCTCACGCGAAACAATCCAGTCCAGGGGCCGCATGACCAGTCTGTTTCGTCGCAAGACCATTACCGAGACCCCGCCCGAGCACCAGCTCGCGCGGACGCTTTCCTGGCCGCACCTCGTCGCGCTCGGCGTCGGGGCGATTGTCGGCACCGGCATCCTGACGCTGATCGGGGTCGGCGCCGATCGCGCCGGGCCGGCAGTATTGCTGAGCTTCGCGGTGGCCGGCGTAATCTGCGCGGCGGCGGCACTTTGCTATGCCGAAATGGCGACGATGATCCCGGCCTCGGGGAGCGCCTATACCTACAGCTATGCCACGCTGGGCGAGGTGATCGCCTGGGTGGTCGGGTGGTCGCTGATCCTCGAATATTCGTTGGTGGTGGCGACCGTCGCGGTCGGCTGGTCGGGCTATGCGGTCGGGTTCCTCAAGGGGCTGGGGATCGTGCTGCCCGACTATCTGACGCACGGGCCGAGCCTGACGGGTACGCTCGCCGACGGCACGCTCCATCTCGCCACACCCGGAATCAACGTGCCTGCCATCTTCATCATCGCGGTCGTTGCCGGCCTGTTGATGCTCGGGACTCGGGAAAGCGCGCGGATCAACTCGGCATTGGTGGTGCTCAAGCTGGTGACGCTGGCGCTGTTCGTCGCGGTCGCGCTGCCGCATTTCGATGCGGCGAACCTTCATCCGTTCGCGCCGCTGGGCTACGGCAGCACGCCCGGTGCCGGCGGCGTGAAGTTCGGCATGATGGGTGCCGCCGCCATTATCTTCTTCGCCTTTTACGGCTTCGACGCGATCTCGACCGCGGCCGAGGAGGCCAAGCGGCCCGAGCGCGACCTGGCGATCGGCATCGTCGGGTCGATGCTGGCCTGCACCGTAATCTATATGATCGTCGCCGCGACGGCGGTGGGCGCGCTCCATTATTCGAAATTCTCGAACAGTCCCGAACCGCTGGCGCTGATCCTGCGCGGAATAGGGCAAGGCGGTGTGGCGACCATCGTCGCGGCCGCCGCCGCGATCGCGCTGCCGACGGTAATTCTCGGCTTCCTCTATGGTCAGAGCCGCATCTTCCTGGTGATGGCGCGTGACGGGTTCCTGCCGGCGAGGCTGGCAGCGGTGTCAAGCCGCGGAACACCGGCGAGGATCACCGCGGTCACCGCCGTGCTGGTGTCGATCCTTGCCGCATTGGTTCCGCTCGATGTGATCGCCAGCCTCGCCAATGCCGGCACCTTGTGCGCGTTCATCGCGGTCGCGGTCTGCGTGCTGGTATCGCGGCGGCGCGATCCAACGGCAAAGCGGCCGTTCCGGACGCCATGGGCGTGGCTCGTCGCGCCGATCGCGATCCTGGGGTGCCTCTACCTCTTCACCAGCCTGCAGAGCATCACCCAGATTTCGTTTTTCGTCTGGAACGGAATCGGCCTGGCGATCTATTTGCTCTACGCCCGACGGCGCGCGTCAATCGCGTAGCGCCCAGCGCACCACCTCGGCCACACCCCGTGTGCCGGCATGGATTGCAGGGCGGCTGACAGCGGGACGGTGAAGGCCGTGCATCCGCAGCGCCCAATCGGGCAGCAGGTCGATCGCCGCGCGCATCGTCATCGCCTGGAACGGCGCCAGCATCAGGCTGGGCGGCGGCTGGTGGAGCAGGACGTCGAGCACGTCGGCGCTGCGCTCGTCCGCCCGCAATTCTGGCAGGAAGTCGCGGACGATCGTGTCGGCCTCGGCCCGGTTGCGCGGGACGGGATCGGCACCGAGCATCTCGCCGATCTGCGCGACCTCGGCATAATAACGGTCCTGGTCCGCCGTGCTCATTCCCGGCTCGCCATAGTTGATCCAGCCGGCGAGGAAGCTCGACACCTCGGCGACATGGACCCAGGCCAGCAGATGCGGATCGCTGGCGCGATAGGGGGTGCCGTCGGGCAATGTGCCGGACACCGCATCGTGGATGTGCCGTACCCGCGCGATCTGCGCCTCGGCGGCGGCGCGCGTCTCGAACGTGGTCTGGGCAATGAACCGTGCGGTTCCCCTGAGCCGCGCGTTCATGTCGTCGCGAAAATTCGAATGATCCCAGACGCCGGCGAGCACGCGCGGATGGAGCATTTGCAGCATCAAGGCGGCGATGCCTCCCACCATCATGCCGGTGACGTCGATATGCACACGCCACGCGACCGAATCGGGCGCGAACAGCCCGCTGCCGTCGAACGCGCGCTGGATCGGCGGATTGGCGGGGTCGGACAGCAGGCCGCGCACCTGACGCGCGATGGCGGAACGGAGGCCGATCATCGTGCCTATACGTGCCTCTTCGCGAGCTTCCGCGCCAGCGTGCGGCGATGCATGCCGAGGCGTCGGGCGGTTTCGGAGATGTTGAACCCCGTTTCCTCGAGCGTCTGATGAATGCGTTCCCATTCCATGGTCTTGATCGAGGTCGGGCGCGTCGACAGATCGGTTTCCGCATTGCCGGCAACCGCAGCGAAAGCGCGTTCGATATCGTCGGTGTCCGACGGCTTGGTGAGATAATTGGTGGCGCCCAATTTGATCGCTTCCACCGCGGTGGCGATGCTGGCGAACCCGGTCAGCACGACGATCCGGGTCGTGGCGTCGAGCCGGTGCAGCGTCTCGACGCAGGCCAGGCCCGACGCGTGGCCGAGCCGCAGGTCGACGACGGCAAAGCCCGGCCTGAATTCCGCCACCGCCGCTTCGAGGCCGTCGGGGGATGCCAGGGCGCGCACGACATAACCGCGGCGTTCGAACGATCGCGTGAGCGTGCGCGCGAACCCGTCGTCGTCCTCGACGATCAGCAGCCGCCGCTCAATCGTCATCGTCGAGCTCCACGGCGTCGAGCGGGATGGTCAGCACGACGATCGCACCGCCGCGTTCGCCATTGGCGGCCGATACCGAGCCGCCGAGCTTGCGCATCACGTTGACCGCCAGGAACAGTCCGAGCCCCGCGCCCTGGCGATCGCGAGTAGAAGCGTACGGCTTGCCAAGTGTCGCCAGCATCGCCGCGTCGAAGCCCGGGCCGTCGTCGCTCACCTCGATCAACAAGTCGTCCTCGGTCGCTTGCGCGCCGAGCGTGATACGCGATGCACCAGCCTCCGCAGCATTATCCAGCAGGTTGCCGATGACCTGGGCCAAGGTGCGGTCGGCGGCGATCCGGATCGTGCCGTCGACCCGGTCGATCAGGGTCAGCAAACCCGGGCGCTGCGCATCCCAGCCGTGCGCCACCTCGCGCAGGAAGGCACCGATGGTGGTGCGTTCGACCGTCTCGCTGCGCATCTCGCCCGAGGCGTAGAGGATGCCGCCAACGATCGTCTTGCAGCGCGCGACCGCGGCGCGCATCTCCGCAATCTCCTCGCCCAATGCGGGATCGGCGTTGAAGCGCTCCTCTTTCGCCCAGTCGCCCAGGATCACGGACATCGATGCAAGCGGGGTGCCGAGCTCGTGCGCCGCGCCCGACGCGAGCAGTCCCATGCGGACGATGTGATCCTCCTCCGCCTCGCGCTGGCGCATTTCGGCGAGGCGGCGGTCGCGGACGCGCAGATTGCGGCCGATCCGCGTCACGAACAGGACGACCAGGATCGCCGCGAGCATGAAGTTGATCCAGCTGGCGAAGATGTGCGCCGGCGAGATCTGGCTGGCATAAGGTGGCGGCAGGTCGAGCGGCTCGTGGATAAGGGCAAGGACACCGAAGGCGGCGCTATGCAGCACGACCAAGGCCCAACTGGACCAGGCTTCGAGCAGGACGGCGCCAAGCACCACCTGGAGCAGACCGATCGGCGCGAACGGATTGGTCGTGCCGCCGCTCAGGTAAAGTTGGGCGGTCAGCGCCGCCCAATCGACCAGCAAGGCCGCGAACAATTCGTAATTGGCCACGCGCCGGCGCCGGCGCAGCACGACGAGCGTAACGATGTTGAGCAATGCGAGGCCGATCAGAATGGTGGCCATCGGCGCGAGCGGCAGCTCCACGCCGATCCATCCATAGGCGAACAGGATCGTGACGAACTGTCCGGCGATCGCCATCCAGCGGAACTGGGTCAGCAACAGCATGTTGCGCGCGCCGGCATCGTCGGGCGCGCGCCGCGCGCTGCGGACCAACCAGGAAGGCGGCGTTGCGATCATGAAGCGTGCTTACTTGGTGTCGCCCGTCAGAGCCATCCGGGCAATCGCGGCTGCCAGCAACGCTGCCATGGCGAACCAGGTCAGCGCGTATTGGAGGTGGTTGTTGGGGAAACGGATCACGGTCAGTCCGCCGCGCGGGAATGCAGGCCACGTCACGCGGTCGGCATCGACAAAATAGGGCGCGACCTTTCCCAGGCCACGTCTGGCGGCAATTGCGGGAACGTCGCGCGAATACCAGCGGTCCGCACCGGGATCGTTACTGCGGAGGAAGCCACCTTTGGGTTCGCTCACGCGCAACAGCCCCGAAATCCGGTTTTGCGACTCGGGCGGAGGCGGGGCTGTGCCGCGCTCCGCGGTCGGCACGAAACCGCGGTTGACCAGCAACGTGAAGCCGCGGTCGCTGACGAACGGCGTCATCACCCAATAACCGGGCCCGATATCGGTCACGGCCTGGACGTAACTGTCGGTTCCCCGGTCCCAATGCCCGGTCGCCACGACCCGGGTATAGGCGGCGTCGGCGTCGATATGCGGCCATTCGGCGGGCCCCGGTACGCCGACCGGCGCGGCAGCGAGGCGGTGGTCGACCTGCTCGATCAGCGCCAGCTTCCATGTCCGCCGCTGCAATTGCCAGACGCCGAGACCGATCAGCGCCGCGATGACCGGCAGCGCGATAGCGATCAACGCCGGCCTGCGGTTGGTCACATCCCCGCCGCGTCGCTGATCATGCCGGGCATCATGTTGGCGTTCATGTGATACATGACCCATAGCGACCCGATCAGCGCGATCGCGACCATCACCACGGTGAAGATCAGCGCCATCATCGTCCAGCCGCTTTCCGACCGTGTATTGAGGTGCAGGAAGCAGACCATGTGGACCAGCACCTGCGCCAGCGCGAACGCCATGATCGTGTAGGCGGTCGCTTGCGGATTGCCGAGCGCGCCGCTCATCACCAGCCAGAACGGGATGGCGGTCAGCACGACCGACAGGCCGAAGCCGATCAAATAGGTCTTACGCGATCCGTGTGCGGGCGCGTGCCCGTGACCCTGTGCGTGGCCGTGCGTGTCGCCGCTCATCGCAGCACTCCCAGCAGATAGACGAAGGTGAAGACGCCGATCCAGATGACGTCGAGGAAGTGCCAGAACATCGACAGGCAAAAGATCCGGCGGCGATTGGCATTGGTGAGCCCGTGCCGTCCTACCTGCACCATCAGCGTGACGAGCCAGATGATGCCGACGCTGACGTGCAGTCCGTGCGTGCTGACCAGGGTGAAAAAGGACGACAGGAACGCGCTGCGCTCGGGCGTTGCACCTTCGGCGATCAGCTTGGCGAATTCGGTGAGCTCGATGCCGACGAACGCCAGGCCGAACAGAGCGGTGATCGCCAGCCATGTCAGCATGGCGGTCTTGCGGTCGTCGTCCATCGCCAACACGGCGAAGCCATAGGTGATCGACGACAGCAGCAGCATCGAGGTGTTCAGCGCGACCAGCGGCAGTTCGAAGATTTCGGACGGTTTCGGCCCGCCGGCATAGCTCGTACCGAATACCCCGAAGCAGGCGAACAGCATCGCGAAGACGAGGCAGTCGCTCATCAGATAGATCCAGAAGCCCAGCATCGTGCTGCCGCCCGCTTCGTGATCGTGCTCGTCTAGCACCAGGAAGATCGGATTGCCCTGGGCGTCGGTCGTGGTCTGTGCGTCGGCCATGGCTCAGGCTCCTGCCAGCGCGAGTTGGCGCGTACGGGTATCTTCCGCCGCCGTCACGTCTTCGGCCGGAATGTGGAATTCGCGGTCATAATTGAACGTGTGATGGATCGCGTAGCCAATCAGCGAGACGAAGCTCAGCGCCGCCAGCCACCAGACCCACCAGATCAGCGCGACGCCGCACACCGCGGCCAACATGGCCAGGATGAGCCCGGCGGGGGTGTTCCTGGGCATCAGGATCGGGCGGAAGCCGCGGGTGGGGCGCTGGAAGCCGTGATCCTTCATGTCCTGCCATGCATCGAGATCGCGGATCACGGGCGTGAAAGCGAAATTGTAGGCGGGCGGCGGCGAGCTCGTCGACCATTCGAGCGTGCGGCCGCCCCAGGGGTCGCCGGTCGTGTCCTTCAACCGCTCGCGGTCGCGGAAGCTGACATAGAATTGGATCAGTTGGGCGGCGATACCGATCGCGACCAGCAGCGCGCCGAACGCCGCGATCAGGAACCAGATCTGCAGGCTGGGGTCGTCGAAATGACGTAGGCGTCGCGTCACGCCCATCAGCCCCAGTACATAGAGCGGGGTGAAGGCGAACCAATAGCCCGACACCCAGAACCAGAAGCTGACCTTCCCCCAGAACGGGTCGAGCCTGAAGCCGAACGCCTTCGGGAACCAGTAGGTGATGCCGGCGAACATGCCGAACACGACGCCGCCGATGATGACGTTGTGGAAGTGCGCGACGAGGAACAGCGAGTTGTGCAGCACGAAATCGGCCGGCGGCACCGCGAGCATCACCCCGGTCATGCCGCCGACGGTGAAGGTCAGCATGAACGCGACCGTCCACATCATCGGCAACTCGAAGCGGATGCGCCCGCGATACATCGTGAACAGCCAGTTGAAGATCTTGGCGCCCGTCGGGATCGAGATGATCATCGTCGTGATGCCGAAGAAGCTGTTGACGCTAGCACCCGATCCCATCGTGAAGAAGTGGTGCAGCCACACCAGATAGGAGAGGATCGTGATGACGACGGTCGCGTATACCATCGACGTATAACCGAACAGTCGCTTGCCGCAGAAGGTGGCGGTGACTTCGGAGAACACGCCGAACGCGGGCAGGATCAGAATATAGACTTCCGGGTGACCCCAGATCCAGATCATGTTCACGTACATCATGTAGTTGCCACCCATGCTGTTCGTGAAGAAATGGGTGCCGAGGTAACGGTCGAGGCCGAGCAGAGCGAGCACCACGGTCAGCACCGGGAAGGCCGCCACGATCAGGATGTTGGTGCACAAGGATGTCCAGGTGAAGACGGGCATCTTCATCATCGTCATGCCCGGCGCGCGCAGCTTCACGATCGTGCAGATGAGGTTGATGCCGGACAGCAACGTCCCGACACCAGCGATCTGCAGCGCCCAGATATAGTAATCGACTCCGACCCCGGGCGAATACTCGTTCTCCGACAGGGGTGCCATGGCGAGCCAGCCGGTCTTGGCGAACTCGCCGACGAACAGACTCATCATCACGATGGCCGCACCCATCGCGGTCATCCAGAAGCTGAAATTGTTGAGGAACGGGAAAGACACGTCGCGCGCCCCGATCTGCATCGGGACGACGAAGTTCATCAGCCCCGTGACGAACGGCATCGCCACGAAGAAGATCATGATCACGCCGTGTGCGGTGAACACCTGGTCATAATGGTGCGCCGGGAGGTATCCGTCGTTGGCGCCGAACGCCATGGCTTGCTGCAGGCGCATCATGATCGCGTCGGAAAAGCCGCGCAGCAGCATGATGAGGCCGAGAATCATGTACATTACGCCGATCCTCTTGTGATCGACGCTCGTGAACCATTCCCGCCACAGATAGGACCAGCATTTATAGTAGGTCAGCGCCGCGACCAGCGCGCCGCCCAGCAATGCGACGACGGCGAACGTGCCGACCACGATGGGTTCGTGGAGCGGCAGCGCGTCGAGCGTGAATCGGCCGAAGATCGCCTTGGGTAGGTCAATGGTCATGAATCGGCTCGATTATGGGCGCGGCGTAGCGGGCGTGATGGGGTGGGGCGGATGCGGCGGCTGGCCGGGCGCGGGCCGCGGCAGGTTCTTCGGTGGCGTGTCCATACGCATGCCGGGCATGTCGTCGCCCCCGCGATCCTTGCGCATGATGTCGCTCATGCAGGGCGTGCCGGGGTCGACGCATCGTTCGGTAATGCGGCGGAAGAGATCGGGGTCGACCGCGGACCAGTATCCCGGCCGGACGTTCTGACTGGGGCGCTGGAAGACTAGGTACGCTTTTGAATCCAGCACCTTGCCCGTGCTTTTCCGCGTGGCGATCCAGGAATTGAATCCGGCATCGTCCATCCCGATCATCCTGAATCGCATGCCCGAGAAACCGGCGCCGCTGTAATTGGCGGAAAAGCCTTCGAAGCTGCCGGCGCGGTTGAGGACGCCATGAAGCTTCGTTTCCATTCCGGGCATCGCGTAGATTTGTCCTGCGAGCGCTGGGACGTAGAACGAATTCATCACCGAGCCGGCGGTCAGGCTGAAGCGCACCTCTCGATTGATTGGGACCGCCACCTCGTTGACCGTGGCGATGCCTTGTTCGGGGTAGATGAACAGCCATTTCCAGTCGAGCGCGACGACCTGGATGTCGAGCGGCTTGGCGTTGGCGGCGAGCGGCTTGCCCTCGGCAATGCGGCCGAGCCGGCGATAGGGGTCTAGCGTGTGCGTGCTGATCCACGTGATAGCGCCGACCGCGATGATGATGAGCAGCGGCGCCGACCAGATCACCAGTTCGAGCATCGTCGAATGGTGCCAGTCCGGCTGGTATAGCGCGTCCTTGTTCGATTGCCGGTATCGCCAGGCGAACAGCACCGTCGTCACCATCACCGGCACGACGATCAACAGCATCAGCCCAGTCGATACCGCCAGGATGTGTGCCTGCTGGGCCGCGACGTCGCCCGCGGGATGGAGCACTTCCATATTGCAGCCGCCAAGCACCCCAAGGGCGATCGGCAGCGTTGCCGCCCTGAGCGTACCGACTCGGATGGTGTGGTTGAACATGCGCGCGACCTAGTCTCCCGCACTCCACGGCGACGATAGGACATTTTGTCCTATACACGCTTCCGGGTATGATGGGCTAATCGCCCTGCCAATCGTTATGCAGGCACCCCCGCGCGCGGCGCGGGAAAGAGGCGAAGGGCAAGATCGGACGTTTATGACGAAGATCGTCACGTCGAACGGCAATGGATCGGCTTCGGGCGTTCCGGACGGCGTTCATGGCAACGAAGTCGAACCGAGCGAGATCGCGATCGGCGTGATCATCGGGCGCACGTCCGAATTCTTCGATTTCTTCGTCTATGCCATCGCCTCGGTGATCGTGTTCCCGCATATCGTGTTCTCCTATCTGGCGCCGCTTCCCGCGACGCTCTGGTCGTTCGCGATTTTCGCGCTTGCCTTCATCGCGCGGCCGATCGGGTCGCTCATCTTCCTGGCCGTCGACCGGCATTATGGCCGGGGAACGAAGCTGATCATCGCCCTGTTCCTGCTCGGCACCTCGACCGTCGCGGTCGCCTTCCTGCCGACCTATGCGGAAGTCGGCGCGCTGTCGGCGCTGCTGCTCTGCGTTTTTCGTATCGGTCAGGGCATCGCACTGGGTGGGGCGTGGGACGGTCTGGCCTCGCTACTCGCGCTCAATGCACCGGAAAATCGCCGCGGCTGGTATGCGATGATCCCGCAGCTCGGCGCACCGCTCGGCTTGATCGTGGCGAGCGGACTCTTCGCCTATTTCCTCACCAACCTGACGAGCGAGGATTTCCTTTCCTGGGGCTGGCGTTATCCATTCTTCGTCGCCTTCGCGCTCAACGTCGTGGCGCTGTTCGCCCGTCTGCGCATCGCGATCTCGCCGGGATACACGGCATTGTTCGAGAGCAAGGACCTGCAGCCCTCGCGGGTGCGGGAGACCATGCGGAGCGACGGGCTGAAGATCGTGATCGGGGCGTTCGCGCCGCTTGCCAGCTTCGCCTTGTTCCACATGGTCACGGTGTTTCCATTATCCTGGGTGATCCTGTTCACCCACGAAGTCGCTGCGCGTTTCCTGATGGTGGAAATCCTGGGCGCAATGGTGTGCGTTGCGGCGATCGTCGCGTCGGGACTGATCGCTGATCGCGTCGGGCGGCGTTCGTTGCTTGGCTTTTCCGCTGCCGGGATAGCAGTTTACAGCGGGTTCGCGCCACAGCTTCTGAACTTGGGCGAGGTCGGGGCCGGGGCCTTCATGATCCTGGGCTTCATCCTGCTCGGGCTGGCGTTCGGCCAGTCGTCCGGGGCGGTGGCGTCGACCTTTTCGACCCAGTCACGCTACACCGGATCCGCGCTGACGTCGGACCTGGCATGGCTGTTCGGGGCGGGATTCGCGCCCTTGGCGGCGCTGTTGCTCGCGACCAATTTCGGGTTGCTCGCGGCCGGCGCCTATCTCCTGTCGGGTGCGTTGGGCACGCTGATCGCCCTGGGGATCAACCAGGAACTCGCGCGCCGCGTGGATTGATCGGACGACCGGCGAAATATCGCGCGTGGCGACCACAGCGCTTGACCGATCGATTCCGTTTCCCTAACCGCTCCCCCGCGCCGTTGCGTACGGCCCCTTCGTCTAGTGGTTAGGACGCGGCCCTTTCACGGCTGAAACACGGGTTCGAGTCCCGTAGGGGTCACCAGCGAGACGGAAGCGACCGCGACTTCCCGCTTTCCGTCGGCAATCGACCGTTCAATCCGCCCAGGCGGCATCGTCCAGGTGAAGCTCGGCCGCTGGTCGTGATGACCAGTCGTCCACCTTTGGCCGGCCCGCCAGCCACAATTTGCGATCGCGCGGTGCCTGCAACAGCGTCTGTCCGAGCGGCGTGTCGGCCGCGCGGAACGCCATGGCCTTCAGGCTCCGGCCGTCGTCGCCCGCGACGATCGCGCGGACATGGCCGTTGCCGACGATGTCGACCTTGACGATCCTGAACGGTCCCGCCGCCACGCGCGGTGCCGGCCAACCCATGCCATAGGGCCCGCCGGCCTCCATCGTTTCGCACAGATTCGGGGTGACGCCCCCCGGGGCGAGCAGAGCGTCGACCAGCAGCGCGCGGTCTTCCCGCGCGCGCGCGACATTGGCGGCGAGGCGCTCGTCGAGGAACGCTGCGAATTCGGGGATCCGATCGGCCTCGATCGTCAGCCCCGCCGCCATGGCGTGTCCGCCCCCGGCGACCAGCATGCCGAGTTCCTTGGCTGCCAGTACCGCGGCGCCGAGGTCGACGCCGGTGATCGAGCGGCCCGATCCCTTGCCGGTACCGGCCTCGTCGACCGCGATCACGATGACCGGAATGCCGAGTTTTTCCTTGAGCCGCCCGGCGACGATGCCGATCACGCCGGGATGCCACCCCCGGCCCGAGACGACGGCGACCGCGCTGCCGTGCGGGAGCATCTCGGCCTGCTCCTGCACCAGCGCTTCGATCGCGCGGCGTTCCTCGTTCAGGCGGTCGAGCTCGGCGGCGATGCTGCGCGCCTCGTCGCGGTCCTCGGTGGTGAGCAGCCTGACGCCCAGGTCGGCGCGCCCGACGCGGCCGCCGGCATTGATCCGTGGGCCCAGCGCGAAGCCGAGATCGCTGCACGTCGGGGCGCGGGTCAGCCGCGACGCCTCGACCAGTGCCGCGAGCCCGATATTGCGGCGCTGTGCCATGACCTTGAGCCCTTGCGCGACGAACGCGCGGTTGAGCCCCTTCAATTGTGCGACATCGGCGACGGTGCCGAGCGCGACCAGATCGAGCAGGTCGAGCAGTTTCGGTTCGGGGCGCGTCGAGAAGAAGCCGCGCGTGCGCAATTCGCGCAGCAACGCTGCCCCCAGCAGAAACGCTACGCCGACCGCGGCAAGGTGGCCATGCGCCGCGCCGTCGCCTTCGTCCAGCCGATTGGGATTCACCAACGCATGGGCATGGGGCAGGGCGGCGGCGCATTTGTGGTGATCGACGACGATGACATCGACCCCGGCCTCGCGCGCCATGTCCAGCGCCTCGAACGCCTGCGCGCCGCAATCGACCGTGACGATCAGATTCGTCCCGCCGGCGGCCAACCGGACCAGCGCTTCGCCAGACGGGCCATATCCTTCCATCAACCGGTCCGGAATATAGGCCTGTGGCCGCAGGCCGAGATCGCGCAGCAGCCGGATCATCAACGCCGCCGACGTCGCACCGTCGACGTCATAGTCGCCAAAGACGGTGACCTGCTCTCCGGACTCGACGGCCAGGGCAAGCCGCCGCGCAGCCTTGTCCATGTCGTTGAAGATGGAAGGGTCGGGCATGAAGCCGCGGATGCTCGGCGCCCGGTTGGCCTCGATCGCGTCGCGCTCGACACCGCGCGCGAGGAGCAATTGCGTCACCAGGTCGTCAGGCCGGAAACCGGGATCGCGCACGTCCGCGGCGAGCGCGCGCCAGCGCCAGGGCTGGCCGAGAAACGATTGTGAGATGCCCGCAACGATGTCCATCGACAGCGGCTTAACCGCGTCGCGCGACCGACCGCAATGGGGAAGGCATGTCGATGGCCGGTGTCTGCAGGTTCTAGGTATTGGTGGCGCGTGGGGCGGCGGGTTTCCGATCCAGCTTCCAACCCGACAAGGTCCATACCATTGGTCGCCCGCAGCCGGCGCATTCGCCGACATAGCGACCATCCTCGGCCCGGGAACTGTCCGGGTCACGGTGATGTATGCCCACCGCGCAGGCAAGCAACTGCAATGACACGATGCCGATACCTTATGCCGCGAAAACGTCGAACGGTCGGGCGGCGATCGTTGTTCCCTGGCAGCGGCAGAAAGTTCCCGCCGCTGGCTTCGAAAGTATCGGATTGGCGGCAAATGGCGCCCAAACCGGGTCAGGCGGTTGTAGCTGACTTGTCGGCAATCGCTCGAACAATCGCCAGAGCGGCATCGCGCGCGCCATCTTCAGCGGCTACGATCGCGCCGATCCGCGATGCTTCGACGATGTATTGGCGTGTAGGATCGATCAGAGAGGCGATACGGGGCACTGCGCGTTTCGCGGTAAAGCGGCGTGCCCTTAGCACCCGGCCAAGCCCCATCCTTCTGATCCGCTCGGCATTGTCCGATTGGTCGCCCATGTGCGGCACCACGAGCTGTGGCTTCCCCGCGCGCAGCGCCTGACCCACCGTGCCGATCCCGCCATGATGAATGATCGCCGATGCATGGCGAAACAGCGCCGAATGCGGGGCATAGGCACGTACCAGGATCTGGTCGTCTGACCGTATCGTGCTGCCGGGACCGGTGAGAAGCACCGCGCGCTGACCGAGCGCGCGCGCCGCCGCCGCCGCCTCGGCGTAGAAATTGCCGGGGGCATGCACCGCGAACGAACCGAGCGTGAACACCAACGGGGGCGGCCCCGCCGCCAGGAAGGCGGCAAGCTCGGGATCGGGTTCGTCGGCACCGCCGCTTTCGCTGTCGAAGACGGGAAAACCGACGATCGCGGTGTTGGGCGGCGCATCGACAGGCCGCGGCCCGAACACCGACGAATAGCAGCATAAAGTCAGAGCGGTCTGGCACCCGATATCGAACATGGACGGATCGGTCGTGGGCGGCAGGCCATGGTTGGCGCGCATGCGGTCGATCTTCGGCGTGTAGCGCCGACGCATCACGACGCGCAGCAACGAGAAGATCGCGCGGTTCCAGGCAACGCCCGCCGATGTTCGTGGAAAACCCTTCGTCATCCAGAAATCGGGCGTGTGCGGCGGCGCATGGATCGACAGCAACGCCATCGGCTGAAGGATGACCGAGACGAGCGGGACATGGTTCTTTTCGGCAACGGTCGGGCTGCCGAACACGAACAACGAAGCGACCAGCGCATCCGCATCCTTGGCGACCCTGGCGAGCGCCTCGGTGCTTGTATCGAGCCAGGGCAGCACCACTTCCTCGAGCATGTAGCGCTGGTTCGACATTGCGCGCTTGACTGCCACCTCTTCGGGCAGACCCATGTGCTGACGGATCGTCTCGAAACTCGGCAGGATCGCGACCCCGTCGAGGCCCGCGGCCCGCACCTTGGCCAGATGGTCTTCGGGCACTGCCATCAGCGGCCGATGGCCGAGTTGCTTCAGTGCGAGCGCGATCGCGATGAACGGGTGCAGGTCGCCCAGCGTCCCGACCGTGGCCAGGACAATCTTCGCTCCCGCCGAGCGCTCGCCGGATCGGGTTGCGTCCTGTTGCATGCGGTGCCGGCCTTAGACCTATCGTCGCCGACTGCAATGGGCTTTAGTAGACCGCCCAGTCGTTCTCGCGGAACCACTTGGTGATGATGTACTTCACGCCTTTCACGACCGGCATTCCTTCGTGCAACGTAAGAGTATTGGGGCTCCCGTCGGGATTCATGTTGTTCCAGGCAAGCAAGAGTCCGCGGCGGGGGGCGACACGCAGGCCGGCCTGGGGGAACCAGGTCGCGCCGCCTTCCTCCACATCGTTGAGGTAGATCATCGCCGTCCAGGTCCGCTGGCCGCCGCTACGCTTCATGTCTTCCCAATATTTCTGGTTTTCATGGAAGAAGTCGTGATGCGCGCGAAAATGCTGGCCAGGCGCATAACGTTGCCCCTGCATCGTCTCGCCACGCGCGGGCGGAATGCCGAGCAGATCGGCGATCGAGGTGTCGATTGGCGCAACGTCTGGCGAATAACGGTCCATGTCGCAGCTCTCGCTCGTCCGGAACCCGTAATCCTCCCGGTCCGACAGCAGAGTCGACGGCCGCCGGTTGCCGTCGATCATGCCGACCAGCAATTCGCATTGGGCCGGCGTCAGGAAATTGAGGTGATAATAGGCCTGCGCCGCGCCGACCATGGCGGCCTGGACGTTGGGATTCGCGTCGAGTCGGGCCGCCACGTCAGCGCCGATACGGGCGCGCTCCCTGGAAGGGCCGCCCGCCGGATTTTTCTTCTTGCCGAACATGGCGCGGTTTCTTCGCGCCTCGCGCAAAAAAGGCAAGGGCCCGGAGACGAATCTCCGAGCCCCGGCCCCGCGTGACGACCTGTCTTACCAGAAGATGTCGTAAACCACGTCGACCACTTCGCCGGTATAGACGTCGACCAGCAGCGCGTCGTTGTAATAGCGCACCCACCGATAGGGTCCGTACACGTCCGGCAGGCGATAATCGTACGGATCGTCGATCCAGTAGCTCTGGTTGAACAGGATCGAGTCGAGGATCACGCCAACCGAAAAGCGGCGATATCCGTAACCCCAGCCATAGGGCGCGTAATAACGCGGCAGATGATAGGCGTTGCGGTTGTACGACCGGTAACGCTGCCAGTCATAGCGGTCGCTCCCGCGCCAGTTACGGTTCCAGTTGCCGCCGCGATCATTGCCACCACGCCAGCGATCGTCGCCGCCACGTCGGTCGTTGCCGTTCCAGTTGCGATCGCCGCCCCGGTCGCCTTGCCAGTTGCGGTCGCCGCCATTGTTGCCGTCGCGGCCTCGCCAGCCGCGATTGTCGCCGTTGCCGCCGCGGTTACGCCAGTCGCGATTCCCGTCGCGCTGGCCATTCAACTGAGGAGCAGGCGTCGGATTGGGCGCAACCGCACCGTCGCCGCGCCCCCCGCGGAACCCACGCCAGCCGCCATTGTCGCCACCGCGCCAGTTGCCGCCATTGGCGTTCGGGACGGGCGTGCCGCCATTGCCGCCACGGAAACCGCGCCAGCCGCCGGCGTCGCCGCCGCCATTATTGCCGCCGTTCCAGCGCGGGGCGGGGGCGGGAGCGGGCGCCGGGCTCGGCGCGGGGGCAGCGGTGCCGCCGTTCCCACGCCAGCCGCCACCATTGCCGCCATTATTGCCGCGCCAGCCGCCGCGGTCACCGCCACGGTCGCCGCGGGACTGGCCCGAATTCGCATTCTGATCGCCGCCACGACCGCGCCACTGATCGCGATCGGCGGCCGACGCCATGGCGGGGGCAAGCGACGCCGCCGCCATCAGCGCGAGAAGAAGGGTCTTACGCATTCACGTTCTCCACTCGCCGGCGCACAAGCCGGCTCCACGATGACGCCGTTCTAGGCGAGTCGCGCTGACGTCATTCTGAATTGGCCTGACAGCCAATTGAAAGGATTCGTCACGGATTGGGAGTCAGCGCGGGAACGACCCGTGCGGCGTCCTGCGGGTCGATCCCCGGCCTGGGACCCGTCGCCACCGTATCGTCGCCACGCTGAATACGGCCGGCGCGCTGAATCGCTTCGACCAAACGCGGATAGATGCCGCAGCGGCAGATGTTGGTGATTGTCTGGCGGATCAGGTCTTCGGACGGTCGCGGATTGCTCTTCAGCAAGGCGGCGGCGGCCATGATCATCCCCGGGATGCAGAATCCGCACTGGCTGACATTCTCGGCCAGAAAGGCGACCTGGATCGGATGGCTGCGATCGTGCGACAACCCTTCGATGGTGGTGACGAGGCTGCCTTCGATGGACCCGATCGGTACCAGGCACGATTTCTTCGCGACATCGTCGACATGGACGATGCACGCCCCGCAATGCCCCGTGCCGCAACCATATTTGGTGCCGGTCAGGTTGGACGCGTCGCGCAGCGCCCAGAGCAAGGGCGTGGCCGGGTCCAGGCGATATTCGACCGGCTGGTTGTTGACGGTGAATTTGGTCACGCAATCGGTTTTAGGCGGAAACGCGTCGTTTCCGCCAGCGTCATTGTTCGCGCGGCAGCGCAGCGCAATATCACTGTCATGACCTTACCCACCCTGTTCATTCCCCATGGCGGCGGCCCCTGTTTCTTCATGGATCCGCACGGCGGCCCGTCCGATCCGATGTGGCAGCCGATGGAGCGGTATCTTGCCGGGCTGCTCGACAGCCTCCCCGAACGGCCGCGTGCGATCCTCCTGATCTCCGGTCATTGGGAAGAAGCCGACGTCACGGTGCATGTCGGCGATCGTCCCGGATTGCTGTTCGATTATTACGGTTTCCCCGAGCATACCTATCGTCTGCGCTGGGATGCGCCAGGCGCCCCGGACGTCGCACGACGGGCTGCCGCGATGCTCCGCGCCGCGGGGTTCGAAACGCGTGAGGAGCGCGAACGGGGCTGGGATCATGGCGTGTTCGTACCGATGAAGGTAGCCGTGCCCGACGCCGATATTCCGCTCGCCCAGATGTCGTTGCGCGCCGATCTCGACCCCGCCGATCACATCGCCATCGGCCGCGCACTCGCGCCGTTGCGCGACGAGGGAGTATTGATCGTCGGGTCGGGGATGAGTTTCCACAACCTCCGCGTCCGCGGGCCGGCAGCGGTCGCCCCGTCCGGCGAATGGGATGCCGCATTGACGTCGGCAGTGACCGATCCCGACCCGCAGCGTCGTGCCGAGCGTGTCGCGGCCTGGCAGACCATGGCCCATGCCCGATTCTCGCACCCGCGAGAGGAACATTTGCTGCCGCTGATGGTCGCGCTCGGCGCTGGCGGCGACGGCCCGGCGGTACGCGATCACGCCAGCAACGTCCTGGGTTGGGCGGTGTCGGGCTATCGTTTCGGCTGATAACGTTCACGTTAATACGTATTCGCAGATTGCCGTCGCCGCCAAGCTGCGCCATCAATGCACCCGAAACCGGTTCCAATTCGGTGACCCCAGGGGAGAGTGCTTTCAATGGCGATCAATACGGGCGCTGCGGCGACCAACCCCGGCGGGGCGGGAGACACGCATCAGGGGATCGATGCCCCGGGGCTGCAGGTCTTCGTCTTCGCGCTGTTCTTCATCTTCGGCGGCATCACCAGCCTGAACGATGTCATCATCCCGAAGCTGAAGGAGCTGTTCACGCTCAATTACACGCAGGCGATGTTGATCCAGTTCTGCTTCTTCGCCGCCTATGCCATTATCGGCATTCCGGGCGCGATGCTGGTCAAACGGATTGGCTACATGCGGGGTGCGGTGTTCGGCCTGCTCACGATGATGGTCGGCTGTCTGCTCTTCATTCCTGCCTCGGGCACTGCCGTTTATGCGCTGTTCCTGATCGCCTTGTTCATTCTCGCGACCGGTGTCGTCCTGGTTCAGATCGTGTCGAACCCGTTGATCAGCCTGCTTGGCCACCCCCAAACGGCGCACAGCCGTCTGACCTTCGCGCAAGCCTTCAATTCGGTGGGTACGACGATCTTCCCGTTCGTTGGCTCGATCCTTATTCTCGGTGGTACCGCCCAATCTTTCTGGGACGTGACTCGCGTGGTCGATCCCGCGTGCAAAGGCGCCAAGACTGCGCCGGGTGCCATTACCGACGCCTACCGCATCGCCGAATCGCAAGTTGTCGCGCACACCTATCTGGGGCTTGCGATCGCGCTGGCACTGATCGCGGCCGTGGTATGGATGTTCCGTAACCAGCTCAAGGGGGAGGCACATCAGGCGAGCACCGGATTAGCAGGACTCGACCTGCTCAAACGACCGCGCTTCGCCTTCGGTGCGTTATGCATTTTCCTGTATGTCGGCGCGGAAGTCGCGATCGGCTCGACCATGGTCAACTACCTCAAGTCGGAGCATACGCTCTGCCTGACCGATCAATCGGCCGGCAAACAGCTCATTTTCTACTGGGGCGGCGCGATGGTCGGTCGTTTCATCGGCTCGGCGGTGCTTCGCGTGGTCAGTCCCGGCAAGGTGCTGGCGGGGGTGGCGACCGGCGCGATCCTTCTGGTGCTCGTCTCGATCTCCACGCATGGCGCGATCTCGGCCAACACGCTGCTGGCGGTCGGCTTGATGAACTCGATCATGTTCCCGACAATCTTTACGCTGGCCTGCGAAAAGCTTGGGGCTCGTGCGGCTGATGGGTCGGGTATCATCAACGTCGCGATCTGCGGCGGTGCGATTATCCCGGTCCTCACCGGCGCGCTCGCTGACTCAATTACGCTGCCGATGGCGCTGACCCTACCGGTGATTTGCTACCTGATCATAGCCGCGTTCGGGATCTATGCGCGCAATCCAGCTGAGGACTATGCCGACGCATAACTAATCTTCCCGCGCCTCGCCCAGACGAGGCGCGGGATGGCCGAGCGCCAGTTCGGCGTCGGAAAAACGGATCGGCGTGCGCAGGCCGTCGATCCCTTCGCCTTTCACTACCATGCCGCGCGCGCGGACCTGCGGATCGTTGAGTGCCTGCTCCACGGTATTGATTGGTCCGACCGGCACGCCCACCGCTTCAAGCTTCGCCAACAGGTCGTCGCGCTCGAAGCGGCGGGTGGCCAGCCGGATCGCGTCGAACAACGGCTCGCGATGCTCGATCCGCCCGGCATTCGTCGCCCATCTTTCCTCAGGCGTGATTCCGACCACTTCGCAGAAGCGCTGGAACTGACCGTCATTGCCAACCGCCAGGATGAACCAGCCGTCCGCGGTCGGAAAGACCGCATAGGGCGACACGTTGAGATGCGCGTTGCCGACGCGCGGTGGGGTGACGCCGCTCGCGAAATAATTGGCCGCCTGGTTCGCGAGCACGCCCGTCATCGTGTCGAGCAGGGCCATGTCGATATGCTGGCCGCGTCCGGTCCGTTCGCGCTGGATTAGGGCCGCCTGAATACCGATCACCGAATAGAGTCCGGTCGCAATATCGGCCATCGCCACGCCGATCTTCTGCGGCGCGCCGTCAGGCTCGCCGGTCAGGTCCATCATCCCGCCCATACCTTGGATGATGAAATCGTAGCCGGGGCGCGGCGCATAGGGGCCGTCCTGGCCGAAACCGGTGATCGAGCAATAGATCAGCCGCGGATTGATCGCCGACAGGCTGGCGTAATCGAGTCCATATTTGGCGAGCCCGCCGACCTTGAAATTCTCGATCAGCACGTCGCTCTCCGCCGCGAGCCGCCGTACTTCGGCCTGCCCCTCCGGCGTGGTGAAGTCGATCACCACGGACGACTTTCCGCGATTGCACGAATGGTAATAAGCCGCGTCGCGCGTGCCGTCCGGATTCTCGACGAATGGCGGACCCCAGGTCCGCGTGTCGTCCCCGGCCGGACTTTCGACCTTGATCACCTCCGCGCCCAGATCGGCGAGGACTTGGCCCGCCCAGGGGCCGGCTAGAATGCGCGCGAGTTCGAGGACCTTCAGGCCGGCCAATGGGGTCATGCGGGTCCGCTGCGGCAATGGGCCGGCGGGGTCAAGACGCGATCGTCCGATCGCCCAGATATCCGGAAACGATCGTGCGCATCAGGCACGATCGTCGTACACCCGCACGGACCGCGGCGATCGGCAGGGGAGCTAGCTCGTCAGGCCGGTTTGGCGCCCGGCGTTCCGCACTTTACGAAATGGCCCTTGGCGTTGCGGCACTTGCCGGTCGCCGGGGCCGGCTTGGCCGGTGGGCAGGCGATGAAATGACCCTTGGCGTCGCGGCAACGATTGGCGGCCAGCGACGGGGTCGCGACCATGGCGATTGCAGCAAGTGCGACAGAAATCCGCAGCATCATTCGACTCGGCTCCCGTTGGTGGGACACCAAGAGTGCGCCCGACCCGACCGGTTCGCAAGCGGCTATGCCGGCAGGGTACCCCGACGGCCCCCGCCGGGGCGTCAGAACGCGGCGATCCCCGTGATCGCGCGTCCCAGGATCAGCGCATGGACGTCATGCGCACCTTCGTACGTGTTGACGGTTTCCAGGTTCATCAGGTGGCGCATGACCTGATATTCGCCCGAAATTCCGTTGCCGCCGTGCATGTCGCGCGCCATCCGCGCGATATCGAGCGCCTTGCCGACATTGTTGCGCTTGACGATCGAGATCATCTCGGGCGCAAACTGACCGTCGTCCATCAGCCGCCCGACGCGGAGGCTTGCCTGCAGGCCAAGCGCGATCTCGGTCTCCATGTCGGCGAGCTTCTTCTGGTAAAGTTGATTGGCGGCGAGCGGCTTGTCGAATTGCTTGCGGTCGAGCCCGTATTGGCGCGCGGCATGGAAGCAGAATTCGGCGGCGCCCAGCGAGCCCCAGGAAATGCCGTAGCGCGCGCGGTTGAGGCAGCCGAAAGGCCCCTTCAATCCCTGCACCTCGGGCAGCAGCGCGTCTTCCCCGACCTCGACGTCGTCCATCATCACCATCCCGGTGATCGAGGCGCGCAGCGACAGCTTGCCCTCGATCTTGGGCGCCGACAGGCCCTTCATCCCCTTTTCGAGCACGAAGCCGCGAATACCGCCGCCATGCGCGTCGGATTTCGCCCAGATCACGAACACGTCGGCGATCGGCGCGTTGGAAATCCACGTCTTGGCGCCGGACAGTGAATAGCCGTTGGCAGTCTTGGTCGCCCGGGTCGTCATGCCGCCCGGATCCGAACCGGCGTCGGGCTCGGTCAGCCCGAAACAGCCGATCCACTCGCCGGTGGCCAGCTTGGGCAGATACTTCCTTTTCTGCTCTTCGGACCCATAAGCATGGATCGGGTACATCACGAGGCTCGACTGCACCGACATCATCGAGCGATAGCCCGAGTCGATCCGTTCGACCTCGCGTGCGACCAGGCCATAGGACACATAGTTGGCACCGACCCCGCCATATTCCTCCGGCACCGTAGGGCCGAGCAGGCCGAGCGCGCCCATCTCGCGGAAGATGTCGGGGTCGGTCGTCTCATGCGCGAACGCGTCGATGATGCGCGGCGCCAGTTTGTCCTGGGCATAAGCGCGCGCGGTATCGCGGATCATCCGCTCGTCCTCGCTCAACTGGTCGTCGAGCCGGAACGGGTCCGCCCAATCGAAATGCGCCATGCCAGCCATATCAATCTCCTTGTCTTGCGCCCGCATTGTCCCGCCCGGCGGCTTGAGGCAAGGGGGGCGGATGAGCTTTCGTCCTCGCCGCAGCGCTCTCTTCCTGCCGGCCAGCAATGCGCGCGCGATCGAAAAGGCGCGCGCGTTGCCGGCTGACATAGTGATCCTCGATCTCGAGGATGCCGTCGCACCCGAGGCAAAGGAGATGGCCCGCGCGGCGGCGGTCGCCGCTGCGAAACAGGGCTTTGGCGACCGAGAGTTGGTCGTCCGGGCGAATGGCCTCGATACCCATTGGGGATTCGCCGATTTCGCGGCGTTGCATGATACGGGCGTGGCCGTGTTGGTGCCCAAGATACGCAACACGGGCGATATCCAAACCTGCCGCGACCATTTGGGTTCCGGGATACCTCTCTGGCTGATGGTCGAGACGTGCGAGGCGCTCGGCCGGCTGCAGGACCTGGCCGAGGCGGGGGCGCAGGCGTTCGTGCTCGGTGTCAACGATCTCGCGCTCGAACTGGGTGCGCGGCCGGGGACAGAACGCACCTGGCTGCCATCGGTCCGCACGATGGTGCTCGCGGCGGCGCGATCGCGTGGCCTGATCGCGCTCGACGGCGTCTGCAACGACTTTTCGGACGATGGGCTGCTGCGTGCGGAATGCGCTGAAGCGGCGGCGATGGGCTATGACGGCAAATCGCTCATCCATCCCCGACAGATCGATGCCTGCAATCGAGCGTTCAGCCCGGACGCCGCGGCGATGGAATGGGCGACGAAAGTGCGTGACGCGTTTGCGAACGGCGATGGCGGCGTGATTCAGGTCGACGGCAGGATGGTCGAGGCATTGCACCTGGTCCAGGCCGAACGGATTTTGGGGATGATGACATGAGGATTGCCGGCGTCGAACTGGGTGGCACCAAATGCGTGTGCGTGTTGTCGCAGGATGGTGCCACGATCGTGGAGGCACGCCGGATCGCCACCGAGGATCCCGAGACGACGATGACCGGAATCGAGGCTGCGCTCGACAGTTGGGGTGCCTTCGACGCGATCGGTATCGCGAGCTTCGGTCCGGTCGGTATCGACCGTAAGGCGCCGAGCTACGGGCACATTACGGCGACCACCAAGCCGGGCTGGGCGGATACCGATGTCGCCGGACGTCTGCAGCGGCGTTATGGCGTGCCGACCGGCTTCCACACCGATGTCGTGGGCGCGGGCCTTGCCGAGGGGCAATGGGGTGCTGCGAAGGGGCTTGGCGACCATGCCTATGTGACCATTGGCACGGGGGTCGGGGTCGGCCTGATCAGCGGCGACAAGCCGGTGGTCGGACTCACGCACCAGGAACTTGGCCATGTCCGCCCGGTTCGGATGGCGGGTGACGACTGGCCGGGGATCTGCGCTTTCCATGGGGATTGCGTCGAAGGATTGGCGTCGGGGCCGGCGATCAAGGCGCGCGCTGGCGTGGCCGCGAACGAAATCGCCGAACATTCGCCGATCTGGCCCCAGGCGGCGCATCCGATCGCGCAATTGTGCCACACGCTGGTCTTGACCGGGATACCGCGCCGTATCGTCTTCGGCGGCGGCGTAGCCCTCGGCGTGCCGTGGTTGCTACCGATGGTTCGCCGGCTGCTCGACGAAAGCCTCGGCAGTTATGGCGACCGGTCGCTACTGGGCAGGCTGGACGACTATATCGTTCCCGCCGCGCTCGGTGCAGAGGCGGGGCCGATGGGTGCCATACTGCTCGGCCAGCACGCGCTCGCCACACGCTGATGCCGGCGACGGAAAGATCGTTTACGGCGCCTTAACCTCGTCCGCTTACGCCTGCGCAACGACATTGGGGCGTCGTATACGCTCCACCAAGCGAAGGACAGCGCGTGGTGCGAATACTGATCGTCGACGACGAACCGGCAATGCATGAATCCTACCGGCGCTGCTTCCAGCCGGTGGCGTCGGGGAACGACGCCCTGACCGACATGGCCGCCGAACTGTTCGGCGATGCGCCGGCGGCAATGTCCACGGGGGAGGGGGCGTTCGACACGGTCCATTGCACCCAAGGGCTCGATGCCGTCGCTGCGGTCGAGGAAGCGATCGCCGAGGGTAACCCCTTCTCCGTCGCCTTCATCGACGTGCGCATGCCGCCGGGAATCGACGGTAAGGAAACCGCAACGCGCATCCGCGCGCTCGACGCGGACATCAACCTCGTCATCGTGACCGGTTTCTCCGATTTCTCCCCGATCGAGATCTCGAAGGCGGCGGGCCCGGCCGACAAGATCTTCTACATCGCAAAGCCGTTCGAAATCGCCGAGGTCGTCCAGACCGCCACGGCGCTCGCCCATCGCTGGCAGGCCGATCGCGAACTTGCGGCGGCCATGGCCAAGCTGGAAGAGCAGGCGGTCGAACTGGCGGCCAACGAGTCGAAGGCGCTGCATATGGCGACCCACGATTCGCTGACCGAGGCACCCAATCGCCTGGCATTCCTCAAGGCGTTGACCGACAAGGCGCGCGGCGGGGGCATGTTCGCCGCTGCGATGATCGACCTCGACCGCTTCAAGATCGTCAACGACACGCTCGGCCATCTCGCGGGCGACGAACTGATCCGCGCCATCTATGCCATCCTGCAGCAATCGGCGCCCGAGGGCGCCGTGGTCGCCCGCTTGGGTGGCGACGAATTCGGCGTGCTGTTCGACACGATCGGCGAGCAAGCCGCATCGATGGCCTGCGACCATATCATCGCCGCCTGCACCTCGAGCTTTCGCATCATCGGCCATTCGGTCCAGGCGTCGGCCTCGATCGGCCTTGCCATTGCCGAGCCCGACGGCAATCGCGATCCGATCGACGTCATGCGCAAGGCCGATCTGGCGCTCAACGACGCCAAGAAATCGGGTCGCGGCGTGGTTCGCGCCTATAACGAAAGCATGGACGAAAGCGTCCGCTTCCGCCGGCGCATCGAAGGCGGGCTGGGGCAGGCGATCGAGCGCGGCGAACTGAGTCTCGCCTATCAGCCGATCGTTGCCGGACACGACATGGAAGTCGTCGGCTTCGAAGCGCTGTTGCGCTGGAACACCGCCGAATTCGGGCCGATCAGCCCGGCGCTTTTCATTCCGATCGCCGAGGAATCGAACCTGATCCACGAACTCGGCGACTGGGTGCTCGACGAAGCGCTCAAGGTTCTGGAGGGATGGCCGGGCCAGTACGTCTCGGTCAATTTCAGTCCGCGCCAGTTCCGTCGGATGAACTTCGTCGGCCATGTCGTCGAACGCGTGATGCGCGCTGGCATCGAGCCCGCCCGCGTCCAGATCGAAATCACCGAAACTGCGATTTTCGATAATGCCGAGCGCGCCGCGGAGACGCTCTACAAGCTGCGCCAGATGGGTTTCCGCATTGCCCTTGACGATTTCGGCACCGGCTATTCGTCGCTCTACAACATCCGCAAATTCGCCCTCGACTGCCTGAAGATCGACAAGAGCTTCATCGACGGCATGGGGCGCGAGCGCGAATCCGCGGCCATCGTTCAGTCGATCGTCCATCTGGGCCGCGCGCTCGGGCTGGGCGTCGTGGCGGAAGGCGTCGAAACCGAGGCCCAGGTTCAGGCTCTCCGGCTCGCCGGCGCCAGCCATCTCCAGGGCTATTATTTCTCGCGGCCGGTTTCCGCCGACGTCGCGCGCGAGATCGCGCAGGAACGCTATATCGGCGGCGAGGACGACCTCGACGGTGACGAATTCGCCATCCGGGCAGGCGACGGGACCAACGGCTGATGCTTCGTGCGCGCGCCCTCAAGCGGCGCCGGCTGTCCTTCGCCTCGCTCGGCGGTAAGCTGCTTCTGATCCTGGCATCGGTCGGGCTGGTCGGTTCGGTCGCGCTGACGGTACTGCTCGCTGCGGTCATCACGCCCAGCTTCAATGCGCTCGAACGCCAGGCGATCGACGGACATGTCGAGCGGACGCGTGCCGCGCTCACTGAATTCGCAACCAAGGTGGAGAGTTCGGTCCGCGACTATGGCGACTGGAATTCGAGTTACGATTATATCGCCAAGCCGACCAAGGCGTTCGAAGAGGAAAGCTTTTCGCCACTGGCGATGGCCAATCTCGGCGTCGACGGCATGGCCTATCTGCGCCCAGACCGCAGCCTGGTCATCGCGCGCTGGATCGACGCCAAATCGGGCGTCGAGAACGACAAGCTGCGTGACGCGATGGTGGCAGCAATGCGGAAGGCGCCGCTCGACGAGACGATGGATGGCGGTAATTCGGGCCATTTCTATCTGCGGCTAGGGAATGTCGTCGCGGCGGCGGGCGTCGCGCTCGTACGGCGGAGCGACGGCAGCGGCACGCCGCGCGGTTATGTCGTGATGGTCCGGCGGATCGCCTCTGCGCAGCTGGCGCAATTGCTCCAGGTGCCCGCCCGGCTCGATCTCGGCTCGGCCGGGAGCGACCTGATCACCACGAGCCCGACGATGATGCAGATCGCGGTGCCGGTGGCCGGCCCCGACGGCAAGCCGGTGGCGGTGGCCAGTTTCGTCGTTCAGCGCGACGTATCGCTGCTCGGCCGCCATATGCTGTGGCTGGCGGTCCTGGGATCGACCATCCTGCTGACGCTGGTTCTGGCGGTGCTGAGCCGGATGATCTCGCGATTGGTGCTCAAGCCCCTGGGTCGGGTCGAGGGGCACATGCAGCGCGTTCGCGATTCGGGATCGCTCAGCGTGCTGCCCGAAGACGGCGAGCGTAACGACGAGATCGCGTCGCTCGGCCGCAGTTTCAATTCGATGTTGGTGCAGCTCAAGGATCTGCGCGAGCAGGTCGAAGTGCAAAGCTTTGCGCTGGGCCGCTCGGAAAGCGCGGTCGCCGTAATGCACAATGTCCGTAATGCGCTGAACCCGGTGTCGACCATATTGTCCGCCGGCATCGGCCAGGTCGCGCCGGTCGACCGCGCGTTGGTCGATCGCGCGCTGACCGAACTCGCGGCGGCGGACATCGCGCAGGATCGCCGCCGGAAACTGGTTTCGTTCGTCACCGCTGCGTTCGATGCCGAGGATCGGCAACGCCTCGATCGTCGCGACCAGCTCGAAATCGGTCGCGATGCGATGCGTCAGGTGCTCGAGATCATCGGCGCGCAGCAGCAACTCGCGCATGAGCGACCGCCGCTCGAGGAATGCGATGCAACCCAGATCGTAGCGCAGAACGCGACGATCGCGCTGCATTCTGGCGACGGCGCCTCGATCGCGTTCAACTTCCCGGCCAAGCCGCATCCGGTGATGGCCAATCGCGTCCTGCTTAGCCAGGTGGTCGGCAACCTGTTTTCGAACGCTGCCGACGCGATCGTCGCGGCCGGTGGCTCGGGCAGTATCAACGTGACCATTGGAGCGGTGCCCGACGGCCGTATCGAGATCGCCATCCAGGATTCGGGTGAAGGGTTCGATCCGGCGCGCGCGCCGCAATTGTTCCAGCGCGGTTTCTCTACCCGCGAGCACAAATCGGGCGGCCTCGGGCTGCATTGGTGCGCCAATTCGATGACCGCGATGGAAGGGTCGCTGAGCCTGGAAAGCGATGGCGTCGGTCTTGGTGCCACGGCGCGCCTCACGTTGAAGGCGCCATTGCTCGACCAAATGAGCAGCGATCTCGCTGCCTGACGGCTCGCTTGTCCCGCTCATGCGTTGTTGGCACGAGAGGACAGGCCATGACAGATGACAAGACGCGCCGCCCCGCGCCGCCGAAGACGACCAGGATCGCCAGCCCGGAAATAGACGTTCAGCAAGGCGATGTGGGCAAGGGGCCGGGCTATTCGGGCCAGGAATATGACGCGGACGATTTTGCCGCCGACCGCGCGCTCGCAAAAAGCGCCGATGGGCGACGGCGGTCGCCACCGCCCTCCGACGACCGGTTTCCACCCGACAATGGCCAGCGCGCCTTCTTCGACGAGCGCACCGGGGAAGTGCATGGCAGCGGTGCGGGGGCGGGAGGCGGCAATCCCGGCGAGGATTTTGCCAGCGATGCCGCAGCGGGCGACGGTTTTCCCCAGACAGGTCGGGGATCGCGGCGCCGCTAGGTCCCGACGGACCCGACCGGGTCGAGCGTTGCCGTCTCGATCGGGCCGCAGGTTGATCGTATTGCGCCGACGTCGCAGCGCGACAGCCGCTGAAGGATCAGCAGCAGCCGCTCGAAATTGCCGGCGTCCGCGCGCGTATCAGAGTGGCGAAACGTGAAAATATTTGAGCACGCCAAGGACCAGCAACAGGAAAGCGATCGCCATGATCACATTCGCTACGTTGAAGCTGCTGCGTTCGACAACTCTGCGCTCGTCGCTTTGTACTTCAGCCATCCAACCATCCTCTTTCGAAGGGCTAGAACGCCATCACGGCTGACGCGGTTCCCGCGTCGCAAACAGGCCCGAATGCGGGCGGAGTGCGAACCGGGCCGGTATCGAAAAAAAGTGGCGCATTGGCAACCCGACCCTCATACCACCGGTCGATGCTGACGCGTGTCGATAAGTCCCCGCAGCAGATGTAATGCGCGCGTTAGGCGAGGCGTGTCGATCAGCCCACCGAGCGAGACGCGAACCGCCTGATTGTCGCCCGGCCCTACCCGGAATCGATCGCCCGCTACCACCGATAGACCACTCGGATACATCGTATGGACCAGGTCGGCGGCTTCGATCTCCGGCGGCAGGGGAAGCCAGAGATGGTAGCCCTCGGGATGCGCACGATAGGGAAGTCCGCCCAGAATGTCGGCTGCCAGCGCCTGCCTGCGAGTCGCTTCGCGCCGCATCGCCGCAACCAGGAGATCGTGGCGGCCATCGTCGAGCCAGGTCCGGACCAGCGCCGCGTTGAGCGGGGGCGCCATGATCGCGGTCTCGTGAACGTCGCCGGCAATCCGCAGCGCTTCGCCGACATCGGGCGCGTGGACATAGGCGATGCGGAGCGCGGGAGAAATCGTCTTGGAAACGCTCGACACATACCATGTCCGTTCGGGTGCCAGGGTCGCGACAGGCGGGGGTGGTGCGGAGCAGAGTGGGCGATAGACGTCGTCCTCGATGATCAGCAGGCCATGCAAGCGGGCCTGATCGGCAACCGCTCGCCGTGTCGCAAGGTCGAGCGTCGAGGTCGTCGGGTTATCGTTGGTCGGCACGACGTACAGCGCACGAATCTTTTGCGTGCGGCAAGCGGCGTCCAGGGCATCGCCGTCCACCGATGCCAGCGGGACGAGCGTCAATCCCAACCCTGCCGCCAGGGCCTTGAATCCCGAATAGACGAACGCGCCGCACGCAATGGCGTCGCCGCGCTCCAGATTGGCGCGCAGAATGGCATGGAGCGCGTTCTGCGCCCCCGCGGCGACGACGACCTGATCTTGAGAGGTGGCGATCCCCCAGCGGGCGATCAGTCGCGCGCCCGCCGCGCGATCGGCCCCGCCGCCGCCGGCAGGCTGATATTGCAACCGCAGGACCGATTCCTCTTCCAGCAGCAATGTCATGGTGTCGCGCATGGCGCGGCCGAGCATGTCGCCGGGCAATTCGGGCGGCATGTTCATTCCCGTGTCGATCCGCGCGATATCCTCGGTTTCGGCGGACGCGGCGCCGCGGACGAAGCTGCCGACGCGGCCGCGCGCCTCGATCAGCCCGCGCTGTCGCGCCACGTCATAGGCTTTGGTGATCGTGGTCAGGTCCACCCCGAGCCGGGCGGCGAGATCGCGCTGCGGCGGCAGGCGATCGCCGCCCGACAACACGCCGCTGTCGATCGCCGCGGTCAGCGCGTCGGCGATCGCGAGATATTTGGCGCCGCTCGACCGCGCGAGGTCGGGAATCCAGTCTTCAGTCATCGAAATTGCTGCCGCTTCCGCGGCCGTGCAACTGGTTCCAGAGGCGTTCGGTGCCCGCTTCCTGCGACCGGTTGACATATTGCGACGCGACCAGCCATCCCTTGATCGGCCGCAACGGCAAGAGGCAGCCTGCCGTCATCAACGGAATCGACGTCAGCAAATGTACCCAGATCGGCGGGTCGAACGCCACCTGGATCCACACGACGATGAAGATGAGCGGCAATGCGATGATGCACAGCGAAAAGAAGGCGGGACCGTCATCGGGCGCCGCAAACCGGTAGTCCAGTCCGCACACCTCGCACGTATCGGTGATCTTCAGCCAGGACTTGAACATGTGCCCTTTGCCGCAACGCGGGCAAATCCCTTTCCAGCCGCTTTCGATGATCCAGCGGAACTTGTCGTCGCTGTTTTGTATGGCAGACATGGTACAAACCCGGTATTATGTATGGATACAGAATCCATACATAATACCGGCATCGGAAAATGCCAGCTCCGTCCCGCAATCGATTGCGACTCAAGTCGTCGCAACGCGCTTGAAGCGGGTTTGGGGCGGGCCTATCGATTGCGAGCGAATCGCAAAAAGCGGGCGCGAAACGAAGGGGATGCCAGAAAGGATTCCCCTATGCGTTTTGCCTTTTCCCCTGCTGCGATCCGGGCTGTCATCGACGGGGCGAGAAGCTGGCGGATCGCCCGCGACGCTGGCGAGCCGATCCAGCCGAGCCTGTACAAGCGGCTCGAGCGATGGGGGGCGGGCCTGCTGGCACCGGTGCTGGATAGCGTGATGACATTGTTCGAAGCGGGTTTCCGCCGGCGGTTCCGCGCCGGTCGCCCGTCGGACACCGACTTCACCTATGACGAGCACCGCTTGCTTGCGTTGTTGGACGGGCAACAGGTCGTCGCAAACGACCCGTTCGATCCGAGCCTGTTGAGCACGATGCGGATCGCCCTGCACTCAGCGCGGATCATGCTGATGTCGGTGATCGACGACGCGGTTGCCTTGCCCCTTTCTCCCGTATCGTCACCGATCTTCTTCCCAGTCGCCGCAGGAGCGGCGGCGAGGGCTTCGGGCCGGGAGATCCTCCACGTATTGCCGCACGAATAGCCGGCAAGTTTCGCAGCCGGGGCCGGAGAGCCGCGCTGATCGGTGAATATCGATTTTCCGCAAAAGCAACGCGGGAACAAATTGGTAGAGCGGCGCGCCCGATTCAGAAATCGTGCGCGCCGCTCCATCCACACCGCGGCTTTCGCCCTATTCGGCGGCGATTTCGGCCGGCGGTGTCGCAGCCGGACCCGGGTCGTTCGCTGCCGGACTGCCGAGCATCGACAGCCCCTTTTCGGAGAGCAGCATCCCGATCAGCGCCTGGAAGGCGCCGCCACCGGGACCAGAGCTCGCGTCGCCAGAGCCGGTATTGATCTGAACTCTCGGCACGATGTCGACACCGGACGTCTCGAGCGCCTCGGCGAGACGTTCGATAATCTGGCGCGTCAGCTGGAATTGCGCGCCGCCCGATGCAGCCGCCTGCTTCTCGATCGTCTCAGCTGTGGCCAGACCCGTCTTGGTGATGCGGTCGGCGTCGGCACCGGCCAGCGCGACGATCTTGGCCGCCTCGCCTTCGCCGACGATGCGGATACGATCGGACTCGGCCTTGGCCAGCATCCGGGTCTGCTCTGCTTCCTGCGCGGCGCGCTTCACCGCCGCCTTGCCCTGGTTCTCCTGCACCGTGATCGAGAGCTCGGACTCGGTGATCGAGGTCTGCTGGTGGGCGCGCGCCTGCGCCTCGCGCAGTTCCTTCTCGCCTTCCGCCGCGATTTTCTGCTTGGCGTAGGTAGTGACCTGCTCCTCGGCGACCTGACGCTCGCGCAGCTGCTGCAACACCTTCTCGATCTGATCGTTACCGGCGGTCGCGCGTGGCGTGCCGATCAGCACTTCCTGCAACTCGAGATTATAGGCGTTGAACTTCGCGCGCATCTCCTGCCCGGCCTGCTCCTGGATGTCGGAGCGTTCCTGCAACAGTTCGATCAGCGTCTTCTTCTGCGCCACGTTCTTGAAATAGGCCGAGACCATCGGGTCGAGCGTCTGCTCGACCAGCTTCTTGATGTCGCCGAAGCGCTGCACGACGAGCGGCGCCTTGCGATAGTCGATATGCACGACCACCGACAGCGGCAGGGTCGGCTCGAACGCGTCCTTGGTGATCAGCGATACTTCGGACAAATTCTCGTCGAACTTGTGCTGGCCGGTCGTCTCCTGATCCCATTTCAGGATAAAGTTGGTCGTCGGAACGACCAGGATCTTCCCGGCATAGGTGTTGAACGCATATTTGCCCGGCAGCAGCGCCTCGGACCACACGCCGCGCGTGCCGCGATCGACCAGCTCGCCATGGCGATAATCGTCGCCCGACATGTCGCGGCCGCTGTCGCCCGTATAGCTGATGACGACGCCGACATGGCCGACTTCGATCACCGTCTTCGCAACCATCTCGACGGTCGCGAACAGGCGGTTGATGAAATAGCTGCCTTCGACCAGCACCTGGAGTTGCCGCCCGCGACGGCCGCCCGCCGCGATGAACTTCTCCGGATCCTGGAAGCTGTTGTGGAACGTCGCGGCGTCCGATTGCTCGGTCCCGACCTCTGGCGCGATGATCTGATCGGCGGTCAGCGCCGGACCATCATGCACGGTGACGATCCCGATCATGTCCGCCGCGTCCTTGATGACCACGGCCTCGAAGCCCGACCGTTCCTCGATCACGCTCTGCATGTTGCTGAACAGCTCGAAGTCGTTCGCCTCGAGCATCAGTCCATAGAGATGCTCGCGCGTGATGATCACGAACTGGGCCAGATTGATGGCATAGGTGCCCTCGCGCAGGATCGCGCGCTGCGGACCTTTCTGCCCGCCATCTTCCAGGAAGCGGCGCACGTCGAGGAAATCGGCGGTGCGCAGGTTGCTCGCCAGGGTCTGTGTCGGGCCCAGCGGGGCGCCGTCGCGCGCGAAGACATAGCCGATCTGGCCCTGCGGAATGGTCACCAGCGGCTGCGAATGGACGCGATACTGGAACGGCATGAAGAAGTGATAGCCGCCGCGCAGCACGGCGGGCTGATAGCCCGCCTCGCCATTGAGCGCGATCAGGCCACTGGTGACGGAGCCGTTGCGGCTCCACAATTTCTCGACGATCGCAACGCGGTTGTTTCGCACGTAGCGAACGCAGCGAGAGAGGACGAAAAGACAAGCGACGACGAGGGCCACGACGGCCGAAGCGCCGAGCACATACATATTTGCCATCTGTGATAGGTGTCCTTAGGACCTGTAGAAGAGCGCACGATCAGCGCCCGGCCTCTATTTAAGGATTCCCAAGATTAGCCGCCAGCGAAATCGGACGGCCCGTACCGATTTTCGACATAGAGCGTGACCGCTTGAGCGTCGCCATGATCGAGCCGCGCCTGCTCTTCCGTCAGGGAGGAGAGGCCTATGTCGATCTGCTGTAGAGAGCGTGTCGCGAGGGCGATTATCTCGGGGCGCGACTTGTCCGACGCTGTGGCATTGGCGGCCGTCATCGCCTGAACGACTTGAATCAGATCCTGCGACAGCGCCTGGAAGCGCGCGTCGTCATGGTCCCACCTTGGTGCGGCGATCGAGTCGACCAGCCGCTGAAGGTCGCCGCCGGGCAGGGCGCGGGCGTCGGCAATCGCTTTGGTGACGCGGTTCCGCGACTCGATCGCCGCCTGCGCTGTGTCGGACGCGCCACGCCGGCGGCGGACAAATCCCAGCATCGGTTCGATCGCGGCAGCGGCGATGGTTGCCGCCAGGGCGAAGGCCAGATAGCCGGTGAGGAACCAACCGCTATAGCCCAACGCCAACCGCGCGAGATCGCTGACCGCAGCGCCCGCCGGCGCGCTGAACAAGGTCACCATCGCGACGATCAGGATATAGGCCGGCACCGCAAAATGCAGGAAGGCACCGCCGATGATGCGCCAGGCGCTGATCGGTTTCCGGATGGCGGGGGCGGGCGAGGCAGAACGAACCGGCAGGCTGCTCATGGCGATACATGGCGCTCCTTCACGCCGACGATCGATCGCACATAATGTTGGGAAGAGCGGTAGGCCAATGCAAGCCTGGTCAGGCCGCCCGTTGGCCATTGCCGACATCGTCCTTGCGCCGGAGATATGGCGCGACCAGATTGCGTGCCCGGAACCATTCCTGTCGATCGGGGCTCAGCGTCGCAAAATTGCCGATCACCCGGCGGCAATCGGGCGCCTTGCACTGACAGATCATGTGCCAGTTCGATTCCGCCAGCGTGGTCGAATAGTCCCAGCAGATTTCCTCGCCGACGGCGATGTTGCGAACGGCGACCAGAAAGACGCCATGGTCGGTGAAGCGGAGCCCGGCGTTCGGCGCGCAGTTGTGATTGACCAGATCGTCGATCCTACCCGACGGGCCCATATAATGCTCGGGCGTCACCTGAACGTAGCGGTCCGACCGGCCCCGCATCAGGCTGGGAATGCGATCTGCGCGAAAGCGGCGGCCGGTGAACGACATCAGCCGGTCGCCTTCGACGAAGGGAACGGCGGCAAACACCGCCTTGCCGAGATGCGTCTCCCCTACCTTGAACAGATTGGCGGGCGTGCGGATCGCGTCGAGGATGTAAAAGCGGCCATTGCGGAAACCCAGCGACCTCAACGGATTGATCGTCGCCAAACCGACCATGAACCAGACGCTGGCGTGGCAAACCAGTTCGACGAGGATGTACGAATATTCGCCGACAGGGCTTCCCGGCGTTCGGGCGGCGACCATCAGCGTCGCGAGGTCGCCCAATGTCCACAGGCCCCAGGCGGGCGACCGTTCCCGGTTACGGTCGGCGACGACACTCGCCCAAGTCGGCCAGAAACTGACCGGGACGGCCGCCACGACCAGCATGTGCGCCCAGAACGCATCGCGGAACATCGCCCAGATCGCCAGCGCTCCCAGGCTGGCGGCGATGCAAAAAAGTTCGGTACGGGTCGGCAGGCTCCACGCCGATCGGCGCCACAAGGCGATGGTGATGGCGATACAGGCGACGGTCGCGAACAGGAAAACCCAGCGTTGCGGCCCGTCGGGATTGATCGCGGCATAGGTCGATGCCTCGACCGCCGTTGCCGCCGACCAGATCAGCCAGGACGCGCGATTGGGCTCGACAAGATTGCGCCTCAGCCCGGCCAGGTAGGTCGCATATCCTGCCAGGCTCGCGATCAACGCCAACAGGAACAATATCTGGACCATCGACCCCGTCGCCTGCGCACCCCGCGTGCGCAACCGTTCGTTTACCATGTCGATCGGAATCCGTCTATTCGAAACCCCAGGAATCTCCACGAGTCGTCAAGTAGTTGAGTTTCGATTCCTTTCCGGCGGTCTACTATTCGATTGCCGTGATCCAGTTCCGGAATCGCGCCATCGCTGGCGTTTCTCCGCGCGAATGCAGTCGCGTTAGCCAGTACCGTCCGAGTTCGACCTCTGCCGCGAACGGGCGAACGAGCCGCTCCTCGGCAAGCAGTGGCGCGAACATCGCCGGCGGCAGCAGCGCCACGCCATGTCCCGCGACGGCCGCGGCCGCTATCGTCACCGAACTGTCGAACATCGGCCCGCGAACCGCCGGGGCGGGAACTCCGGCGACCGCGAACCAGGCGAGCCATTCGTCGCGTCGATACGACCGCAACAGCGTCTCGGCGGCGAGGTCGTGCGGACGGCAAAGCCGGGCCGCGACGGGCGGTGCGCACAACGGCGTCAATGGCGCCGCGAGTAGGGGATAGGCGTCCATGCCATGCCACGCGCCGTCGCCGAACCGGATCGCGAGATCGAGCCCGTCGCCAGCCTGATCCACCCGATTGTTGTTGGTCAGCAATCGCAGGTCGATCTCCGGATGCGACCGCGCGAAGTCGGGCAGGCGATCGAGCAGCCAGCCGGTCGCAAACGTGCCGACGACGCCGAGCGTCAGCACCTCGCGATAGCGTCCGCCGGAAAACCGGCCGAGGGTACTCCCCAGACGATCGAACGCATCCTGTACCACCGGTATCAGCGCCAGGCCTTCGTCGGTCAAGGCCAGTCCGCGCGGCAGTCGGCGGAACAGCGGTACCCCAAGCCGTTTCTCGAGCGCCTTCACCTGATGGCTGATCGCTCCCTGGCTAACGAACAATTCCAGCCCGGCCCGGGTAAAGCTCAGATGCCGCGCGGCAGCTTCGAAGGCGCGAAGCGCATTGAGCGGAAGTTGCGGCCTTTCCATATCTTCTCCATGAGGAAAATTGGGGTCCGGGCCGAGAATTGATGCGTTGTCGGCCGCGCCCTCGCTCTTGTACCGCAAAATGGTCAGGAGGAAATGTAATGGATAGACGCAATTTCCTATGGGCCAGCGGGTGCGCTCTGGCCACGGTCGGCATGATCGGCAATGCGCTCGCCGCCACCAGGAAGTCGGACTTCCCAGGCGAGGCTCGTCTGCGTGAGGCAATCGCTACCGCGGAGCGCGCGAGCGGCGGCTGGCTGGGCGTGGCTATCCTCGATACCGCATCGGGTGCCAGCGTCGCCTATCGCGGTGACGATCGTTTTCCGCTCTGCAGCACGTTCAAGCTGGTACTGGTCGGCGCCATTCTCTCGCGCGTCGATCGCGGTCAGGAACGATCGGCGAGGCGCATCCGCGTCACACCGGCTGACATCCTGGGCAATTCGCCGTTCGCGCAGCAACGTGTCGGTCGCGAAGCGAGCGTCGCGGAACTGTGCCGCGCGGCGATCGTGTTCAGCGACAACAGCGCGGCCAATCTGCTGCTGCCGTCAATCGGCGGTCCGGCGGGCCTGACGCGGTTCATCCGTAGCCTCGGCGACCCGGTGACCCGCCTCGATCGTGGTGAACCCGCTTTGGGCGCCGGCGTGCCCGGCGATCCGCGCGACACGACGAGTCCGACCGCGATGGTCGGTCTGGTGCGGCGCATCCTGCTGGGCGGCTTGCTCACGCCATCTTCCCGGCAGCAACTCGAAACATGGTTGATGGCTGCAAAGCCTGGGGTCCACCGGCTGCGCGCCGGGCTGCCGGTCGACTGGCGGGTGGGGGACAAGGCGGGTACTGGCGACAATGGCAGCAACAACGATGTCGCGATCCTCTGGCCGCCGCGCCGTGCGCCTCTCATCGTCGCGAGCTATCTGACGCAAAGCGCCCGTCCCGGCACGGTACTCGACGCGACCCACGCACGCGTTGCACGGGCGATCGCCGCTGCGCTTGGCGGCTGAACCCAAAGGGGCGGCCTTATTGTGGAACAAAAAAAGGGCCGCCTTCCCCGGAAGGGAAGGCGGCCCACCTCTAGGGTCGATTCATTCAGAACCGGAACGTGATCGTCCCGCGATAGCTCTGGTTCTTGACGTCGGTGCGGTCGATCGTCGTGTCGGCACCGACCGACAAGGTGACATTCTTCATGTCGACGCGGATGCCGCCTGACACTTCCCACCAATCCTTGTCGCGACCGGCCAGCGCGAACGGCGCTGCTGGTCCGACGCCGCCGACGAAATTGGCACCGAACGACGCGGGCTGGTTGTCGAAATCGTGGACGTAATAGCCGTTCAGATACGGGCGCACCTTGCCCTTGGCGCCGCCGAGTGTCAGGCCGATCCGGCCCTGTGTCGAATGGACACCATCGCGGGCGATGCGCAGCGCCATCGGGCCGCCCTCCTCGGCCGTATCGGAGAAGCCGATATCCCCATAGCGGATCGCCGCGCGCGGACCGAGCTTGAGGCCATGAAGGTCGGCCATCCACGACACCCCGACCTCACCGCTGACGGCCAGCGACTGGTCATTCGACCGCAGCGTATAGGGCGTACCCGCCAGGCTGGCCGAACGCACCATATGGGTGTCGAACAGGCCGGCAGAAAAGACGCCGTCCATCCCGAACCCACGCGCCAGGTCGAGTTTGCCGTAGAGCGTGCCCTGGTACAGCTCGCCCTTGGCCGTGGCGCCGGTCGTCGTGGTCCCTTGCGTATTGGTATAGGACAGGCCGAAGCCGAGCGTGAAGGTCGAGCTCACCCGCTTTTCGATGCCCGCGGCACCATACCAGCCGTCGAACGTGTCGCGCCCGCCCGCCGGAATGGCGGTCGGCATCGGTGCGCTGTTGCCGTTCAGATACCCGCCCGCGAAGAACACGCTGACGTCGTCGGGCACCTTACCGGTCGATACGTTGGTGACCTGCGGCGCGCCGGCGGCACCGGGCTCGAACGACCCGATCGGTCCGACATTGTTCAGGTTCGCGGTCACGCTGAGCGGCTGGCCGATGATCGCGACGGTGCCGCCCATGTCGCTGTCGCCCAGGGCCTCGAGCCGGTCGCGATAGAAGCGCGCCATGTTGTCGGTGGCCACTGTGCCGAGCGCGGTTTTCAGCGTCTCGGTCCGCGGCGCCCAGCTCTCCAGTGTCGTGCGGATCGTCGCCTGGTTCTGGAGGTCGAGCGGGCCGTACAGGTTGGCCAACGCATTGTAGCTGCCGGCCCGATCGCCGTCGAGCAAGCTCGCATAGGCAAGCTGTACCGGCGATCCGGTTGAGACCACGTCGGCGTATTTCCCGGCAACGATCTTCACCTTCACGTCGTTCGCCGAATACAGGAACGTCGGCGTCAGGATCGCGCTCAACGGCGTGCTGTTGAACGTCCCGGTGAGGTTGTTCTGCGCCGTGAGGAACTGGTACGTATCGCCTGCCCGGATCATGTAGCCCGCGACCGGCGAGAACAGGACGGTGCCCCCGATCGAGGCCAGCCCGTCCACCGCGACGCCGGGTGCGCTGAACTGGTTGGCCACGACCGCCAGCTTGTCCGACGTTCCGTTGGGCCCCAGGTCGATCAGCAGGACGTTGCCGGACGAAAGGACCAGATTGCCCCCGACCGTCAGCGTTCCGATCGTTCCGGCCGTTCCCGGCGCGATCATGCCCGTGACGCTGGTCAGATAGGGCGTGTTGATCCGCCCCCGGCCATCGAGTCCGCCGGCGAACAGCAGGTAGTCGCCGACCGAATTCATCGTGCCGTCGACCGTGATACGGCCGTTGGTCTGCGTGATGTCGATCAGGCTGGTGAGCGACCCGCCGCTGACGATATTGAGGCGGGCTGCCGATCCCGCGACCGACAAGCGGTCGACGGTCACAGCGGTATCCAGCGTGGTCGTGCCGGCCGCACCCAGGGTCACGTCGAAATACGCGGCGCGTGTGTGCGTCGCGGGATCGGGGTCGCGATCGTTCGGCACGAAATTCGTCGCCCCGGGCAAGCCGTTGTCGAGCGTCGGATCGGGGATCGGGCTGGTGCCCGGAGTGCCCCCGACAGGCTGATACTGGTATTCGACGCCGTTATAGGTCTCGACGCCGGTCTGTACGTTGTAGCAGTCGCTCGTCGCGCCCTGCTCGAAACAGATTTCGCCGAACTTGCCCGACGTGCCGTTGACGCCGTCGCCCAGCGTTGACGGGACGCCGTTGACCAGGTTGCCGTTCTCGATCGTCATGTAGTTCGGATCGATATTGGTCACCCAATGGGTGGGGTCGGTCCATTTGGCGTCGCCCGCCTTCGATCCGACATAGTGATAATTGTTGTTGGCCGCGATCCAGTCCCAATAAAGGTACAGTGGCTGATAGAAGGACGACGTGCCGTAGCTCGCCGACCGCTGCGCGCCATAGAACCGGTCCCCGCCCGACAGGACCGCGATCACGAGCTTCTGCGAATAGGTATCGTCCAGGATCAGCGGTCCGCCCGAATCGCCCGGCGCGGTGATCCCTTCCTTCGGAAGGGCGTTGTCCTTGAACACGTTGAAATCATAGACGCTGGCGTTGAGTGTCCCACGGCGGGGATCGTCGAAATCGAGCTGATAGAGATTCTGCGGCAGCCCGTCGTTAACGCCGAACAGGAAGCCATCGAGATCGTTCAGCGACCCGAGCAATCCGATATAGTTTTCCGCGACGCGGCGGCGGAAATCCACCCCGCGGCCGTTATCGCCGATATTGCCGGTGCCGGTATCGCCATAGCCGGTGATCGTGACGTGGTAGCCTGTCCCGCTGGCCGCATCGATCGACCCGGGTGCCGGCAATTGCGACAGCAGGATCGCCCAGGTCGGCACGTTGGCCGCCGGCGTGTCCAGTGTCGCCAGCGCGATGTCGCCTTGCAGGAAGTTGTTGCCGATCCCCAATGAGGTGGAGGCGGGATTATATGCTATCTGATTGACATTATAGAGATAGTTGGCGACGTCGGTCTTGTAGCCGCCGTACAGCCAATTACCGAACGCCGAATTGCCGGCTGCGTTGTTGTTGGCGCGGAAACCGAATGCGATCGGCCGTCCGCCATTGGCGGCACCATAGCCCCAGGGATCCTGAAAGCCGTTGCCGTCGGAATTTTCGTTCACGCAATGCGCGGCGAAGATCACCGTCCGGGGGTTGATCAGCGTGCCGGTGCAGAGCCCGATATAGCCGTTCTGCTGGTCGATGATCATCTCACCCACGCCAGTGACGTCGTTCGCGTCCAGCGCGCCGTTCGGCGGCGCCGACGAATTGGGGTCGCCCGGCTGCGAGATGACGATCTGCGGATCGCGGATCGACGTTTCCGGCGGCGCGACGGCGGTGTTGAGCTGGGGAGAATAATAGCTTCCGGCCGGGCCGTTGGCCCCGGCATCGGCGATCGCGGTCTGTGCGTGCGCGGAAACCGCGACGACAAGCGAGCCGAGCGCGACGGAAGTGTTCAAGACAAAGCGGAAGCGCGCGCTGGAGCGCACGAAACGATGCGACATGATGATCCCCTTCTTGGTCCTGTTTCCCGCAGGACAACGGCAGGGCTAACATCGAGTGAGGACCGGTCAACCCAAATTGGGCAGCAATTTGGATATATCGGTCGATATATGTCGATTCGGCGGATTGCCCGACAACCGTGTTCAATTAGCAACACGGGTTCCGCTTGTTCGGCCGGGTGCCTGGATTCTCTCCCTGACTGGCGCCACTACTCGCCATCATTGTTGCGAGCATCCCGCCGGCGTACGCCCCGTCTCGAAGATCACCCGGACGCACCGGTCATAGGCATTGCGCGCGCCTTGCCGGTTGTTCAGGCGTGTCACCGCCCCGATCGCCTCCGCCAGCAAGTCCAGTTGCTCCTGGTATTCGCCCTTGTCGATCAGGATCGTCTCGCCCGATCGCCGCCCGCTCAGCGGCGTCAGGCGCTCGGTCCTGGTCAGGTCATCGCTCGGCGTCGGCAGCGTCGGCCGCTCGGTTCGCGTCAGCGACGAGGGCATTGAGGGATGTACGCAGCCGGCCGCCATCGACGCCAGTAGCAGCATCATGCCCGGCCGCAGGGGGCTGGGGAGTCTGAAGATCATCGTGTATCTCCGTGATGGTCGATCGGACCCGGGCCGTCGTCCCGTCATTGCGGGCGGCCACGCGGTCGGCGATGACGGCTGCCGCCGCCGCTGCCTTGCGTTCGTCGCCCCGCGCATCGGCCACCGCTGCGGCGTGCGCCTTCTCGCGTTCGATGTCAGCTTTCCGCTGGCAGGCCCGCTCGCCGGCGCGATAGACGATGCCGACCCCGATACCGGCCAGTCCCACGACCGCGACGACCGGGAACGCCCAGCCGAACAGCCGAGCCGCCCAGTCGGGCCATCTCCAGCGCAAGGCGAGCGCGATCAGGAATGCCATGTCATTCCTCCACCCCTGTCAGGCACATGGAGCGTTCGCGCTGGCGTCGATCGGCGAGCCCGCGAACCGCCACCAGCCGGCCACCGATCCTTGCCTTGTTCCAGGCCAGGAAGGCGTCGCACCCGCCGCGCCAGTCGCCCGCGTTGAAGCGTCGCGCCACGGTCGAGCGGCAAAAGGCGGCAACCCCGATATTGTAGCTGAGCCGCGTTGCCGCGGCGAGTTGCGATGGACGGCGCGCCAGCGCCGGGACGCATCCGGTCACCCCCAGCAGATGCGCTCGCGCATCGCTGCCCAGCAGGAGCTGGCATTCGTCGGCGCTGCGTCGCGTGCCCACCGCGACGCCGGTGCCGGTGTGACCGTAGCAGGCGGTCGGCACGCCGGCGATATCGCGATAGTCGACCGTGCGGAGCCCCTCGTCGTGCATCAGCGCGCCGACCGCCATCACCAGCGCCAGTGACGTGGCCGCGGCCAATCCGCCGCCCGCCGCGATCTTCGCCCCGTCAGCCATTGCGCGGCGCCTGCTGCCGGAACAGGCGCGCCGCCATGGTCGCGGCGAACAGGATCGCCGCGATGATTTGTGCTGCCCGTGCCGGTATCAATGCGCGCAGATCGGGGGGGAGCACGTTCCAGGCGTCGAGCATCGCCGCTGGAAAAGCCGCGCTTGCGGCGGACAACAGCGCGCCCAGCAAGCTCAGGCGTATCGACCAGAATCGCCACGATCGGCGCCAGTCGTCGATCAGGCGCGCGCATAACGCGTCGCGCCACCGCAATAAGGGCATGAAAACCTCCGGGTTTGGCGGCCGGGTGCCGCTCGTGAGGAAAAAGCGTGGGTCTATGCGTGCCGGCGTTCGCGCACGGCGCGTGTGGTTTCGTCGGCGACGAAAGGGGCTTCTGCGGCAGGTCTCTCCTTCGGCGAGGCGTCCCCGTGAGCGCTGCGCAAGCGCACGGCCGTGAGATGGACCGGAGAGATCAGCATCAGCGCGATCGCGACGGTGATCAGCACTATGCCGGCACTTTCCATCATTTCATCGCCTCCCGCCCCACCGGGCTCGGCACCAGCACTTCCAGCTTGGCCTCGATCCGCGCGGTCCGCTCGTTGATCTTGTCGAGCTTGTCGGCATCGGCATCTCGCCTGGTTTCGAGCGCGGTCAGCCGTCGTTCGTGATCGGCGAGTTCGTTGAGTTTGCCCCCGGTCGTCATCAGGAATCCGCCGATGAGGAAGATCGTGGCGATGACGGGGAGCCAGGCGACCCAAGGGGGTGCCTCCTTGCTGGGCTGGGACATGGCAAATGCTCGCAGATGTGGGACGATCAGGCCGCGGTGCCGATCATCGTGCCGTTGTTGGTGACCGCGACCACGTTGCCGTTCTTGCGCACAGCATAGCCGGCCGCGCCGCCCAGGCCGTAGCTGCCGTCGTTTCCCGCGGTCGCATAGCCGCCGCCGGCGGCGCCGCCGGGCGTGCCACCGGTTCCGCCGCCCGACGTCGAACCGGAGCCGCCCGGATTGCCGGAGGTCGTCCAGCCGTCCGCGCCGTCGCCGCCATTGCCGTTCGGCGCGCCGCCGCCTCCGCCACCGCCGCCGATCTTGGCGCCGACACCCGTCGACTGCCCACCGCCGCCGCCGCCACCGCCGCCACGCACGATTCCGCCGGCGTCGATCGTGATGCCGCCGGTCATCGCGACGCGCACCAGGATCGCATCGCCGCCATCGGCGCCATACCCGCCGCCGCCGTCGCCGCCATCGCCGCCGCCGCCATCGACCACGCCGCCCGATTGCACGACCAGTGTCAGGGCGATCGTATAGCTCGATGTCGGCCAGGTACCGGTATCGATGCCGATCCCGCCCGACAGTCCCCGCACGGTCACGCCGTTCGGCACCCTGAAGGTGACCGTCGCATCCGAATTGCCGGTATAGCCTGCCGCGTCCGCCATGCTGCGCAGATTGATGCCCGTGCTGCTCGTCAGGTCGATCGTCGCGCTGAACGCGCTCGGCGGTGTTGCCGGTGTTCCGGGATTGCCAGCCGCTGCCAGCACGTCCCACCAGGCATTGGCCTGTGCGGTGCCGCTCGGTGCATGACCGGAAAAATCGTTCTGCGTCGCGACATAGGAGCCGCCCAGATACGTCACGCTGTTGTTGAGATAATAAGTCGATCCTGCGTCATAGTCGCCGCGCGGCGTCAAACCGGACAGCGATTGCGGCGCCGACCAGATGCCGACCAGCGTCCCGCTCGCGGTCTTGAGCGCGGTCGACGACCAGATCGTCTCGATCCCTGCCGGGATCCCGTCGGACCAACCCGCCGGATCATCCCCGGCGGGTGTCGCCGGCTGCGCATAGGATCGCCGGAACTTGATGTCGCGATAGGCCGCGCGTCCCGGTGCGCCGGTGATGGCGATCGACCAGGCAGTGACCGCCGACAAATCCTCCAGCCCCCGACCATAGATGTTGAACGACGGTAGTTTGACGTGGATCGTGTCGCCGACATTGCTCGCGTCATACGCGATCTTGAAAATCGCGTCGTCCAGCCGAGCGAATGGGGTTGCCGCCGCGTGCGCGCCCGACGTCGTTCCCCGCTGGCCCCGCCGCAGCGATGAAAGCGTATACTGATAGGCCGAGGTCAGCGTGGCGTTCTGGAACGAGATCACTTCGTCGCCGACCATCGACAGGGTGACGCCGGCATCGCGGTCGGAGACCCCCACGCCGGTCAACTGGCCCAGGCTGCCCGACAGATCGACCGGCAGCGCGTTCGTCGTATCGGGGTCGTCGCCCGCCGGCAGCGCGGCGGTGATCGTGCCGTATCGCGCCGGTCCGTTGATCGTGCCGACCATCGAATAGTCGGTACCGTCGGTGCTCACCCACACCTGACAGCCGCCCCAAGTGGCGGAGGTCGATCCTGCTGCGAGCCAGATTTCCGGGTCGAGCCCGGCCAGGCCGGACGGGGCGATGAACAGCCACGGTGCCGACACGCTGCCGGGCGCCACTTCCGTATCGGGCGCATAGCCCGCGCTGGAATGCGCCGAGTAAAGCGCTGCGGACGCGATCCCGACCGGTACGCCCTCGGCCGTGACGGAGAGCAAGCCGTCGCCATCCTCGCTGATCTCGGTGATCCGCACCAGCACGCGGTCGAGCGCCAGCGAATCGCTGCTGGTGCTCAGCGTCACGTAATCGGTCGGCTCGAGCAGCGCGAAATTCCACGGCAGTTTGAAACCGTACTTCTCGCGCGTGTAGAGAACCCGCTGGCCGTAGAGTTGCACCGCCCGCCGCGCGATCGCCGCGTCGCAGATGCAATGGACCGTGGTAGGATCCTGCTTGCGCTGGCCATAGGTGACGATGTTGTCCAGGTCCTGCGCGGTCGCGATTCCGACATTGTACTGGTTAGCTCGGTCGAGAAACTCGAACTGGACGATATTGTAGGCGTCCGACTGATCGACGATCTCGATCGACACCGCGGCGCCCCCGTCACTGGCGATCAGGTCGTCCTCGTCGAGATCGTAGACGGGAGTCAGGTTCGGCGTCCACGTCACGCCGTTCCCCGTCGCCGCGGCGTCGCCATAGGGCCGGATCTTGAGCAGCCCTTCGGACCAATAGGCCGCAGCATTGGTCGCGGTCAGCCATTCCTCCAGGATCGACGCAGCGCTCGCCTGCGATTCCAGCACCGGGGAGAGCAACAGGTTGTTGGCACGGCAATAGAGCGAATAGTCGGTCAGGTCGCCGATCAGCCCCGGCGCCCAACCCGGTACGCCGCAGGCGGCATTGGTCAGGAAATCGGTGACGATGTCCTTGGGGTCGGCATCGCAGACGCCGCCGCCCAATTGCGTGGCGAAATCGATCTCGAAACTGTGGTTCGACAGCGTTGCGCTGTCCGACAGGTCATAGTCCTGGGCATAGACATAGGCGATGCCGCTGTACGGGATCGCCTGTGCCGGGAATTTGGAGCTCAGGTAACTCCATGCCGGCTGGGTCGGGGCACCCGTCGCCAGGCTCAGCCCGGCCTGCGACAAGGCGGTCAGGACCGACGAATCCTTGTACACCGTGCGGATCCCCTGGATCCCGCTCGCGCCGCCTTCGCAGATGCCCATGATGATCGACGCGGTATAGGTGTAGGTCGTGTTCTTCGACCCGCCGCCCAGCCCCTTGCCACCGCCGGTCTTGGTCGTGTGCGGGATCGCGGTGAACGCATTGTACCAGATCAGGTTGCACTTCATTCGCCCGCGGCCCCAACCCAGCGACAGCGGCAGGCCGAGAGTCGACGATTGCACCTGCAACTGGTTGATCTTCGGCGACGATGTAGAGGTCGATTTTCCGCCCATCAGGCACCTTCGAACAGAGTGAAGAACTTGACCGGGCGCGAGTGCAGCTCCTCGTCGCGGTCGATATTGGCGCGCAGCACGGCGCGCCCGCGGATCACCGCGTGGATCACTTCGGGCAGGTCGATGACGATCGCCGCATGCGCGTAGCAGCGTCCGAACTTCCAGATCGCGAGATCACCGGCACCGGCTTTCGCCCGCGGGATCTCGCGGGCATAACGCGTCACCCAGCCGAGGAACTTTTCCTCGTCGCGATGGAGCATCCATTGCGGGCTGTAGTCGGGTTCGACATGCGGGATCAGTCCGGCCGCTTCGTACACCGCCGCGGGCAGCATCGCGCAATCGACACCTACGCCGCGCAACCGGGCGCGATGGTGATAGGGCGTGCCTTCCCAAGAGAGCGCTTCCGCGACGATGGCCGCGCGCAAGTCCCGTTCGCCGTCCCGGTTTCCCATCGCCTTCTTCGTGACCTCCGATCGTCGGCCCGCGGACGTGACCGTCCAGCCAGGGCGATCTCATCTGGGCGCGCAAGAGCAACATCGTCTGCGCCGGCTTCGGCCGTCATGCCGGCCTCGTGCCGGCATCCACCGCGCGGCATATCCGGGGGCGGTTGAATCAAGCGGCACCGCGGATGCCGGGACTGGCCCGGCATGGCGAATGGGGAATGTCGAATATCGCCTTCCGCTACCCGAAGGCGGTCTCCGGGACGGGCACGAACGGCGTCGCCTTGAACCGGCCCAGATTGTTGAACCGCGTGCTGCAACGCCCCTGCGTCAGGTCGCACCCGGGATAGGCGATGAAGCTGTCCCCCGTCGCGGGGGCGTTGGGCAGGGGCGCGACCAGCTCGAAATAGCCCGATGCGTCGTTCGTCTTCACGGTCGCCGTCAGCCCGGTATTGACGCCGGAGGTAAAGGCGACGCGGCCCTGGGCGAAATCGTTCGCCGTCGGGGTCAGCCCGGAATCGAACGCGCCTTGCGTCGCTGCGCCCGTTACCGTGCCCGTCACCGCGAACGACGCCGCATTCAGCGCGCAGCCGGCGTCATAGACCGAATGCAGGCATGCCGCCTGATAGAGGTTGGCGGGCATGTTGGCGTTGAGCAGCACCATCCACGACGACAGCGTCAGGGTCGCCTTGTTCCCTGCGATCGCGCTGATCGCCGTCACCCGCCCCGAAAAGCGCAGCACGGTGCCCACCACCGGCAACGACCAGTCGGTCAGGAACGCCCGTTCGATCGTCACGTTGGCACCATCCAGCCCATGTCCGCGGATGAAGGGAATGATCGCGGTACCGTTGATCAGGTCGTCCGGGCTGGCGATGATCGTCGCCTCGGTCGTGGTGACGTCCAGTCCGATCTTCTCGCCGATCTCCTGCCGCTCGATCGCCGGGCCGAGCGCGAAGCTGTTCCCGTTCGCGGTCACCGGAACGTCCGCGCCCGACCAGCGGATCACCGCCCCGCCGCGCAACGTGATCGTCCACAAATCGGCCATCTGGAAATCGGCGCCCGAATTGAGCAACGCCACCAGGGCAGGGGAGGCCGCCTTCATTTCTTCACCGTGACCAAGGTCAGGCCGCCTTGCGACCAGAGCGACTGCATCATCTGCTCGGCCTCCAGTTCGTCCTGCTCGAAGCGCACCAGAAACATGAATTGACCGCTCCAGCTCAACGTGGCGCCTGCCCCCGGCGGGCTGGCAAAAATGATCTGCCCGTTCGCCCCTAGGGTGAAGGCGCTGGTGGCGGTACCGTTGATCTTGATCACCGGCAGCCCGGCGATCGACCGGACCGGCTCGCTGAAGGTCATCGACCCTGCGCTGATCGTCCGCATCAGCTGAAAGCTCGTGGTGATCCCGTCGCCGGTGCCGAATTGCTGGTCCGCGACGGTGCAGTCGGCCGCATCGAAATAGGAGAACTCGCCATATTGTCCGGCCTTGGCGTTGAAGAACGCCCACAGCCGCTGCAATTCGCCGAAACTCGCCCCGTCGCGCAGCACGTCATGCGTGATCTTGAACCGCCATTTGGGATACGACCATTGCTTGCGCCGCCGCTCGCGGCCCGACCCTGCGGTCGCCACCTGGGTCGACCAGACGGGCGACTTTGTGACCGGAAAGGTCTGCCCCGGCAGGATCGGGAAGATCGCGGGATTATTGATCGTGTCCGGCACGGTGACCCCGACCCCAACTGCCGATTTGATGTGCGGCCGGTTGAGATTGGTGGGAACGATCGACGTGCCGCCGGAAATCGTGGTCGCGACATCCTGCGTGCTGTTGTCGTCGAACGTGTACCGGACAGTAATCGTCCCATCCCCGACGCCGAGCAGCCCCCAGTTCAGGGTGAGGACGTCGGCGGCACGTGTGGCGGCGGCGGTAGTGGTTTCGATGGGGGAGGTTGCGCGCGTGCCTGTTTCTAGTTGCGCCCCCCATACGAGTACGCTGTCAGCGCCGTTTCCCGTAAACGTTTGCGCTAGTGTCGCATTGGTGAAGCCGAATCGGAATTCGCGCTGCAATGAGGCGGAGCTACCAGTGGCGCTGAGACGATAAAATCCATTTGCGGCGGGGGAAATGGTTACTCCCAATCCGCCCGTTGTGGAAAATACCACCAGATTCTGTATGTCGAAAGCTGCAAATGGCTGATTTAACGTATCTATCGGAGATCTTCCGATGGAATAAAAATATACGTATCTGGCGTTTAATGGATATACGTATATCGATAGCGTCTGTATTCCAGAGCAGCTAGGAATTTGGTTAAATATATGTGCGTTGTTTGAATTGTCTATTGTCATTTTACTGGCAACCCCCAGGCCGTTCGGTGCGGGCGCAGCATTTGCATTTATGGTCACAGATTGCCTTGACCATGGACTAACGTCAAAACTGCTACTTTGGAGCAGTTGGTTTGTCGCTGAGGGTTCGATTAGGATACCCAAGGGGGCTTGCGTGAGGGGGTCGTAGCCGAAGCGAGGCGCGTCCACCGCTTCCCAGGCAAGTATCCCGGCGCTTGTTGTACGCGCAGCAATACTGGGACGGGAAAGCGAAGCGCCCATAGGCATCGCGCCCGTTGAAAAATCAAAACCTACCGCCACGCATTTATCTCCGTCGACATCGTCTAATTCGCATTGTGATTTGCTTGACGCTCAAGCCGGGGCGTGAATGCGGATGCTGCAAGGATTGAGGCTAGTGCACACATCTGCCGCACTGATTGACACATCGCGCCTCAAGGGCCGCGAAGGCTCCTGCAAAATATTGGACCGCTTTGCTGGCTCCGTCAGCGCTCCATGAGCCGCAGGTCGCGCACGGCGACGTCAGGATTCCCGACCAATTTGAGCGGTGTGGTCGCGCGGCCTAATGGCCACGCACAAAGTCCAAGTCGGACACTAGCAGCCCCGTTTCCCAGCCAAATGCATCGTGAAGGCTTTCCGAACAGGCCCACTTGCCGCATCATGTGCCAATTGGTAACGTCGCCAAGGGGGAATTTCTCACGACCGCAGCACTTTACCGCCCGATAGAGGAGCGCTGCGCTGCGGTCATTCAACAACGAACACCCCGACGGAGACTGAAATGCGCCTGCTCATTGCAATAGTCTTCCCCTTCATCCTGTTCTTCACCATCGGTCGCCCGGTCGCCGGCATCATCTGCCTTGCGCTGCAGGTCTTCTTGATCGGCTGGATTCCCGCCGCGATCTGGGCCGTCTATGCCCTCAGCCAGCATAATACCGATCAGAAGATCGCCGCATTCCGCAACGAGCAATTCCGCTGACGCGCCGCGGGACGACGCTCGGGGCTGAATCGCCGTAGCGTCTGATCGGAAGATACCCCCATTTTGGACCCGTCTGGTGCGACGGAGGCTTGCACGGCCGTCGTGTCGCGATAGCGTCGGATGACTGGCGGCTGTCGGACGATCGCGCTCGGCCGGGCCTTTGCGTTGGACCGGCCCGGAGGTGATTATCGTCCCGGGACGGGGCGACGGGGGCATCGCGGATCGGTCGCGTACCGGTCGGGCAAAGCCGTCGGATGGAGGGATCGAGATGACGAAGGCCCTGATCCTGTGTGCGCTGGCCCTGGCCTCGCCGGTGGCTGCACGTGACAACGCGAAGAAGGAAAACGCCACCGCCGTCGCGGCGATCAAGGCGCGCGTGGAGCAGCTTCGCGCGACGCCTCGGGATCGCCGATGCCTTGGTGCCGACGCGGTCACGTGTCTGGCCAGCTTGAGTTTCGCCATTCCCATCGGCACCGAGCCGGTGTGGCTGGGCGGCGGCCTCAAGCTGCCGGGCCCGGTGCAGCGCGACATCTACGGCCAGCCGATATCCGCCATAACCAGCTTTGCGGTTCTGTTCAGCGCCAAGGACCATGGTCTGTTCGGACCGAATGTCGTCAATGCGGAACTGCACCTGGCGGACGGCGAGCATGTCGACAGTCTTGAGTTCTTCCTGAAGAGCAGCCCATTGCTTGCCCAGACGGCCGCCGACTGGGATGCCACGCACGTCTTCGAGATCGCAACCGCCGTACTTGGGCCCGCATGCATCGGGTCCGACCGTCTGGCCTTCTACCGCCAGTACGACCGGATCCAGCGGCAGGATTCGAGTGCGAACGTGCGGAGCGGGGTTCCTTATGATCGACGTGTCGCGTCCGTGACCGATGGCGAGATGGAGATTTGCGGGGTCACCATGGCGACCAGCAGCGTCAGCGGCGCGTCCCGCTCGGGAACCTATGGTGGCTCGTCGGTGGAGTTTCGCCGACGCTGACCGAGCGCTTTGCCTCAGCCGGGCAGCGAGAACCCTAGCTTGCCTTCGCGATGCGCCATCTTCATCGCCTTCGCGAAGGCATGACGGTTGGCGATGATCTGCGCTTCGGACAGCCCGCGTTCCGTGTGATCGTGATAATGGTAGCTGCCGCCGGCATCGTTTGCCGCGATCGGCGCATTGATATTGGCGGCGCTACCGCCCAGCATCGCGCGGAGGGGCTGTGCTGCCCATGCCGGCAGCACCATCTCCGATTTGTGCAGTTCGGTCAGCGCGCCATCGTGCGGAACGTCGTACCAGCCGCCCGCCGCGGAGAAGCTGGCAAACGACATGGCATAGCCCGACATCAATGCCCCGAATTCCGGTGCGGCCAAGTCGAGTGGCCAGGGTGCCGCCGCATAGGAGGCGACGCCGTTCGCGCCGGCCACGCCCGCCGATGTGGTGATCTGATCGACCGCTGCGGCTTTCGACGCCGCCCTGCCGAGCAACAAGGCCGAGAGATGCTGGACCAGCCATTTCTGGATGATCTGAGCCAGCGCATCGGACACGATCCCGACCATGCCCTTGTAGAGGTTTTGCAGCGTGGTCGCGAAGGATTGCTGGAACGTCAGCAGCTTGGAAAAATTCTGTGCCCATAATTGGGCGGTCGAATTGATCGCCTGGCGTTCGAGTTGCGTTCGCTCGATCAGCGCTTTGCGGTTCAGCTCGGCGATCTTCGCATTCGAGGTTTTGACCGCATCTTCTTTCTTCTGTTGCAGCGCCTTCCATTCCACCGAATCTTGTGTGTAACGCTTCTGTTCATCCGTAAAGAAACGGGCCTCTGCAGCTTGGCGGGCCTGCTCGCTTTTTATCTCGTCCGCCAGCAACTGTCCCTGCGTCTTGATTCCCATCTGCACCAGGAACTCGCCGGCCTTCTGGGCGGCATCGATACGGTCTTGCTGACCCTTCTCGAAATCGTCGAACGCCTTCTGGTCGATCTTGCCTAGGTCTGTCGCGGTCTTGCTTTCAGAGTTAGTGATCTGGGCGTCCGCCTTCGCTGCGTCCTTCGCTTTCTCGTCGGTGCCCGTGGCCTTGCCCGCCTTGCCGGCGTTCGCCGAGCGGCCGCCGCCGGACCGCGCTCGGCGCCCGCCATTGCCTTTGCCTCCTCTGTTGCCCCTGGCACCGCCGTCCTTGGTCGCCACGTGTCCTATCCCGCTGCTCGGCGTTGGACCAGGCAGTGCCTCTCCCTTCATCGCCGCGGCCACGGTCTTTGCAAGATCGGTATAGGCCGCCTTGATCTGACCTGCCGTCTCGGTCGCGTGCTTTTCGATGCGGTCTAGCCCAGATTTCCAGTCGCCCTCGATCGCGCCCCAATTCAGGGTGAACACGTCGCGCGCGATCGACCCCATCATTGTCAGAACGTCGATGAACCCGATGATCAGTCCCTTGATCACCAGAATGACGATCGTGACCCCGTCTTTCAGGATCTGCCAGGTGTCCTTGAACAGGTTGAGATATCTGTTCGCGACCTGAGTAGAGTTCGGCAATGTAACGCCAAATGCGTCGCTGATGTCGCTCGCCAGCGTATTGACGATATCGGATACGGCATCCCACAATGCCTGAAACACGTCCGACAGAGCGTTGATCACCACGCCGACCCGCTCGATCGTCTGGACGATCGCGTCGAAGATTTTGGCGACGAGGCCCCCCGACGTGTAGCTATGGACGCAGGCTTTCACCAGTCGGGTGAACCCGTCGACGATCTCGGTCAGCACCGGAGCCAGAGCGTCTGTCAGCACATTGCCCATGCCGGTCCAGGCGAGTTGTGCCTCGTTGACCGCGTCGCCCAATTTGGTGCCGCGTTCTACGGCGCGGTCATTGGCTGCGCCATAAGCGTCGGTCTTCTGTGCCAGTGCGCTGATGGCGGCGCCGCCCTGGTTGAGGAACGGGATCGCCTCGGCGCCGGACTGGCCCATCAATTTGATCGCCATCGCCGTTTTCTGCGGACCGTCCGCCGTCTTGGCGAACTTGTCGGCGACGGTGGTCAGGATCGTCATCTGATCCGCGCCGGCCTTGATGTCGATGCCCAGCTTCTTGAACGTCTCGGGGCTCGCTTTGAAGTTCTTGTCCAGCGCCGCAGTGTTTTGCGACAGCTTGGTGAAGTCCGTGCCGGTCGCCTTGGCCATCGCCTGCAGTTGCTGCACTTCGTGAGTCGTCATGCCGAGCTGCTTCGACAGCACGGTGACCTTCTCCGACGATTCGCCCATCTCGACGATCGCCTCTGCGGCCTTTTTCCCTGCCTCGTACAGGTCGCCGACAACGCCCGCCGCGCCCTTGATGCCTTCGAACAGCTTGCCGAAACTGCTTTTGCCTTCTCCGGATTTCGCCGCCATTTCCTGGATAGCCGCGCTGTTTTCCTTCAGGGCGGTCTTGACCTCGTTCAGTTCGCCGACGAGCTCCTGCGGCTTCAGCGCGTGCATGCTCGCCGCCAGCTTCTCGATCGACTGCGTGTTGTGATCGACCGCGGCACGCATGCCGCCAAAGCCCTCGGATATGCTGTCCGCGGCGTTCTGGACCGAGCCCTTCAGCTCGGACAGGTCGCCGCGGACCTGCTGCATGCCCTCCGTCAGTCCGGACGTGTCTGCGGTGATCCGGATGAAGACGGCGTCGGTCATGTCATCTCCTTCAGTTTCTGCAATATCGCATGCGATGCCGCTGCGGTGTCGCCGCCGGCGACCGGCATGGCGACATCGCTCGCCAGTCGCTCCAGCGTCGGCCGGCCGGGGGACAGGTCGGCCGGTTCGGTTGCACCATTTGCGCTCGCCGGAATCAGGTCGACGCCCAATGCTCGCGCAATGGCGACCGCCGCGACGTGGAGTGGGGGCCCCGTTCGCCGCCAGCGACGATGCTGGATCTCGACATCGGCCAGACCCCAATCGGTCTCGATCGCCCGTTTCGACCCGCCTTCGATTCCGGCGGCGATCAAATCGTGGACGAGGTCTGCAAGTCCTCCTTCGAGGCTCCCTCCGGCATCGCCGCCGGGGGAGCCGTCGCTTCCCCCTTGCGCGTCAGCCCCGATTCCTCGCTCAACGCCACGAAAGCGGCCTGTAGCCCGACGAACTCGTCCATCGTGACATGGTCCTCGAGATAGTCGGGCGTCAGCAGGGGATCGACCTTGATCAGCCCGATCGACAGCACGTTGAGCAGGTCGACCGCCGAGTCCATCAGCTCGGCCAGCGATCCGCTGCCGTCGGCCTTGCGCTGGATGTTGTCGATGAATGGCGCTGCACGGCGAAGCTCGCCGAGCTTGTAGGGCGCAATCGCGACATCGCGCCCCAGGATGTGGATGATCGCCATCTTACTGCGCCGACCCCCATTTGAGCACGTTGCCCGACTGGTCCGCGAATGCGGAGAAGTCGATTTCCGGGATCATGAAGTCGTCGATCTTGGTCTGCAGAGCGAGCTTGTTCGACACGCACGCAAACAGCGTCAGCGCCAGCCCGTTGCCGCCCAGCTGGTTGAAGAAATCGGCGCGGAACGTCGGCGCCTGGCCCATCTGGATGTTCTGCACGACCGATGTCTTCGCGACGGTCGAAGTACCGGTGTAGCCGTAGTTGATGAAGACCAGCTTGCCGGTATCGGCCGACGCGAAGGTGTATACGCCGGTCGTGGTGTTGACCGAATATTGCCCGGTCGTCGGCGCCGACGCGACCCGCGTCATCGGATTGCCGGTGGCATCGCGCACGCCCAGGTCCTGTGCGAACGATCCGCTGCCCGGAATGCTTGGCGTGATGGTGAACGGCGTCGTCGGGATGGTCGCGCCGGTCACGTCGTTGACGATGCTGTACAGGCTCGACGTGACCGTCTGGCCGAAGAACAGGCTGTTGAGCACCGCGCCGTTGAACTGGCCGTATTTGGCCTTGCCGGTGATCTTCATCTTGCCGCGCCCGACCGCGACCGGGAACTGGTTGGAGCCGTACAACTCCTTGATGTCGCCCTGGATGTCGATCGACACTTCTTGCGTCACCGCCAGCATCAGCGGCGTCGGGTTGGCGATCGCTGCCCCCGTCGCATCGAACGTCGGCGTGCCCCACAGCACCCCGGCACCGAAATTGTACATGGCCATGCCATTTCTCCAATAAAAAAGCCCGCAAAAGGCGGGCGTTGGCGTCAGTTATTGAGGTTGCGTGGAATATTGGGCCTGCTGATCGCTCACCCAATTCCCGACGTCACCCCGGCCTTGTGCCGGGGGCCACCGTGCCGCGAGCGCGAAACGAGAAGCTCAAGGCCCGTCCTTGCCGCCCGGCGGATGCCGGGACGAGCCCGGCATGACGGAGCTGGGGATCATGACCGTCGATCGATCCGACTCAGGTCACCCCAAACCCTGCCCGTTCGATCTGCCGCCGCTCGTCGTGGGTCAGGTCGTCCGGCGCCGTCAGCGTGCCGCTCTCGACGCGGATCTCGCGTCCGGTCGATAATGTGACCGCGCTGACATGCGCCGGGGCGGTGAAGCGGATCGGTATGACGGAACTGCCCGCCGCGGACGCCTTGCCGCTTTCCGCCGCGGTCGTGGTGGCGTCGGGGCTGACGGTGTCGGATGGTCCCATGGTCTGGTCTCCAAGATGGTCAGGGGAGGATGATGGTGATGGGGACGATCAGCATGGCCTGGCCGTCCAGGTCGCCATTGTCCTTGTGGATCGTGCCGTCGATGAACGCGCGATAGGCGATACCACCCAGCGTCTGGCGTGCGCCCGGGAGCGCCGGCCGGAACGCCGCTTCGATCGCGTCCAGGATCGCATTGCTGGTTTCGGCGGGCGTCGCCGCCTGGTCCTTGCCGCCGCGATGATAGACGATCCAGTTCGCGCGCAGGCTGTGCTTGTCGAGCTGACCATCCATCGACGCTACCGTCTCGGTGCCTTCGATCTGGTACAGCGCGGGGCAGGGCGCCTTGTCCCACATCTTGAGCCGCCGCGATCGCTCGACGAAGCTCTCGCTGTCACCCCAGCGAATGTCGCCCAGCGCGAGCAGGGCGTCGAATATGTCGTTGCGCGGCGTCATCCGATCGCCTCCTGTGCGGCGGTCACCGCTGCTGATTTGAGTGCCGATGCGATCGAATCCGCCTCGTCGCCGAGCGCGCTTTCCAGAAAGGGTCGCGCCGGAAACCGCGATCCGGGATGGTGGACCACGCGCGCGAAGACGTGCTTGCCCCCTGCCGCGAAGGCGATCGCCTTGGCTTTGTCCGGAACGATGTCGTGCGGCGCCGTCGTCCCGCCGTGATCGAGGATCGCGGCGTAGGGGACGCTGCCCGCGACGAAGATCTCGCCCTCGACGCTGTCGCCATCGACCCGTACCACGCGCTCCACCGCGGCGACCAGGCGGCCCGTCCGCGATTTCAGCATCTGGCCGTGCAGCTTGTCGTCGATCACATGCCGCTGCAATTCGGTCGCCGCGGCCGTCACCTTGGCCACCAGCGCCGCGGTCACTTGCGACGGCAGGCGATCGATCCCCGAACTCAGCGCGTCGCCGTCCAGCGTGACACTCATAACGGCGCCGCCAGCATGTAATTGTCGAGCCGCCCGCGCACCGCCTGGTGCATCGCCTCGCGGCTGAACGCGACCGTGGTCGCGCCCGAACTGGCATGACTGGTCTCGCCGATATGCGTGCGTGCCGAATAGGCCTCGCCGACCAGTTCGGTCACCGCCAGCATCAGGTCGGCGGGCACGTCGTCATACCCCGCCACATAGGTCACCCGCACCGGCTGGCCATGAGGCGTGCGCGCCCCGACCAGGATCGCGCTGCGCCCGTCCGTTGCGACGCCCGCAGCATTCCCAACCGCGTCGACCATGGTATCGATCCGCATATCGCCCCATTCGACGGCGGTAATCGACTGGACCGGCCAGTTCCGCAGCAGGAACCGCGACCCACCCGTGCCGCGATAGGTTTCGACATGCGTTGCGGTCAGCACATTGCGCTGGATGTAGCTCTCGACGAACGCCGACACCTGGGTGATCAGGTCGCTCAGCAAGGCGTCGTCATTGTCGCTCGAAATCCCCAGCCAGCGTTTGACCGCCGGCAGGTCGGTGAGGTCACCTGCCGCCATCGATATCTCCGGAAAAAATAAGCCTCACCCCTTCGGGACATGAGGCCGGTCGTGCCGGGTTGGGGTGGGGCGGCGCCTCCCCACACGCGATGGGTTTTAGCGCACCGCCCCACCCCCCGGCTCCTCCCCTGAAAGGGAAGGGAGCATCAGGATCTTACCCGTTGGCGATGTTGGCTATCACGCCCATCGCGAACGGCGCGTAGACTGCCAGCGTCTCCTCGACATAGACGCCCGACATTTCGGCGCGCGTCGTGATCGGCCAGTCGATCTGATAATAATCGCGGCGGACCTTCATCTCCGCGACATTGGGCACCTCGCTGGACTGATACTGGACCTGCAGGTCACCAGCCCAGCCCAGGATCGTCCCCGCCGACACGTTCGGGTGCAGGCGGATCGGAATCTTCTTGTTGAGATACGGGTTGTAATAATATTCGACCACGCCACCCGCGGTCAGCGCGACCTCGCCTGCCTTGGGATCCTGGAAGTAATTGAGCAGGGATGCGGTTCCCGACGCCAGCACCTTCTTGGTGATGTTCCGTTGCTCCTGGCTGTTCACGTACAGCACGTCGACCGAGCATTGGTAATTGTCCCACATCGACGCCATCATCATGTCGATCTCGGTCACCGATCCCTGGCCCGAAGAGGTGAGGGTGGTACCCGCGCCTGGTGTGCCGGTGGCGAGATAATCGACATAGGCGCCCGATCCCGGCTTCAACGCCGTGGTCAGCAGGCCGTCGAACGCCGTGGTGTTGGTCGAACAGTCGGCGGTGATCGCGCTCGCCGCCTGACCCGTGCCAGCGAGCGGCTTCGAGAAGACGACGCTGTTGGTCGAGGTGATCGCCTCGAGCTTCTCGCTGCCCGCGGTACCGACGAACCAGGCATAGCCCGCCGCGCCCTGGATTGCGGCGACGCTTGCCGACAATGCCTGGCCCGACGTCACCGCCTGGGTCGCATTCGCCGACTTCATCGACGACCCGCCATTGATGGTGAAGCTCTTGCCGTCGGCGCCGGTCACCGACTTCGACGTCGCGACGCCGCTCGCCACCGAGCTGTTGCGCATGCCTTCCATCGTCAGCACGACGACGATGACCGAATAGGTCGTTGCCGGCAACGTGCCACCGGTACCGCCCGCGCTCAGCGTCGGTGCCGACGGCGTGCCGAGGACCAGCGACGCATTGCCGAAGATGACCCCGGCCTCTTCCTTCAGCATCGTCTTCTGCAGCAGGCGCTGCGTCATCGACGCCTTGATGTCCTCGAACGTGCGGCCGGCCGAGATCGCCTCGAACGTCGCCTGATCCTCTTCACCCAGGGTGCGATAGGGCGCGGCGCGATCGACCGTGGTGTACGCCATCTGGCCGGCGCGCTGGCCTTCGGGCACCCAGGGCGTGTTGTCGAAGCCCGAGCCCGTCAGTGCGGTCACCGCTTTCCAGTTGGTCGCGGTGCCGCCGCCGCCACCGACACGCGGCAGCGATTTGATGATCGGCGTGTTGACCGGGTACAGGTTCTTGGCCGGCGCCTGCAGGTCATAGGCGACCAGCCCCGTGCCGGTCGAAATCGCCTTCTCGACCATGTCGGGCCGCCCGCCCGCCATCAGCATGATGGCGCGCGAGATGTTTTCGTCGGGATTGGAAAGGCTGGTGACGAGCGACTTCCTGACCTCGTCGGAAGAAAGGTGGGTCATTGCTATCCGTCCTTATGGATAGGCGCAGGGATGTGGCCCGCCACCTGGGCGGGCGATCGCGTCAGGCGGCTGCGCGGGCCGCGTGCACGATAGTCGGGTTGGCGAGCGCGATCCGCAGCAATAGCTGCCCGCGTTCATGTTCGGGCAGGGTGTCGATCACTTTCTGCAACGTGTCGGCGTTGATCGGCGAGCCACTGGCGGCGGCATTGGGGGAGGCATCCTCGGCCTTGCTCACCGCGCGCAGTGGTCCGGCGGCGGTCTTCGGCGCGGCGGGCTCGGCCTCGACCTGCTCCAGCCGCTTGGTCAGATCGCCGATCGTCTCATTCAGCATCGCGATCGTGTCGCCGAACCTTTTGGCCAGATCGACTGTCATGGCGTCACTCGGCGCGTCGCCGCGCCGCAGCTTCTCGGTTTCCTCGTCGCGCTCGAGAGCCGGCGGGGCAGGCCGCGGGCGGAGGCGTTCGGCAGCCTGCGCCGGTGGTTGGTCGGCGTCGCCGCAATTTTCCTTGCAGCATCGGGCGCCCAGCGCGACGAGGTGGTCATGTGCCGCCTGGATGCGATCGGCATCCGCCTGGGCCGCTCCGGCATCGTCGCCGGCATCGCCACCGGTCGCGACACGCTTCACCCGATCCTTGCGATCCGGAGTCGGCTTGGGCTCGGGCGGCGCTGCGTCGTCGCCAGCATCGTCGTCGCCAGCATCGGCATCGCCTTCATCGGTGTTGGCTTGCGCGTCGGGCGATTGGGGCTTCGGCTTGGCGGCGGTCTGCTCGCTGGGCTTGGGCCGGGCCGGGGGTTTGTCACCGGCCGCCGGCTTTTCTCCGGGCTTGGCGGGCAGCCGCCTGTCCTGATCGTTCTGCTTGCCGCCATCCTCATCCGCCGCAGGAGCCTCGTCGTCCCCATCGGGTTCCGCCGCCGCCGCATCCGGGCCGCGATCCTCGTCCTGCTCATCGGCGTCGTCGTCGCCCAGATCGCTCGCCAGCGCCGCGGCGATCAGCCGTTCGCGCGCCTTGAACAGGAAATCCTTGTACCGCCGCGATCCCGCTTCCTCCGCCAGCGCCCGCGCTTTCGCGACCACCTCGTCACCATTCGGTACATAATCCATATCGGCCTTCCACATGTTGATGACGGCATCGGGGTTGCACGGGCTGTCGACCAGGCTGATCTCGACCAGCTTGAGCGCGGTGATGACGCTGCGGTCGGCGGTGTCGCGTTTCAGCACCTTCCCGCCGATCGAAAAGCCGGCATAGACACCCGCGCGCACCTTGGTGATCGCCAGGGGATCGACGACATGCGCGCAGATCTGCGTGATGCCATGGTCGTCGACCTCGGCCTCGACCACGCGTCCGGCGGCGCTCGGCTCGTGCATCTCGCGTAGCGCGGGGAAGCGGCCATAATCGGGCAAGGCCGCTTTCATCGCCGCGGCGGTGATCGTCTCACCCTGCTGGTCGCGCGTCTCGGAAGAGGCGACGCCCCAGACCTTGATGCTGCCGTCGTCCTGATCCTCGATCTTGGTGATCGCGCCGAACTGGCGAAATCGCGTCATGCGATGGCTTTCCTTTCGAGTGACAAGTGGTGGCCGGTGCTGGCATGGACCGCAGGCAGACTGGCTGCCGCGATGGCGGCGGCCAGCTTGATCGGATAAGATACGGCAATGAGGCGCAGCACGACGATCGCAACAATCCTGTCGGCGATGATCATTGCCGAGATCCCGGCGGCGGCTGCTCAAGATGGCGTCGCTACTACGGATGATTGTTACGACGCCTTGGTAACCGCCCGGATCGTCCGTCAGATCCCCAGCGCTTTCCCGGACTGCGGCAAGGACTGCATCACTATATCCTGGCCTTGGTTTGTCGATCTGGATGTGGGGCGCGTGCTGGATGGTGCGCTCACAGCGCGAAAACTGAGCGTCCTGACCGTCCAGCACACTTCTTTTCGTGCCGGCTTGCGTACACGTCGGTGGCTGCTCCGGCGGAACCGTCTCGGCGGCTACAACGCGAGATTCCTATATGAGCCCCGGCAGAAAGTCCGGCGCTGCAGCACGGATGCCGTGCCGGAAGAACCTTATCTCCGCCCGTCAAATGGCAAATCGCTTGCCGACTTACGCCGGGAAGGGGAGGAGCTATACAACAGCGAGCGTGGCCAGCGGCTCGACTAAGGTCGCTGACCATCGCCCCGCGTTGGCGCTGCAGCTATCCTCGCTATGACATCCTCCAGCAACATCGCCCCCGCACCAGTATACAGCATTGGTTGTCCCCCCAACCCATTCGCCAGCGGATCGTCCCCCCGCGCATGCCGCACTTCATCGATTGTCCGCGACCCATTCCGCAAATCCCGATCGTCGATTGCCGACTGCACTTGCGGGTCGATGCTGCTCGCCTTGACGAACGAAAACTCGAGATCGGCATAGCCGAACTCGATCTGGATCACGTCGTCGATCCAGCGCTTCATCCACAATTGTAACGGCTCGAGCCCTTCTTCGAGCGACCGCTCCTGGTCCTCGACCGCGGTCGAGCGGTTCATTTGCCGCACGAATGGGGTAGGGGGCAGCGAAAAGGCGAAGGCGACGATCCGCGCGAGCCATTCGTCGAACTCGTCCTTGATCGGCGCCGCCTTGAACGCGGTGAATTGCGATCCGTGCGGTCCCCAGATCAGCTTGTTCTGCTCGGCCGCGTTGCCCGCGATCCGGTCGTCGAACCATTGCTGCAATTCCTGGATCTTCGCCGCGTCCCACCCTTCGGGCGCATTGAGCAGTCCCGCCGGCACGTTGCCTTCGGTGAAATAGCTCAATTGCGCCGCCTGGCGCCGCAGGATGGTGTTGATCGTGACGATGATCTGCTCGACCGGCCCGAAGCCGTAGAGATGATGCGGTCGCACGTTGCGAGGGACGTAGAGCAGGTCGCGATTGGTCAAATTCGCCCAGACCACGCCCTTGATCACTTGCTGATAGGCGATGTCGCTCGGCCCGCGCGGCCGCCGCCCAGTATCGTCGACCATCGGGTGAATGGTATCCCCCGGTACGATCTCCAACGCGATCAGCTTGCCGCTGCGGTTGCGCCGCTTCTCGAACGCCGGCGCGTCGAGCGTCAGCAAATCCTCCAGGCTTGACCGCATGAAGGTGGCGAACGGCGTGACGCCATCAGGCTTGCGCCAGAACCGGGTCAGCTCGGCGATGCGCGGATCATCGGCGATCTTGGCGGCGCCATCGACCGGCTTGATCTGCCAGTCGAGCCGCTCGACCTGGTCCTTGCGCGTCTCGATCGCCAGCCGCACCAGCTCGACATTGGCGAACGCGCGGAGCGCCGGAAACCCGGTCTGTTCGTAAGCGCGCGGCTGCAACGTCGCGTTGATATTGGGCTTGAAATCGTACCCGCGCACCGGTTGCTGCACGACCGGGGTGAGCGGAAAGCCCGGCGAAAACGGACCCCACGCATTCTCGTTGCTGCTGTTGCCCCAGCTATAGGTGACATTAGCCTGCACGCCGCTTTTGGGCATGTGTTTCTCCTTTGCCAGGCGCGGGCGCACCGGACCCTGGTCAGATGACGGATGGTGAGCGGCGCCACGCTCGTTAGATGCTGCAGATGCGTGGCCGAGGGCACTCAATTGACGCTGCTCATCAAGCGGTTGAGAGCAGAGCGCGCGTACGATTTCGCTGGGAGGACTCAACGGCTTGCGCGCTCTCACCCGCGTAGAGGCACTGGGTTGGCTCCAAATCCAGGCGATCCGGAATGCCAGCTACGAGGCAGCGCGATATCCGCGATTGCCGTGTCGACCCATTGATCGAGTAATAGGGCTGACTTTCGAGCGGCAAGTGTCGCTCAGTCGGTGCTCCTGGCGTTCGATTGAGGGTCAGCAGTCTCAATCCTGAGCGTCCCGACGATGTACTCCTCGCCGTTGATCCTAAGGCAAGAGAGGAGCCGGCAGGGCTCTGGAATGGTAAGATCACCCATCACAACCCGGTTTATGACGGTAGCCAGCGGTGTTCCACTTTCTAGGGATTCCCGCGCAGCCCTCTCGACCACTGTAAGTTCGATATCCGCATCATATAGAACTATGCCCACACCCTCGATTCGAAGGGAGGATCGCAGCGATTTTGGTGGCTTAGCCGGGGGGAAGGTGATTCGCGTGTGGGTGGTAAGACGGTTCATAACGCCCGGAAGTGATTCAACTGACACGCCATCGGGGAGCACGCCGATGAAGGTCTCACCGCCGTTTGCCTCGTTGCGGACGTCCTCGCAGAAGATGCAAACCGCAGAGATCGGCAGCGTCTTCATAGCACCAATTCCGCTTTCCGAGGCACACTTTCGGACGACGTCTCCTGCCGACCGACGGCAAAGGGCCGCGGCTCCCCGCCCGCCGCAGTGGGAACAAGAATCCGACTTTTGCCCGAGCCGCCAGCCGGACGCAGCGATACAGTGTCGCTGTAAATCGATTTCAACTGCACTAGAACCTTCGCGAATTCGCTTGGGTGCGCTTGGTTCGACGACCTGTCGTGCTCGACCCGCGGAATGATGTCGATAACGAGATCTGCGTCGAGGCCCTCTGCCAATAAACCGAGGCTCTTCATCGTCGTTTTCATCGACGAGCTGAGCCAACGATGAACCTGAGCGCGAGGTTTTCCGATGCGATCACCGAGCTGCTCGTAAGTCAAACCCTCCAAGCGCTTCCGCTCGTTAAAGAGTCGGACCAGTCCCGCCCACGCACGGTCGCGCGGACGGAACTCGGCATCGTCGATTTCATCCTGGTCGAGTGAATCGAGTTCGCTCAGCGGTCGCCAGTTCAGATGATCAACCATCAGCCGCCTCCAGATATGGATCCAATTTTTCCTGCGTCAGCACAGGCCACGGATTCACTATGTATTCTTCCTCTCCGAACAAGTCGCGCCAAGTTGCCTCGCTCGACGCGCGTTCGATTTCCCAGGGCCCTTGAGGATCATGGCCACCTCCCACATCGAACTCTCCGCGCGCCCGAAATGACGTCGCGACGAACGCGCCGGGCAGGGCGAAAAAGCCAAACAGGCGGGTTTGCTCAACTGGAAGGCCCGAACGAAATTCGAAAAGCCCGCGCATAGAGCCGTCAAGCCTCATCGACCCGAGCTCTTTCAGGTCGTCCCCGACGTTGATCAACCCGCCAAGCACAAAACGTTCCAGAACAGCACGCATCGCCACTCGACGATTTTTCAACTCGCTAGGTGTATGCGACATGGTCGCCGGCCATGGTTTTTTCACGAACGCATCGAATACGTCCGGAAACATGTAAAGGCATCGACCGTCCAACCTCGTTTGCTTCTTGCCAGCCATCCAAGATATGAGCTTGCCGTCACTTCGGTGCAGTTCAAGGGCTTCCCATGTCAACATATTTGTAGACAGGTTGCCGTGTTCAAGAGGTTAACGGCCAGAAAGTTATTCGATATCAACAACTTTCGTCCCCATCCTTGAGCGCATGATTCGTTACGGAAAAGCGTGTCGAGGAATTTCGTCCAATGCCAGAGCGAATCGATCCATTCTGATTGGATCGGTGTGCCGAGACAAACTTGTCCGGCGGAGGCCTAGCCGGGTGTCGATTGCTGCAGGCCAGTGCTCGAGATATCGACTGTTGCAGTAGATTGTTCGGGTCCGACCGCCTTGTTTCTAGGCCCCGCGTTCGCCGCCCGCACCAACTCCAGAAATCCCGCCGACGCCACCGTGTCCTCCGCTGGCCAGAACGCCATCACCAGCGCGTCGGCCTTGTTGGGCGATCTCGTGCCCTCGGGCTTCTTGTCGACCACCAGCTTCAGCGCGCCATTTACCGCGCGCGTCGCCTGGCTCAATTCCTTCCGCAGCGATGCGAGTCCCGGCATGTCGCGCGGCAAGCTGATCAGATCGGCGGGATCATAGGCCTCGCCCGCCGTCACCGCCTTGTGCGTACGCTCGAAGCGCAACCGCAATTGCCACCAGGCCTGCGCTTTCAAATTCGCATAGAAATCGCCGTTGACCGGCGTCTCACTATCCCCCGGCACGACATGCTCGCGCGGCCGGAGCGGCGATGCTCCGGCATTCCATGGCCGGAACGTGATCCCGGCAGGAAGCAATGCCCTTCCATCCGCGTCCACCTCATCGCGCAACCGATTGGCTTCCGCCTTCACGCCCGCGCCGACGCCGATGCTGTCATATTGCAGCGCCACCGTCCGCCCGCGCAGCCGGTCTATCGCCAGTCGGGTCGCCTTGCCGACATCGCCTTCACCCCAATCGTCGACCGAATGCACGATCGATCCCTTGGCGATGGCCAGCGCATGCCGGTCGCCGCCCTCATCGGCGGGGTCCAGCGCCGCACGCCATGCTCCTTCATCGTCGAATCCGAGCGCCACATGTGCGTCGATCGCGCTCGCCACCCAGTCACCGGGGATGATGATCCCCTCGATCGCGGCAGTGTAATTGCGGTCGACTTCCTGCGCGAAGACGTGGAGCAGCCCGTCCGCCGCCGCCTTGGCGCGCCGCCCGGCATACCAGGCGGCGTCCTTGGCTGGATGGTCGCGCCAGTCCATCACGAATACATTGACCCGGTCGGTGGCGAGCGCAGCGCCCGGCGCCCATTCGGTCCCGCTTTCGCGCCGCCGATGGAACACATTGCCCGGCCCGTTGACCGAGCTCATGTCGATCTGGACATTGGTCGTGTCGGCCAGCGCCGCCTCGATTTTCTCGGGCCGCTCGTAATGCGCGCTCTCGTCCTTGAAATAGATCAGCTTGCGCCCGCCGCGACCGATATTGTCGCCCGACTCGCCGGTGATCGTCGCGCCGGTCGCGCGGTTGACGATCTTCATGCTCGGCATGTCGTCGCGCGGATCGAACCCGGCCGGCAGCATCAGCCGTGGCAGATGACGGATGAGAATCCGCATCTTCTCGAAGATGCTGTCGGGGTCGCCGATCTTGTCGACCAATTGCTCCTTTCGGGAACCCCATCCGATCGCGGCGCCAGGCCGATACAACCACAACCACACCGAGAAGGCGCAGGCCAGCCATGTCGCGCCCATGTCGCGCGCCTTCTCGATCAACCCGCTCTGCTGCCCATCGACGCAGGCGTGCAGGAACGCGATCATCTCGACCTGGCGGGGAAAGGGCAGGAATGGCATCACCGTCGGAGCATCGCTCGCCGCGTTGCGCGGATCATAGGTCACGGCCCAATGCGCGATCCACGTAGCGGGGTCGTCGCGATACCGCTCGGCCATCCCGGCGCGAAGGCCGACATCCGCCTTCAGTCGCCGCAGCCGCCATTGCCGCGTCATCAACTCGGCCACGTAATTGGGCGGCCAGGCCGGCGTCGCGATACCGCCGTTGATCCCGGGCGCGCTGGAGGCGAACGGCGTCATCATTGACCGCTCCGTCACCCCAGTTCCTCCCGATAACGCTCTGCGGCATCGCGTGCCGACGTGCCCGGCGTGATCAGCCCGTCGCCTACGCGGGCGCCGATTCCCGGCGGATCGCCGCTCGCCAGTTCCCGGCGACCGGCACGCGTTTTCTCCCACCACAGCATCGCGGTCGTGTTGCCGGCCATCGCCGTCTCGAACAGCGTCAACGCGATCCGTGCATTGGCTACTTCGACCCCGGCGTCGAGCTCGGCCCGGCACCGCCGCCGGAGTGTCGAGATGCTGACGCCCAGAATCCGCGCTATGACCGTATGCGGCACACCGATCTCGGCAAAGCGGCGCACATCCGCGCGCGCCGCTTCGCCGATCTCGATCCGGGCGTTGGCCCGCGGGTCGGGACCCTCACCGCCCCCCGTCGCCGGCAATGCCGCCCGCTTGCCTTCCTTGCCCCGATCCGGCCTCGCCTGCCTCGCTGCCATGCACCCTCCCGCGCCGTCCCGATGGCGGGCGAACGGCAGCAACTGACTGCATCGCACGATGGCGAAACGCTCCGGGGCCGGCGATGTGACGTGAAGAGGAACCTGCCCAGCGTCGCTTTCGGCCAAACGCAAATTCCGATGATTGCCTTATACACGTTTTTTCGTGGCAGTCAAGAAATATTCTTGTTTTGTTCTCATTTTCCTGACGGCAAGGGGGACGGCGTGAGGGTGCCGATGCGGCGATAGATTTCGTCCACGTCGTCGCGCCCCACCTCGCGCCGCGCGGCCGCCATCATGCCCGGCCACAATCGCAACGCCGTCATCAGTCTCTTGCGCGCCGTCCGCCATTGCAGGCCGTATTTGTGCGCCTGCTCGACGAACGATCGGTTGCTCGTCACCATGTCGAGCACCATCGCCTTGGGCTCGGGGATCGCGTCGCGCCATGCCCGATACGCGACTTCCAGCCGCACCCGTGCGAGCGATTCGACCAGGTGATCGCGCCCTGATCCGGCATGGTCGACCCGCGTCTCCAGTGACACCGATCGTATCGCTGCGGCACGGCCGATACGTTCGATCACGCCGGCGATCTGCTCGGCCGCCGCGCGCTCCTCGGCGCTGATCTTGCCCAGCCGTTCCATCCGGTGGAGCGGTGACTGTCGCTGCCGGTCCGGCACCGCGGCGATCTTCTCGTGCGTCTCCGGCGTCCCCTCCGCTTTGTGCCGCCAGCGCTCGATCATTGCCTCGCGCCGCGCGTCGGCTTCTTCACGTCGCTGCAACGCCAGGGAAAGGCGCTCGTTGGCATCGGGCTTTTCCGATCGGCGGGGCAAGGTGGCCAGCCGTCGTGCCGCGCTCTCCCGCACGGCCGTTAGCCGATCGGTCGCAACGCGCTCGGTCGCCCGGCACGCCGTACGTCGTTTCGTCATTCGTCATTCTCCCGCTCGATGGCACGCATGAAGGCGCCGCCGTGGCGTTCGTCGCCATGCCGCGTCCCGAAGGCGCTCGGACAAAGGGATTGGACACATTGTCCAACATGACAAGATTAACGATTGGCTTGTCGATCACCACGGATATGGTACGATTTGTCCATGCCGATGCCGATCACGCCGCAGGAATTCGACGCGCTCTATATCGCGCGGGTCAAGGCGCTGCGTCAGCTCAAGGGGTTGACGTCGGGGCAAATGGCGACGCTGCTCGGTGTCCCGGCGGAACGCTACCGCAAATACGAATCGCGCACGCCTATGCCTCACGCGCTCATCGAGCAATTCGCGCTGATCACGGACGTATCGGTGGAATTCCTGGTCACAGGCCGCCGCGTGGCGGGGAAGGGGCCTTATCCCGATGTGCCGGGTCCCCACATGATCGATCAATGGCGCGCGGATCATGAGCGCAGGGTTATTTCCTGATCGCTTATTGGTCAGATTGTCCAATCACCGACCGGAGGAGGTCGAAGCGCCCACCAGTTGAAAAGTTGGACATTATGTCCCACATCTGTGCCGCGCCGATCAACGGGGCGGGAGAGCGGCTTGTTGCCATTCAGTCCATCGTCAGTCGGCCGGGTCTGCCCCGAATCCGCCTATCTCCGGTCACTCGATTGCTGGACGCACGACCCCGCCGCTGCCGTTCTGCTCCAGGCTATCCGCGCGTTGCTGCCGGTCGGCGATACGTTACGCGCGCTATCGGCGGAGCGTCCCGCGATCGATCGTCTGATCGCGGATGAGATTGGTGCGCTATGCGATGTAACGATCGAAACCGGACGGCTGAATGTCGTCGAACGCGACGTCCGGCCCAGCGGCGTGATCGCTTCGCTGTGGAACGAACTCGATGCACTGCGCGGTCGCTGGATCTCGGCACGGCTGGCGGACGAGGGACTGAACGCAACGGTTCCGGATATCGGCCCATGGTACGACCGCCTCCGCGAACTCGAGCAAGCAGCGCCGGCTCTGCCGGATTATTGGTGCGCGCGGCGCGGTTAGAGCAGCGCGCGGAAAAGCGGGTACCGGTTTCCCACAATCACAAACACCTGGAGCGGAGTGGCTGCTTCAGAAATCGGGCAGCCCGCTCTGGTCGCCGGGCGCGAAGTCGTCCCCTGCGGTTTTCCTGGCATCTTCATCGCGGTCGATCGGTTCGGAGCGGCTGGTGGAGCTGAGGGGAATCGAACCCCTGACCTCTGCAGTGCGATTGCAGCGCTCTCCCATCTGAGCTACAGCCCCGCTCCACGCCGCAAGGGCGCTTCCGCCCTTGGGAGCGCGAGCCTCTAGCGGCCATTTTCCGGCTTTGCAACTCGCCGTTTGCCGCGCGTGGGAAACAGGTCGCGCCAAGCCGCCGGACAACCTCGCTGATCTGCATCAACCCCCGGTAAAATCACGGAACTGGCTGCTGTCGCGTACCGTTATTGGGACAGGCGGACGCGGTTCCCCCCTTTCCGCGTCCGCCATCCGAACCCCCAAAGAGAGGATTTGTGCGATGGCATATGAGAGATATCCCCGCGGCAATTCGCTGCAAGGCGACTATTACGCCCGCGACGACGACGACTTTGTATCGGATTATGGCGCCGGTCGGGACCGTCCCTATAGCAGCGCGCGCGATTATGAGGCCGCGGGCATGATCGGTCCGCGTTTCGGGGCGGATCGTGGCCGGGGCTACGATCGTGGCTATTACAGTCGCGGCCGTGGCGGCGATTTTGGCGGTCGCAATGCCGCTTATGACTATGGTGATTCCTATCGTGGCGGGAACGGGCGTCGCCTCCCCGAAACCGATGATCGCCGCGACGATTATGGCCGTCCCGACATGGATCGGGGCCGTCGGGCAACGGCGCGCGAGCCGCGCGACTATCGGTACGAGGATCGCACTTTCTTCACGCGCGCCGGCGATGAAGTCCGGTCTTGGTTCGGTGACGAAGAGGCGGAGCGCCGTCGCGAAGCCGATCAACGCTATGACGAGCGTTATGCGGGCCGCGATTTCTCGGGGTACCGAGGTGACAGCGACTACCACACCTGGCGCTCGGGCCAGATCGCGGCACTGGATCGAGACTACGACGAATATCGTCGCGAGAATCAGCAGAAATTCTCCAACGAATTCGGCTCATGGCGGACCGAACGGCAAGGGCAACGCTCCAGCCTGTCGCGCGTGACCGAGCACATGGATGTCGTCGGCTCAGACGGCGAACATATCGGCACGGTCGACAAGGTTCGCGGCGACCGTATCATCCTGACCAAGAGCGACCCCGACGCGGGCGGGCGCCATCACTCCATCCCGTCGCGCTGGATTGATCGTGTCGATGACAAGGTCACGGTGCGCAAGACGGCGGAGCAAGCGAAGGCACATTGGCGCGACGAGGAGCGCAGCGCGTTCTTCGGCGGCGACAGCGCTGGCAGCGGTATCGACGAGGACGGCGATGGCCGCATCCTCAATCGCAGCTTCTCCGGCACCTACTGACCAGCGAGCTTGGGGGCGGGGTCCGGACGACGCGGTCCGGGCCCCATCGCTACAACAGGCGGGCGCGCGGCAAACGCCGGAACGAGCGCTCGGATCGAGGGTTTGAAGCAATCGAGCGAAGGCGTCCCGCTTACGATCGCTGTTCGCCGACAATCGCTGCCCAAGACAACTGGAATCGCGCCAGATATTTTCGCAGGCGGTCGGCATCGTTGGTCGAACTGCGCTGCACCCGTGATGCGGCGAACAGCGTGCGCCCGGCTTCAGACAGGGATCGGCTTGCCCGGCACGTCGCGACCGCGTGCGCGAGTTGGACGCGATCGAACGGATCGATCGCAGCCAATGCCTCTTCGCTCATCACGTCGCTGAGGACGTCGTCGCTTCGGTCGGCTTGTCCCGACCAGAGCCGCCGCAGCCTCGCCACTTCGGCCTCCACGCACTCAAGATCGATCCGTCCCCTGGGCGACAGGGTCGCCATGCGAGTGACGCTCGCCGCCAGGTCGCGGAAATTGCCTGGCCAGTTCGCTTCAGGCGATGTTGCGAATCGCAAATAGGCCTCACGTGCTTCCTTGTTGAAGCTTGTGTGCTCGCCTTCGCGTTCGGCGAAGCGGTCGAGCTCGTACTCCAGATTGGGTTCGATATCCTCGCGCCGCTGTGCAAGGCCCGGCAACGTAAAGGTCCACAGGTTCAGCCGCGCATAGAGGTCGTCGCGGAACGCGCCGGCTGCGACTGCCTCGCCCAAGTCGCGATTGGTGCCCGCGATCAGCTGGAAATCCGATGCCGTCTCCTTGTCGGCACCGACCGGCAGGAAGCGCTTGTCTTCGATCGCGCGGAGGATCATCGCCTGTTCGTCGGGGCCAAGCTCCCCGATCTCGTCGAGAAACAGCATCCCTTTGTCGGCGGCGCGCAGCAGGCCCGGCCGCTCCGACACCGCACCAGTGAACGCGCCCTTTCGGTGTCCGAACAGCGCCGACATTGCGCCATCGCCCTTCAGTGTCGCGCAATTCACCTCGACGAACGGGCCGGCAATCTGATGCTTCAGCCGCTTCAGCTCGTAGATCCGCCGCGCGAGCAGGCTCTTGCCCGCGCCGGTCGGCCCCATCAGCAGCACCGGCGCCTTCGACCGCAACGCGACATGCTCGATCTCGTCGATCATCCGGTTGAACGCGGCATTGTGCGTGTCGATGCCCGATTTCAGGAACGAGGCGCTCTCCACCTTGGCCTCGGCGAAGCGCGTGGCGATGCTGTCGTAGCGCGACAGGTCGAGGTCGATGATGCTGAGCGTCCCCACCGGATCGGGTGAGCCGCGCCTGGGCTGGGTCTGGAGCAGCCGGCCGGGCAGGTAGCGCGCCTCGGTCAGCAGGAAGAGGCAGATTTGCGCGACGTGCGTGCCGGTGGTGATGTGGATCAGATAATCCTCGGCATCGGGATCGAACGGCTCGGCGCGCGCGAAGTCGAGCAGCTTGCCGTACACTTCCTCGAAATCCCATGGATCGGCGAAATCGAGCAGCCGCAGATCGACCTGCGTTTCGGGCGATACCGAGGCGATATCCTCCGCGATATAGTCGGCCAGCCGCCGGTGCGGCGCTCCGTGCAGCAGCACCAGCCGGTCGACACGCAGATCGTCGTGCATCGTCAATCCGACCGTCGGCCGCCACTTGCTCCAGCGCGACGGCCCGAACTTGCTGGCGTCCAGCGTCGATCCCAGGAATCCGATTACGGTCAGCGGTTTCATCATTATCCTATAGGATAAACGACTATCGGAAGCGATAGGATTTTTGCGACAAGCGTTGGCCGAGGCAATCAGGGAGATGGAAATATAGTCTATGTAAAATAACTACTTATGGATTTATATCGACCACTCCCCAAAATTGGCACGCCATCTGCTCTATCGAAACCGTCCGACGAGGCGGATTACTCGACGGACCGGTGGAAAGCGGGGCGGCCGGAATGGGCCGGCCGCCCCAAGACCCACCGGAGGGATTTTCACAGGGCGTAGCTCAGCCTGCGCGAGAGCGCCCGCCTTGGGAGCGGGAGGTCGCAGGTTCGAATCCTGCCGCCCTGACCAGAGAAGGAGTTGGACGATGGCCAACAAGGGACTGCTTTCTTCGGCAATGGCCAAGCTGCTGCCGCGTACCGACACGGTGAACCGCGAAGGCGCGCCGGCCTATGCCTATGGGCCCGAGGCCAAGCTTGCGCAGCTCGCCGCGACGGGCACGATGTCCGACACCTTCTACGGCGCGGCCGACACGCAGCTTGCCGATTTTCTTGCGACGGCCAAGACGGTCGATCCGTATTTCGTGGCGCAGGCGGCGGTCTATGCCCGCCGCGCCGGCGCAATGAAGGACATGCCGGCATTGCTGGCGGCCCATCTGACGGTGGCCGATCCCGACCTCGCGGTCCGGGTGTTCGGTCGCGTGATCGACAACGGTCGCATGCTCCGCACCTTCGTGCAGATCATGCGCTCGGGGCAGGTCGGTCGTACCTCGCTCGGCTCGCGGCCGAAACGGCTGGTGCAGACCTGGCTGGAGCGTGCCTCGATCGGCGACCTGATGGCTGCTGCTACGGGCAACGACCCGAGCCTCGCGGACATCGTCAAGATGGTCCACCCGAAGCCGGCGGATGCCGCGCGCAAGGCCTTTTATGGCTGGCTGATCGGCCGTCCCTACGACGTTGCCGCTCTCCCCGCCGAGATCGCCGCGTTCGAGGCGTGGAAGCAGGACCGGAGCCTGCCGCTGCCGCCGGTGCCGTTCCAGTGGCTGACCGCATTCCCGCTGACGGCGGCGCAATGGGGTGAGCTCGCCGGGCGGATGGGCTGGCAGGCGCTGCGGATGAACCTCAACACGCTGGCGCGCAACGGCGCGTTCGACGTGAAGGGAGTGACGCCGGCAGTCGCGGCGCGGCTCGCCGACCAGGCGGCGATCGAGAAGGTCCGGCCGATGCCGTACCAGCTCATGGTCGCGATGGATCAGGTCGGCGCGGCTGTGCCGCTCACGGTCCAGGCCGCGCTCGAGGAAGCGCTGGAGCATGCGCTCCGCTGCGTCCCCGCGGTGCCCGGCCGGGTCGTGGTCTGCCCCGACGTGTCGGGCTCGATGAGCTCGCCCGCGACGGGCTACCGCAAGGGCGCCACGTCCAAGGTGCGCTGCATCGATGTCGCGGCGTTGGTCGCGGCGGCGATGGTGCGGACCAACCGCCAGACGCGGGTGCTGCCGTTCGAGCAGTCGGTCGTGAAGGTCTCGATCGAGGCCAATGCGCGACTGGCGGCGAACGCGGCGAAGCTCGCGGCGATCGGCGGAGGCGGGACCAACGTCTCCGCACCGCTCGCTCTGCTCAATGCGGAGCGTGCGGCGGTCGACCTGGTCGTCATCGTCTCGGACAACGAGTCCTGGGTCGACGCAAGTCATCACGGCTCGACCGCTACGATGCGCGAGTGGGTTCAGATCGTGAAGCGCAATCCGCAGGCGAAGCTCGTCTGTATCGACATCCAGCCTTACGGCACCACCCAGGCGCAGGGGCGGCCGGATGTCCTCAATGTCGGGGGTTTCTCCGACGCGGTATTCGATACGATCGCGCGCTTCGTCTCGGGCGAAGCGAACGACTGGGTCGGGATCGTCAAGCAAGTGGAGGTTTGAACCAACAGGGCCGTGGCGAATGCCGGCGGGATTACATTGCTCAAGACCGGGAAACCGGATGTCCGGAGTAGAGCGCTCCAGCACCCGCAAGGGACTGGAGAGATGGGGTTCGAGTCCCCCCCGTTGCAGCGGTAGCTCAAGGACGATCTCGTCATCCCTCGTCGCCACGGCCCTTCACGAACTATCACGGCGAATGCCGATGGAACTACAATGTCGCCGGTTCGACTCCGGCCGGGCGTTCGGGTCCGTAGCTTAGTGGTAGAGCAGGTAGAGATTTCATCACCGATCGTCGCCGTCTGGAACATCATGGCGAATGCCTGACGGACTACATGGACTGTTAATCCCCAGGTCGCGGGTTCGAATCCCGCCGGGCCGTCCGCTATCGGCCCGTAGCTCAGCGGTCAGAGCAGGTGACGTCCGTCAAAAACCTGGTCGCCATGACCAAAGTTTAATCCTCCCTACGCGAAGCGTGGGGAGGGGGACCGCCGGCGCAGCCGGTGGTGGAGGAGCCGCAGCGGCGCAACCGCGAGGACGGGTCTTTTCCCTCCACCAAGCCGCTTCGCGTCTAGGTCCCCCTCCGCATCTGCGATGGGGAGGAACTAAAAAGCTGGCGAATGCCGGTGGGACTACATTCCAAGGCACCAGTGGCGGGGGTTCGCCTTACGCGCTGGTAGAATGTCTCACCATAACCTCGTCGCCAGCACCCAATTCGCAAGCCGGCGAATGCCGGCGGGACTACAGGTCAGAGCGCCTGCCGAAAGGCAGGAGGTCGGCGGTTCGACTCCGCCTCCGGGCAACCGGATAGCTCAGGGAAAACGTCTCGCCATCAGTTCGTCGCCGGCAACCGGACCGAAGCACGGCGAATGCCGGTGCGGACTACATTGGCAGGGAGGAAGCTCCCCGGAGGTTCAAATCCTCCCGGACTTCGGTCCGACAGTCTGCATCACTCCGTCGTCGCCGTGCCCAGGCCGCAACGCTAGAGAGTTTATCCAAGGGAGGTCGCTTGTGACCACGACGTACGATTACCAGCATGTCGAAGGCGGCGTGCCGATCAAGATGTGGACCCGCGGCGTGCCGGTCGACGACAAGGCGCGCGATCAGCTCAGCCGCGCGGCGCAGATGCCGTTCATCTTCAAGCATGTCGCGGCGATGCCCGACGTGCATGTCGGGATCGGCGCGACCGTCGGCTCGGTGATCCCGACCAAGGGCGCGGTGATCCCGGCGGCGGTCGGGGTCGATATCGGCTGCGGCATGATGGCGGCGCGGACGTCGCTGCTCGCCAGCGACCTTCCCGACAATCTGGAAGGCATCCGCTCGGCGATCGAACAGGCGGTGCCCCACGGCCGGGTGGTCGGGCGCGGCAAGCGCGACAACGGCTCGTGGGGCGCCCCGCCCCCGGCGATCGTAGCGGCCTGGGCGACGCTTGTCGCGCGGTTCGACCGCATCTGCGAAAAGTATCCGCGGCTGAAGAACACCAACAATCTGGTGCATCTCGGCACGCTGGGTACCGGCAACCACTTCATCGAGCTCTGCCTCGACGAAGAGGCGCGGGTGTGGGTGATGCTGCATTCGGGATCGCGCGGCGTCGGCAACGCGATCGGCAGCTTCTTCATCGAACTGGCGAAGGAGGATATGCGCAAATGGCATATCAACCTGCCCGATCAGGATCTGGCCTATTTCCCGGAAGGGACCGACCATTTCGACGATTATGTCGAGGCGGTCGGCTGGGCCCAGGATTATGCGGCGCTCAACCGGCGCATGATGATGACCAATGTCATCGCGGCGCTGCGCGGCCAGATCGCCAAGCCGTTCGACGCGGAATTGGAGGCGGTGAACTGCCATCACAATTACGTGACGCGCGAGAACCACTTCGGCGAGAACGTGCTCGTGACCCGCAAGGGGGCGGTGCGCGCGGCGAAGGGCGTGATGGGCATCATCCCGGGGTCGATGGGCGCCAAGTCGTTCATCGTCCGTGGGCTGGGCAATGCCGAATCGTTCGACAGCTGCTCGCACGGCGCCGGCCGTGTGATGTCGCGCACCCAGGCCAAGAAGGAGGTGTCGCTCGCCGAGCACATCGCCGACACGGCGGGGGTCGAATGCCGCAAGGACGAAGGGGTGATCGACGAGACCCCAAAGGCCTACAAGCCGATCGAGGCCGTCATGGCCGCGCAGTCGGACCTGGTCGAAATCGTCCACACGCTGAAGCAGGTGGTGTGCGTCAAAGGCTAGCCTTCGACGCCGCCACTTTCTCGAACAATCTACCAATATCGGAATAGGATCATGATCGTCATCGACGGTTCGGAAGGCGAGGGCGGGGGGCAGGTCGTGCGCAATGCGTGCGCCTTGTCGCTCGTCACCGGCCAGCCGTTCCGCATCACCAATGTCCGCGGCGGGTGCGAGAAGCCCGGGCTGATGCGCCAGCACGTAACCGCGATCGAGGCCGCGCTCGCGGTCGGCGGTGCGGTGTGCGAGGGGCTGACGGTGGGCTCGTCGGAAATCACCTTCACGCCCGGCGCGATCGCGCCCGGCGAGTATCATTTCGCGGTCGGCACGGCGGGCAGCACCGGTTTGGTCCTACAGACCGTGCTGATGCCGTTGCTGCTCGCCGACAAGCCCTCGCGGCTTGTGCTGGAGGGCGGCACGCACAACATGCTCGCGCCGCCATTCGACTTCATCGCGCGGTCGTTCCTGCCGATCGTCAACCGCATGGGGCCTCAGGTCTCGGTGCGGCTCGTCCGGCACGGCTTCTACCCGCGCGGTGGCGGCCGGATCGAGGTCGAGATCACGCCGGCACCATTGCGGCAGATCGATTGCCTCTATCGCGGCGCGTTGGTCGATTGCTCGGCCACGGCGGTGTTTGCCGGCCTGCCGTTCGACATCGCCGAGCGCGAGGTCAGGGCGGCGCGCAAGATCCTGCCAGACTGGCCGGACGAGGCGTTCGCCGTGCGCGAGCTCCCCGCCGATCGGGGGCCGGGCACGATCCTGATGCTGGAGGCGACCTATGAGCATGTCACCGAAATCGTCAGCGGCTTCGGCAAGCTCGGCGTCTCGGCGGAAGGGCTCGCCAAGACCGCGGCGCAGCGGATGCGCGGCTATGTCGCCTCGACTGCTTTCGCCGGCCCGTATCTCGCAGACCAGTTGCTCCTGCCGTTCGCGCTCGCGGGCGGCGGCAGCTTCACGACGGTGAAGCCGAGCCAGCACGCCCGGACCGCAGCCGACATCATCGAGCGCTTCACCGGGCAGCGCTGGGTGTTTGTCCAGCAGGAGTCCGGAGACCATCTGGTCGCACTTGGCTAGCCTTATTGGACTGCCGGGTGGGCATTAGCCGCCCGGCAGTCCAACATACCGCGCCCGCGGCCGGATCACCGCACCGCTGGCTGATTGTTCGATGGCGTGCGCTGCCCATCCGACTCCGCGGGCGATCGCGAAGAGGCGGAACGGCGCGTCTTTGGGCAGGCCGGCGGCGACCGTGATTGCCAGCAACGCGAAGTCGATATTGGGTGTAGCCTCGGTCGCATCCGCCACGGCATCGCGCAAATCGGCCAGCGTTGGATCGAGCGCCACCAGCGGCAACAAGGCGGCGCCCCGCGGATCGCCATGCGGGTAGAGCGGGTGGCCGAACCCCGGCAAGCCGTGTCCTCCCGCCAGCCAGCGGGCGACTGCCGCATCGACGCCGCTCGCGCGCGCTTCCGCCAGCAGCGCCGCCAGTGCGGCCCCCGCGCCGCCATGCCGGGGTCCCGACAACGCCGCCAGCCCCGCCGTCAGGCATGCCGCCATTGGCGCCCCCGTCGACGCCGCGACGCGCGCTGCGAAGGTCGAGGGATTGAGCTCGTGATCCGCCAGCAGCACGAGCGCCCGCCGGACCAGGTCCGTGCCCGCGCCGTCGAGCGACCAGCCGCGCGCCAGCCGTTCATGGATCGGGCCGTCGCCTTGTGCACCGAACGCACCGGCTATGGCAGCGACCGCCGCCGCCGCTTCGCGGGCGAGATTGCCCACAGCCCGCCCGACGATGGGCCGCGCATCGGCGATAAGCGAGGCGATGGCGGCGAATGGATCGCCCGGGCGATCGGCGATCGGGAAGGATGCGTTCGGTTGCTCCCACAACAGGGCGGCAATGTCTTCCAGCGTCGCCGTTTCGGCGAGCGTAGCCGCATCCTGGCCGCGAAAGATCAGCTGGCCGTGGACGACAGTGGAGATTCGCGTCTGGATCACCGGATCGCCCCAGGCGATGGCCCCCGCCGCGATCGACGCCGTCCGGCGGCCGCGCGCTCGACGCCCGGTCAGAGCCAATATGTCGTCGGCACGATACTCGCTCCGCCGCGGATCGTCCTCGCCGACACGCCGCTCGATCAGCCCGCGGCTGACATAGGCATAAAGCGTCTGCGGCTTCACCCCGAGCGTCTCGAGCGCTGCCTCTCGTGTCAGCCATTCCTGCATAATTGATTCACTTGATCAAGATTGATTCGGGAAGCCGACCCGACCATCTCGCCGCCAACACGTCAAGGGAGTGCGGGTCGATGAGCAATGGTCTGGAAGATGTCGTCGCGGCGGAGACGGTGCTGTCCGACGTTCAAGGCGAGGCGGGGCGCCTGATCATCCGCGGCTATCCGCTCGACGCGCTGGCCGGACGCAGCAGCTTCGAACAGGTCGTCCATCTGCTGTTCGACGGCTTTTTCGACGATCTGCCCGACGCGGCGACGCTGGCGCGGATGATCGGGCAAGCGCGTGTCGACGCTTTCGAGCGCGCGAGGCCGTTGCTCCCGCTACTCGGCGACCTCCCGGTCTATGACGCGATGCGCGCGGCGCTCGCGCCCATGCCCGACGGCACGACGCTCGATGACGCCCTGCGTCTGGTCGCGGCGCCTGCCGCGCTCATCCCCGCGCTGATCCATCAGGCTCGCGGCACCGATCCGATCGCCCCCGACGCGGTACTCGGCCACGCCCATGACATCGCGCGCATGCTCGGCGGCGATAGTGACGGCCGCGCGCTCGACACGTATCTCGTCACCGTCAGCGACCACGGCCTGAACGCCTCGACCTTCGCGGCGCGGGTCGTTGCGTCGACCCAGGCGGGTCTGACCTCGTCCGTGCTCGCCGGACTCGGGGCGCTCAAGGGGCCGCTTCACGGCGGCGCGCCAGGACCGGTCATCGACATGCTCGACGCCATCGCGGCGGAGGGCGACGCCCGTGCCTGGATCCGTCGCGCGCTCGATAGTGGCAACCGCCTGATGGGCTTCGGCCATCGCATCTACCGCACGCGCGATCCCCGTGCCGACGCGCTCAAGGCGGCGTTGCGCGCTTTCGATCGTGTCGACGCCCGTCTCGCTTTCGCCGAGGATGTGGAACGCGTCGCGCTCGCCGAATTGCGGCTGCGCAAACAGAGCCGCGTCATCGAAACCAACGTCGAATTCTACACCGCCTTGCTACTCGAGGCGGCCGGATTCCCGAAGGAAAGCTTCACCGGCGTCTTCGCGATGGGTCGGGTCGTCGGCTGGATCGCACATGCCCGCGAGCAGGCGCTGACCGGTCGCCTGATCCGGCCGAAGTCCGCTTATATCGACGAACAGGCCAAGGCGGCCTAACGCGTCCGTCAGAGAAGTATTTCCGACCGCGCCTCGGCGCTGCGCAGGCCAGCGTCGAGCAGTTCCATTACCGCAATCGCCTCGGTGGCCGGGGCGGGATTGGCGCCTTCACCGCGAACGGCGGCGGCGAGCGCTAGCCAGAACAATCGATAGTCGCCACGCTCGTTCGGTACGGAAATGGAGGCGCCATCCTCACCCACCGTCAGCATTCCCTCTATCGGATCGAATCCCCAATCCTCCCCGCTTGGCCGGTCGCCGGCCAGCGTCGCCGCCTCCTGTGGGTCGCTGCCGTGCTTGATCCAGCTCGCCCGCGTGCCGTGAACCGCGAAGCGCAGGCCGTGCTGCGCGGCGAGCTTGGTTGCATGCAGGATCACGCGGCGCTTCTCGTAACGTAATGTCGCATGGAAATAGTCGGGCGCAGGAGAACCCGGACGCAATGCCGCCAGATCGAGCGTGATCGCGTCGGGCCGCCCGAACAAAACCAATGCCTGATCGACCAGATGCGGCCCAAGATCGAGCCACGCGCCGCCCTCCCGCGCTTCCTTCCACAGTCCGGTGGGGATGGGCCGCCAGCGATCGAAATGACTCTCGACCTGAACGATCTCGCCCAGCGCCCCTTCTCCTATCAGGCGTCGCAGCGTCCGGAAATCGGCATCCCAGCGCCGGTTCTGGAAAATGGTGACCTGTTTGCCTGCAGCCTCGCCGGCGGCGGCGATGGCGCGCGCCTCGGCTAGGCTCGTCGCGAACGGCTTGTCGATGAGCACGTGTTTGCCCGCTGCCAGCGCCGCCAGCGCGTGGTCGGCATGCAGCGCGTCGGGGCTTGCCACGACGACCAGGTCGATCCCGGGCTCGGTGAGCAGGGTGGCGACATCGGGAACTACCCGCATCTCGGGCAGGTCGGCATGTACTTTGGCCGCATCGCGTGACACCACGGCGCGCAGGGCCATGCCCGGGGTCACCCGGACATAGGGGGCGTGGAAGGAGCGCCCGGCGAGACCATAGCCGATCAGGCCGACGCCGATATCCCGCGTCATGCCGCCGCTCCCGGCGTGGCCGCGCGTCGATCGAGTATCTGCTTGAGCGGATTGGGCTTCGCCGCGCCGACCCGCCGCAGCTTGTTCTGATCGTGATGCGCGAACGGCGCATCCTGGCCATGGACCATCAGCGTCGTCCGGATATCGTAGCTCCAGGCATCGTCGCCGTCGAAGGAGATATCGATACGATATTCGTCGGTGCGAAAGCCATATTCCAGGAAAGCGGTCGAGCAGACCCCATATTGCGTCTGCCCGCGAGTCGCGATCAGCGTGAATGTGTCGTCGTCCGCCGCCGCTTGTCCGGCCGCCAGCGCAACCTGCCCGCGCGGGATCGCCAGTGTCTGCAGCACCAGACCGGTGGCCGGTTCCCACAGCCAATAGCCCACCTGGTCGTGAAAGGTGATGTCCTCTTCCCTGGTCGTGATGTGGATATGGTAGCGCAGGCCATAAAACAGCTGCGGCCCGTTCGCCTGCGGGTCGATCGCGTCGAACGCGATCCGTTCGATGAATTCGCGGCGCTCCGGGCCGTCGGCCTTTGGATTGACGTCGATACCCTTGTGCGCTTCCCAGCGGCCGGCGAACCGTCGCAACGGACCGAGATTGGCCAGCGTATCGGGATCGACGTCGCTCGGTTCGGTGAAGATGTCGCGCGGAAAGGGATTCATCGATGCCCCCGGATGATGATGATGGCGGGTACCCTAGTCGTGCAATCAACGCGGGCAAAGGTTCCGCCGGCGGCAAGTGGTAATCGTGCCTAACGACCGGTTACCGGCGGAACGCCCCACGACATGCGCGATTGATGGCGACATGAAGCGCGATTGTTCCCGCTACGAAGTTTTTCCCGCCAAGGCCGTGATCGACCACGGGCGTGTACGTGTGGCCTGGGCGTGGCAGCACATCGCCCCGGCCGGTGTCACTCGGCACGCCGCGCTCTACGACACGTTCGAGGATTGCCTTGCCGCGATCAATCGTCGCTGCCGGCGGGGCGCGCTGCCGCAGGTGCGCGTCATCCTCGACCCCGCCAACGCCTGACGCCTAACCGGGCTTCGCTAACCGAAAGCGCGGCCCTTCATAGGTCCTGACCGCATTGCCGCGCTCGACTTCCTGATGGCGCTGCCAGATGTTGGCGCGCTCGCTCGCCGCCTGCCGCTCATGCTCCCGATCAAGCATCAGGCCAAGCTTGAGCCGCGCGATCTTCTTGTTGGCGAATTGCGATCGCTGGTCCTGCGAGACAGTGGTGAGTCCGGTCGGCAAATGCGTCGCGCGCACCGCGCTGTCGGTCTTGTTGACGTGTTGACCGCCCGGACCCTGAGCACGCATCGACTCGTAACGGATGTCGCGATCGTCGAGTTCGGCTGCCTCTTCGGTCACCGCGAGGCGATGGACGCCGACGAACCAGTTGCGCCGCTTGTGCCGCGGACGGAAGAGGCTCGTTCCGGTCCAGCGGATCGTCCCGCACCGCGCAATCGCGAAGGCGTCGGCTCCGGTCCCCGTTATCCTCAGCAACGCGGAGGGGCAGGGGCCGGATACCGGCTCGACCGGCTCTGCGATCAGTCCTTGGACGGCTGCCTCGCGGGCGAACGCTTCGATCAATTGCGCCACCACCCATTCGCACTCGCGCGGTCCTTGCCCCGCGGACAGGTGCAATATCACCTCGGTCATGTCCGCCTCGTCTTGTAGGTGATCAATGGGCGCATCGTGGCGATCGGATCGGCCAGCCCTGCCTCGGCCAGGTCGCGCACGACGCGGTGGATGTCCTTGTATGCCTGTGGTGCTTCTTCATAGATCAGTTCGCGATCCTCGCAGATCACATGGTTGCCCAATTCAGTCCGGGCGAGGTCGGGGATAGCGTAGCGCCGCGCCAGTTTCGCCTTCGCCTCGCTGCGGCTCCACTTGCGCCCGGCGCCATGGGCGAGCGATTGCAATGCAGTGTCTCCCGCATCACTGCGCGGTCGCAATACATAGCTAAGGTCGCCGCGTGATCCCGGCACCACGACCAGCCCGCGATCGGCCGGTGCCGCGCCTTTACGGTGCAGCCAGCCGCCACCGTGCGACGTCACGCTATTGTGGCATATGTCGAGCAGACGGATGGCCTTCATCCCCAGTCGCGCGGTAAAGCGTTCGGCGATCGCCGCGCGGTTGACCGCGGCCCAGCGCATCGCCGCGTCATGCTCCGCGAGATAGGCTGCGCACGCCACCTCGCCGACCTGCAAGCCAGCCATGGCATCGCGATGCCGGTCGAGGATCGCCTGACCCAGGCCACGGGACCCGCTATGGACCATCAGCAGCACGCACACCGGATCGATCCCCGCCGCAGCCAACCCGGCCGCGTCGAGCACTTCTTCGAGGCGCAGGAATTCGGCGAAGTGGTTGCCCCCGCCGATCGTGCCGATCGCTTCGGGAATCAGGTCGGGCGGCAATCCTGCCTCGGCCAAGGCTTCCGCGCCCTCGCCCCACGCGCCTTCCAGTCCAACGAGCTTGCGTTCCGCCGTTTCGAGCCGGAATTTCCGAACCGCGACGTTGCTTTGCCACAGCCCCATGCCGCACCCGATGTCGCTGCCGACCAGATGCGGATAGACATGACTTTTCGACCAGAAGGCCGCACCGACCGCGATGCCGCGCCCGGCGTGGAGGTCGGGCAGACCGACGACCCGCTCGATCCCTTCGAGCGACGCGGTATGGCGCAACTGGTCGACCGCCGCCGTGTCGATCCAACTGTCGGGCGAGGCGATGATGGTGATCGGTGCGCTCATCACCACCCCCTCCATCTCATGTCCCTTTCCAACATCGGAGCCGTCATGCCGCGATCGCGCCAGAACCAGACGCGATCTTTCAGCAATCCATCGACCGGATCGACGAACAATTGGGCGCGCTTCCGCCGATAGCTGTCGGGCGCCAGTATTTCGCCGTCCTGCATCCATTCGCCGTGGCGGCCCTGCGAAATGCGGCGCAGCACGAAATCGTCCAGATGCTGGCGCACGTGCATCTTGACGGTGCTGCCGGTATCCAGCCCTGCGCAGATTTCGCTGTAGACCTCGTCCCAACGCCGCCCGATGTTACCGCGCAGGAAGCGGATCAGCGGCGCCAGGTTCTCGTTCAATCCCTTTGCGTAACCGAGTTCCTCATAAACGTGGCGTTTCAGGCCGATCGCAGCGCGATCGTCCCTAAACAGCTTCAGCTTGGCCGATGGCGTGTGGCCGCGTCGCCAGCGCGGACGCTCGACGATGATCTTGAACATATCGTCACGCATTGGCCACCTCCGTGAGGAGGTGCCGATCCATGGCGATCGAGTGATTAGTGGCGGCAATGGTGCCGCGCATCGAATTTAGGCGAGCGTGCTCGCCCCGACAGGAATTGCCCATGCAATTTCGTCCCGAACAGGAAGGAGGATTTCAATGTTGCGGATCGTGTCGGCTCGCATCGGTCACTCCTTTCTTCGTGCTGGAGACGGTGGACGGGCGGCCAACTAGTCGAGGCTGTCGCGATTTGCAAGCCAAAAGATCAGTACAACGTTCGATCTAATTGACAAAAGCCTCACTGCCTCATAGGTGACACGCCGCCCGAACCTAGGGCTGCAAATAGAGGACAGGGAATGACCGACGATAGCCAGCACCGGGAGTCCCGCTGACGCGTCGTCGGGGCGCGTGGGCGCGCCTCCCTCTGATCGACCGGCGAAAGACCGCCGTGTTTTTCATACCATGAGCTTGAGTGACGCGACGCACGCCGTGCGCTGACTTGCGCACGTCTTGCCGACCTCCCGCTTTCGACTTGTCGAAGGCGGGTCCATGGCGCGTGCCCGATCGACCCGGGCTCATGGTCGTCCCACGCAGGAAAGAACCATGACTACCAAACTCCGCAACATCGGCATCATGGCACATGTCGATGCCGGCAAGACCACGCTGACCGAACGCATCCTGTTCGATACCGGCCGCATTCATCGCATCGGCGATGTGCATAGCGGCACGGCGACGACCGACAGCCATGCGCTCGAGAAGCGGCACGGGATCACGATCTCGGCCGCCGCAACCTCGTGCACCTGGCGCGATGCTGCGATCACCATTATCGACACGCCCGGGCATGTCGACTTCACCATCGAAGTCGAACGCTCTCTTCGCGTGCTTGACGGGGCGGTTGCCGTGTTCTCGGCGGTCACCGGAGTCGAGGCCCAATCGGAAACCGTCTGGCGCCAGGCCGATCGCTTCGGCGTGCCGCGGCTGTGCTTCGTCAACAAGATGGACCAGCTCGGCGCCGATTTCGATCGCGCGGTGGCGATGATCGCCGATCGCCTCGGCGCCACGCCGCTGGTGCTCCAGCTGCCGATCGGCAGCGAGGGCAGCTTCGTCGGGATGGTCGATCTCGTCGCGATGGAGGCGTTGCTATGGGATGGCGCCACGCCGGACCCGCGCTGTGAGTCTGTGCCTGCAGCGATGCGGGTGGCGGTCGAAGCGGCGCGCCTGCGCCTGATCGAGACGCTGGCTGAGAGTGACGACCTCGTTCTCGCGGTCTGGATCGACGAACCGGCGGCGCTGTCGGTCGAGATGCTCCGCGCAGCGATCCGTCGTGCCTGTCTCTCTGGACGGGCGACGCCGGTGCTGTGCGGCTCGGCCTATCGCAACATCGGGGTGCAGCCGCTGCTCGACGCGATCGTCGACTTCGCGCCCGCGCCGCAAGATCGCCCCGCCGTCACCGGCAGCGATCCGCGGAGCGGCGCGACCGAGACGCGCGCGGCGACGGTGGAAGCACCGGCGACAGCCCTGATCTCCAAGGTGCAGCCGAGCCGGTTCGGCGCGTTGGCTTTCCTGCGCGTCTATTCGGGGCGTCTCGCGAGCGGCATGACTCTCGTCAATGCCGCGACCGGACGCAGCGAACGGATCGGCCGCCTGCTGCGCATGCATGCCGATGCGCAGAAGGAGATCGACGAGGCAGTCGCCGGCGATGTCGTCGCGGCGGTCGGGCTGAAGTCGGTCCGTGCGGGCGACACGCTCAGCGACACGGCCCATCCGATCGTGCTCGACGGCTTCGTCGTGCCCGATCCGGTGATCGAGGCGGTGGTCGAGCCGCGTACGGCGGACGACCGGGCCCGGCTCGGCCCGGCGCTGGCGATGCTCGAACGCGGCGATCCCTCGCTGCGCGTCTCGGTCGATCCCGACAGCGGCCAGACGCTGCTGCGCGGGATGGGCGAACTGCACCTGAAGATCGTGGCGGAGACGCTGAAGGAGGACTTCGGCGTCGATGTCGCGATCGGCGCGCCGCAGGTCGCCTATCGCTCGGTGCCGACGCGCCGGACGGAAGTCGACCATCTGCTCCGCAAGCAGAATGGCGGGCAGGGGCAGATGGCGCGTGTGCGGCTCGCGTTCGAACCGCCGCCGCCGGGTGAAACCGGTCTGGTGTTCGAGAACCGCAGCGTCGGCGGAGCGGTACCGCGCGAGTTCGTGCCCGCGATCGAGAAAGCGTTGGCGACAGCGCTCTCCGACGGCGGCGCGGGCGGGCATCCCGTGCTCGGCCTCCGCGCGATCCTGGTCGACGGGGCCTTCCATGCGAAGGACTCGTCGGCACTCGCGTTCGAGACGGCGGCGCGGGAAGCGTTCCGGATCGGTTTCCCCGATACCGAACCGGCGCTGCTCGAACCGGTGATGCGCGTCGTTGTCGCGACGCCCGGAGAGTATCTGGGCGGCGTGATCGGCGATCTGCAGAGCCGGCGCGGCCAGCTTCGCGCAACAGGCCTTTCGGGTCTGGTGCACGAAGTTGTCGCCGAGGTGCCGCTCGGCGAGATGTTCAACTATGTGAGCGCGCTCCGTTCCCTGTCCCAGGGGCGGGCGAGTTTCACCATGACCTTCGACCGCTACACACCGATGCCTGATCGGCCTGCGGCTGAGGTAACGGGTTGAACAGAGGCGCGCGGGGGTCCGCCCGCGCGCCTCCCAGGGGGCAACGGCTACAATGTCCAATCCGGTGCAAAGTTGCTGATCTATGCTGGAAATCTGTCGGGCTGCGGATATGATCGTTCCGAAAAGGGGGCTAATTTATGCGTATCATGTGGTTGGTGCCCATGTTGGTCCTGGGCGTCCCCGCGCAGGCCAACGACAAGCCACAGGTCGCGCCGGCACCGGCCTGGGTCAAGCCTGCCGCCATCCCGGCGGCAGACGCCACGTTGAAAGATCAGCCGGCGGTGATCCTGCTTTCTGACCAGCAGATCGACCTCTCGCGTGGACGGCAGACGGTCTACAGCGAAACCGCGATCCGTATTCAGACGCCTCAGGGCCTCACCGCAGGCAATATCTCGCTCCCTTGGCGGCCGGATACCGACACCCTGATTGTCCACAAACTCCTCATCCGGCGGGGGACAAGGTCATCGACGTGCTCGGATCTGGTCAGACTTTCACCGTGTTACGGCGCGAGACTAATCTCGATACCGCGACGCTCGATGGCGTCCTCACCGCCAATATTCAGCCGGAAGGCCTGCAGGTCGGCGATGTCATCGATATGGCGGTATCAATCAGTTCCAGCGATCCGGTGCTTAAGGGTCACGTCGAAATGCTCGCGGGCGATTGGAACGGCGTGCCGGTTGGTCGTGCTCATGTGCGCGTGCAATGGCCATCGGACCTTCCATTGCGCGTGCGTGCGACGCCGACCTATCCGCTGTTGAAACCGATCAGGGCAGGCGGCGTCGTCAGCATCGAATATTCGATGGATGGCCTGAAGCCACTGGAGGCACCCAAAGGTGCGCCGGCGCGATACCGGCTAGGTCGCGCGATCGAATTTACCGATTTCGCGTCATGGGCGGACCTCGGCGCACTGCTGGCGCCGCTCTATCAAAAGGCGGGCACGCTGCCGGCCAGCGGACCGCTCGTGCAGGAAGTCGACAAGGTCCGCGCAGGATCCAGCGATCCGAAAAAGCGGGCCGAAGCGGCATTGGCACTGGTCCAGGATCGAGTCCGGTACGTTGCCTTGGCGATGGGAACGGGCGGACTGGTGCCGGCCGACGCCGAAACGACGTGGGCGCGACGTTTCGGCGATTGCAAGGCGAAGACAGCATTGTTGCTGGCCGTATTGCACGCGCTGAACATCGATGCCGAACCTGTTGCTGCCAACGCCATCAGCGGCGATGGAATCGACGGTCGATTGCCCATGGTGGGATTGTTCAATCACGTGCTGGTTCGCGCCGTGATCGCCGGCAAGGTCTATTGGCTCGATGGCACCAGAACCGGTGACACCAGCCTCGACCGGCTGACCGTTCCCGATTTCGGCTGGGGCCTGCCAGTGGTGGCGAGCGGAGCGACGTTGACTCGCCTCATGCCCGCCCCGTTGACCGATCCGGGCATGTCCGTGACCATCAGCATCGATGCGCGCAAGGGCGTCAAGATTCCTGCTCCCTTTCACGTGGAGATGATCCTGCGCGGCGATGCCGCGATCGCCTCTAACCAGGGGCTCACCTCGCTCGCTCCGGACACGCGCGACAATATGCTGCGCGACTTCTGGCGCAAATCGTACGACAACGTCGATGTCGGAGCGACCACGGCAACCTTCGATCCCAAAACGGCCGTCCAGACGCTGACCATGGACGGCATGGTGAAAATGGATTGGAGCAGCGGTAGCTATGAAACTGATGGCACCGGGCTGGGCTATAAGGCCGACTTCACACGCGATCCGGGGCAGGATCGCGATGCGCCGTTCGCCGTCAACTATCCGTTCTATTCCTTGGTCACCGAGCGCATCCAACTGCCTCCGGGGTTTGCCGGCGCTCGCGGCGGCACGTCCGGCGATGTCGACGAGACGATCGCCGGAATCCAGTATCATCGGAAGGTTACCGTGGAGAACAACGTCTTCACGGTGACATCGAGCGAGCGATCGGTCGAGCCGGAATTCCCGGCCAAGAACGCGCCATCGGCCCAGGCAGCGCTCCGGACCCTTTCGGATTCGGTGGTCAGAGTTGGGATGCCGGGAAGCTACCGGCTCACGGACGAGGAACTCAAGGCGTCGATGGATACGACACCGACAACGGCCGCCGGTTTCGTCTCGCGCGGCAACGACCTCCTCGACCGTGGCCGTTTCGGGGATGCCATCAAGGACTTCGACGCTGCAATCGCGCTTGATCCCAAGAATGTTTACGCACTCGCCGATCGCGGCATTGCGCGGGTGTGGAAGGGCGATCTCGAAGAGGCGGGCAAGGACCTAGCGAGTGCCGATGCGATCGATCCGCGTAACGCGATCGTCTTCCGTGCTCGCGGCCTTATCGCCGATCATCAAAACAAGCCGCGCGACGCGATCGCAGCCTATAGTACGGCACTCGACATAGAGCCCAACAACCCGTTCGCTCTGGCGCGTCGCGCCAAGGACTATCGTGCGGTCGGCGACAGCGAAAATGCACTCAAGGACTCGGCCGCGGCGCTGAAGGTCAATCCCCGGGACGTGGACTTGTACCTGCTCCGTGCCAATATCTTCAGAAGTATGGGCAAGAAGGATGACGCTGTCGCCGAAGCCGCCGCCGTAGCGTCTGCCAATCCGGACAGCGCCTATGCGCAAACCGTCTCGGGGGCGATCTATGCCGCGTTCCTGATGAAACCAGAGGCTATCAAAGCGTACGACCGCGCGATTGCCATCAAGCCGGAGCCTTATACCTATCTCACGCGCAGTGGGTTGCGGGCGCCGGAGGATAAGATGGGTCGAATGGCGGATATCGATGCGGCGTTGAAGATCGATCCGAAATCGCTCGATGCTTTGTTCGCCAAGGCTGCGTTGACGGGAGAAGGTGGCGATTGGCCGAGCGCCGTGGCTCAATATACGGCCCTGCTCGCCGACTATCCGGACAACGTCCGTGCGCTCGCCGGGCGCGGCACCGCCCTTGCCCGGAAGGGCGACATGGCTGCGGCGGAAAAGGACTTTGCCTTGGCGCGCGCCAAGGCGACCAGTGCAGACGAGCTGAACGAACTGTGCTGGAGCAAGGCGACGGCGGGTATTGCCCTCGATTCCGCGCTGCTTGATTGCGATGCGGCGCTCGCCAAACAGCCGGACGCCGCAGCGATCATCGATAGTCGCGCGTTCGTGCTACTCAGGCTCGGCCGCTATGACGATGCGATTGCTGGTTACGACGCCGCTCTGGCCAAGGAGCCGATGCTTGTCGCGTCGCTATTCGGGCGTGGCGTCGCTTGGGCGCATAAGGGCGACAAGGCGAAGGCTGCGGCCGATTTCGCCAAGGCCGAGGAAAACGATCCCAACGTCAAGGCGCGATTTGCGGTCTATGGCGTAAGCGTGCCGAATTAAGCCGAACCGGGGAGTCCTATTTCGGCCAAGCGGGCGCGGGTGCCGGATCGACCGGCGGCTCGATCGCCTTTTGCCATTCGGGCGACAGATCGGGAATCCCTGGCGATGCCGGGAACCGGGTGCGGGCGACGGCGAAAAGGGCCCGCGCCGCAGCCGCACCGGGAACGGCCGGGTTGGACCCGACCCAGCGCCAGTGCCACGGCTCCCAGGTCACGCCCTGCGCGTTGTCGGGCGGGAACGACAACTCGAAACCGAATTCGGTGGCGTGGGCGAGCAGCCATTTCCCCGGTGCCGTTTCCGCGATGCAGTCGCTCACGTCGCCGCAGCCGCGTGGCAGCGGGCGCACGGCAAAATCGAGGGCATAGCCCGTCGCATGCTCGCTATAGCCGGACGGCGCCGAGCTTTTCGCGCGTTCCGCTGCATCCTTGCACCGCTTGCCCGGCCCGATCTGGCTGCAGAAGATCGCGCGCTGGCGCTCGATCGTGCGAAAGCATGATATGCCGTGTAACCTGCCTTTCACCTCCGGGACCTGGTCGGCCGCAGCGAGCAGGGCGGTCATCGCCGCGGCGGCGTCGCGGTTGAGCTGGCACGGCTTCCCGAGCGCGAAGCTGTTCGGCATTGCAACGAGATCGGCCGGATTCGCTTCGCCATAAGGAAGGTGGCCGAGCATTCGGCCATCGGGCAGCGGCTCGACGATCTGGCCGTTGCATAGCGTGACCGGGGTCAACGCAAAGGCGGTCGCGGGCAACAGGATGAACAGGGCGGCAAACAGCCAGCGCAACGGCATCAACACGCTCCGTGGGGGCAAAGCGCGCAACCACTGGCACGGACGCGGCTTGAGTGGCAAGGGGTGCGCCATGCTGGCGGACAGAGTGTTGTTCCTCGACGGTGAGGCGATGGTGATCGACAAACCTGCGGGCCTGCCGGTCGATCCTCCGCGTCGTGGCGGCATCAGCCTGGAAAATCATCTCGATAGCCTTACTTTCGGTTTCCGCCGCTGGCCGATGGCGGTGCACCGGCTCGATCAGGACACGTCGGGGTGCCTGCTGCTGTCGCGCAACCCCAAGGCGCATGCCCGTCTGCAACAGGCGTTCGAGGCTGGGCGCGTCGAGAAGAGATATCTCGCCGTGCTCGAGGGAATACCGGCGGGATCGCAGGGCGAGATCGACTTGCCGCTGGGCAAGGTATCGACGCGTGCCGATGGCTGGCGGATGACCGGGAATCCCGGCGGCAAGCCCGCCCACACCGCGTGGCGCTTGCTGCGGGTCGACGGGGCTCGCTCGCTCGTCGAATTCCGTCCGGCTACCGGTCGCACCCATCAGATTCGCGTTCACGCGTCAGAAGGGCTCGGCGTCGCCGTGGTGGGGGATCCGATCTATGGGCAAGCCGACCCCAACGGCATGCTTCTCCACGCCGCCGAATTGGTCGTCCCGCGCAAGGGCAAGCCGTCGATCGAAGCCAGCGCGCCGATTCCGGAGCGCTTCGTTGCCGCGGGCTTCGGTCATGAATGAGGCGGCGGCGGGCGGTTGGGCCGACCGGCTTGACGCCGCGATCGTCGAGGAACGTTTCCTCGCCGCGACCGGACCCGGTGGCCAGAACGTCAACAAGGTGGCGACCGCTGTCCAGTTGCGCGTCGACGTCTTTCGGTTGGCGCTGCCCCCCTTTGCCTATCAACGGCTCAAGGAGCTCGCCGGAAGCAAGCTGACCGCTGGCGGTGAATTGTTGATCACCGCACGCCGATTCCGCACGCAGGATGCGAATCGTCTGGATGCGCGCGAGCGGCTGGCGGAGATGATCCGTGCGGCGCATGTTCGCCAAGCCAGGCGATTGAAGACCAAGCCATCCAGGGCGGCCAAGGCGCGCCGCGTCGATGAGAAGAAGGGTCGCGGCGCGGTCAAGGCTGGGCGCGGCAAGGTTCGCATCGACTGATGCTACCGGATTGGCGCCCGCTTCCTCTTCAGCTCATCCGGATCCAGTCCGTGGCTTCGAGCACATAGGGCGTGAACAGGAAGTCGCGGATCCCGGCAATCCGTCCTTGCGACCAGTCGATCAGGACGAAGTGGGCAGGCTTGTCGATGACGCCGGTGGCGTCGAACACCAGCATGGCCGGTCGGCCTTCGACCGCACCCAGCGCGAACCGCCATTTCGCTTCTTCCGCATAACGCGTGAAATATTGACCGATCCGGTCGCGGCCTTCGAGTTGGAGCCGATTGACCAGATCGAGTTTCACGTCGTCGGCGAGCATCGCGCGGATCGCGTCGAAATCGCCATTTCGGAACATGTCCACATAAGCCGATATCTTTCGCCGGTCAGGGTCCGACATCATCGGCAGCCTGGTGTCGTCGGGCGCCTCGGCGAGATGCCGCAATGCGGCGCGGCCGCGCTGGAGCGCCGATTTGGCGGCCGCCGGAGAACAATCGGCGATGCCGGCGATCTCCTCGACCGAATGCCCCAGCACGTCCTTGAGGATGACCGCGCAACGCTGGAGCTCGGGTAGTCGCAGGAATGTCTGGAAGCTGATCGCGACGATGTCCGCATCGGCCAGCGGTACCGCTTCAGTCTCGTCGATCAGCGGCACGACGACGGCGCGCGATCGACCGCGCAGGAAATCCAGGCTCGTATTGTGTGCGATGCGGAACAGCCATGCCTCGAGATTATCCACCTCGGCGCCTTGCAGGCGCGCATGCAACGCCTTGACCAACGCGTCCTGCAACACATCCTCGCCGCTGATCGCGGACCCCGTCATCCGCGCGCAATAGCGGTGAAGGCGCGGGCGCAGCGCGTTGAGGCGATCCTCGAAATCATCGGTGCTCATGGCCGGATCCTATGATGCCCTCCCGGCTGATACGACGGCAATGCCTGAGAGGATTCTCGACGCGGAGGCAGGCCGAAACAGGGGAGCAAGGCTGCGTTGATGACATGTCCGGGAGTCTCCTAGTCCGATTTCGTGGCCGGGATGGTCGGCGCGCGCTGCCGCCGTGGTCAGACTTCCCTGGCGTCGAACAGGAACATCTCGACGCCCGAGCCATCGGGCGCAAAGATCCGGCGGTCAGCCGCGGCAGCCTTGCCCTCGGGACTCGCAAAAGCATGTTCGATCGCCGCCATGTCGTCGAAATACAGCGTGCCGATGCGGTGGATCCGGCTAGCGCCCGCCGGGGTAGCGACCGGTCCGTGATTGACTTCGTATTTCCTCAGCCCGGGAAGTTTCTTGGCGAGTGGGACGTGAATGTCGAAATAGTGCCGGTCGAACGCCTCGGCATCCTCGGGGATGCGGTAGATCACGACCATTCGGGCCATGGTGATTTCCTTTACCGTAGGGACAAGTGGATCCGGTCGGGCTGCGTACTCACGGCGCTGCGCTGAACACGATCGAGCCCGTCATCGACTCCAGGCTCGCCAGGGCAGTGATTTCCGGAAAATAGGCCTGCATGCGCGGGTCGGCGCGCATCGCGTCGACCCCCGCCGCACTTTCCCATTCGGAGTAGATCGAGACACTGGTGCCATTGGCGGCGGCGATCAGCCTGGTCGCCTTCCAGCCCGGAAGCGTGCGGATCACCGTCTCGGTATTCTGCTTCAACAGCGCGATCAGCCGCCCCTGCTTTGCCGGTTCGACCTTCAGGACGTTGATCAGGATGACGGGTTCGTCGGCCATTGCGTGTCTCCTTCGCGGTCGGAACATGCCAAAGACGACGGGGCGGATGAAAACGGATCGTGGCTACGAAGGTTTTTTTCGGAGAGATCGGATGCGAACGGTCCTTGCCCACCCCTCCCGCAACCGGGATCGGATCGCTACATGGCGGTTCATGTACGCCTTCGACATCGCCGCCGGCTCAAAGCCCGATCTCTACCGTGACCTCCTCGCCGCCTGCGATGCGATCACTGCCGGCGAGCCTGATGCGATCGCCAACATGGCCAATGTGGCATCGTTGCTCTGGCAGTATCTCCCCGACCTCAATTGGGCGGGCTTCTATCGCAACGTGTCCGACGAACTCGTGCTGGGCCCTTTTCAGGGCAAGGCGGCGTGCATCCGTATTCCATTCGGCAGGGGCGTCTGCGGTGCCGCTGCGGCGACGCGCGAGATACAGCGGGTCGACGACGTCCACGCCTTTCCGGGCCACATCGCCTGCGATGCCGCCAGCCGGTCCGAACTCGTGGTGCCGATCGTTGCCGGCGATCGCGTCGTCGCGGTGATCGATCTCGACAGTCCGTCGCCATCGCGTTTCGATGAACAGGACGCCGCTGGTATCCAGGCCATCGCGGATTTGTTGACGGACAGGGTTAACAACTGAATCCTGATCCAGATCGGGACAAACATAATCCCAGCGTAAAACTGGCGGAAATCCGTGCTTTTTGCTAGGCATTCCCAGATTTGATCGCGCGCCGTTGGTTAACGGCCGCGCCGGGTAACAGGGAGTGTTAACCATGCGAACCCTTGTGATTGCTGCCGTTGTAGGCGCGCTGGCCTTCGGTGGAAGTGCCGCCGATGCGCAGCGACTCGGCACCAATGGAGCGACCGCCGGGGGCTGGCGCGGTGGCCCGCCACCGCAGACGCAACCGATGCCGCGACCCAATCCGGGGCAGTGGCAGGGACCGCGACCGGGCAATCCCGGCGGATGGAACGGCCCCCGTCCCGGCAATCAGGGCAATTGGAACAACGGCGGCAACTGGAACAATGGCGGCCAGTGGCGCAAGGGCTGGATCTCCAACCGCAGCCGCTGGGGCAATCGCGTCGGGGGCTATTGGTGGGCTGGTGTCCAGGCGCCTGGCGGCTGGAACGGCTATACACGCGTCAAGCGCGGCAAACGGGTTCCAAATTACTGGCTGTCGACCAACTTCGTCATCGGCGACTGGCAGCTTTATGGTCTGATGGCGCCGCCGGCGGGCTATTACTGGACGCGCTATTACAATGATGCGCTGCTCGTGGACCGTTACGGCGTGGTCTATGACGGTGCGTATGGCATCGACTGGGATCGGTATGACGGCGGCTATGCCTATGACGACAGCTACGCTTATGGCGAGCCGGCTGCGCCACCGTCCGCTTATGGCGCGGGCTATCCGGCGCCGGGCTATGGCACCACGAGCAGCTATGGTTATGAGAGTCAGCGCTATGTCGAGGCGGTGCCGCCGCCTCCGCCGCCGGTGGCAGTGCCGAACGTGACCTATCGCGCGGGTTATGCCGGCACCTATTTCACGCCGCCGGGCACGACGACGACCATCGTCATCCCGGGCGCGACCACGACGACGACGACGACCGAATATATCACGGAGACCTATGCTCCGCGCCGCGTCGTCAAGAAGGTCTATCGTGCGCCGGTGAAGAAATGGCGCCCGCGGGTCCGGTGCACCTGCACCTGCGGTTGCCGCTGATCCGATAGCATGTTGGGGGGCGACTGCCCGTCGCTGCCTGTGCGGCGGCGGGCAGTTCCTGAAACTTCAGGCGAAAAGTAGGTAGCGGTTCTCCGCAAGCACGGTGCGCGAACCCGTCTCGAAGCACGCTTGACGACGCGCGCCTCTCCAACCGGCGCGCCGCTCGAGCGTGGCATCCCGATCGAAACGCTAACGGAACCATTTTCCGGAAGTGCGCGTTGACGGTCGCCGCGATGGGTTCGCGGTTTCTTTCAGGGACGTGTTATGATCGCAAATCTGATTTTCGTCGCCGCGCTCAATGCCGCCGCCCCCGCACAGGCCGCTGATCTTCCCCGGTGCTCGGCGACCGTGACCGACGAATGCATGGAAGTCCGGGCGCCGGCGCATCGCGCCATGGCTGGCCACCACGCCAAGAAGCGCGCGCACAAGGCAAAGTAAGCATCAGCGGGCGATCGTTCCGTAAAGGCCGGAACGACGATGCGCGGGGGACGGCGACCGCAGCCGTCTCCCGCGCTGCCCTATTCGACCGCGGCGGTGGTCAGGCGACCGGCCTCCCGCCATAGGGACGGTAATAGGTATGGACTGCCGCGCCGGCATTCTGGTCGGCGCCTCCCAGCGACCGCAACTCGCGGCGATCGTAATGCGGGGCCTTTTCGAGCACCGCGTGATCCAGCTGGACGATGAAGCCCCCCACGCCGGGATCGTAGTGCAGCAATGTCCAGGGAATCGGATGAAAGCGTTCTCCGATGCCCAGGAAGCCGCCGAACGACATGATCGCAAACACCACTTGTCCGCTTGCCTTGTCGACGGACAGGTCGGCCAGATGGCCGATGCGATTACGCTCATTGTTATAGACCGGGGTGTCGAGCACACGGCTCGAAAGAATGAGCGGATGGTCTAGGATGTCGGATGTATCGCCAAACGTCATCGCCATGTTCTCCTGGGGCAGGCTGACGACGCACGGGGAGGCGGGCGTCGCCATGGAACGCGGGAGGGTCGGGCGATTGGCGTAAACGCTGGGGCCATCCCGGAGCCAAGATGGCGCGCAACGGGGCGCCGCGCAAGGTGATGCTGTCGCGGCGCAGCCGCTATCCGGGAGTCGGGGCACGTCGGTGTGCGCGCAGTTGTACGGCCGTCCGCTCAGCAACAGCCCGGCCACGAGAATACCGGCGGCGATCGACCGCAACGCCTTTGCCGGTGTCAGCGGAATTGCCATGCCGGCGACGATGGCGACCAACGGCAAGGCGACATACGATCGCGGATCAGGTTCCTGCGGTATCGACAGAGCGCGGGTGCAATCGCCGGTGCCTCTCCAAGGCGGGGATCGTGTCGTTCGCCTCAACTCGACTCCGAGTCGAATTGTCGCCGATTTACGGCGGACATCGAGCCCATCGACCGGCTTTGCGGCATCTCGATCACTGTCACATGCTCGGAGGATTCATCCGTAAAACTACGTATTGAAAAGAGAAATCGGCAATCAGGGTGCATATTGCAGTTATGATAGTTTATGCTACCGTTACGCGTCTTCACTCGCAAAAGGAGTGGTTATGCGTCGTGCGCTCGGGATCGGAGTTTCGCTGGTTGCCCTTGGCTGGACCGGTTCGGCGATAGCGCAGGAGGCGCCCCCGGCGAGTCCGCCGCAGACGGCATCGTCTGACAATGATGCGCCGCGCGTCGACGACATCATCGTCACCGCGCAGAAGCGGTCCGAAAATCTCCAGGATGTCCCGCTTGCGGTCAGCGCGGTGACGGGCAAGACGCTCGAGAACAAGCGGATCCTCGATCTGGTCGACTTGTCGAATGCGACGCCCGGCCTGCAGATCAAGACCGACGACAATGGCGCCAATCCGCGCATTTTCATTCGTGGCGTCGGGGTCAATGATTTCAATCCGGCGACCGCCAGCGCGGTGGGTATCTATTCCGACGGCGTCTATGTCGGCTCGCCTTTGGCACAGCGGTTTGCGTTCTTCGACCTGCAACAGGCCGAAGTGCTCCGCGGCCCGCAGGGCACGCTCTACGGCCGCAACACGACCGGCGGTGCGATCAACATCACCAGCCGCAAGCCGGGCAACGAGGTCGAGGCCGACTTCCTCGGCGAGTACGGCAATTTCAATTCGGTCAATCTCCAGGGTGGGGTCAGTTTGCCGATCGTCCGGGATCTGCTGGCGGTTCGCATCGCGGGGCTCTACCAGCGCGACGACGGCTATTCGATCAATCGTCTGACCGGTCATCGCGGCAACGATACCAATCGCTGGGCGGTGCGCGGCAGCGTTCACTTCACGCCATCGACGTCGATCACCGATGATCTCGCGATAACCGTTGGCCAGTCGCGCGGCGGGTCGATCTGGGCGTATAATCGCGGCCTGTTCCCGGCGACCGCGGAGGCGACCGGACCGGATGGCCTGTGTGCCCCGGCTTATTACGGAACCGCCGATTGCACCAATGTGCTGGGGTACGCCAACGCCAGCAAGAACCTCTACGAAGGCGATTACAGCTTCGAAGGGAAGGACAGGGTGAACCTGTTCACCGTCGCCAACACGCTGACGGTCAACCTCGGTTCGGCCGATATCGTCGCGGTCACCGGCTATCAGCATGCCGATCGCAACGATCAGGAGGAAACCGACGCCAATCCGCTGCCGGTCATCACCGCCAGCTATATCGCGCGGCAAAACACGTTCAGTCAGGAACTGCGCCTGCAATCGAGCGGCAAGCCAAAGCTCCGTTACGTGCTCGGCCTCTATTATGCGCACGACGATCTCGACAACAATTCCGCTTACGACGTGCTGGCGATCCTGCCGCCGGATCTGACGCAGGGGATCGGACGGTATGCATGGCCCTTGCGCCAGAAGTCCGACAGCTATGCCGCATTCGGTCAGCTCGACTACGACCTGACCGATCGGCTGACGGCGACACTCGGTCTGCGCTATTCCGCGGACCACAAGGATTTCCACTACGTCAGCGAGGAAACGCGGCTTCCCTACACCATCTTCACGTTCGACGGATCGAAGACGTTCGATTCCGTCTCGGGTAAAGTCGGTCTGCGGTATCGCATTACGCCCGACGTCAACGTCTATGCGAGCTACAGTCGCGGGACCAAGAGTGGCGGCTTCTTCAGCGGCCAGACCGGCAATATCGACGATCTCGGTCCCTACAAGGACGAAACGGTCAATGCTTACGAAGCGGGCCTGAAAAGCGAATTGCTCGGGCACACGCTGCGCGCGAACGTCGCCGCTTTCTATTACGACTACCAGAACCTTCAGGTTTACACGGTGGTGACCGACGGGTTCATTACCCGTCAGCTGTTCACCAATGCGTCGGCGGCGCGCATCTACGGCGCCGAACTCGAACTCGAAGCGACCCCGGCCAAGGGGCTGACGATCTCGATGAACACCGCGTGGCTCAACGCGACCTATCGCAACTTCGTTTCCGCGTTGAACGACTATTCGGGCAACACCTTGCCCTCGGCGCCGCGCATCAATGTCCAGACGGCGGTCAACTACACCCAGCCGGTGTCGTTCGGCGCGCTCGTGTTCGACATCAGTTCGAGTTATCGCAGCAAGGTCTTCTTCGATACCGCCAACACGCCACGGCTCAGCGACCAGGGCAGGGTCTATGTCGACGGTCGCTTCGGCGTACAGTTCCTCCGCGACAAGCTGGAGGTCGGAATCTGGGGCAAGAATATTTTCGGGGAAACCAACATCTCCGACATGACGCCGATCCCGACACTCGGCTTCGACGTTATCAGTGTCGGACCGCCGCGTACCTACGGGCTCTACTTGCGCGCGCACTATTGATCGCGCCGGCATGACGACCGACCCTGAACATGGCTGGATCGGCCCGCGTCTCGGTGCCGGGCAGATCGCGGCGATCCTGTTCGTGGGCGTCGCGGGCATCCTGTTTGCCGGCGTCGGTCCGTTGCTGCTCGGTGGGCTGGAAGCGTCGGGACGGATCGGTCCGGCGCAACTCGGCCAGGCGGGTACTGCCGAACTGCTCGCGATGGGGGTTGCGGCAGGCGTCACCGGGCCGGTCTGGGGATTGCGGCGGTTGAGGCTGCTGGCGTTGCTGTGCGGTCTGGCGATGGCGGCGCTGAACGCGGTGTCGATCGTTGCCGACGGCTGGACGGTGGTCGCCATTCGCGGCCTGAACGGACTGCCCAGCGGCGCGCTGATCTGGCTGATGACGGCCATGATCGTGCGCTCCGCCAGCCCCGAACGCTGGGCGGCGATCTACTTGACTGTCCAGACATTGGCGCAGGCGATCATCGTCGCCGCCCTCGGCGCACGCGTCGACGGGGCGGCAGGCGTCGGGATCGGGTTCGGCGTGCTGGCGGCGATCGGCGTCGCGACCGCCATTGTCGGCCTCGCGGTGCCCGGAACGCTCGCCGCCCTGCCGATCGATCCCGACCAGCCCACCGGACGGCCCAGCCTGCGCGGCCTTGTCGCGCTCGCCGCCGCCTTCGCCTTCAACGCCGGTATCCTCGCGGTCTGGATCTATGTCGATCCCCTGTCGCGTCAGGCCGGGCATCCCGCCGGTACGGCGGGGTTCGCGCTGTCGGTCTCGCTGGCCGCCCAGGTCGTCGGCGGATTGGCGGCCACCCTGGGGGCGGGGCGCCTGCCCACGGTGCCGACGCTCGCCGTCGCGCTGATCGGGATGATGGCGGCAATGGCACTGCTGGCGACATTGCCCGGTATATCCGCCTTTCTCGCGATTTCCGGACTGTTCGGGTTCCTCTGGATGTTCGCGTCGCCTTTCTACACGCCGCTCGTCATCCATGCCGATCCAACCCGTCGCGCGGCGATGTTCGGATCAGGGGCCGCGTTGCTCGGTTGTGCTGCCGGTCCGTTCCTTGCCTCTCTGCTGGTGAGCGACAGCGACGTGCGTCAATGCCTGACGCTCGGCGTCGGGCTCTTGGGTATCTCGCTGATCATCGTGATCCTGCTGTACTTTGTCCGGGCCAGAAGCCACTCCCTGACGGCATGACGACATCAGCATCTTCCTCCGATCCGGCCAAGGGCGCGGGCTCCAAACGCCGCCGCGCGGCTATCCCGCTTTCGACCAAGCATCGCCCGGTCCAGGCGCGGGGCCAGGATACGTTCGAACTGATTCTCGATGTCGCCGGCGAGTTGCTGCGCGAAATCGGTTTCGAACAGCTCACCACCAACCTGATCTGCCAGCGTGCGGGCCTGACGCCACCCGCGCTCTACCGGTACTTTCCCAACAAATATGCGGTGCTGAAGGAACTCGGCGACCGCCTCATGCGGGCGCAGGATGACGAGGTCCTGGAATGGATCGAAGCGGGCGGCATGTCCGGCGCGACTTTCGAGGAACGGCTCGAAAAGAGCATCTGGATTCAGGAACGGATGGTCGCGATCCATCGCGAATTTCCCGGCGGTATCGCGATCGGCCGTGCGCTGCGCGCGGTGCCGATGCTCAACGACCTGCGCATCCGGTCGCGCGACATGGTTGCCGGCGCCTTTGCCGAGATGATGCGCCGGCAATATCCGAATACCAGCGACCGGCGCCTGCAGGTCGCCTGTCGGCTGATCGTCGAGCTGGGCTATTCGGCTAGCGAAATGGTGGTCGAGGAACCCGATCGCGACGCCGACATCATCAACCGGGAAGTGTGCGTGATGTTCGCGCAGTATCTCGAGCATTTCGACTGACCAGGACAATGGAGGCCGACGGCATGGAATGGCGCAACTGGTCCGGCAGCGTGGACACCCGGCCGCAACGGATCGAACGGCCGAAGAACCGTGCCGAACTGGCGGGATTGATCCAGGCTGCCGATAAGGTGCGGGTCACCGGCGCGGGCCATTCCTTCATGCCGCTCTGCGCCACGACGGGCACCTTGCTCAGCATGGCCGACTATGAAGGGGCGATCGAGATCGCACCCGATCGTCGCACTGCCTGGGTTCCGGCCGGCTGGGGACTCGACCGCCTGACCCAGGCACTGTGGGCGCAGGGCCTCTCGCTGATCAATCAAGGCGACATCAACCCACAGTCGTTGGCCGGTGCCACCGCAACCGGCACCCACGGCACGGGCGCGGAGCTCGGCAGCCTGTCGACCCAGGCCTGCGGGTTCGAGCTCATGCTGGCGGATGGCACGCTGATCGAGTGCGATGCGGAACGGAATCCCGATCTCTACGAGGCGCAACGGCTGTCGCTCGGGCTGTTCGGCGTCGCCACGCGTATCCGGATCAACGTTCTGCCGGCTTATTATCTCGAAGAGCGGATCGAGCGTCGCCCGCTCGCCGAAATGGCCGAGCGCTGGGAGGAACTGGGCGCCGCGACACGCCATTTCGAATTCTTCGTCTTCCCTTATGCCGATCATGTCATCTTCAAGACGTTGCACCCGGTCGAGGGGAGCGGCGATCTCAAGCACAGTACGGACATCGACGAATCGATCTTCCGCAATGTGTGTGAGATCGGCCGCCGCATCCCTAGGCTCATTCCGCCGCTGCAGCGTTTCATGATGAAAATGAGCGGCAAGTCGACCACGCGGGTCGGGCCGGCCTGGCGCATCTTTCCGTCCGATCGCACGATCAGGTTCGAGGAAATGGAATATGAAGTGCCGCGCGCCGCTGGCCTGTCGACGCTGATGGAGGCGATCGCCCATATCCGCCGCCGCAAGCTGCCCGTCGCCTTTCCGTTCGAGTTCCGCCTGACCGCGGCGGACGATATCTGGATGAGCCCGTTTCACGCCGGGCCGGCCGCCTCCATCTCGTTTCACCAATATGCCAAAATGCCGTGGCGGGATCTGTTTACCGAAATGGAGGCGGTGCTGCGCAGTTCGGGCGGGCGGCCGCATTGGGCGAAACGGCATACGATGACGGTGGATGACGTCGCCCGGCTCTATCCGCGTACCGGCGATTTCCTGCGCGTCCGCGAAACGGTCGACCCTGGCCAGAAATTCGTCAATGAGGACCTCGCGCGCCTGTTCGGCCTGACTCCTACCAACCGGAGCTGATTTTCCGTGAACGACCTCGAACTCCACGCCCATCTGATCGGCCGTCAAGGCTCGCGCCGCGAACTCAACACGCCGGTGCTCGTGCTCGATCTCGACCGGCTTGACCGCAACATTGCCGCCATGGCCCGGTTTGCGATGGCGCACGGCCTTCAGCTTCGTCCACACGCCAAGACGCACAAGAGCGTCGATATCGCCAAACGCCAGGTCGCGGCCGGAGCGGTCGGGCTATGCTGCGCCAAGATCGGCGAGGCCGAGGCGCTGGCCGATGGCGGGATCACGGGCCTTCACATCACCTCGCCGGTTGTTCCCGCGCCGGCGGTCGATCGCCTCGCGGCGCTCAATCTGCGGTCCGCCGGCCTGATGGCCGTGATCGACAATCCGGACAATGCACGGGCCATCGCGCGTGCTGTCGAACGGGCAGGGGGCGCCGCCTTGTCGGTCATTATCGACATCGATCCCGGAATCCATCGCACCGGTGTCGCGTCGCCGGACGCGGCGGTCGACCTGTTCGAGACCATCCGCTCGCTTCCGGCGCTGATCTATCGCGGTGTCCAATTCTATTGTGGCTCGCACCAGCACATCCACGGTTATGTCGAACGCGAAACGGCGATGCGCGAGCGCGCCGATTATCTCCGCAGCGTCATCGCCGCCTTGACTGAGGCGGGCGGAGCACCCGAGATCGTGACCGGCGGCGGGACGGGCACCCATCGGATCGATGCCGGGCTCGATATCTTCACCGAACTCCAGGTCGGGTCGTATGTGTTCATGGACGACGAATATCGCGCCTGCGACCTGACAGGAGAAGAGGGGGCGCCGGTCCCGTTCGAGACATCGCTGATGATCGACACCAGCGTGATCAGTGCCAATACGCCCGGCCTGTTCACCCTCGATGCCGGAATCAAGTCGATGGCAACCGACGGACCGCTACCAACGGTGGAGACGGGCGCCGACGAAGGCGCGCGCTTCTTTCTGATGGGCGACGAGCATGGCGCGCTGATGACCGTGCCGGGCGCGTTGGCGCTCGGCGACCGCGTGTCGCTTCGCGCGCCGCACTGCGATCCGACCGTCAACCTGTACGATAATTACCACGTCGTGCGCGGCCAGACGCTCGACGCGATCTGGCCGGTTTCCGGGCGCGGACGGTCGCGTTAGCGCGCGCTCATCGGGATCGTCTTGTGGTCGGCTTGCGGCCATCTTGATCGCCGGGGCGACGCGACATTCGATCGGATGCGACCATCGTCGGATTGACCCGAAAGGAGAGGCAGCCCAGCCTGGATTCAGGGTTCGGGGAGGGAAGGCATCGATGCTGGGCAGGATCGCGTTCGCCACGCTCGCGCTCGTCCTTTCGACCAGCCCCGCCAACGCGCGCGCCAACGGGGTGGCGTTGACATTCGACGACTTGCCGGGCCTGACGATCCTGTCCGATCCGGCTTATCTGGACGCCACCAATATCACCCTGTTGCGCGCGCTCAAACGGCACCACTTTCCCGCCATTGGCTTTGTCAACGAAGGGAAGCTCGATGCGCCCGATCGCAACCGCTTGATCGGCGACCTCGAACGCTGGATCGATGCCGGCATGGATCTCGGCAACCATGGCTATTCGCATCGATCCCCCGACGAACTCGGCACCGCCGGCTACATAGCCGATATCGCAAGGGGGGAGCCCGTTACGCGCCGGCTGCTGGGCGCACGCGGCAAGCGGTTGCGCTGGTTTCGTTACCCGTATCTCGCCGCGGGTTCGACGGCGGCAGCGAAAGGTACGATCGCTGCGTGGCTGGCCGCGCACGCCTATCGCATCGCGCCGGTCACCATCGATGCCCAGGATTGGGAATTCGCCGAGCCGTATGACGATGCCATTGCACGCGGCGATGTCGAACGTCAGCGGCAGATCAGGGCGGAATATCTTGCCTATACGTCGAGGCGAATCGCCTGGGCACAGGCCAGTGCCCGGAGCCTGTTCGGCCGCGATATCGCGCATGTGATGCTGCTCCATTGCACGCGCCTCAATGCCGATATGCTCGACGATATAGCGATATTGCTTCGAAAGGCGCATCTTCGTCCGGTGAGCCTTGCCAGGGCGATGCGCGATCCGGCGTACCGGACGCGCGACACCTATGCGGGTCCGGACGGCCTGGACTGGCTCGAACGTTGGGCCGAAACGTCGGACGTCCAGCTTCCCGAGTCCGGAAACGAGGATCCGCCAGCCGATATCCAGGCCGACTATGACAGGGTCGACAACGACCGGCAGAAATGAAAGGCCGTCGAGATGGAGCGGGTCGTCGTCCCCGACTCCTCCATATGAATCAGCGTCACCGGCGCGGTGCCGGCCCTGCAAAAGTCACCAGGCTTTCCGATCCGTCGGCTGCCATTGCCGACACGCCGACGAAATTGTCGTCGATCGGCACGTTTTTCAGCACCGTTTCGGTCGCACTTGCCGGCACGTCGCGGCTCATCGTCCAGGTCTGCGCGTCGGCGCGGCGCCAGTGGACGCGATACTTCGCCGCGCCGGCGACCGGCTGCCATCGCACCGTCGTGTCGCGTGACAACGCGCCTGCGACCGTCACGCCGTCGGGCGCGGCGGGCGCAGCGGCGAGTTGGCGGATCGTCGCGATATTGATCGCGGCAACCTTGGCCAGATACGCGAAATCCATCTTGTCGATCGTGTCGCCATAAGCGACGCCATTTTCGGTACGGACATATTGGTGTTGGCCATCCCAGCGTTCGGCGGCGACCGTGAACCGCACCGCTGGATAGCCGCGTTCGAGGAACGGCTCGTGATCGCCGCCGCGTCCGAACCGATCCGGCCGTCGCACGATGAACGCGTCGAGCCCTCCCGGTATCCCCGCCGCGACCTTGTCGATCGCCTTGGCGAGCGCGCGGCTCGGCCCGTCGTCCTCGCCGCCGTTCATCCGGCGGGCGAGGTCGCCCTTCAGATCCTCGCTGTCGCGAATGCCTTCGGAGAAGACGCGGACGGTCTTGTCGGCGACCACGCCGCCCTGTCCGATCGAATTGCCGACGATGTCGTTGTTGAGCATTGCCGTGACCTGCCAACCGCGCTCCTTCGCGGTGTCCGCTAGCAAGGTGCCGCCCCACAGACCCTGTTCCTCGCCGGAAAAGACCGCATAGATGATCGTCGCGCGGAACTTGTGCTTCGACAGGATGCGCGCCGCCTCGAGCACGACGGAGACGCCGGACGCATCGTCATTGGCGCCCGGCGCATCGGCCTTGGCGTCCATCACGTCGCCGACGATCGAATCGATATGGCCGCCGACGATCACCACGCGATTGGGATCGCTGCCCTTCTGGATCCCCAGTACGTCGACGATGCGGACGCCGTTCGGCGCGCGCGGCCCGGTAAAGTCGCGCGCTATCGTCTCGCTGGTCAGGCAGCCGCCGCACGCTGCGCCGATCGCGTCGAATTGCGCCTTCGCCCAAGCGCGGGCCGCCCCGATGCCCCGCTTCGGGTCGTTCGGATCGGACAGAGAATGACGTGTCCCGAATCCGACCAGGGCGGTAACCGTGGCCTTGAGGCGCTCAGGTGAGGGGCGTTCCGTCGCGGGCGCGGCGGAAACGAGCAAGATCGATGCGACCATCAGGGCTTTGCGCATGGTTTTCCCCCTTGTGGGTTGGGCGATCGTGATCGCGCGCCCGGCGTGACGACGCAAGTGTCCCGGCAACGATTGTCGCCGGTGGGATGACGACGGGAATAAATATACGCACCGCAACTGTAACAATTGGCACCAACGCGTGTCCAATACGTTCGACATCGTAACAGGAGGTGCGCGTCATGGTCACGGAACGCGTCGTCGCGTTCGGTTTTCTGACCGGGCGCGATCTTCAATTGCTGGGTCGGGGATTCAATCGTCACATCCCTATTACGGATGACGATTTGTTTGCCGACTTGATCGAACAGCTCGACAAGATCGAGGTGGAGCCGCTCGGCCGTGGTGTGATCATCCGTCCGTCGGCGCGCTGATCGCCGCCGCAGTCAACTCAGCCGGTCGATTGCTTCGCGATCCAGGCTTCCGGGCACGATCATCACCGGAATGGGTAGCTTGCCCGCGTCGCTCCCGGCGAAATGGCTGACGAGTGGCCCGGGCGATCCACTGGCGGCGGCGCCCAGGACCAGAGCCGCAATTTCCGGATTGTCCGCGATGACATCGCGGATCACTTTGGGTCCGTCGCCCTGTTTCAGGGTGATCGCCGGCTTCAATCCGGATTCCTCGAACAGCGCCCCGGCCGCGCCGGCGACGATCGCTTCCGCGTGCTGGCGCTCTTCTTCCTCGATCGTCGCCTGGACGCCACCAAAGGCGATGAATTCCTGTGGCGGCAGGATCGAGAGGATCTCGACGCCACCGCCGGTCTTCACCGCGCGGCGCGCGGCGAAGCGGAGCGCGACTTCGGCCTCAGGGCTGTCGTCCACCACCACCAGATAGATGCGCATGCGGTCCAGCCCTCCTGCCATTCTGTTTCAGCGTAGCTGAAACGGTTGCGGCACCGGCCCACTCCCCCACCCGGCCGCCCAACGGGATATTCTATGGGCGGCCGGGTGGGGGAGTGGGCCGGTGCCGCTCCAGCGAAGCTGAAAGCGAGCCAACGTGGCGCGGAACGCACCGCCGCGCAAGCTCCCGGTCTTGACCCGGCGCGATACGGGCGCAAAGGAGCCCCTTCACAGTCCGCCTCCCCAGGACGCCCCCGAGAGGACGCAGAATGCCGATCGAGATCAAGATGCCCGCTTTGTCACCGACGATGGAGGAGGGCACGCTGGCGAAGTGGCTGGTCAAGGCCGGCGATACCGTCAAGTCGGGCGACCTCATGGCCGAGATCGAAACCGACAAGGCGACGATGGAGTTCGAGGCGGTCGACGAAGGCGTCATTGCCGAGATCGTCGTTCCCGAAGGGACCGATAATGTGAAGGTCGGCCAGGTCATCGCGATCCTGGCGGCAGAGGGCGAGGACGCGTCCGCCGTCAAGGCGGCGCCGAAGAGCGAGGCGCCCAAGGCAGAAGCGCCCAGGACCGAGACTGCCCCACCTCCCGCTCCGGCTCCGGCGGTCAGCCCGGCCCCTGCTTCCGCTCCCGCGGCGGTGTCGGGTGATCGCGTGAAGGCCAGCCCGCTCGCTCGCCGCATCGCCGCCGAAAAGGGTGTCGATCTCGCGGCGATCTCCGGCTCGGGTCCGAACGGCCGCATCGTCCGCGCCGATGTCGATGGCGCCAAGCCGGGCGCCGCCGCGGCAGCGACTGCCGCTGCTGCTCCGGTCGAATCCGCCGCGGCTCCAGCGCCGGCCAAGCCCGCGGCGATCCCCGACATCCCGCACGAGGCGACCAAGCTGTCGAACGTCCGCAAGACGATCGCGCGCCGCCTGACCGAATCGAAGCAGCAGGTGCCGCACATCTACCTGACCGTCGACATCCGGCTCGACGCCTTGCTCAAATTGCGCGGCGACCTCAACAAGAGCCTCGAGCCGCGCGGCGTTAAGCTCTCGGTCAACGACCTGATCATCAAGGCGCTGGCGGTCAGCCTGATCCAGGTGCCAAAGTGCAATGTGATGTTCACGCCGGATCAGCTGATCAGCTTCCAGCGTGCCGACATTTCGGTCGCCGTCTCGACCCCTTCGGGCCTGATCACGCCGATCATCACGGCTGCCGACAGCAAGGGCGTCGCCGCCATTTCCACCGAGATGAAGGACCTCGCGGCGCGTGCCCGCGACAACAAACTCAAGCCCGAAGAATATCAGGGCGGCACCGCCAGCCTGTCGAACATGGGCATGTTCGGGATCAAGCAGTTCGAGGCGGTGATCAATCCGCCCCAGGGCATGATCATGGCGATCGGCGCGGGCGAGAAGCGTCCTTACGTCATCGACGACGCGCTCGGCGTCGCGACCGTGATGTCGGCGACCGGCAGCTTCGACCATCGCGCGATCGACGGAGCCGACGGTGCCGAGCTCATGCAGGCGTTCAAGGCGCTGATCGAGGCCCCGCTGGGCATGCTCGCCTGAGGGGCCCGGCATGTCCGCGCGGACCCTTGCCGAGGCCTGCTACATGGTCGCCAGCGCGATCGTGACGTATCTCATCACCGCGATGGCGGCGTGGGGTTACCCCCAGGGCGCGGCGACGATCTGGCCGATCGGGCTGGTGTCGACCGCATTCGTCATCGGGTTCGGACTCAAGCCGTTCCTGGTCTCGTTGCGTGCCGACCGCGCCGGGCGGCACGATTCGTGAGCGAGGGAATGCCGATGCCGCCCGCCTGCGAGCCGGCGATCCGCGTAACGGCGATGCCGGCCGACGCCAACGCCTATGGCGACATATTCGGCGGTTGGCTGATGAGCCTGATGGATATGGCGGCGGGCCTGGTCGCGGCGCGTCATTCGCACGGCCGCGCCGTCACGATCGCGATGGATGGGATGCAATTCCATTCGCCGGTCCATATCGGCGACGAAGTGTCGGTCTATGCCGAGCTGGCGAGGGTCGGCCGTACCTCGATGACGATCGATGTCGAGACTTGGGCGCGCGACCGGCATCGCGACGATCATCGCAAGGTGACCGAGGCGCGCTTCACGTTCGTCGCGATCGACCAGGACCGCAAACCGCGCCCGGTGGTGACCGAATGAGCGACGCATCGCTCGCGCCGCCCGAGCGGATGCCCGATATCCGCGTCACGGTGATGGCGGCCGACGCCAATCCCTATGGTACCGCGTTTGTCGGCTGGTTGTTCGGCCAGATGTCGCTCGCGGGCGGGAGCCTGGCGTCACGCCGCACCGGCAAACAGGCGCCTGTCGTCGCGGCGGACGGGTTCAAGTTCACGGCCCCCGCCCAGGTCGGCGACGAGCTGTCGGTCTGGGCGGAGGTGATCGCACAAGGCCGCACCTCGCTTACCATCACTACCGAAGCCTGGAAGCGCGACCGCCACGGCGAAGCGATGGCCAAGGTGGCGGAAGGGCGCTTCGTGTTCGTCGGGCTCGAACGATGAGCCGAGATATTCAAAGTCCCTCTCCCCTTGCGGGAGAGGGAGGGGCCCGCCGCCGCAAGGCGGTGGGAGGGAGAGGGCGCGCGCTCGCAAGAGCGCGCGAAATGCGCCGCAACCCGACCCAAGCGGAAGCGGTGCTGTGGCGCTTGCTCCGTGCCAAACGCTTGGCTGGCTGGAAATTCCGTCAGCAGCAGCGCCTTGATCAATACATCGTCGACTTCGTCTGCTTCGAAGCCCGGCTGATCGTCGAGGCAGACGGCTCGCAGCATATCGACAGCGACTATGACGCCGCTCGCGACGCCTATCTGCGGTCGCAGGGTTTCCGCATTGTACGTTACTACAACAACGACATCTTGGCGCGGCGAGAGTCCGTACTCACCTCCATTCTCGACATGCTCAATAGCGGCGAGACGGGCGTCGAGCCCGCCTCGCCGCTGACCCCTCTCCCCAACCCCTCCCCCGCAAGGGGGGAGGGGCTTTAGAAGGACACCTCCCCAGTGGCTGAAACCTATGACCTCATCGTCCTCGGCTCCGGGCCCGGCGGCTATGTCGCGGCGATCCGCGCGGCGCAGCTCGGACTCAAGACGGCGATCGTCGAGCGCGAATTGCTCGGCGGCATCTGCCTCAATTGGGGCTGCATCCCGACCAAGGCGCTGCTGCGCTCGGCCGAGATCTATCACTACATGCAACACGCCAAGGATTACGGGCTGGTCGCGGACAAGATCAGCGCCGACCTCGAGGCGGTGGTCAAGCGGTCGCGCGGTGTCGCCAAGCAGCTCAATCAGGGCGTCACGCACCTGATGAAAAAGAACAAGATCGCCGTCCATATGGGCGTTGGCAAGCTGACCGGCCAAAAAACCGATAAGACTCGCGGACTCACCGTCACCGCGGAGGACGGCAAGAAGACCGAACTGACGGCGAAGAACATCATCGTCGCGACCGGCGCGCGCGCCCGCGACCTGCCGTTCGCCAAGGCCGACGGCAAGCGCGTCTGGACCTATCGCCACGCGATGACGCCAAGCGAGATGCCGTCCAAGCTGCTGGTCATCGGCTCGGGCGCGATCGGCATCGAATTCGCCAGCTTCTACAAGGATATGGGCGCAGACGTCACGGTGGTCGAGATGCTCGACCGCGTCGTCCCGGTCGAGGATGCCGATGTTTCGGCCTTCCTTGAAAAGGCGCTGAAGAAGCAGGGCATGACGATCATGACCAAGGCCGGGGTCGACAAGCTCGAGGTCGGCGCCAATGGCGTGACAGCGTCGATCAAGGACAAGGACGGCAAGGTCACGACCGCCGACTACAGCCACGTCATCGTCGCCATCGGCATTGTTCCGAACACCGAGAATATCGGTTTGGAGGAGCTTGGCGTGAAAACCGACCGCGGCCACATCGTCACCGACGGCATGTGCAAGACCAATGTCGACGGCATCTGGGCGATCGGCGACGTGACTGCGCCGCCCTGGCTCGCACACAAGGCCAGCCATGAGGGCGTGATTGCGGCCGAGGCGATCGCGGGGAAACATCCGCACGCGATGGACCCGAGGAACATTCCGGGCTGCACCTATTGCCACCCGCAGATCGCCAGCGTCGGCCTGACCGAGGCGAAGGCGAAGGAAGCGGGCTATGAGGTGAAGGTCGGCAACTTCCCCTTCATCGGCAACGGCAAGGCGATCGCGCTGGGCGAGCCGGAAGGCTTCGTGAAGACGGTGTTCGACGCCAAGACCGGAGAACTGCTCGGCGCGCACATGATTGGCGCCGAAGTCACAGAGCTGATTCAGGGCTACACGATCGGCAAGACCGGCGAACTGACCGAGGCGGAGCTAATGGAAACGGTCTTCCCGCATCCGACGCTCAGCGAGATGATGCACGAGAGCGTGCTCGCCGCTTACGGGAAGGCGCTGCACATCTGACGATTGGGGCTATCCTCCCCGAGCCTTTCTCGGGGAGGCCGCCATGCTCGGCATGGCCTAGTGGGTAGGGGGGAATTTGATGCGCAGGACCGCGGCATTTGCGATCGTCAGCTTGCTCTCGTTGACCGCATCGGCGCCGGCGCCCGATTTCTCCGCCACCGACTATGCCGCCGATGCCAAGGCGTTGCCCGATCTGATCCGCGACAATTACGCCTATCTCGACGACCTGCCGGGCGGGAAAGTGCCGTCTTCACCGCAACTCGATGCCGAGCGCGATGCGGTCCATGATTCGGACTCGCTGCTCCATTATGCCGAGGACATGATCATCGCGCTGGCCGACAGCCATGCTTTGACCGCTAAGTCTTTCAAGGACGATTGGGCGATCGTGCCGAGTTATTCGGACCTGTGGATCGACGAGAATGGCAGTTTCTTCGTCGGCGCGGTGCGGGAAGGGAGTCCGGCGGCGGCAGCGGGGGTGAAGCCGGGTGACGTCCTGTTGTCGATCGACGGCGTTCCGCCGGAGGTCACGGTGAAGGCGTTCTGGGACCGGCTGGGGCTACCGCAAGTGGCGAAGGGCGGACGGTACGATATGCCCGAACGCTACGCCATCCAGGTGCTGGTGGCAGGCCGCCGCGATCGGCCGCGCAAGCTCGCCTTCAAGCGCGGCAATGACTATCGCGAAGTGACCCTCGACAATCTCTACACCTGGTCGTCGCGTCAGCCCGATCGTCCGGCGTTGACCGTGACCAAGACGGGCGCGGTTACGACAATCCGCTTCAACAATTCGATCGGCGATCTCGACACGATCAAGGCGTTCGATGCGGCGATGGCGGCGATTCCGGCGCGCGCGCCGGTGGTCATCGATCTGACCGACACGCCCTCCGGTGGCACCACCGCTATCGCTCGCGCGGTGATGGGCTGGTTCGTGACGATGCCGATGCCCTACCAGATGCATCAATTGCCGTCGGAGGAACGCGAGACCGGCATCAAGCGGCAATGGGTCGAATATGTCCTGCCGCGCCCCGGCAAATATCATCCCGGCCCGGTCAGCGTGCGTGCGGGGCACTGGACCGGCAGCATGGGCGAAGGGCTCGCCGTGGGGTTCATGGCGCTCGGCAAGCCGGTCTGCGGATCGAAAATGGCCGGGCTCAAGGGCGGCGTCTACGACTTCGATCTGCCCCGAACCGGCCTGCGCGTGAAATTCCCGGCCGAACGAATCTATACGATCGCCGGTCAGCCGCGGCAGGATGTCGAGCTCAAGCCCTGCCGCTGATCAGGAACCGTGCCGCTGGGCGAATTCGGCGAGCAATGGCTGGAAATCCGCCATCTCGGGAAACTTCTCGTACGAATGCGGCGAGTCGACGATCGCCCAGGGCAATGCCTCGCTGGTATAGTTCTGGATGAACGGCGTTACCCAGCTCTGATCGTCGAGCATCGTCGCGCGGACGTTGACGAAGCCCATCTCGGGCTCGAAGTCGGTATAGACCCAGCTCTTGCAATGGTCGCAATGCCGGTGGTGCAGCCGTTCGCCATGCAGCCCGCCGATCACCGTCTCGCCCTCGGTCAGCACGAACCCGCCGCGCGGCACCGCCACGCTGGTCGAATAGGCGCCGCCGGTCATCCGTTGGCACCCGGTGCAATGGCACAGGGCGGTGAACATTGGCGGCGCGCTGATCCGGAAGCGCACCTTTCCGCAGCGGCATCCTCCGTCCATCGGCAACGTCCAGTCGGCCATTTCCTTCCTCCGTGCGTTGGGGCAATTTGGTCCTAACAGAAAAGGGAGGGTAGGGGATGCAGCCGTTCGCGATACTCTGGCCGACGATCGCCCTGGCGGCGCTCAGCTTTGTCGTGATGGTGTGGGTAGCCGTCGCGCGGACGGCGCACATGAAGAAGCATCCCCCGGAGGCCGGCGATTTTGCGACCGGCGAGGCGGCCATGCGCTACTTCCAGCCGGTGGAGATGCCCGCGAACAACCTGCGCAACCTGTTCGAAGCGCCGGTGCTGTTCTACGCGCTGATCCCGTTGCTGCTGGTCACGCATCAGGCCGATCACTTGCAGGTGTTGCTTGCCTGGATCTACGTGCTGCTGCGTATCATCCACAGCATCGGCCATGTCGTATTGCACAAGGTGTCCGTCCGCGCGCCCGCATTCTGGGTGTCGGTGATCGTGCTGATGGCGATGTGGATCGGCTTCGCCGTCGATATCGCGAGCGCTCAGTCAGCTTACGATGCGGCGATGGACAACATCACGATCTGAACGCGGCGATCGAGTCGGCGGGTCAGGCCGCCCGCTCCTCGCTCGGTGCGTCGATCATCTTGAACTCGCGCGGCGCACCCAGCGCCGGCGTCGCTGCCGCCGCAGCGGCCTGGGCCGAGAAATGCTTCAGGCGTCCGTCGACATGCGCGCCGGTTTCGAGCGAAATCGTCTCATATTCGACGTCGCCCGTGATCCGCGCGCCCGCTTCGACGGTCAGCTGGCGAATCGATACCGCGCCGTCGATCTTGCCCGCGATCCGCGCGCTGTCGGCACGGACCTGACCCTGGATCGTCGCATCCGATCCGACCACCAGATTGCCGCAATCCAGATCGCCATCGACTCTTCCTTCGATATGAAGGTCGGCAGATGCCTTGATATTGCCGGTGACGACGACGTCGGCGCCGATCACCGAAAAGCCCGCACCCGAACTGCCGTTGGCGCGGCGCGTCGTGGCGGCGGGTTGATAGGTCGACGCCTGCGCGTCGTCACGCTTGTTGAACATCGCGAACCCCTTTGCGAATCCCGAATCTCGCTTGAACCAGCCTATCAAGTCGCGCGGCCGGCGGGATAGGCCCGAAACGGGTTCAGCGGCAGGCCGTTGTCGTTGGCGGGCGAGACGAGGAACCGACGCAGCGCCAAGACGGTCGCGGCGATCATCGGCAGCCCTCCGACGATCGCGCAAGCGGCGATTCCGGTCAGATGGCCGATGAAACCCAACGTCGTTCCGGTCGCGACGAGCGCCGCCACAAGCCATGACCGCCCGTCCTCGTCCATCAATGCGGCGAGGATGGCGAGCGCGGTAACTGGCAGGAAGCTGTTCCAGTGCATCCCCGGCAACAGTCCGACAAGGACAAGGCTCGTCGCTGTGCCGCTCGCCACCAGGTCCCGGTCGCTTGGGCGGCGCCAGGCGAACCGCGCTGTCAGCCAGGCCGCACTGCCGACGGCCGAGGCCAGCGCAAGACCGGCAAACGGCAACTGGTTGACCCACGGCAGTGCCTGCAGGATCGCCCAGATCGACGGCGCATCGTTCGAGAGCCGAGGCGAGTCACCGGCCTGCCCGACATAGAGCCGCGTCAAATCGAGCCAGGGCAGGCCGCTCAGGCGAATGACGGCGACCGCGAGGAGGAAGGCGAGCGGACCGATCAGCCATAATCGCAGCGGGGCTCGCTGCGCGATCAGGATCCCGACGACCGCAGGCAGGACGGTGGCGTTGACCGGACTGCTGGCAACCGCCAGTCCCGTGAGCACCAGCATCGTCGCATATGGTGCCTGCGTGCTCGCGACAACGGGGAAGGAGAAGTCGGTTGGCCGCATACGTTGCCTCCTACCGCTCCGCCGGTTAGCGCGGCGTAAAGGCGAACAGCCGACTTCCGGAGCTGCGCGGAATCGCCACCCCGTTGACCGTTCTCGACTCCCCGTCTATAGGCGCGCCCGCTCGCTTGGCACTCGTGCCGTGCGGGTAAGAGCTGAACGTTGCCGGAAGACGTGGACCCGGGACACCGAAAGGTGCGCCCTCGGTCCTTTTTCGCATTCGCTGACAATGGCTCCCGGCAAAGTAACCGCCAGCATCGTCTGGTAACATAAAGGTGAAGGGCTTCATGCCGACGATTAACCAGTTGGTCCGCAAGGGCCGTGATCCGCAGAAGGCCAAGTCGAAGGTCCCTGCGATGGAGCAGAACCCGCAGAAGCGTGGTGTCTGCACGCGTGTTTACACGACGACTCCGAAGAAGCCGAACTCGGCGTTGCGCAAGGTGGCCAAGGTCCGCCTGACCAACCAGCGCGAAGTCATCAGCTACATCCCCGGCGAAGGCCACAACCTTCAGGAGCACTCGGTGGTCCTGATCCGTGGCGGCCGTGTGCGCGACCTTCCCGGCGTGCGCTACCACGTGCTGCGCGGCGTGCTCGACACGCAGGGTGTGAAGGATCGCAAGCAGAGCCGTTCGAAGTACGGCGCGAAGCGTCCGAAGTAAGCTGTCTCGGTACTAAGGAAGGAATGGAGCAATGGCTCGTCGTCGTCGTCCCGAGAAGCGGGAAATCCTGCCTGATCCCAAGTTCGGGGATGAGGTTCTGTCGAAGTTCATGAATTCGGTGATGCTGGACGGCAAGAAGTCCGTCGCCGAAGGCATCGTCTATTCGGCGCTCGACACCGTCGAAACCCGCGCCAAGAAGGACCCGCTCGCGGTGTTCCACGAAGCGCTGAACAACATCAAGCCGGGCATCGAGGTCCGCAGCCGCCGCGTCGGCGGTGCGACCTATCAGGTTCCGGTCGAGGTGCGTCCCGAGCGTGCCCAGGCGCTCGCGATCCGCTGGCTGATCTCGGCCGCGCGCTCGCGGTCGGAAAACACCATGTCGGCGCGTCTGTCGGGCGAATTGCTCGATGCGTCGAACAACCGCGGCAATGCGGTCAAGAAGCGCGAAGACACGCACCGCATGGCGGAAGCGAACCGCGCCTTCTCGCACTATCGCTGGTAATATTGCCGGATCGCGCCGGTCCCGCTTCGGCGGGGCCGGCGGTCTGGCATTGGTAATTTTGTTACCTATATCACGGGCAGCCGGATCGTCCGGCTCCCCACATCCCTAAGGAAGCTCCGACCATGGCCCGCAGCCATCCGCTCGACCGCTATCGCAACATCGGCATCATGGCGCATATCGACGCCGGCAAGACGACGACGACTGAGCGCATCCTCTATTACACCGGCAAGTCCTACAAGATCGGCGAAGTGCACGAAGGCACCGCGACGATGGACTGGATGGAGCAGGAGCAGGAGCGCGGGATCACGATTACCTCGGCGGCGACCACCTGCAAGTGGCGCGCGAACGAAGGCAAGGGCGAAGAGCACCTGATCAACATCATCGACACGCCGGGTCACGTCGACTTCACGATCGAGGTGGAGCGCTCGCTGCGTGTGCTCGACGGTGCGGTCGCGTGCTTCGACGGCGTGGCCGGCGTCGAACCGCAGTCGGAGACCGTGTGGCGTCAGGCGGACAAGTACAAGGTTCCGCGGATGTGCTTCGTCAACAAGCTCGATCGCACCGGTGCCGATTTCTATTATTGCGTCGATTCGATCATCGAGCGCCTCGGCGCGCGCCCGGCTGTGCTGTATCTGCCGATCGGCATCGAGGGCGGTTTCAAGGGTCTGGTCGACCTGGTCGAAAACCGCGCGATCATCTGGCTCGAAGAGAGCCTGGGCGCGAAGTTCGAATATCAGCCGATCCCCGACGATCTGGTCGAAAAGGCGGCCAAGTACCGCAATGATCTGATCGAGATGGTCGTCGAGCAGGACGACGACGTCATGGAGCAGTATCTCGAGGGCAACGAGCCCGACGTCGCGACGCTCAAGAAGCTGATCCGCAAGGGTACGCTCGCGATGGCGTTCGTGCCGATCGTCTGCGGTTCGGCGTTCAAGAACAAGGGCGTGCAACCGCTGCTCGACGCGGTCGTCGACTATCTGCCGAGCCCGCTCGACATTCCCGACGTGCAGGGCGTGAAGCTCGACGGCGAGACCCCGGATTCGCGTCCGGCTACCGACGACGCGCCGCTGTCGCTGCTCGCGTTCAAGATCATGAACGATCCGTTCGTCGGGTCGCTCACCTTCGCGCGCATCTATTCGGGTACGCTCAGCAAGGGCAGCTACCTGAACTCGGTGAAGGACAAGAAGGAAAAGATCGGTCGTATGCTCCTCATGCACGCGAACTCGCGTGAGGACATCGAAGAGGCGCGCGCCGGCGACATCGTCGCGATCGCGGGCCTCAAGGAGACGACCACCGGCGACACGTTGTGCGACCCGGCGTCGCCGATCATCCTCGAGCGGATGGAGTTCCCGGACCCCGTCATCGAGCTGTCGGTGGAGCCGAAGACCAAGGCCGACCAGGAAAAGATGGGCATCGCGCTCAACCGCCTGGCCGCCGAGGATCCGTCGTTCCGCGTCTCGACCGATCACGAATCTGGCCAGACCATCATCAAGGGGATGGGCGAACTCCACCTCGAGATTCTGGTCGACCGCATGAAGCGCGAGTTCAAGGTCGAGGCTAATGTCGGCGCGCCGCAGGTGGCGTATCGCGAGTATCTCGGGAAGAAGGTCGACATCGACTACACCCACAAGAAGCAGTCGGGCGGCTCGGGCCAGTTCGGCCGCGTCAAGGTGACCGTGATCCCGGGCGAGCGTGGTTCGGGCTTCCAGTTCTTCGACGAGATCAAGGGCGGCAACATCCCGCGCGAATACATTCCGTCGGTGGAAAAGGGCTTCCGTGAGACCGCGGAAACGGGTTCGCTGATCGGCTTCCCGATCATCGACTTCGAGGTCCATCTCACGGACGGTGCGTATCACGACGTCGACTCGTCGGCGTTGGCGTTCGAAATCTGCGCCCGCGGCGCGATGCGCGAAGCGGCCCAGAAGGCCGGCATCAAGCTGCTCGAGCCGATCATGAAGGTCGAGGTCGTCACCCCGGAAGACTATCTGGGCGATGTCATCGGCGACATGAACAGCCGTCGTGGCCAGATCCAGGGTACCGACGCGCGTGGCAACGCGCAGACGGTAGAGGCGATGGTTCCGCTGGCCAACATGTTCGGCTACGTGAACCAGCTGCGCTCGTTCACCCAGGGCCGCGCGAGCTACTCGATGCAGTTCTCGCACTATGACGAAGTGCCGCAGAACGTGGCCGACGAAGTGAAGGCGAAGCTGGCCTAACGAGGGCTGGCATAACGTTAAAACTCCCGCTATGGGGCCGCCTTCGCGCGAGTCCCATGGCGGACCCACGAAAACGAATTTTCCAGAAGGTAGGAAAAAATGGCGAAGGCAAAGTTTGAGCGGAACAAGCCGCACATGAACATCGGCACCATCGGTCACGTCGACCATGGCAAGACGTCGCTGACCGCGGCGATCACCAAGGTGCTGGCGGAAAACGTCGCGGGCAACGCTGCCGTCGACTTCGCCAACATCGACAAGGCGCCGGAAGAGCGTGAGCGCGGCATCACCATCTCGACCGCCCACGTCGAGTACGAGACTGACAAGCGTCACTATGCGCACGTCGACTGCCCTGGTCACGCCGACTACGTGAAGAACATGATCACCGGTGCCGCCCAGATGGACGGCGCGATCCTGGTCGTGTCGGCGACCGACGGCCCGATGCCGCAGACCCGCGAGCACATCCTGCTCGCCCGTCAGGTCGG
>CAZFTL010000012.1:0-158808 GCA_964521615.1 uncultured Stakelama sp. | reverse complement strand
CATGATGCGCGACCTCACCAACGCACTCGTCGAAATCTGGGACCGCCTGGAACTGGAATTGCGCAAGGCGGCTTGATGCGCTGGAGCAAGTTGCGCATCTTGATAACAGAGCGGTTTGCCGAGCCGCTCAAGGGGCGCCTCGACATCCACAGCGCCGCATACGGCAACTGTAGTTGCGGTCATGCCTGGTTGACGCTCGACGGCGAGATGATCGCCAATTTCTGCACCCGCGCCCACTATATCGCGCACGGGATGGAATCTGGCCCTGGCAACAATCCGATGTACAAGCGCCACCTTACCGAATTCGGGGAGCGCAGCCGCCAGCAAGTCTATCAGACGTTGTGGGATTTCGTGCACAGCATTCCGATCGATCGGGCGCTGGAGAGCGAAGACATGCTCATCCAGGCGTTGGCCATAGCCGACGCCCGGACTGGTAAGCGCCGCTTGGCTCAACTCGACGCGGAGGCACTCCATCCGCTTTGCGGCTTTCTGTTGTTGCTCAGGAAGGGCGGCGCAACGGAACTATCCGCGGGCGGCATCTTACCTCCAATCGCGTCGAGGGCAGGCGACGGCAGCGGCCTGACTGTTCAGGGCTTCGCCCCGATTTCGCTCACGCTCCCGGCGAATTCCTCGAAATCCTTGGCCTCCGTGAAGTCCTTATAAACGCTGGCGAAGCGGATATACGCGACCGAATCGAGGCCCTTCAGCCCTTCCATCACCATCTGGCCGATCTGGTCGGCGCGAACTTCGGGATCGCCGCCGGTTTCGAGTTGGCGCTGGATGCCCGAGACCAGTTTCTCGACCCGCACCGGGTCGATCGGCCGCTTGCGCGTCGCGACCGAGATCGAGCGCATCAATTTCTCGCGGTCGAACGGTTCGCGGCGATCGTCGCTCTTCAGCACGACCAGTTCGCGCAGCTGGATGCGCTCGAAGGTCGTGAAGCGTGCGGCGCAGCCTTCGCATTGCCGCCGCCGGCGGATCGCCGCGCCGTCCTCGGTCGGGCGCGAGTCCTTCACCTGGCTGTCTTCGTGTCCGCAGAAAGGGCAGCGCATGGGTCAGCCCCTGAACAGCGCGCGCGGCGCTATGGAACGAGTCGCGGTCGAAACAGCCATCCGCCCTCCTTACTTGGCGAAGCGATTATATGCCATGATCCCGGCGCCGATCAGCGCCCCGGTCGCCATCGAGACCGGCAGCACGATCGCCGCGACCGCACCGACCGCGGCGGCACCGGCGATCTTCTGCGCATCCTCGTTCTTCATCAGGTCGCGCGCGGTCCTTTCGGCCTCGGACGCGCTGTTGAGCACGAACGCCTTGGCTTCCTCATAGGTCGAAGAGCCGTCGCCGGTCGCGACGCCGCACGCCGGGCAGAATTTCGCGCCGTCGGGCAAGGCCGCATCGCAATGCACGCACATCCGCTTCAGATTGTCGTCACTCATCACTTACGCCTCCGGATAGATCGGGAAGCGGTGACATAGCGTATTAACACGCTCACGCACAGCCATTTCGACCTGGGCGTCGCCCTGCTCGCCATTCTTGGCCAGTCCGTCGAGCACGTCGGCGACCATATGGCCGATCTCGCGGAACTCGGCGGGGCCGAATCCGCGCGTGGTGCCGGCGGGCGACCCGACGCGGATGCCGCTGGTCTTGACCGGGGGCAGAGGATCGTTGGGAATGCCGTTCTTGTTGCAGGTGATCGCCGCGCGCTCGAGCGCTTCGTCGGCGTCCTTGCCGGTCACGCCGAGCGGGGTCAGGTCGATCAGCGCGAGGTGCGTGTCGGTGCCGCCCGAAACGACCGCGCAGCCGCGCTCCTTGAGCGTCGCGGCCAGCACCTTGGCATTCTCGATCACCGCGGCGGCATAGGTCTTGAATTCGGGCTGCAGCGCCTCGCCGAACGCTACCGCCTTGGCGGCGATGACGTGCATCAGCGGGCCGCCCTGCAGCCCCGGGAACACCGCCGAGTTGATCTTCTTGGCGATCGCTTCGTCATTGGTGAACACCGCGCCGCCGCGCGGGCCGCGCAACGTCTTATGCGTGGTGGTGGTGACGACATGGGCGTGGCCGAACGGCGTGGGGTGGACGCCGCCCGCGACCAGGCCGGCGAAATGCGCCATGTCGACCATGAACAACGCCCCGACCTCGTCGGCGATCTTGCGGAACCGCGCGAAGTCGATGTGGCGCGGATAGGCCGAGCCGCCGGTGATGATGAGCTTGGGCTGGGTTTCCTTCGCCAGCCGCTCGACCTGGTCATAGTCGATCAGGTGTGTGTCGGGCGTGACGCCGTACTGCACCGCGTTGAACCACTTGCCCGACATCGCTGCCTTGGCGCCGTGGGTCAGGTGGCCGCCCGAATCGAGGCTCAGCCCCATGATCGTGTCGCCCGGCCTGGTCAGCGCCAGCATCACCGCGCCGTTTGCCTGCGCGCCCGAATGCGGCTGGACGTTGGCGAAGGCGCAGCCGAACAGCTGCTTGGCGCGGTCGATCGCCAGCTGCTCGACTTCGTCTGACGGGTGGCAGCCCTGATAGTAACGCTTGCCCGGATAGCCCTCGGCATATTTGTTGGTGAACACCGACCCCTGCGCTTCGAGTACCGCCTTGGAGACGATGTTTTCCGACGCGATCAGCTCGATCTGGTTCTGCTCGCGAGCGAGTTCGTGGCGAACCCCGGCGAACACCGCGGGATCGGCCTCGGCGAGGCCGCGTGAAAAGAAGCCGTCGGAGCGGATCGCGTCGAGAGTGTCGGGGCTGGTGCTCATGGTTCAGGCTTTCGTTGGATGGGGCACAGGCTGGCCGAGCTTGTCGACCCGGTGCTGGTGGCGGCCCCCGGCAAAGGGGGTGGAAAGAAAGGCGTCGAGGCAGGCGATCGCCATGGCCTCGCCGGTCAGGCGCGCGCCCATCGCGAGGACGTTGGCGTCGTTGTGCTCGCGCGACAGCGCGGCGGACAACGGTTCGGAGACGAGCGCGCAGCGGACGGCGGGATTGCGGTTGACTGCGATCGAGATGCCGATACCCGATCCGCACAGCGCCACGCCGCGCTCCGCCGCGCCGGAGGCGACCGCGTCGGCGAGCTTGTAGCCGTAATCGGGATAATCGACGCTTGCGCCGTCGTGTGGGCCGAGATCGTCGACCTCATGTCCCGCCGCACGCAACCAGTCCGCGAGCACTGCCTTGAGCGCGATGGCGGCGTGATCGGACGCAATGGCGATGCGCATGAACTGGGCGCGGGTCCTTTGAGCTGTCGTGTGCGGACGCCCTTACCGGCGTCGTGCGCGTTACGCCACCCCGACTTTGGGTTTTATCTTCGCGAGCGACGGCCGTGCCGCGCACTCGGCCCGTCGCACCCAGCGGGGGCGTCATCGAAACGTCACCGGATTGTCCTAGCGCGGCAAGGTCGCGCGCGGTAAGCGCCGTGCACCGCTAGGACACTTTCCATGGCCACAGCCCTCGCTCCCCAAAAGAACCGCGCCGTGCAGGATGCGGTCCACCGCCACGAACACCTGACCCGGCAAGGCCTTCTCGAGCGCGCCTTCACTTTCGCGTTTCGCGGGCTGGTCTATGCGCAGATCTGGGAAGACCCGGCGGTCGACATGGAAGCGCTGGCGATCGAGCCCGACAATCATGTCGTGACGATCGCCTCGGGCGGGTGCAACGCGCTCAGCTATCTCACTGCCAATCCGCGCCGGATCACCGCGGTCGACCTCAACACCGCGCATATCGCGCTCAACAAATTGAAGCTGGCGGCGGCGCGTCACCTGCCCGATTACGACGCCTTCCACCGCTTCTTCGCCGAGGCGAACACCAAGGCGAACATCGCCGCGTACAAGACCTTTATCCGCCCGCATCTCGACGAGCCGACGCGGCATTACTGGGAAAGCCGCGACCTGATCGGTCGCCGTCGCATCGGCGGCTTCGCCAAGGGGCTCTACAAGCGCGGGCTGCTCGGTGGCTTCATCGGTGCGGCGCACGTGCTCGCCCGGCTCCATGGCGTGGATCCCAAGGCGCTGCTCAAGGCCCAGACGATCGAGGAGCAGCGCGCGATCTTCGATCGCGAATATGCGCCGTTCTTCGACAAGGCGTTCGTGCGCTGGTTGACCGACCAGCCGGCGTCGTTGTTCGGGCTCGGCATTCCGCCCGCCCAGTACGAGGCTTTGGCCGGCGACGCCAAGATGGCAACGGTGCTGCGCGAACGGCTCGAAAAGCTCGCCTGCGACTTCGACCTCAAGGACAATTACTTTGCCTGGCAGGCATTCGGCCGCGGCTATGGCGAGGGGCCCGAGGCGCCGCTGCCGCCCTATCTCCAGGCCGACAATTATGCCGATGTCGTCGACCGGCTCGACCGGATGGAGATTCTCCATTCGAACTATGCCGAGTTCCTCAAGCGCCAGTCCGACGCATCGCTCGACCGCTACATCCTGCTCGATGCCCAGGACTGGATGACCGACGCGCAGCTCACCGATTTGTGGACGGAGATCACACGGACCGCGCGGCCCGGCGCGCGCGTCCTGTTCCGCACCGCGGGCGAGCCGACCATCCTGCCCGGCCGCGTGCCCGACGCGGTGCTCGGCCGCTGGGTCTATCGCGCCGAGGAATCGCTCGATTACACCCGCCGCGACCGCTCCTCGATCTATGGCGGGGTGCATCTCTACGTGCTGGGGGACGCCGCCTGAGCCAGCCGCATGCGGCGCACATGGATGCGATCTATCGCACCCAGCGCCATTTCTACGACCTGACCCGCAAATATTATCTGCTGGGCCGCGACGCGCTGATCGACGGGCTCGCGCCGCCGGCGGGCGGGTCGGTGCTCGAGGCGGGGTGCGGCACCGGTCGCAATCTGATCGTCGCCGCACGACGCTGGCCCGACGCGCATTATTTCGGCGTCGATATCTCGGAAGCGATGCTCGAGACCGCCCGCGCCAAGGTCGCCAAGGCCGGGCTGAGCGATCGTATCCGCTTCGCACAAGGTGACGCCACTGCCTTCGACGCTCAGGCAATGTTCGGCCGCGGCGAGTTCGATCGCGTGTTCCAGTCCTATACGTTGTCGATGATCCCCGACTGGACGGGAGCGATCCGCGAGGCGGCGTCGAAGCTCGCGCCGGCCGGACGGCTCGACATTGTCGACTTCGGCCAGCAGGAACACCTGCCGCGCTGGTTCCGCGCGATGCTGTTCGCCTGGCTCGCCAAGTTCGACGTCGCCCCGCGCGCCGACCTGTTCGCAGCGGTGGACAAGATCGGGCTGAAGGCGCAACACCGCGCGCTCTATCGTGGCTATGCCTGGAGCGCGCGCCTTTCCCGTGACTGACAAAGCAGACGTTCTTCAACCCGTCATCGTTCTCGTCCGTCCGCAGCTTGGGGAGAATATCGGCAAGGCGGCGCGCGCGATGCTCAATTTCGGGCTGACCGACATGCGGCTGGTCGCGCCGCGCGATGGCTGGCCCAACCCGCAGGCCGGCCCGGCGGCGTCGGGCGCCGATGCAGTGCTCGAACGCGCGCAGGTTTTCGACAGCGTCGCCGACGCGGTCGCCGATTGCGCGCCTGTCTATGCGACGACGGTGCGCAAGCGCGGCATCACCAAGCCGGTGATCACGCCCGAAGCCGCCGCGCGCGAGATCCATGGCGGGCAACAGGGCCGCGCGGCGATCCTGTTCGGGCCGGAGCGTTCCGGCCTGGAGACCGACGACGTCGCGATCGCCCGATCGATCGTGACCGTGCCGATCAATCCGGAATTCGGCAGCCTCAACCTCGCCCAGGCGGTCATCCTGGTCGCCTACGAATGGTCGAAGGGTATCGCGCTGGCGCAACCGACCGACACCGGACTGCCCGAGCCGGCCCCGCAGGAGGAACTGGACGGCATGATCGGCCAGCTCGACGCGATGCTCGACGCCGCCGGCTTCTACTTTCCGCCCGACCGCGTGCCGGCGACGAAACGAACGCTGCGCACGTTGCTGACCAAGCCGGGCTGGTCGAGCCAGGAAGTGCGGACGCTGCGCGGCGTGCTGTCGGCACTTGCCAATCCGCGTCAGAGAGGCTGACGTTTTTACGTTGATGCAGACACCGAAATCGATAAAGGTCAGCCAACTCGAATCTTTGGAGTTACTGATGCGTTTCAAGATGATGGCGTGCGTCGTCGCGGTTTCTTTCGCGATCCCTGCAATGGCGCAGACCGATACGGCCGCGCCGAAGCCGGTCAAGGACAAGAAGGTCTGCCGGCGCGAGGCCGTAACCGGGTCGATTATCGGAACGCGCTCGGTCTGCCACACGAAAACGGAATGGGCTGCAATTGACGCTGCCAATTCGGGCAATGCCGAAGGTGAGCTGACGCGCGGTCGGCAGCAAGGCGGAATTGTCGGCGCAAGCCGCAATCAATAACCCGTGACTTGACGGGCGCGCGCTTCTCCCATAGAGGCGCGCCCTTCGCAAGCGGCCCCGCATTTCCGGTGAAGCGGTGGCCCTGCAGATCCCAGCGATCCCCGCAGAGCGATGACCGGAAGATAGCGCCGCCTCCGGGCGGCGTCGTTGTTGGCAATTGCAAAGGAATACCAAATGTCGAAGCGCTCCAGCGCCAAGCATAAGCTCGATCGCCGCATGGGCGAGAACATCTGGGGTCGTCCGAAGTCCCCGGTGAACAAGCGCGAATACGGTCCCGGCCAGCACGGCCAGCGCCGCAAGGGCAAGATGTCGGACTTCGGCATCCAGCTGCGCGCCAAGCAGAAGCTCAAGGGCTATTACGGCGACGTCACCGAGAAGCAGTTCAAGCAATGCTATCAGGAGGCCGCCCGGATGAAGGGCGACACCTCGCAGAACCTGATCGGCCTGCTCGAGCAGCGCCTCGACATGATCGTCTACCGCGCCAAGTTCGCGCCGACGATCTTCTCGGCCCGCCAGATCGTCAGCCACGGCCACATCCGCGTCAACGGCGTGAAGTGCAACATCGCCAGCCGCCGCGTCCGCCCGGGCGACGTGCTGACCCTCGGCCCCAAGGCCAAGGAAATGGCGCTGATCGCCGAAGCGCAGTCGCTGGCTGAGCGTGACATTCCGGACTACGTCGCCGCCGAAGCCGACAAGGCCACGTTCGTGCGCGTTCCGACGCTTGACGAAGTGCCCTACCCGGTGAAGATGGAACCGAACCTGGTCGTCGAGTTCTACTCGCGCTGATCGGACGGCAGCATTCTAAATACGAAAGGGCGGTCCCGTCGGGGCCGCCCTTTCCGTTTCGGCCTAAAATCCCATCGCGGTGTGCAGGAAAGCGTCTGCCTTTTCCAGCATCTGGGCACGCGCATCGCTGTCGTCGAGCTGGTGGTCGAGGCCCTTGAACTCGACGAACTCCACTTTCTTGCCGGCGTCCCTGAGCTTGTCTGCCATCAAGCGCGATTCTCCGATACCGACATTCTGATCGCGGTCGCCGTGAAAGAGAAGCACCGGCGCCCTGATCCTGTCGACATTGCGCGCCGGCGACCCTTCCGTGACCCAAGGCCCGTGGCCGATAAAGGCGTCCACCTGGGGGAAGTTGGTGAAGTCGCGCGCTTCGCCGCGCAGCGTCTCGAGGTCTGTGACCGGTGCCACCGCGACGATGGCCTTGAACAAATCAGGGTCGAGCACCGAGCTCTGTAATGCGGCGTAGCCGCCATAGGACCATCCGACGATCGCCAGTTTCCTCGGGTCGGCAATCCCCGACTTGACGAGCCAGCGCCCGGCATCGTTGACGTCGCCGATCGACGTGCGCCACGATTGGAAGCCGTTCTTCTGGTACCACGCGTCGCCATAGCCAGTCGACCCACGGAATTCAGGCTGGATCACCGCATATCCCTTCGCGGCGAAAAACTGCGATAGCCAGTCGAAGCCCCATTCGTCGCGATATCCCGGCCCGCCGTGCGGCATGACGATCGCAGGCAGGTTCTTCCCGTCACTGCCGGCGGGCAGGGTCAGATACGCAGGGATATCGGTGCCGTCCGCTGCCTTGTAGGTGACTGCCTTGACGGTGGCGAGCGCCACATTGGCCAGACCTGGCCGAACCGGCAATACCTCGGCGAGCTTGCGGGTCTTGCGATCGAACAGATAATAAGTGCCCGGGTCGACATCGCTCCCGGCGAACAGCAGCAACTTGCTTTCGTCCAGACTCGAATCGACGAAGTTGATCAGCTTGCCGGGCAGCGCTTTGCCCAATGCTGTTCGCAACGCCCGCAGGTCGGGGTCGAAGAATTCGGTTTCACGCTTGTCGGTGGCATAAGAAACGCCAACGACGCGAGCACGGCGGCCGATGCGAACGAGCTGGTCGACATCGACATCGTTGCGCTGGAAAACAAGCTTGCGGGTCAGCGATCCATCAAGCGAGATGCTGTAAAGAGCGGCGCGGCCGTTCTGGTTGTCGAAACCGTAAACGACATCCAGTGTCGGATCCACCGCAACCGGCACGAAGCCCGTGGTAACACCGCCAGCAACGCTTAGCGTTGCCAACGGTTTCCAGCCGCGATCGCCCGCGGTGCGGTACATGTAGGAGATCTTGTTTCCGTCATAGCCCGACCCGGTCGTCGACTGGATGCCCATCACGCGAATGTTGCCCTGGCCGTCAGAAATATAGTCCCAGGCGCCTTCGCGTGGTTGCTCGACCGTCTTGCGCTTGAGCGAAACCGTGTCGATCAGCTCAACGCCCACACCGGGATGCTTCTCGGCAATGATCGAACCGGTGCGGTCTTCCGGAACGAAGATCCGGCTCATCAGGACGGTTCCGCTGCCGTCGACACCCCAGTCAATCAGCTCGCCGCCATTCAGCGCGATGGCGAGCGCATTGTCGCTGGGACGTGCGCTCAGAAGCTTTACGTCGCTGCCATCGGCATTGACCGCAACGACTCTCGAAAAGCCGAGTTGGCGCTCGCCGGTATCTTGGATCATGTAAATATTGCAGATCAACCGTGTATCCGTCGACCAATGGCAATCGGTCAGCCGATCGGGATTGCCGTTGGCGGGAAGGATAGCCTTTGTGCTGCCGGTGGTGGCATCGACGACGACCACCGCGGAGCCGCGGCCATTGGTTGGCGTGATGAACGCAACCTTGTCGCCGTCGGGCGACAGGCTGATCTGCTGAATATATTCGCGCGCGCCGAACGCCTTGGCCAGATCGGTCGCCGGTGCCGCAACAGGCGTGTCGGCTGCCTGGCCTTGCCCAGCTACTAGAATCAACGATGCCAGACACAGCGTCGCCGCCATTCCCAATCTACGCATGAACTGCTCCCCAACCCCTTGATCGCATGACGATTAACCGGGAAGGCTCCGTCCGCAAAGGCCTAGTTGGCCTGAGGTTTTGCGGTTTTTCCGTTATTGTGGACCGAATGCGAATGATCTGCGGTTCGTGGCGGCCGGACTGACCGCTTGCGCCTCTCGCGGCCCGCTGCCAGACAGCGACCATTCGTCATGAAAGGTCGTCGATGCGTCGTCTCGTCCTCTCCCTCACCGTGCTGATTGCGGCGCCCGTCCTTGCCCAATCGAGCGCGCCGGCCATCTCGGTCGACACCTTGAAGGACGTGACCCGAACGCTGTCGTCGGATGCGTTCGAAGGGCGCGCGCCGACCACGCCCGCCGAGGAGAAGACGGTCGACTACATCGTCGAACGGATGAAGGCGGCCGGGCTCAAGCCGGGCAATAACGGCAGCTGGTTCCAGGACGTGCCGATGGTCCAGATGACCGCCGAGAACATCACGCTGATGACGTTCACCGGCGGCAAGGCGCCGGTCAGCCTGGCTTATCGCACCGACATGGTCGTCTCGACCTATCGCGTCGTGCCGAAGATCGACATCAGCAAGTCGGACGTGGTCTTCGTCGGCTACGGCATCAATGCCCCTGAAAAGGGCTGGAACGACTATGCCGGCGTCGACGTGAAGGGAAAGACGGTCGTCGTCCTGGTCAACGATCCCGACTGGCGGTCACCCGACACAAAAGGCCTCTTCGAGGGCAAGGCGATGACCTATTACGGTCGCTGGACCTACAAGTTCGAGGAAGCGGCGCGCGAAGGCGCCGCGGCGGTGATCATCGTCCACGATACCGATCCCGCCGCTTATGGCTGGGGCGTGGTCGAATCGAGCTGGTCGGGCGCGCAGCTCGAACTCGACGAAAAGGGCGACCATATGGACCAGGCCCAGGCGGTCGGCTGGATGCAGCTTGCCAAGGCCAGGGAATTGTTCGCCAGCGCGGGCAAGGATTTCGACCGGTTGTCGACTACCGCCAAGGTCAAGGGGTTCAAGGCCGTGCCGCTGGGCGTCAAGATGTCGGTCAGCTTCACCAATGCGATCAAGCGTCAGGCGTCGCGCAATGTCATCGGCATCCTGCCGGGCACCGAACGTCCTGACGAGACGGTGATCTATTCGGCGCATTGGGACCATCTCGGCCATTGCACACCGGTCAAGGGCGACGGCATCTGCAACGGCGCGCTCGACAACGCGTCGGGCTCGGCGGGGCTGATCGCGCTGGCCGAGGCGCAGGCCAAGGCGGGACCCGCCAAGCGGACGATGGTGTTCCTGTCGGTCACCGCCGAGGAATCGGGTCTGCTCGGGTCGAAATATTATGCCGAGCACCCGATTTTTCCCATCGCCAGGACGGTCGGCGGCGTGAACATGGACGGGCTCAACGTGATCGGTCCGACGCGCGATGTCGTCGTCACCGGTTACGGCAAGTCCGAACTCGAAGACCTGATGAAGCCGCTGGTCGAAGCCCAGGGCCGGGTGATGAAGCCGGAACCCAATCCCGAACGCGGCGGCTATTTCCGATCGGACCATTTCAGCTTCGCCAAATTGGGCGTGCCGATGTTCGACGGCGGGTCGGGCGAGGACCTGGTCGACGGCGGGGTCGCCAAGGGGCACGCCGCGACGCTCGACTATATCCAGAACCGCTATCACAAGCCGCAGGACGAATATGATCCGAACTGGAACTGGGCGGGCGCGGTGCAGGACCTGACGCTCTATTACCAGCTCGGTCGTGAGCTCGCCGACGGTACGATGTGGCCCAATTGGTACAAGAACGCCGAATTCCGTGCGATCCGTGACAAGGCCCGCGCCGGTCAATGACCAAACTCGCCCCTCCCAAGCCCGAATGGGCGCCGCACAAGGCGGTGTGGATCGGTTTTCCGAGCCATCCCGAATTGTGGCAGCTCGATCTCGAGCCCGCGCGCGACGAAGTGACTGCCTTTGCCCGCGCCGTGCATGCCGATGGCAAGGGCGAGCAGGTATTGCTGGTGGCCGCCGATACCGAAGCGGCGGAAGCGGCACGGCGCCGGGCGGGCGATGTCGCGAAGGTCGTCGTCCAACCGTTCGGCGATATCTGGCTGCGCGACACCGGCCCGATCCTTCGCGGCGACGGCATTGCCGCCGATTTCGGGTTCAACGGCTGGGGCGGAAAATACGACCTGCCCGGCGACGACGATATCGGCGCGCGGCTGGCCGAGGCGCGCGGCAAGACGGTCGAGACGTTCAACTGGATCCTCGAAGGCGGCGCGATCGACGGCGATGGCGACGGGCTGGTGGTGACCACCGAACAATGCCTGCTCAACCGCAACCGCAACGGGTCGATGGCGCGCAGCGAGATCGAGGAACTGCTCCATCGCGATCTCGGCTTCAACGAAGTATTGTGGCTGGGCGACGGATTGCTCAACGATCATACCGATGGCCATGTCGACAATCTCGCGCGCTTCGTCGGCAAGCGCCGGCTGGCGATACCCGAAGCGAGCGAGAACGACCCCAATTGGCAGGTCTATCAGCGCGCCACCGCGCGCGCGCTCCAGCACGGCGATATCGAGGTCGTACCGGTGCCCTCGCCGGGCCGCGTCTTGCGCGACGACGAGATCGTGCCGGCAAGCTACATGAACTTCTATATCGGCAATGCCAGCGTCGTCGTGCCGCTCTACGGCACCGAGAACGACGCGGCGGCGGTCGAAGCGATCGGCGCGCTGTTCCCGGGCCGCACGGCAGTGGGGCTGCGCGCCGACCACATCCTGACCGGCGGCGGCAGCTTCCACTGCATCTCGCAACAGATACCGGCGTGAGTGGCTGAAGCGATGGTCTGGTCTCGAGGACCGGCTATCGCTCGATCCAGCATGCCATGCCGATCGACGCGGGCCCGGTCGGGGCGAAGCCATATTGGGCGTAAAGGCGATGCGCCTCGCCATCGGCGATCAGGCTGACATAGGCCTCGGCAGGCGCGATGCGACGCAACTCGTCCATTAGCGTTGCCATGATCAGCTTGCCGAGTCCGTGGCCCTGATGGGCGGGGTCCACCGCGATATCGACGATCTGGTAGAACAGGCCGTCCCCGATCGCGCGCCCGATGCCGACAACCGCGTCCGCCTGACGGATGACGACGCCGACCACGGTATGCGGCAATCCCACCGCCGCAGCGACCTCACTGCGCGGGGTGAGCCCGGCGATCGCCCGCAAGCGACAATAATCTGCAATGCTGGGCGTTTCGAGGCTGTGGGTGTAGCTGGTCGTCATCGCCGCCTATTGCAGCGTGACCTGGTCCTCGCCGTCGTGCCGGCCGAAGAACTGCATCAGCTGGACAGTGAGTTCGGACCGCGCAGCCAGGTCGGGTGCTTCGAGCAACGCCTGCTTGGCGGCGGCGTCGAATGGGGCGATCTGAGCGATGCCATTGACCAGCGCCTCGTCGTCGAGCCGCGCGACCGAATCCCAGTCGACCGCGTAGCCTTGGGCGTCGGCGAAACGGCGCGATTCGGTCTCAAGCGCGGCACGATGGCCGAGCGACAACGTCTCGGGCTCGTCGGGCAGCGGCAGCAATTCGGCCTCGATCTGACGAAAGGGCGTGGTGACGTCGAGCTCGCGGGCGATGCGGAACAGCGCCAGGCCTTCGAGCACGATATTGTAGCGGCCGTCGTCGAGCGCTTCGACCTCGGCGATGCGGCCGACGCAGCCGACATCGAACAGCGCCGGATGCTCGCCGTCGCCGCGCGGCTGGATCATGCCGATGCGGCGATCGCGCGCCATCGCATCGGACACCATCGCGCGATATCGCGGTTCGAAGATGTGCAGCGGCAAGTGCATGCGCGGGAACAGCAGCGCTCCCGCCAGTGGGAAGATCGAGAGCCGCGTCGTCGTCACGAGGACAGGCCCATCATGTAAACAAAATCGCCGACAGGCGGCGGCGCTGTGCGGACACCCACGGATCCTCCAGCCCGACCACTTCGAGCAGCTTCAGGAATTGATTCCGCGCCGCACCGTCGTTCCAGTCGCGATCCTTGGCGACGATCGCCAGAAACGAATCGGCGGCAGCGTCGCGCTGGCCAGCCGCCATTTGCGCATTGGCGAGGTCGAACCGTGCCTGCAGGTTGTCGGGATCGGCGTCGGCCGCAGCGATCAGCGGCGACAGATCCGCGGACGGCGGTGCCGAACGGGCGAGGTCGAGAGCGGCGCGCGCCCGGTCGATTTCCGGGCCTTTGGCGGCATCCTGCGGCAAGGCGTCCAGCGCCGCTTCGGCTTCGTCGAGCCGGCCGAGCGCGACCAGGGCGCGAACCTTGCCCGCGGTGACGTCGGGATGATCGGGCGCGATGTCGGCGATTTGCTCGAAATAGGACAAGGCGCGGTCGGCATCGCCGTCGGCCAGAATCTGTTCGGCTGCGGCGATCAGGGGCTCGATCTCGGCCTCCTGCTGCGCCTCCGCGCTGTCGACGGGCAATTGCCGCAGCAATTGGTCGAGCATGGCCTTGAGCTGCGATTCGGTCCGCGCATTGGTCAGGTCGGCGACAAGTTGCCCCTGGAACATCGCATAGACCGTCGGGATCGAGCGAATCTGGAATTGCGCGGAAATGAACTGGTTCTTGTCGGTATCGACCTTGGCCAGCACCACGCCCTTGTCGGCATAATCGGCGGCGACCTTCTCGAGCACGGGGCCGAGCGCCTTGCACGGTCCGCACCATTCCGCCCAGAAATCGATGATGACCAGCTTGCTCATCGACGGCTCGACCACGTCGCGCCGGAACGCCTCGACGGCGTCCTTCTGGTCCGGGGTCATTCCAAGCGTGGCCAAGTCTCTTCTCCGTCAGCGGCAAAGGCCCTTATGTGGGCGCTGGGCGTGCGAAGCCAAGGCTTTTTGATTGTTGCGCGACGGGGGGTTGCGGACCCGCGGGAGCGCTGCTAATGGCGCCCCTCCTTACCCGCCCGTGGCATCACGGGCAGGCGCCAGAGCGGGCGTAGCTCAGGGGTAGAGCACAACCTTGCCAAGGTTGGGGTCGAGGGTTCGAATCCCTTCGCCCGCTCCAGTCTTTCGCCGCGATTTGGCGGCGCCAAATTGCAACATCGCGAAAACCACGGGCGGCGGCGCTGGCTGCGTCCGACGGTACGGCTTTGCCATGCCGGAACCCTCGGTTCCCTGTTTGCACGCCGGCCTACGGTCTATGTGCGCGGTTCGAATCCCTTCGGCGGCTCCAGTCGGTGCCGCCGACCAGCGGCAGCACGTCATGGCAACTGGGCTGGCATGGCGCAGCATGTACAGCACGGGGCTGCGGCGTGCCGGACCCTCGAATCTGCCGGGCGATTACTGCGCCCTCATCTTTCCGATGCTCCTGGCGAAAAGCGCGAATGCGAAAAGAGCCGCCGAATCGCTCCGGCGGCCCTCGATCCGTTTCCGTCCGACGTGTCAGGCGGCGACGAATTCGACCTTGCCGTTACCGCGCACATGGCGACCGAACGCCGCTTGAAGGCTCCGGATGTCGGCGATGTGAGCGTCGCGCCCGGCAAGTGCCGCCACACCGGCATAGGTTGCCGGCATGTCGGGCACGATCGTCAGCCTGCCCGCGCGGGCATATTGGTGCGCCAGCGCGCGTGTAGCGGTATCGAACCCGCCCTCACCATGCAGCAGCACGACGACGTCCAGATCGGCCTTGCCCTTGGGCGCCACGAAATAGCCGTCGATGATTCGCCCGCCTCTCAGGGCGTAGCGCCCCTTGAAGGCATTGAGGCCGGCGTCGTCGCCGATCGCGGCGCGAGCGGCGGGAGCCAGGCCCGGTGCGACGATGCCGGCGGCGGCGGCCATCGCCATGCGCGTCATCGCGCTACGCCGACTGACGGAATTCTGGGAAGTGCCCATCTCGAAACCCCTAACAAGACATTCATCACGATTTACGCGGCTGTCCGCATGGATACAACCGATATGAACGAATCTCCCATGTCGTTTTTGGTACAACGGCCCCGGATTCGTCCGAAGTGAGTATCGGGCGAATAGAAAAAGCGCTTGGATGGGTTGGACAGGGGGCGAAGCCACTCCCGGCTCGGAAGGTTACAGGGGTAATCGTCAACTCATTGAAAGTGCTAGGCTAGCTTAATTTCACTGTCTTCAACAGACACCGCGCGGCGACACCCGCCCGGTTCTTGAGATCCCGCGGACCGGGTTGGCGAGACCGCCCGAGCGTTGAAAAACCATCAGAAATATGGGCCGATCCGGCTCGGTACGGAAACAATAAAGCTACCGCTTGTCGATCCGGATCCGAAACGATCAGGAACGCGCAAGAAAAAGGAAAACCGTTTCTTGCCAAACTCTTGGCTTTACCCCGGGGGAGTCTGTCGAGTGCCGGCGACCGATTCGCCGTAACCGCCGTCTCCTACCGGGCAAGTACCACTTCGGCGACGTGGCGGCGGCCGCCGGTCCGTGCGAGCTGGACGAAGATATCGACGGTGCTGCGGACGTAATGATGGACGTCGTCGCGCCCCAGCCGCGTACCGGTCTGCAGGACGAGCAACGCGATCTGCTCGATCGCGCGCTCGGCGCTGTCGGCATGGACCGTCGTCATCGATCCGGGATGGCCGGTATTGACCGCACGCAGGAAGGTATAGGCTTCGGGTCCGCGCAACTCGCCGACGATGATGCGGTCGGGCCGCATGCGCAAGGATGCGGCGAGCAGGCTGTCGGCGGTGACCTGCGCCTCGCCCAGCGCGCTGCGGGCCGCGAGCAAGCCGACCGCATTGGCATGATCGAGATGGAGTTCGGGCGTATCCTCGATCAGGATCAGCCGTTCGTGCGCCGGAATCTCGCGGATCAGCGCGTTGAGGAACGTCGTCTTGCCGGTCGAGGTGCCGCCCGAGACGAGGATGTTCTTGCGGGCCTTGACCGCCGTGGCGAGCATACCGGCAATATCCCCCGCATCGAGCATCCGCGAAAGCTCGATGTCGATCGGCGACCGTTCGCCGACATCGCCGCGGCGCGTCTCGGCGAACGACCCGGCCGCGACATAGTCGCCGAGACTGAGGTTCGACGAGACGTGTTTGCGAATCGCCAGCGCCAGCTCGCCGCGCGTGGCGGGGGGGGCCACCACCTGGACGCGCGCGCCGTCGGGCAAGGTCGCCGACAGCAAGGGGTGCTCGCGGCTGATCCCCTGGTGCGACAGCGCCGCAATCTGGCGCGACAGCCGGTCGAGCGTCGCGCGATCCAGCCGTGGCGCCTCGTGCATCTCGGTGGTGCCGCCCAGCGTCTCGACCCAGATTTCGCCGGGACGGTTGACGTAGATGTCGGTGACGTCCTCGCGCGCCAGCACCTCGCCCAGCGGGGCCAGGTAGCTCTTGAGATAGACGGGTTCGCTCGCGGCTATTTCCTGCTCTCCACGGCGGTGAAATCGAGGTCCTTGGCGACGAACACGCTGACCGACACGCCCTGTCTGACGCGCAGGGTACGCTGAATCTGTTGCGTATCGGTCAGCGTCGATCCCGCCGAGCTATTCACCGAATTGGGGAGCGCCAGCAGAACGCTGGAATTGTTGCCGGCGATGCGCGACGTCGCGACGCCGACCCCGAGATTGAGCGTGGATTGCAGCAGGGCGCTGCCGAAGCGTTCGAGGAAATGGCTGTTGACCTTGCCCTTGATCCCGACCCGGCCGAGCGGATCGGCCGATGGCGAAGCGATCTCGATCGTCGCGCCGTCGGGGCGGATCAGGCGCTGCCAGATTACCAGCGCGCGGTTCTGGCCGGGCTGGAGGTCGGCCTTGTACTCGCCGATCAGCCGGCTGCCGCGCGGGATCAGTACCTTGGTTCCGTCGAAGCCGCGCACGTCGCGCGTGACCAGCGCGCGCGCCGGGCCCGGCCGGGTCGAATCGAGCGCGGTTTCGAGCACGGCCGGAATCAGCGTTCCCTGCGGCACGGTGGTGGCGCGATTGCGCAGCACCGAGGCGCGCGCGCGACCGCCAAGCGACCCCGCATTGGTACCGGGCAAGGCGGTTGCCACCGCGCCGGGCGCCCCACCCTCGCCCGCGGGTCCGGTGGCGGCAACCGCTTCGCCAGCCGTCGTGTCGAGCACCAGCACCGGCTCGGCCGACGTACGCTGCGGTGGCGCCGGCAGCGCGACCGGTTGCGGTGGCGGTGGTGCCGGCACGTAGACGATCTTCGGTTGCGCCGGCGGCGGTGGTGGCGGCGGGGGAGGTGGTGGCGGCGCGGGTGGCGGCGGTGGCGCGGGCAACGGCGGTACGTAGAGCGACGGCGGCTCGGCACCGCCGCGCAAGTCGGCGGATGGCGCGCGCGTCGCGGGCGCCGAAAGCTGCCGCCGGCGCCCGTCGAGGATCAGGAAGAGAATCAACGCGGCGACCAGGATGCCCGCGGCGATCGCCCAATTGGACAGTCCGCCGCCTGCCCGTGCGATGACGGGTCGGGCGCTCGGCTCGACCTCGGCGGGCGGCGGCAGGGTGGTGCGCGGATCGGTGCCGGCGATGGCCATCAGCGTGCCACCTGCGGAACCCGCTCCGCCGTCGCCATCTTCTTGTCGAGGCGGAATACCAGCCTGTCGTTGACGCTATCCAGGACGTACCGGCCGTCGCGCATCGCGCCGTCGGCCAGCGTCTCCTTGCCGTCGCGATCGATCACGAACACCGCGGGCAGCGTCTGGCTCTCCCGCCACATGATGTAGGTCTTCGATCCGTCGTCGGAGATCGCGTCGGGCCTGATGTCGTTCGATCCTGCCAGCTTGTAGCGGCCGGGTGCCGCCGCGGCGGGGCCGGTCTCGGCCGGCGCGGGTGGCGGTGGATAGCGGAACTGGACGATATAGGGCGCGCTACCGACGCTGCCCGGCGACAGTTCGAACAGATAGGTGCGGGCGTCGGTCACGACCGTCATGTTGGTCGTCGCGCCCTGCAGCGGTTTCAGGAACAGCCGGTCGCCGCGCTTGTTGGGCGTGACCTGCCACGCCCCGCTGTCGCCCACCGCGACATTCTCGATCCGTTCGTCGGGCGCGAATTCGACGGTCAGTTCGTATCCGGTCGGAACCTGCAATTCGACGACCTGGTCGGCATCGTACATCACCGACTGGATGCGCGGATCGCCGCTGCCCGGCTGCGGCCGGACCTGGGCGTGCGCCGGCACGGCGGCCAGCGCGATTGCCGACACCAGGAGCGCGAGGTGCTTCAAAGCGTGACCTCGACACCTTTGGCCTGACGCGACGGGGCCGAGGTCGGGGTCGCGCCCGGTGCCAGGACTTGCGGCTGGCTCGACAGTGGCGGCGTGGCGGTGGCCGCGGCCGGGGCGGTTTCGGGCGCAAGCGTCTCCTGGCTGCGATTGTAGCGGAACACCTGGAAGCCGAGCGGATTGACGAAGCGGTCCTCCGCCCGCATCGGACCGGTCGAGAAGCGATAATTGATCACAGCGACCCAGGATTCGGGCGGTTGCGTCTGGCCGCCCTGGTCGCGGCGGACCGTATCGAACCGCACCATCGCCTGGTTGCCGCCCATCGAGGTGATGCTCTTGACCCGCGTATCGACGATCGAGCTGCGCGGATAACGGTTGAGCGGGCTTGCCGGATTGCCCGCCTGCATGGTGTTGACGTAGTCGGCCTTGGCGCTGTCCGCCGACCATAATTGGACCTTGCGGTACGACGCTTGCAGCGTGGTCGCGTCGAAGCTTTCGCGCGTGATGACGTACTGGACCAGGAACGACTGGGTCAGCGCGGTATCGGGCGCGATCTTCTCGGCGTCGAGCGGCTTGAGCTCCTGGACGTAGCCGGTCTGCTTGTCGACCAGCAGCGTGTAGGGCACGACCGTCTTCAAGGGCATCAGCACGATCAGCGCGATCGCCTCGAACAAGGCGATCGCCACTGCGACGCCGGCCACGATCCAGGCGGTTCGGCGCGACGCGCGCAACATGTCCTGCCGGTCGTCGGCCCAACTGTCCGCCTCGCGATAATAAGCGTCGAGCGATTCGCGCGCGTTCATCTGTTGCTATCCCGCCGTGTTGCCCCGGCCGACACGCGTCCCCGTGTCCGCCGCCTGAAACTCTGGCCGAGCGGCACTGCGGCCGCAACGGCGATCTCTCGCGTGTTGGTGGGCGAGATCACCGCCCGTCCGAGCGAGGCCGGGGCGGGTTGCGCGCCGTGGCTCTCGCGCCGCTGCGTCGCCGCGACCGCGTCGGCGATCGCGATCGCGCGCGACCGCTGGTCGTTGACGCCCGGTTCCGCCGCGCGCGGTCCGGCGAGCAACGGAGTCGCGGGCGCCAGGCCGCCGACGATCCGGTCGCGGACCTGCCCCCAGCTGTCGGGAATGCGGAAACCGTGTGCGACGCGGGCCACTGCGACCAGCACCGCGATCAGCGTGACCGCGAAGATCAGCGACAAGGCGAGCAATTCGACCGGCACGGCGGGCGTCGCGACTTCCTGATGGCGAAGGTCCATCACCGCCGCGAGCCAAGGTTCGATCAGCGCGAGTTCGACGCCCAGCACGATCGCGGTTCCCAGCGCGCCCAGCGCCGCGCCGACAAGTCCGCGCACCCAGCCCTCGAACAGCCCGCGCGTGCCCGGGAACAGCAGGAAGATCGCGAACAGCGGCCCCAAGGCGAGCAGCAATCCGGCGATCAGCCGGACGCTGGCAAAAGCGGCGATGGTTCCCGACAGGAAAACCGTCCGCGCGCTGCCGAGCAGCGACAGGTCATGCGCCGGATCCCAGCGGGCGTGGCTGGCGAGATCCTGCAAGCGGCGGCGCTCCTGCGCCTGCTGTTCGGGAGTCAGCGGTTGTGTCGTCGGGCCGGTGACCAGGTCGGTATTGGGTGGCCGACCGGTGCCGATCACGGTCAGTTCGGCGATTTCGTCGTCGACGATCTGGAGCCGGGCGACGAGGCCACCGCTGGCGCCGGGCAACCCCGACGCGCCACCGATCGCACCGGCAAGTTCGGCCGGACCCTTGAGCGCCACGTCATAGGCCAGGGTCCTGAACGCGGGCCAGCTCGTCGCCAGCACCAGCACGATGCCCAGCTTGATCACCGTCAGGATGCTGCTGCGTGCGTCGGGCGTGTCGCCGAGGATCAGGCGATAGCCGAACAGTGCGATGAAGATCGTCAGCACGCCGCCGAGGATGAGCATCGACGCCGAGCCGCCCGCACCCAGCGCCTGGTATCCCGCCGCGCCCAACGTCTGCGCCTGGCAATCGATATGCCCGAGCACGCTCGACAGGAACGCATCGTCGCTGATCGCGGGGCACGCCACCTGCATCACGCGCGCTCCAGCAACAGCGGGATCCAGTCGGCGGGATCGTCGCCTTTTTCGGCACGGATGTCGTCGAGCAGGCGAACGGTGCGCTCGCGCCCCGACAGGATGGTCAGGATATCGTGCTCGCCGGTCAGGTTGAGCCGGACGACGACGCTCTCCGTACCATGCTTGATCAGGAAGCAATGCGCATCGTCGGGCAATGTCCGGACGATCTCGTATTCGTGCGGGGTCAGCCCGAAGCCGTCGATATAGTCGGCCGCGCGCGCCTTGGGGTTGGTCATGAAGATCTGCGTCGCGGCCTGCTCGATGATCGCCGACGCGATGCGGCTCTCAAGCGCGTCCTGCGCGCTCTGCGTGGCGAAGCCGACGATGCCGTTGCGTTTGCGGATCGTCTTTTCCCAATCCTTGATGCGCCGGACGAACACCTCGTCGTCCAACGCCTTCCACCCTTCGTCGACGACGATGATCGCCGCCGACCCGTCGAGCCGTTCCTCGACGCGGTGGAACAGATACATCATCGCTGGGGTGCGGACCGCGGGATCGTCGAGGATCTGGGTCATGTCGAACCCGACCGCGTCGGCCGACAGGTCGGTCAGGTCGCGCTCATTGTCGAACAGCCAGGCGCGCTCGCCGACGCCCCACCACGGGCGCAGGCGCGAATAGAGGTCGGCTGCGGTCGGGCGCGAGCCGCCGCGGAACAATTCGGCGAGGTGGCGCAGGCGGCGATGTTCGACCGGCTGATCGAAATTGGCGTCGATCGCGTCCTTGATCCGCGCCGTCTCGTCGATATCGGCGCCGCCCGCAAGCTGCGCGACCCAGTCGATCAGGAACTGGCGGTTGGCCGGACTGTCGTCGAGCTGGAGGGGGTTGAGCCCCGCTGCCATGTCGGGGCGCAGCACGTCGTAGCGTCCGCCGATCGCGCGGATGAACAGCTCGGCGCCGCGATCCTTGTCGAAGAAGATGATCCGCGGATGGAACTTGCGCGCCTGGGCGAGCAGGAAATTGAGCACGACCGTCTTGCCCGATCCCGATGGGCCGATGACGGTGAAATTGCCCAGATCGCCCTGGTGGAAATTGAAATAATAGGGGCCGGCGGCGGTCGTCTCGAGCAGGCTGACCGCTTGGCCCCAATGGTTCGCCTCGGGCTTGCCGAGCGCGAAATTGTGGCTCGACGCGAACCCGGCGAAATTACCGGTCGAGATCAGGCCTCTCCGTGCGATATATTTGAAATTACCCGGGAATTGTGCCCAGAAGGCAGGTTCGAGCGCGATTTCCTCGCGCACCGCGATGATGCCCAGATCGGACATCGATGCCTGCACTTCGGCGACCCCGGCATTGACCTCGTCGATCGTGCTCCCGTGCACCGCGACGGTCATGTGATGCTCGCCGAACCCGGCCCGCCCGGCGGCGACGTCATCCTTGGCGTTGGAGAGTTCGGCGCGCAGGCTGACCGCCTCGTCCTCGGCCGAGCGCATCCGGCGCAGCGCCAGGTTCATCTTGCCCAGCGCGGCCTGGCGATCGACGAAGCCGAAGCTCTGCGACACCGTGATCTCGAACGGCAGGCGGAGCAGTTCGTCGAGCATCCCCGGTGCGGTCTGCGCGGGATAGTCCTTGATCGACACCATGCCGACGAAGCTGCGTGGCGTATTGCCCGCCGGTCCGAGCTCGACCGTCTCCTCGCCGAAACTGACGCGCCGGTAGGGGATGTACGCGCCGGCATCCTGATGGGGCATCAGCACCGGGCGCATCTCGGCATTGTAGAGCGCCGATAGGAATTCGAGCGGCTCGGAACAGAAGCCCGCTTTTGTCTCGTAGACCGACAGCAGCCGCGGATCGTAGCTGCCGAGCTGCGCCAGCAAGGCGTCGCGCGCGGTATCTAGCTGATGCACCTCGTGGTTGCGCGTGACCTCGGGGTCGACGCCGGTCGAGCCGAACCAGCCGCGGATGCGGTCGGCGACCCCGACGCGTCCCTGCATCGGGCGGCGGACCAGAGTCAGGAAGATGTCGTTGACGTAGAGCTTGCGCGCGGAAAGGCGCGCGCGCCACGCCGCGTCGAGCCGGGTCGAGAAATCGTCGGGGAACTTGTCCGACAGCTCGGCATCGGCCTCGCGCCGGATGACGTGATGATAGACCGCGAAGCGCGACGAACCGATTGCCTGGAGCATCGCGTCGCGCAGCACCTTGCGGTAATTGATCTCGTCGGTGTCCGCGGTTTCGAACAGCAGGCCGCGGAGCTGGAGGACCTGCATCAGCAATCCGTCGCGCGTCTCGATCGTATGATCGTCGACGTGCCGCGCGTACGGCAGATGGGCGCCCGCCGATTTCTCCCGGGCAATGGTGCGCCGGTCGCTGGTCAGGGGCGGTAGGAGTTGCATCGCCAGATCGAATGGTTGCGCACGCGCGGGCAGTTGCGGACCTTGTTGAGCCACAGGTCGAGGAAGCGCGGCTCGCGCACGCACAGGATCATGCCGACGACGTGGATCAGGGCGGCGGCGCCGAGCACCCAGATCGAATGGAAGATCAGGAACAATTCGGTCGCCAGCACGCCGTTGATGACGAAATAGCTATAGGTGACGCCGGCGAACATCTGCGGACGCGTCAGCGCCACGAACAAGGGGTCGCGGTCGAGACCGGCGGCCATGGCTCAATTGCCCAGGGTGGCGGTGGACTGGATTCCCGCGACGATCGAGGCTGCGCCGAACAGGATGAAGCAGCCGATGATGACGGTCGCGCCATAACGCCAGTTGATCCGCCCGGTCAGCATCAGGAATCCGACCGAGGCCACCGCGATGATCGCGACCACGGTGGCGACGGTGCCGAGCAACGTCCCCTGCAGCCAGCGTACGGCGGACACCAGCACGCCCGACCCGGCTGGGTCGTTCAGCGTTTCCTGCGCATGCGCGACACTGGCATTGATCGTGGCGGCAAGCGCCGCCAGCAACGGTGCAATTCTGGACTTGATCGAACGCAGCACGCCTTACCCTCTCGCCTGATGGCGTGAACGGCGCACTGGGCCGCGATCACCGCGGCGTCAGGCACCCCCCAAACCCGAGTCGGGGGTGTGCACCAGCGCGGCAGGCGTTTCAAGCGGCGCGCCATCCCGGGGTGAAACGCGTTCCGCCGACAATGCCTTGAAAAGCCATGCCCTCCAGCGTGATCCGCTCGTTCGACTACGATCCCGCCGAGCGCCGCCTCGACATCCGCTTCGTCGGCGGCCGGCTCTATTCGTATCTCGACGTCCCCGAGCGTATCGTCGCGGCGATGCGGCGGGCCGCCTCCAAGGGCGGATTCTTCAACCGCCGCATCCGCGACCGCTATCGCTTCGTGAAGCGTTGGGGTTATCCTCGGGATATGACGAACATACGAGTCGGGATCGGCGGCTGGACCTACGAGCCGTGGCGCGGGACCTTCTATCCCGAAAAGTGGCCGGCCAAGCGCGAGCTCGAATATGCGTCGCGCCAGCTGACCGCGATCGAGATCAACGGCACCTATTATTCGGGGTTCAAACCGGCCACGTTCGCCGGCTGGCGAGAAGTCGTGCCAGACGACTTCGTGTTCGCGGTCAAGGCGTCGCGCTTCTGTACCAATCGCAAGGTGCTGGCCGAGGGCGGCGAATCGATCGCGAAGTTCGTCGGACAGGGCATCGTCGAGCTCGGTCCCAAGCTCGGGCCGATCCTGTGGCAGTTCATGGCCACCAAGAAATTCGACGCGCAGGATTTCGGCGCGTTTCTCGACCTGTTGCCCGCCAGCCATGAAGGCGTCGCGCTGCGCCACGCCGTGCAGGTGCGTCACGACAGCTTCCACGTCCCCGAATTCGTCGCGCTTTGCCGAGATGCCGGGGTGGCGATCGTCTATGCCGACTCCGCCGACTATCCGGCCATCGCCGACGTCGCCGGTGACTTCGTCTATGCGCGGCTGGAGAACGCGGCCGAGGAAGAGCCCCAGGGCTATGCTTCGGCCGCGCTCGATCATTGGGCGGCGGTCGCGAAGGATTGGGCGGCGGGCGGCTCACCGGCCGGGCTGCCTTATGTCGGCGATCCCGCTCCCGCGACGCCGCGGGACACCTTCGTGTTCATGATCAACGGCGCCAAAGTGCGTGCGCCGGCGGCGGCGCAGGCGCTGATCGCCCGGCTCTGAAGCCCGGCGCACGAGCCGGCGCGAGTCAGTTGGTCTTGGCCGGCACCGGCTTGACCGACACGCTGCCGCCTTCCAGCGCGGCCGCTTCGAGAATATCGAGCGCGCGGCGCGTCGCGACATAGCTGTCCGCCCCGTTGACCCACGAGCTCGATTGCGACGCGCCGGGCATGCGCTTCACTTCCTCGACCGCGGCTTCCACCTGGCCCTGCGCGAGCAAGCGGCGGACACGCGCGAGCCGGTCGCCCGGCAGCGGCGACGGGTCGCCGCGTGGATGGACGACGACGAGGCTGCCGAGCATGCGGAAGAAGGATCCCGTCCAGCCGTCGCCGGCCGGTCCGAGCGCGAGTTGCGGCCCGATCTGGTCGAGCCCGAGCCGCAGGTCCTCTAGCGTCACCGGGTGGCGCGCGGCGCCGATCACCGCCGCCACCTCCTTGGGCTGGGTATCGCCGAACCGGTCCTTCAACTGCTGTTCGAGATAGCCGAGCGGCAAACCGCGGTCGATCATCCGGCGCGCGGCGAAGGCGGCGAGCATGCCCTCGGCGCGGGTGGCGTTGCCATAGGAATTGGCGGCTTCGCCCGACACCGTCGCGGTGCGCTGTTCGAGCGCGGTCAATTGCGCGGCGAGCATCTGCTGGCGGGCAGAGAGCGAGGCGGGATCGGTCGCTACCGGCGGCGCGATGATCACCTTGGTCGGCGGTGCCGCCGGTGCGGCGGCGGTCTCGATCGGGGCAGCAGGCGGCGCGGGGCGCGTCCACCACGCGATCAGTCCGGCGATCAGCAGCCCGACCAGAAAGGTCCCCACCGCGACGCCGATGGTGGTCGCCAGCGGCGTCGAACGGTCGGACGGCGTGCTCGGCACAATCTGGGTCATGGCGCCCTTATCCGCCGCGCCGCGGGGGCGGTCAATCGGCGAGCGCGCGGGCGAGATCGAGCAGCACATCCTCGTTGGGATCGGACGCGGCTGCTACCGCCTGCCAACCGGCACCGGCGGCATCGGCCGCGGCCGCGCTGATGGCGGCGAGCCGGACCGCGGCGCGATCGAGCCCGGCGGCATCGGCCAGTTCGGCGAATCGTCGCGCCGCCCGCGGCGAGTGGATCAGCGCGACCGATCCCGCCAGCGGCAGCAGATCGGCGGGCGCCAGGCCGCGTTCGATGCTTGCATAGACGGCGATCGCGCGCTCGATGATCGGGTCGTCGGCCATCGCACGATCGCGTCCGGCCAGCAGCAACGCCCGGCGCACGCCGCGACCCGCGGCCGCGGAAAGAAGCGCGCCACCGTCGGCCGATCCCGTGAAGGTCACCACCAACCCCTCCGCGCGTGCCGCCGTCGCGGTCGCCTCGCCGACGGCAAAAACGGGCAAGCGGCGCAGCGCGGCGAGCCCCGGTCCAGCGAGACGCGGGGCATTGGCGCTGGTCAGCAACAGCGCATCGAATCCGGCCGGATCGGGCGGGGTCCAATCGAGCGCGCGCACCTCGAACAGCGGCAGGCGGATCGCCCCAAGCCCCATCCCTTCGATCCGCCCGGCGGTCGCGGCGTTGCCCGGTTCGGGCCGGAGCACCGCGATCGGGCGAGTCATCCGCCGAAACCCGCGCGCACCTTCGGCGAGGCGCGGCCGAGCAGGGCAGTCGCCAGATCGCGCGCCAGAGCATCGCCATCGGTTCCCGCGGCATCGCCCGCGACATGATCGGCGCCGTCTTCGGACAGCAATTCGGCACGCAGGTGCAGCGCGTCGCCATCGACCGTCGCCAGCGCCGCGACCGGCGAGTGGCAGGTGGCGTCGAGCGCCGCCAGGAACGCGCGCTCGCAGCGGACCGCGCGGCTGGTCGCGGGGTGGTCGATCGCCGCGAGCAGGTCTGCCGTTTTGGCGTCATCGGCGCGGCACTCGATCCCGACCGCGCCCTGGGCCGGGGCCGGCAGCATGTCGTCGACCGCGATCGCCACGCCGACATCGTCGCGTCCCAGCCGCGCCAGCCCCGCCGCGGCCAGCAATGTCGCGTCGGCTTCCCCGGCGGCGAGCTTTGCCAGCCGGGTGTCGACATTGCCGCGGAACAGCACCACCGACACGTCCGGCCGCGCGCGCCGGACCTGGGCGCTGCGCCGCGGACTACTGGTGCCGACGACGCCGCCAGCGCGGATGGCGGCAAGGCTCGCGGCACCCACCAGCCGATCGCGGACATCGGCCCGCTCGAGCATCGCCACGAGCATGATCGCCGCGGGCCGGATCGTCTCGACATCCTTCATCGAATGGACCGCGACATCGATCTCGCCCTCGAGCAGCGCGCGGTCGAGTTCCTTGGTCCACAACGCCTTGCCGCCGATCTCGGCCAACGCCCGGTCCTGGACACGGTCCCCGGTCGTGCGGACGACATGGATTGCGCAGGCGATGCCATGCGCGGCGGCGATGGCATCCTTCACCATATTGGCCTGGACGAGCGCGAGCGGGGATCCACGGGTGCCGAGCTTGAGGACGGTCATGCGCATGCGCATATCGCTTAAGCTGGCGCATGTCGAAGTATCCGGAGCCCTCTTCTTGCCCATGATCGCCTGTTTCAGGATTTTCCCCTCCACCCCTGCCTCCGGCGGCGGTCCGCCTCCCCATCGTCGATGGGGAGGACGGGGCGTGCGGCTCCGCAGATCCTCCCCATGCCGGCATGAGGAGGGGGGCCAGCCGAAGGCTGGTGGAGGGGAAAATCGCGCACTTCGACAAGCTCAACCCCAACGGTATAGGAGGAGGCCATGACTCTCATCCTGGGCCTGGAATCCTCGTGCGACGAGACCGCGGCGGCGCTGGTGACCGGCGACCGTCGGATCCTCGCGCACAAGCTCGCCGGACAGGAAGCCGCGCATCGCCCCTATGGCGGCGTCGTGCCGGAAATCGCGGCGCGCGCGCATGTCGAGGCGCTCGAGCCGTTGATCCACGCCGCCCTGGCGGAAGCGGGCGTGACGCTCGCCCAGGTCGATGCGATCGCCGCGACCGCCGGGCCGGGCCTGATCGGCGGGGTGATGGTCGGGCTGGTGACCGGCAAGGCGCTGGCGCATGCCGCGGGCAAGCCGCTCGTCGCGGTCAATCACCTCGAAGGCCATGCGTTGAGCCCCAGGCTCGCCGATCCGGATCTCGATTTCCCCTATCTGCTCCTGCTCGTCTCGGGTGGGCATTGCCAGCTGCTGCTGGTCGAGGGCGTGGGCCGCTATCGCCGCCTGGCCACGACGATCGACGACGCGGCGGGGGAAGCGTTCGACAAGACGGCGAAGATCCTCGGCCTGGGTTTCCCGGGCGGCCCGGCGGTCGAGCGCGCGGCGGCGCAGGGCAAGGACATCGTCCCGCTGCCACGCCCGCTGGTCGGATCGGCCGAGCCGCATTTCTCGTTCGCCGGGCTGAAGAGCGCCGTGCTCCGTGCGCACGAAACCGGGCAATGGAAGGTCGAGGATATCGCCGCGAGCTTTCAGCAGGCGGCGGTCGATTGCCTGGTCGATCGCACACGGCGCCAGCTTGGCGACACCGACGCGACGGCGCTGGTCGTGGCGGGCGGCGTCGCGGCGAACGGCGCGGTACGATCGGCGCTTGAAGTGCTGGCGGGCGATTACGGCCTGCCGTTCAGCGTCCCGCCGCAATGGCTGTGCACCGACAATGGAGCGATGATCGCCTGGGCCGGCGCCGAGCGTTTCGCGGCGGGGCTGACCGACCCGCTCGACATCGCCGCGCGGCCGCGCTGGCCGCTCGATCCGGCGGCGGAAAAGGTGCGCGGGGCGGGAGTGAAGGCATGAACATCGGCGTCATCGGCGGGGGTGCCTGGGGTACAGCGCTCGCGCAGGTTGCGGCAGCGGATGGCGATCCGGTCATCCTGTGGGCGCGTGAGGCCGAGGTGGTCGAATCGATCAACGCGCGCCACGTCAACGATCTGTTCCTGGCCAATGTCGAATTGTCGGAGAGCATCGTCGCGACCGACGACCTCGACGGTCTGCGCGGTGTCGACGCGTTGTTGGTGGTCGCGCCGGCGCAGCACGTCCGCACGGTTCTCGACGGGCAGGATTTCGGGGCCAGGCCGCTGGTATTGTGCGCGAAGGGGATCGAAGCGGGCAGCAAGTTGCTCGTCGGGGAAGTCGCGCGCGAAGTCCAGCCGGACGCGCCGATCGCCGTCCTTTCCGGACCGACCTTCGCTCACGAGGTCGCGGCGGGGTTGCCGACGGCGGTCACCCTGGCCTGCGAAGACATCGATCTGGGGACGGCGCTGGCCGATCGCCTCGCCTCGCCAGCCTTTCGCACCTATGCCACCGACGACGTGATCGGCGCCGAGATCGGGGGCGCGGTCAAGAACGTGCTGGCGATCGGCTGTGGGGTGGTCGAGGGCGCCGGGCTCGGCCAGAATGCCCGTGCCGCGCTGATCGCGCGCGGCTTCGCCGAAATGACCCGGTTCGGCCTCGCGCGCGGGGCACGGGCGGAGACGATGGCCGGGTTGTCGGGGCTCGGCGATCTCGTCCTCACCTGCTCGTCGACCAGCAGCCGCAATTTCTCGCTCGGGGTGGGGCTGGGCGAGGGCAGGTCGGCGCGCGACCTGCTCGCCGATCGCCGTACCGTGGCGGAGGGCGCGTTCACCGCGCCGGTGCTGCGCGAAGCGGCGGCCGAGGCGGGGGTCGACATGCCGGTGACCGAGGCGGTCTGCGCTCTGCTCGAGGGCGCGCCGGTCGAGGAGGTGATCTGGGCGCTGCTCAGTCGGCCGCTGCGAGACGAGCGCGAGTAAAGGACAGCGCGGCTAATCGGTGGCAGCGGGCTCGGAGCGCGATGATATCGGCTTGATCATTCACCCTCACCCTTCCCACCGCCTGCGGCGGCGGGCCCCTTCCCTCTCCCATCGGGAGAGGGAAGGAGGCGCGGAGCGCCGGAACGGTGAGGGTGACTAACGATTGATCAAGCCGGTTCCATCGCGCTCTATGGCTTCCGGAACTTGTAGATGAACTGATCGGTGTGCCCGCGGATCGACTTGTCGAACACCGCCTTGCCGTGATCGTCCGCCGGGTTGGCGAGCAGTTTCGATTCGCCGTCGAACACGAACCCCGCCGCGGTCACCTGTTTGCGCACGATCTCGGGGTCGATCCGGTGCAGCGTGTCGGTGTCGCGCAGTCCGGATCCTGCGGCCGCGACATGGTCGATGATCAGGTAGATGCCGCCGGGCTTGAGCGCATCGAACACCGCCTTGTTCAGCACTGCCGGATCGACCGGCCCCATGAACTTGTCGGGATAATCGTGATAGTTTTGCGAGGTGAAGACCAGGTCGACTTTCTCGGGCGCGTTCAGGCTGGTCGCTGGCTGGGTGCTCGCCGAGACGTTGGCGAAGGGCGGTTTGCCGGCCGCGGCAGCGTAATCGCGGACGTTGCGCCCGGCTTCCTGCGCGTAAGGTTGCGGCCAGATCCCGTAGATATGGCCCGACGGCCCGACGATCCTCGCGAAGGTGCGCGTCCAGTATCCGGCGCCGGGAATCAGGTCGATCACCTTGTCGCCGGCCTTGAGCCCGGCGAATTTGGCGATCTCGGGTCCGTGGCGCCGCGCGTCGATCGCGGTGTCGCGCGCCAGGTGGGTGTCGGCGGCGGCGGCGTTGCTGGTGTCCCACTTCTTGGTGCAGCCGCCGAGCGACACCGCGACGAGCAAGGCGGCCAGCCCGAGCCGGATCACTTGAGCGGCTTCCGGAACTTGTAGACGAACTGGTCGGTATGCCCGCGGATCGCGGCATCGAATACCTTCAGCGTGTGATCGTCCTTCGGGTTTGACAGCGCCTTCGATTCGCCGACAAAGGTGAAGCCGGCGGCGAGCACCTCCTTCTTGACGATCGCGGGATCGATCCGGTGCAGCGTGCCGGTGTCGCTGAGGCCGCTGCCCGCCAGCGCGATGTGATCGACGACCATATAGGTGCCGCCCGGCTTCAGTGCCTTGAACACCGCCGCGTTGAACGCGTTGATCGCGGCCTCGCCGCGTCCGTCATTGGGAATGTCGTGATAATTTTCGACGGTCCAGACCAGGTCGACCGGCTTGTCGAGCGTGATCATCGCCGGATCGCGCGCCGCGGTGACGTTGCCCAGCTTGCGGTCGTTCAGCGATTCGATCGTCGCGTCGGCGCCGGGGCCCGCGACGCTCGGCCAGATCGCATAGACATGGCCGGTCGGCCCGACCGCGCCGGTGAAGATGCGCGTCCAATAGCCCTTGCCCGGCAGGTAATCGACCACGTGCCAGCCCGGCTTCACGCCGGAGAAGGTCAGCACCTCGCCCGCCTTGCGGCGGTCGTCGTCCACTTTCTGATCGGCACGCGCCGGATCGGCGAGCGCGCGCACGATCCACGGCGAGAATTTCAGCGTCGCGGCGGTGGTCGCCAATGGCGACACGATTGCGGCCGTCGCCGCCAGCATAAGTCCAAAGCGCATCGACCCTCTCCCTCAACGGTTATCGTTACGCCCTTGATCTAGATCGGCGCGGCGACGGTTCAATGACCGCCCGCCGTCACACGTCGAGATTGGCGACGCTCAGCGCATTTTCCTGGATGAATTCGCGGCGCGGCTCGACCACGTCGCCCATCAGCCGGGTGAAGATCTCGTCGGCGACATCGGCCTGGTCGACCGCCACCTTGAGCATCGAGCGGTTGGTCGGGTCGAGCGTGGTTTCCCACAATTGCTCGGCGTTCATCTCGCCCAGCCCCTTGTAGCGCTGGATCGAAAGGCCCTTGCGCCCCGCCGCCAGGATCGCCTCGAGCAATTGCGACGGCCGCGCGATCAGCGCCTCGCCCTTGCCCACGGTGACCGGCAGTTCCTCGCCATCCTCGTCGGTCTCGACCTCGTCGGCGACCGCTACGCCCTTGTTGGGGACCAATTTGGTCGGCGCGCCATAGGCGTCGGCCTGCTCGGCGGCGAGCGCGTGGAGCTTACGTCCCTCGGCCGAGGACAGGAACGCCGCCTCGATGATGTGGTGGTCGGTGACCCCGCGCCACAACCGTTCGAAATGGAGCGAGCCCTCGCCGGTGACGCGCGCCGACCAGGTTGCTTCTGGATCGCCGGCATCGAGCCGCGCGGTGGCGACCGCCAGCCGTTCGGCGCGCTGCGCCTGGCCCGCTTCGGGATCGAGCACGCCGCCCAGCGCCAGCCCTTCGATGATCACCGGGTCGTAGCGCCGCGGCACGAAGCGCATCAAGGTACGCATCCGCCGGGCATGCTCGACCAGGTGGCGCAACGCATCGCCGCCGCCGATGCTGTCGAGCAGGCTCGCCGCGACCCCCGCCTCGACCAGATACTCATCGAGCGCGGCTTCGTCCTTGAGGTACACTTCCGACCGCCCGCGCGTCGCTTTGTAGAGCGGCGGCTGCGCGATATAGAGGTGCCCGGCCTCGATGATCTCGGGCATCTGGCGATAGAAGAAGGTCAGCAGCAGGGTGCGGATATGCGCGCCGTCGACATCGGCGTCGGTCATGATGACGATCTTGTGGTAGCGCAGCTTTTCGAGGTTGAAGTCGTCGCGCCCGATGCCGGTGCCCATCGCCTGGATCAGCGTGCCGATCTCCTTCGACGACAGCATGCGGTCGAACCGCGCGCGCTCCACGTTGAGGATCTTGCCGCGCAACGGCAGGATCGCCTGAAAGTGACGGTCGCGGCCCTGCTTGGCCGATCCGCCGGCCGAATCGCCCTCGACCAGGAACAGCTCCGACTTGGCCGGATCCTTCTCCTGACAATCGGCGAGCTTGCCCGGCAGGCTGGCGATGCCCAGCACCGACTTGCGGCTCGCCTCGCGCGCCTTGCGCGCGGCTTCGCGCGCGGCGGCGGCGTCGATGATCTTCTGGATGATCTGGCGCGCGTTCGACGGATTCTCCTCGAGCCACTCGGCCATCTTGTCGGCGAGCAGGCTTTCGAGCGGCTGGCGCACCTCGGACGAAACGAGCTTGTCCTTGGTCTGCGAGCTGAACTTGGGGTCGGGTAGCTTCACCGAGACGATCGCGGTCAGTCCTTCGCGCATGTCGTCGCCCTGGAGCGTGACCTTCTCCTTCTTCATCAACCCCGATTTCTCGGCGTAATTGTTGATCGTGCGGGTCAGCGCCGAGCGGAACGCGGCGAGGTGGGTGCCGCCGTCACGCTGCGGGATGTTGTTGGTGAAGCACAGGACGTTCTCGTAGTACGAGTCGTTCCATTCGAGCGCGACGTCGATGCCGATATCGTCGCGCTGGCCCGAGATCGCGATCGGATCGGGGAAGAGCGGTGCCTTGGCGCGGTCGAGATACTTGACGAACGCGGCGATGCCGCCCTCGTAATAGAGTTCGATCGTCTTGACGTCCTCGTGCCGCGCATCGGTCAGGAACAGCCGCACGCCCGAATTGAGGAACGCGAGTTCGCGATAGCGGTGCTCGAGCTTCTCGAAGTCGAATTCGGTGATCTTGAACGTCGCGGGGCTGGGCAGGAAGGTGACGCGCGTCCCCTTCTTGCCGTCCGCCGTGCCGACCACCTTCAGGGGGGCGACGGCATCGCCATGCGCGAAGCGCATGTAATGCTCTTCGCCGTCGCGCCAGATCGTGAGATCGAGCCATTCGCTGAGCGCGTTGACCACCGACACGCCGACGCCGTGCAGGCCGCCCGACACCTTATAGGCATTGTCATCCGAGGTGTTCTCGAACTTACCGCCGGCATGGAGCTGGGTCATGATGACCTCGGCCGCCGATACGCCTTCCTCGGGATGGATGCCGGTCGGGATGCCGCGGCCGTTATCGGTGACGCTGACCGATCCGTCGGGATTGAGCGCGATGTCGATGCGATCGCAATGACCGGCGAGCGCCTCGTCGATCGCGTTGTCGGAAACCTCGAACACCATGTGGTGGAGGCCCGATCCGTCGTCGGTATCGCCGATATACATGCCGGGACGTTTGCGGACGGCGTCGAGTCCTTTCAGGACCTTGATCGAATCGGCGCCGTAATCGGAATTCTGCGGGGGTGTTGCCATACCCAGCATATAGGGAGCCGACCCCCAAAACGGAAGCAAAATGGGCGAGTCGCGGGCAGTACATCATCCCCCTTGCCAAGCTCGGCGCGGGATGGTCGGATGGCGCCATGACGCCAACCATAGGCGCGCGAATAAGGGAGAGAAAACAATGCAATGGATCGCCATCTCGGGTGCGATCGCGCTGCTGGGCGGGGTGTCCGCCATGGCTCCGGCGCGGCCGACAGCGCCGATGCCGAGCTATCCCGGCGTTCCGGCCGACCTTGCCAAGGCAGCGGCCGAATTCGATCTCGCCCAGGTCAAGGGTGACGGCGCCGCACTCAAGCGGCTGCTCGCCGACGATTACCTGCTGATCAACAGCCAGGACAAACGCGAGGATAAGGCGCAGTTCATCGCCGACTATACTTCGCCCGGCTTCACGATGGAGCCGTTCGCGATCGACGACCAGGTGATCAAGGTATGGTCGGAAGGCGCGGTGCTGGGTGGGGCGGTGACGATGAAGGGCATGTCCGACGGCAAGCCCTATGCGGTGCGTATTCGCTTCTCCGACATCTGGGCGAAGCGCGGCGGCGAGTGGCAGGTCGTCTATACCCATGCCAATCGCGTCGCCGCCGCCCGTTGAGAAAGACGCTCCTGCAAATACCGGTCCCGAGATCGCGATTGCTGTCCGTCGCGGTACCGATCCGGCGTTCGCAGGAGCGCCGGGGCATACCAGGCGGGCCGGGGGCCGGCCCGGCGTGCCCCATCAGAATTCGCTGGCGCGGCGACCGAGCAGGGTCACCTCGACGCGACGGTTGAGCCGCATCCCCGCCGCCGTAGCGTTGGTCGCGACCGGATCGTGCTCGCCGTGTCCGGCGACCGAGAAGCGCGCGCGGGTCACGCCCATCGCGTCGAACGCGCCGCGCACGCTCGCCGCACGGCGCTCGGAGAGATCCTGGTTGTGCGCGTCGCTGCCGCGCGAGTCGGTGTAGCCGTCGATCGCGACGCGGACGCCGGGATTGTCGCGCAGATAGGCCGCGAGCGGGCGCAATTTGTCGATCGCGCCGGGGCGCAGCACGTCACTGTCGGTGGCGAACAGCACGTCCTCGTCGAGCCGCATCATCGCGCCGCGCGGGGTCTGGCGGAAGCCGTAGCCGTGCATCGCGCCGCGATCCCAGCCGCCTGCGCCGGGTCCCGGACGCCCGACGACATAGCCGTGATCGCGCGCGTCCCAATCGAACCCGCCGCGCCGCGGTCCGGCGATCGTGGCGAAGGCGCGATTGGCCTGACGCGCCTCGAATATGGTCAGAAAGCGATCATGGTTGCGGTCGAAATTGCGCATCACGAATGCACGGCCGCGGCGCGTCTCGCGCAATTCGGGATAGAGGATGCGAACGCCGGGACCGGCCATCCGGACGTCGGGCGCATCGGGGCGTCCGCCCGACCAATCCCAGCGGTCCTGCGCCATGGCGGGGCTCAGGGTTGCGACCAGCGCGGTCGCGGCGGCAAACAGCAATTTCATCGGTTCTCTCCCGGAAACATCGTGGGACGATGTTGTGGGCCATGGCCGCTGAACGCGGGCTTAGACGTGTCGACAGGAAACGTTCAGGCGGCCGAGACGGTCCCGTCGGCGACCATGAACCAGGAAGCGGCGCCGATATCGTCGAACGGTGCGCGCTCGGTGCCCGTGATCCAGACCTGGCTGCCGGTCGCCGCCAGCCGGTCGAACAAGGCTCCGCGGCGGACCGGATCGAGATGCGCCGCGACCTCGTCGAGCAGCAGGATCGGCGCGCGCCGGACGCGATCGGCGACCAGTTCGGCATGCGCCAGGACGAGGCCGAGCAGCAACGCCTTCTGCTCGCCGGTCGAGCACAGAGCGGCCGGCTGGTTTTTCTCGAGATGGGTTACGGCGAGGTCGCTGCGGTGCGGCCCGACCAGCGTGCGTCCGGCGGCGGCATCGCGGCGGCGGCCCTGCGCCAGATCGGCGACGAGCGTGTCGGCGCCATGCCAGCCCTCGAGTGCCAGCCCGGCACGGGCGAACGGCCCCTCGGCCTGGCCGGAGAGGCGCTCGGCCAATGCCGCCACCGTCTCGCGCCGCCCGGCATCGATCGCCGCGCCATGCTCGGCCATCTGCGCCTCGAGCGCGGTCAGCCAGTGCGGATCGGGAAGGTCGTCGGCGAGCAGGCGGTTGCGCGCGCGCATCGCGGCTTCGTAGCGATTGGCGTGCTGTGCATGGTCGGGGCGCAGCGCCAGCGTCAGCCGGTCGAGAAAGCGGCGCCGTTCGCCGGCGGGCTCGACGAACAATCGGTCCATCGCCGGGGTGAGCCACAGCACAGTGAGCCATTCGGCGAGCGCGGTGGCGGCAGCGGTGGCGCCATTGATCCGGACGATGCGGCGCTCGGGCGCGGAAGGCTGCGTGCCGGTGCCGATCTCGATCTCGCCATCGAGCGTTGCCGCCACCCCGAACCCGCCGCTGCCTCCCTGCCGCGCCATGTCGCTCAACGCCGCCCGGCGCAGCCCGCGCCCCGGCGCGAGCAGCGACACCGCCTCCAGCACATTGGTCTTGCCCGCGCCGTTCTCGCCGGTCAGCACGACGAAGCCGTGCCCCGGATGGAGCACGGCTTCTTCATGATTCCTGAAATCGGTGAGGATCAGGCGCGAGAGCATCGCGCCTGTCCCTAAAGCATCGTGCGGAAAAGTGGGTACCGGTTTTCCGCGGGAAGCGATGCGCCAAGGCAAAGCATCGCGCGGAAAAGTGGGTACCGGTTTTCCGCGTGGCGGTTCGCGTTGAAATCGATTTGATTCGGCGCGGCGGCTCGAACATTTCGGGACGGGGCCGGACGAGAGGGGTTTGGGCTCCTGCGAAAGCAGGAGCACAGGGTAGGTAAGTGCCAGATCGCCCTGGGTTCCTGCTTTCGCAGGAACACTAGGAAAGCAGGCCTTAGGCCGCGAGCTTCGCCGGCTCGGCCGCGTCCGGCTGGTTCTTCGCGCTCAGGTACGACGCCATCTCGGCACCGAGTTCGCGCTGCGCCTTGTGATAGGCGACCGGCTCCCCGAGCCCGAGCCGCTTGCGTGCCGCATCGATCGGCTCGTGCATCAGCTGTTCGTAATCCTCGGCCGGCAGCCACTTGGCGTTCTTGCCGCGCTTGTAGCCTTCCCAGACCGCCTTGGAGAACAGCGAGTTGCCGGTGACCTTCAGGCTCTTGAGCGCCGCGGCGCCGCCGATGAACGCCCAGCCCAGCCCGCCGACCTGCGCATAGCTGAACGCGACCAACGCCGCTTCGCCCAGGCTCTCGTCAGCCTTGTAGCCGGTCAGCACGTGCCAGATGTCGTGCGTGTCGCGCACCCGCCGCCCGAACCAGGCATAGGGATGGAGCATGTCTTCCTCGCGGTTGATCTTGCTGACCTCGGCCAGGCCGTCGGCCGAATAGCCGGTCGATTCGAGGAAATGATTGTACGCCGCGCCGACCGTGCCGGGCGCGAATTGCTTGGCATAGCCGGGCTGCGAGAAGAGCTTGGCCAGCTCGACCCGCTCATAGGCCATCCGCCCGCCCTCTTCGGTGGCGATGAACTGGGCATAGCTCTTGGGCGTCGCACCGACGTTGAGCGCGCGCATGATCTTGAAAACCTGCGTGGTGTCGTCGCCATTGGCGAGCAGCTTGCGGATCGAGCTGAACGCCGTCTTCCAGTCGCGCTTGCCGGTCGTGCCGGGGAACGGGGGGAGCTTTGCGGCCATCGGGTGATTCCTTACTGACATTGGTGTAAGTAAGCGAAATGCGGGCGCGCGTCAAGTCTTACCTGTGATCCGGTTCCCGCACATCGTGTCTGCGGAGAATTGCCTGAAATTCGGTGAACGGGGAGTCGAGCCTGCTCCGACCACAACGCCAGACATTCCGCCAGCTGCCAATCCAGCGGCGCCGGTGTCGCGATACAAGCAGCAAATACCAACCGGTTGCGCGCTTGCGAGGGCGGTGGGGGAGGGGATTCTTCGCGCATCCGGTGCATGACGTAATGTCGGTCAGCTTCGGCTGACGAGTCGGCATAGCCCTTCAAGGCAGCATCGCCGCATCGCTGTTGCGCCGGATCGAGTTGAACGCCGTCGTCCGCGCCGCATCGAGCGCGATCCAGTCGTCAGGCCAGTTGCTTCCCCAGGACGCATAGCCGGCGTCGTCCGCCGGCTCCACGAGTCACACCCGCATCGGCATCAGTACGTAGAGCGCGGGCGACTTGTCGTTCTCGCGGATCAGCGTCGGGGCGCTGGCGTCGGCGAGGTGGACTTCGACCGTGTCGCCCTCGATCTGGCCGAGAATGTCGAGCAGATAGCGGCTGTTGAAGCCGATATCGAAGCTCTGCGCGGCGTATTCGCCGGGGACTTCCTCGGCGGCGGTGCCGTTCTCCGGGCTGGTCACCGACAGCGTGATCTTGTCGCGATCGAGCGACATCTTGACCGCGCGGGTCTTTTCGGTGGCGATCGTCGACACGCGGTCGACGCCTTCCTCGAAGCTGCGCGGATCGATCTTGAGGATCTTGTCGTTGCCGGTCGGGATGACGCGCGAATAATCGGGGAAGGTACCGTCGATCAGCTTCGAGGTCAGCAGGGCCTGGCCCATGTCGAAGCGGATCTTGGACGAGGACAAGGACACGCCGACCGAGCCGTCGATCTCGTCGAGCAGCTTCCTGAGCTCGGCCACGCATTTCCGCGGGATGATGATGTCAGGCATGCCCTCGGCGCCGTCGGGGCGCGGCAAGGTCACGCGGGCGAGGCGGTGGCCGTCGGTCGCGGCCGCCTTGAGCACCGGCTGACCGTCATCGGCGACGTGCCAGAAGATGCCGTTGAGATAGTAACGCGTCTCCTCGGTCGAGATCGCGAAGCGCGTCTTGTCGATGATCTGCTTGAGCGTTTCCGCCGGCAATTCGAACTGGATCGGCAATTCGCCCTCGGCGATCACCGGGAAGTCGTCGCGCGGCAGGGTGCCGAGCTGAAACCGCGCGCGGCCCGCGACGATCGTCATCTTGCCCTCGGCCGCGCTCAGCTGGACCTGGCTGCCCTCGGGCAGCTTGCGGGCGATGTCGAACAGGGTGTGGGCGGAAACGGTGGTCGCGCCCGGCGTGTCGACCGCCGCTGGGACGCTCTCGTTGATCTGGAGGTCGAGGTCGGTCGCCATCAGCTTGAGATAGCCGTCGCCCGACGCCTCGATCAGCACGTTGGACAGGATCGGGATGGTATTGCGGCGTTCGACCACCGACTGCACATGGCTCAGCCCCTTGAGGAGCGTTGCGCGTTCGATCGTCGCCTTCATGTTCTAACCCCCGGGCCGGTGCCCTGTTTCCGACCCGCCGGACGAGAGAGAATCCGGGGGCAATTCGCCGTCTCTCTTCCTTAACGAGAAAAAGGGCCGGGGCAAGCGCCCCGGCCCTCCTTCCAGGCCCTGTTTCCCCCTGTTGTTGTGGATGAATCGCCTTCGGGTCTGCACCCTAGAAGCGAATCCCCACGCCGGCGACCAGCTGGTGCCGGTCGGTATCGACCGAGAAATTGTCGGTATTGCCGCCGCTCGGATATTCGAGCCGGGCATTGCCATAGTTGGAATAGCGATACTCGACCTTCGCATAGGCCTTGCCGCCGAGCGACTGTTCGAGGCCCACGCCCGCGCGCCAGCCGTCGAGATTGTAGTGCGCGCCGGTCTCGGTCGTGCCGTCGGACGCGACCAGGTCGAGCCGCTGGTTGGTGTAGCCGCCCTTGGCGTAGATCAGCGTGCTCGGCGTCACCGCATAGCCGATCCGCGCGCCGGCATAAAGGTCGCGGCCGGCCTTGACCCGGCCATAGCCGAGCGCGCCCGCCGCCGACGGATTGTTGGTCACTTTCGCGGTCGATCCGGTGACTTCGCCCTCGACGCCGAACACCCAGCCGCCATTGGTCTGGTGATCGTAGCCGACATCGCCACCATAGGTCAGACCGTCGGCCGAATTGCTGTCGTCGATCGACGAATTGGGCACCTGGCCGGGCTGGACGCGGTCATAGCCGAGAATGACGCCGGCGCGCGGACCGTCGAAATTCCTGCCCGAATCGGACTGGGCAAGCGCCGGGGTGGCCGAAAGCGCCGCGATGCTGGCGGCGGCAAGAACGAGCTTACGCATAAACAACTCCATTCACTCACTTTCCCGCGAACACCGGGGGGTCGGTGGGGCGGGAAGGGGCAAATGGGTGGCGCCGCCGGAGGTTGCATGAACCTCAGATAAACAAGGAATTCCGTTGCTTTCGCGCCACAGGGGGTTGAAACGCGGGCGATGGCGACCAACGGGCGGAAGGGGCGCGACTTCATCGCGCGGCACGGCGAAACGGTGTTCAACGCGGCCGGCCGGCTGCAGGGCGATCACCCGCATACGCCGTTGACCCGGACCGGCTTCCTCCAGGCCGACGAGATGGGCGAGGCGCTCCGGCACCGGTTGGGCGACAAGCCCGCGCTGACGCTCTGGGCATCACCGACCGGCCGCGCGCTGCAGACTCTGGCCGTGATCGCCGAACATGTCGGGCTCGACTGGCATCAGGCCCGCACCGATCCGCGGCTGACGGAGATCGGCATGGGTAGCTGGGGCGGGCGCTATTATCGCGACGTCATCGCCGAGGCTGGCGACGTGATCGACCGCCCGAGCGGGCTGCTGATCTCCGCGCCCGACGGCGAACTCTATCCCGAGATCGCCGACCGCGTCTCGGGGTGGCTGGCCGACACCGACGGCGACCCTGGCGATCGGCTGGTCATCATGCATGGCATTTCGAGCCGGGTAATGCGCGGTGTCATGACCGGACGGCCAATAGTCGACCGGTTCGGCGCGCCCGCCGCGGACCATCTGCCACAGGGGTCGCTGGTGATGATCGAGAACGGGGTCGAGACGATCGTCCATCTCGGCGGCGGCGGGGAGACGGTGTGAGGGGGCTGGCGCTCGCCGTGATGCTCGCCGCGATCGCGGCGCCGGCCGCGGCGCGTGACACGATCGGCGTGTGGGGCGGCTGGGGCGCGTTCAGCGATCCCTCGCCGCGGCGCTGTTTCGCGATCGCGCAGCCGGTCGACCGCGACCATCGCGCCGGTTTCGCCAGCATTGCCGACTGGCCGGGGCAGAATATCCGCAGCCAGCTTCATGTCCGGTTGAGCCGCGGGCGCGCGAGCAATGCCCGCGTGACGCTGTCGATCGGCGAGCGCCGGTTCGATCTGGTCGCGGGGGAGAATGACGCATGGGCACCCGATTCGCGTACCGACGCCGCGATCGTCGCGGCGATGCGCGCGGGCCGCTCGATGAGCGTCGAGGGACTGGCGCGCGACGGCTCGGCCTTCGCCGACGTCTATGCGCTGTCGGGTGCCGCCACGGCGATCGACGCGGCGGCGCTGGCGTGCCGGTAGGCAGCGCTGTCGGGGAACGCGATTGCGGGGGTCGCGGGGACGAAACGACCCGAGTCGCCCGCGCCGGGACCGCCCGCCGGCCGGACCCAAGCCGCCGCTCCTGACCGAAAACCGTATCGCGCCCTTAAGGGAATGCCCGGATTCCAGCGGGTTGGTTGCTCGGCCCGTCGTTTTTCAGGCGCGGTTCATCGCGGGGGCGCCATATCAGGGATTCCGCAACCGGTTTCGCGCGATACTCCTGTCGGGCGATGATAATACGGGCGGGGGTCCATGGGTCGTTCAGTGAAGCGTTTGGGTAAGATAGCGTTGGGTACAGGCGTCGGCCTCGCGATTGCGGGGTGCGTTTCCGACAGCCAGTCGACCAGGGTCGCGCGTGCCGCGCCGCCAGTGGTCTTCGCGCCGCCGCGCGCGGTGGTGCAGCCGCTGCCCGCGCCCAAGCCCGCCGTGGTCGCGCCCGCCGCACTGACCGCGTTGGTCCCGTCCCTGGCGCGCGATTTCGGGGGCAAGGTCGGCATCGCGGTTATGAGTATCGACGACGGCTGGATGGTCACCTCGAACGGCGATCTCAAGCTGCCGCAGCAAAGCGTGTCGAAATTGTGGGTCGCGATGACCGTGCTCGACCAGCGCGATCAGGGCAAATTGTCGCTCGACGATCCCTATACCGTGCGCAAGACCGACCTGACCCTGTTCCACCAGCCAATTGCCGCCCTGGTCAAGGGCGACGGCTACAAGACGACGGTCGGCGGGCTGATGCAGCGCGCGCTGACCCAGAGCGACAATACCGCCAACGATTGCCTGTTGCGCCTGGTTGGCGGACCGACCGCGGTGCGCGCGTTCCTGGCGAAGAAGGGAATCACCGATATCCGCTTCGGCCCCGGCGAGCGTCTGCTCCAGAGCTTCACCGCCGGGCTCGAATGGAAACCCGAATATTCGACCGGCCGCGCGTTCGAGGCGGCGCGCGCGAAGATCCCGGCATCGACCCGGATGGATGCGTTCGAACGCTATATCGCCGATCCGCCCGACGGCGCGGCGCCCGAAGCGATCGTCGGCGCGCTCGCGCGGCTCAAGAAGGGCGAATTGCTGTCGCCCGCCTCGACCCAATATCTCATGTCGACGATGGAATCGTCGCACACCGGGCGCGAGCGCCTGCGCGGCGCGGTGCCGGAGGGCTGGACCTTCGGCCACAAGACCGGGACCGGACAGGATTTCAGCGGGCGCACCGCCGGCTATAACGATGTCGGTTTCCTGATCGCGCCCAACGGCAAGTCCTATGCCATCGCGGTGATGATCGGCGACACCCCCAAGACCATTCCCCAGCGTCAGCAATTGATGCAGGCGGTGGTGCTCGGCGTGGTGACCAACCACCGCTGGTGATTTGACCGCAATCGCCGGAGCGCCGCCCGGCAGGGCCGCGCGCTATCGGGGTGACATGGACCATGATCACGACTGGGCGGCGGTCGCCGCCGACCTCGACGCGCGTGGCTGGGCGATATTGCCCGGCCTGCTCGATCCCGCCACCTGCGCCGCGATCGCCGCGGGCTATGACGATCCCGAATGCTTCCGCAGCCACGTGATGATGGCGCGGCACGGTTTCGGCCGCGGCGAGTATCGTTATTACCGCTATCCGTTGCCCGATCCGATTGCGGGCTTGCGCACCGCGCTCTATCCGCGCCTCGCGCCGATCGCCAATCGCTGGCACGAGCGGCTGGGGGTGCCGGGGTGCTTTCCCGCCGTGCACGACGATTTTCTCGCGCGCTGCCACGAGGCCGGACAGCGCCGCCCGACCCCGCTGCTGCTCCGCTACGGCCCCGGCGATTACAATTGCCTGCACCAGGACCTTTATGGCGAGCACGTCTTCCCGCTCCAGGTCGCGATCCTGTTGTCGCATCCGGGCGAGGATTTCACCGGCGGCGAGTTCGTCTTGACCGAGCAGCGCCCGCGCATGCAGTCGCGGGTCGAGGTCGTGCCGCTCGCGCAGGGCGACGCATTGGTGTTCGCAGTCAATCATCGCCCGGTGGCGGGCGCGCGCGGCGACTATCGCGTGGCGATGCGTCATGGCGTCAGTACGCTGCGGTCGGGGCACAGGCATACGCTGGGGATCATCTTCCACGACGCGGCGTAGGGGCCTGGAAGCCCGATGCCAGGAGAGGGGGTGGCCGTCCCTCCCCTACGTCGTCATCCCGGCCTTGTGCCGGGATCCACCGGGCAGCAAGCGCGACGCGAAAGGCTCCGGTCCGGGACGTGCGGCACCGTGGACCCCGGGACAAGCCCGGGGTGACGGTTTAGGTTTGGCGCGGCGGCGGATCATCGCCGTCAACCGGGTCGTCTACCGCCGCAATATCCGTCTCACCCAGCCTAACCATTTGTGGCCGCCCGCGTGCCACGCTATCTCTCCCGGCGATGCCTCATCTCTACCTCGTCGACGGCTCGGGCTACATCTTCCGCGCCTATCACCAGCTTCCCCCGCTGACGAACCGCCACGGCACGCCCGCGGGCGCGGTCTATGGCTATACCGCCATGCTGTGGAAGCTCGCCGACGCGCTCGACAAGGCGGAAGGGCCGACCCATCTCGCGGTGGTGCTCGACAAGGGCTCGCACACCTTCCGCAACGACCTCTACGACAAGTACAAGGCGCAGCGTCCGCCGCCGCCCGAAGACCTGATCCCGCAATTCCCGCTGATCCGCGAGGCCACCCGCGCCTTCTCCTTGCCGTGCATCGAGGAGGAGGGGTTCGAGGCCGACGACATCATCGCCACCTATACCTGCCGCGCGGTCGAGGCCGGGTGGGATGTCACCATCGTCAGTTCCGACAAGGACCTGATGCAGCTGATCCAACCCGGCGTCGACATGCTCGACACGATGAAGAACGAGCGGCGCGGCGCCGACTATGTCCAGACCAAGTTCGGCGTGCGGCCGGACCAGCTCGGCGACGTCCTCGCACTGATGGGCGACGCGGTCGACAATGTCCCCGGCGTTCCCGGGATCGGCGCCAAGACCGCCGCCAAGCTGATCGTCGAATATGACAATCTCGACGCGGTGCTGGCCGCCGCGCCGGGCATGAAGCCCAGCAAGATGCGCGAGAATCTGATCGAGCATGAGGAGATGGCGCGGCTGTCGCGCCAGTTGGTCGCACTCCACACCGAAACTGCGGTGCCGCACACGCTCGATGAGCTCAAGCTCGAGGGCATTCCGCCCGAGCCGTTGCGCGCGTTTCTCGAGGATCAGGGGTTCAAGACCTTGCTGTCCCGCATGGCCGCGCATGCGCCCGGCCGCGAGCAGCCCGATCCGGTCGCCGCCGCGGTCGCGACGGCGGGGCCGGTCACCCCCGACTTCGTCGACTTGCCCCCGGTCGATTGCGACGCCTACGAGACCGTGACGACGATCGACCGGTTGGAAGCTTGGATCGCCGAGAGCCGCGCGAGCGGCACGATCGCGATCGATACCGAGACCGACTCGCTCGACAGCATGGCGGCCAATCTGGTGGGCATCTGTCTCGCGACCAGGCCCGGCCGCGCCTGCTATATCCCGATCGGGCACAAGAGCAGCGACGACATGTTCGGCGAGGTGCCGCCGCAATTGCCGCTCGCCGAGGTGGTGGCGCGGCTGAAGCCGCTGCTCGCCGATCCCAGCGTGCTCAAGATCGGGCACAACATCAAATACGACCTCAACGTCCTGATCCGCCACGGCCTGAACGTGTCGCCGATCGACGACACGATGGTGATGAGCTTCGATCTCGATGCCGGTCAGTCGCTGGCCGGGCACGGCATGGACGAGGTGGCGCACGCGACGCTCGACCACACCTGTATCAGCTTCAAGGACGTGACCGGCACCGGCAAGAAGGCGATCAGCTTCGCCCAGGTGCCGCTCGACCAGGCGACGCGTTACGGCGGTGAGGATGCCGACGTGACCTGGCGGCTATGGTCGCGGTTCAAGCCGCGGCTCGCCTATGAAGGCGCGACCCGGGTCTATGAAATGGTCGACCGTCCGATCATCCCGGTCGTCGCCGGCATGGAGCGCGCCGGGATCAAGGTCGATCGCGACCAGCTGTCGCGGCTGTCGGGCCAGTTCGCCCAGGAAATGGCGCGGCTGGAGGACGCTATCCAGACCGAGGCCGGCCAGCCCTTCCAGATCGGATCGACCCAGCAATTGGGTGCGATCCTGTTCGACAAGATGGGGCTGAAGGGCGGCAAGAAAGGCAAGTCGGGCGCTTATTCGACCGACGTCACCGTGCTCGAGAAGATGAAGGCGGAGGGCGTGACGATCGCCGGGCTGGTGCTCGACTGGCGGCAATTGGCGAAGCTCAAATCGACCTATACCGACGCGTTGCAGCAACAGATCGACCGCGACACGGGGCGCGTCCACACGAGCTATTCGCTGACCGGCGCACAGACCGGGCGCTTGTCCTCGACCGATCCCAACCTCCAGAACATCCCGATCCGTACCGAGATCGGGCGCCAGATCCGCGACGCCTTCGTCGCCGAACCGGGCAACGTCATTCTCGCCGCCGACTATTCGCAGATCGAGCTCAGGCTGGCGGCGCACATGGCCGACGTGCCGACGCTGCGCGAAGCGTTCCTGCGCGGCGAGGATATCCATGCCGCGACCGCCAAGGAATTGTTCGGCGAGGTCAATCGCGACACGCGCGGGCGTGCCAAGACGATCAACTTCGCGATCCTCTACGGCATTTCGCGCTGGGGGCTGGCCGGCCGGCTGGAAATCGACGCCGACGAGGCGCAGGCGATGATCTCGCGCTATTTCGACCGCTTTCCCGGCATCTCGGCCTATATCAACGAGACGCTCGAAGGCGCGCGGGCCAGGGGCTATACCGAAACCCTGTTCGGCCGGAAGACGTGGTTCCCGCAGATCCGCGCGCCGATCCAGCATGTCCGCCAAGGGGCGGAACGCGCCGCGATCAACGCGCCGATCCAGGGGACCAGCGCCGATATCATCAAGCGCGCGATGGCGCGGATGGGCCCGGCGCTGGAGAAAGCCGGCCTGACCGGCACGCGGATGCTGCTCCAGGTCCATGACGAACTGGTGTTCGAAGTGCCCGAGACCGAGGTCGCGGCGGCCAAGCCGGTCATCGAGCGCGTGATGGCGACTGCGGCGGAACCCGCCGTGCCGCTGAGCGTGCCGCTGGTAGTGGAGATCGGCACCGGCCCGAGTTGGGGCGCGGCGCATTGATCCGTCCCGCACGCGTCGGACGCAGGATTGAGGGGGCGGCGCGTGTCGACTGACGCGGCCACGCCACCCATGGCGTCGCCGACCTCGGCCGACGACGATCTCGCCGCGCTCGCCAAGGGCGGGCGGACCAACATCACCGGGTTCATCCTGCGGCTCGCCGCACGCGTGCCGTTCCTGTTCGTCGCCGGGCGGCTCTACGGCCCCGACGCGGTCGGGCGGTTCGCGTTGGCGGTCGTGGTGGTGGAACTCGCGGCGCTCGTCGCGACGCTGGGGCTCAAGCGCGGCATGGCGCAGGCGCTCGCCACCACCGACCGGCCCCACCCGCATGTCGTATGGGACGGGATGGCGGTCGCGATGCTCGCCTCGACCATCGCCGGCGCGGTGCTGATCGCCTTGCCCGAGGTGATGTATCCGCATGGCGACATCACGCCGATCGAGCGGTTGCTGCCCTGCATGATCGTCGCCAGCGCCTGGTCCGACGTGGCGTTGTCGGCGCTAGCCTTTCGTCACAATATCAAGGCGAGCGTCACCGCGCGCGCGGTGATCGAGCCCTGGACGATCTCGATCGCCGCGCTCGGATTCTATTTCGTCGATGCCCGCAACGGGCTGGTGCTCGCCTATATGCTGTCGATGGCGGCGGCGATGGTCGCGTCGCTGGTGCCGCTGATCCGCAGCTACGGCCTGCCGCACGGCTGGACCCCGCATGTCGCGCGCGTGGCGACCCTGGCGCGGCGCAACGCGCCGCTGGCGGGCGCCGACGCGATCGAATGGGCGACGCGCAACGTCGATCGCTTCATCCTCGGGCTGCTGTTCCCGCCGGCGATCGTCGGCATCTATTACATGGCGCAGCAGATCGCCTCGATCCCGGCGAAGCTGAAGACCAGCTTCGACCCGATCCTCGGTCCGGTCATCGCCACCAGCCTGGCGCGCGACGACAAGGCGGCGATCGCCGACCAGGTGCGTCAGGTCGGTTTCTGGATCATGGGGCTGCAAATGTGCCTCGCGCTGATGGGGTCGATCCCCGGCGAGGGCGTGATGGGATTGATCGGGCACCAATTCGTCGCGGGCACTGCCGCGCTGGCGTTCCTGCTATGGGCGGAAGTGTTCGCCTCGACCGGGGCGGTGTGCGAATCGGCCCTGGTCTATATCGCGCGGCACCGCAATCTGATGATCTCGATCGGTATCCTGCTGTTCCAGATCGCGCTCAGCTTCGGCCTGGTGGTGGCGATGCGCTCGTTCGACTGGCGGCATTCGTTGTTCTCGCGGCTCGGCGATCGCGATTCGGTGCAGGGCGCCAGCGTGGCGATCGCGCTATTGGTCGCGCTGACCGTCAGCTCGGTGATCAAATCCAGCTTCCTGGCCCGCTTGCTGAACGCGGGCGTTGCCGGATGGCGATGGTCGCTGCTGGGGGCCGGGCTGGCCGCGACCGTGGTCGGAGTCGCGTTCACTACCCTGCCCAAGGATTTCGAATGGCTCGAACTGTCCGCCGGCGTCCCGGCGATCATGGTGACCTATCTGTTCGTGCTGTGGAAATGGGGCTTCCGGCCGGAGGACCGCGCCCTGGTGAAGAAGCTGCCCGGCGCCCAGCCAGCCTGAGCGCCACGATCCCGGGTCAGCGCAGCACCGGCCCCGACACGCCGCGCTTCGGCTTGGCGGGCAGGTCGGCGAACAGCTTGATCATCGTCGCGTCGCGCGCGTCGCCATTGGCGTAGTCGCGCGCCGACTTGCCCAATTGATAGTCGCGCTTGTCGGGATCGGCGCCGCCGTCGATCAGCGCGCGCACCATCTCCACGTCATGGCGCAGCACGGCCCGGATCAGCGGGGTCTGGCCGCCATCGCCGGCGAGATTCGGGTTCGCCTTGCCCTTGACCAGGATCGGGATCAGGTCGGTAAAGCCGCGGTCGACCGCGATCAGCAGCGGTGTTTCGTCCTGCCGGTTCTTCAGATTGGGATCGGCGCCCTTCGCCAGCAGATACGACAGATATTTCGAATCGTCGCGGCGCACGACGATGTGCAGCGCGCCGTCGCCGGTCGACGGGTCCTGCGTGTCGATGATCCGCGACCCCGGCTTGGCCAGGATCGACTCGACGTCGGTGCTCTTCTCGTTCTTGACCGCGTCCAGGAACTGGTAGCCTGGCGATCCGCTGGTGAGCTGGGCGGCGGCGGGGGAAGCGGCGACGGCCAGCGCGCCGGCGAGCGCGAGGAGGGGAATGCGTGCGACCATGATGCGATACCTTGCGGGAAAGTCGGGATGAACTTGCGTAGCCGGTGCTAAAAGATCAAGGCTGGCACGGCGATGAACCTGCGTCTTTTCTCGATTGCGTTGCTGCTCGGCCTCACCGCGTGCTCGAATGCTGGTCCCGGCGATCCGCCGCTGGCGGGCGCAAGGATCGGTGGCCCCTTCGCGCTCACCGATCAGGACGGCAAGCCGTTCGCCGACACCGCTCTCGCCGGCAAATACCGCATCATGTATTTCGGCTACACCTATTGCCCGGATGTCTGCCCGACCACGGCGCAGACGATCGGCGCCGCGATGCGGCTGCTCGACAAGAGCGATCCCGCCGTCTCGGCGAAGGTCGTTCCCGTGTTCGTGACGGTCGATCCCGAGCGCGACACGCCACCGGTGCTCAAGCAATTCGTGTCGGCTTTCTATCCGCGCTTCATCGGCCTGACCGGCAGCCCGGCGGCGATCGACAAGGTCAGGACCGAATATTCGGTCTATGCCTCGAAGGGAAAGCCCACCGCCAATGGCGGCTATCTGGTCGAACACTCCAATGCCGTCTATCTGATGGACACCGACGGCAAGCCGCTCGCCCTGCTGCCGACCGAGCAAGGGGCGCGGGCGACCGCGGACGAGATCAAGCGCTGGGTGAGTTAGGCCCCCGATGACCGACCGGTTCTGGGAAACGAAGACACTGGCCGAACTGGATCGCGGCCAGTGGGAAGCCTTGTGCGACGGCTGCGGTAAATGCTGCATCCACAAGCTCGAGGACGAGGAGACGGGTGAGCTCTATCCGACCAATGTGGCTTGCCGGATGCTCGACCGCCGCTCCGGCCAGTGCAAGGACTATCGCAATCGCCGCGCCTTCGTTCCCGATTGCGTGCGGCTGACCACCAGGAACGTCTTCACGACCGACTGGCTGCCCTCGACCTGCGCCTATCGGCTGCGCGCCAATGGCGAACGGCTCCCCGACTGGCATTACCTCGTGTGCGGCGACCGCGAGGCGGTCCATCGCGCGGGCGAATCGACCCGCGGCTGGACGGTGAGCGAGGACGAGGCTGGCGAGCTCGAATTCCATCTGGTCGACCGCAAGCTGTGACCGGCGACCTCGACGTCGTGCGTCATGCCCGCGCGCGGCGCATGCGGCTGTCGGTCGATCCGGCGAGCGGCCGCGTGCGGCTCACCATCCCGCCGCGCGCGTCGCTCAAACAGGCGATGGCCTGGGCCGAGCAACATCGCGGCTGGATTGCGACGCAACGCGCGAAACTGCCGCAGGGCCGTCCGTTCGCGCCGGGGGCGGTGATTCCTGTCGAGGGCGAGGAGGTGGTGATCGACTGGTCGCCCGAGCGGTCGCGGACTATTCAACTCGAGACACCCTCACCCTTGCGCGGCTACGCCGCTCCCTCCCGTGTTGGGTCGGCCATGCCCCCGGCATGGCCTGAACAGCGCGGGGCGCTGTTTACCCAACACGCCCCATGGGAGAAGGATGGGGCCCGCCCGGCGCAGCCGGGTGGGAAGGGTGAGGGTGAGCCGCGGTTGGTCTGTGGCGGCCCGCTCGAAGGCCTCCCACGCCGCATCGAAACCTGGCTCAAGCGGCGTGCGCTGGCCGTGCTGGCCGACGAAACCGCCGAATTCGCCGCCAGGGCCGGCGTCACCGTCAGCCGTGTCGCGATCGGTGATCCCAAGGGGCGCTGGGGCAGCTGTGCGTCGACCGGCACGATCCGCTATAGCTGGCGGTTGATCTGCGCGCCGCCGCATGTCCGCCGGTCGACCGTCGCGCACGAGGTCGCGCATCGGCTGCATATGGACCACTCGCCGGCTTTCCATGCCGCCTATCGCGCATTGCTGGGCGGCGATCCGGCGCCGGCGCGCGCGTGGCTACGCCGCCACGGCGCGGCGCTTCACTGGGTCGGACGCGGCGGCTGAACCTCGCGCGGACGGTCGGCCGGGGCCGCGCTGTTCGATGAGGGGCGCTTCGGCCTGTTGGTGTCGCCGCCGGAACTGCCGGTCATCCGGTCGATCCATTTCTTGTCGAGCCGCTCGGCCGGCTTGTGAGCGGTGTCGTCGGCTCCGTCCGGCGCGGTTTGCGGGGCGTCGTTCTCCGACTGCGGAGGATTGCCGGCATCGCCGCCGCCATAAGGCTGGTCGTCGGGCGCGATCTGGTCGGGTGGGATCGGATTGCCGTCGGGGTCGACGAACAAGCCGTTATCGGGCTGTCCGAAATCGCTTTCGTTGTCGAGCTGCCATTCGGGCAGGGTAACCTGGGTATCGAACTGCTCGACCGGGCGGCCGGACGTCGCGATCCGCATGAAGGCGGCGAAGGCGCGTGCCGGCGCGGTGCCGCCCTGCAGGCCGGGCACGGTCTTGGCGTCGTCGCGGCCCATCCACACGCCGGTAGTGAGCCCCGAGGAGAAACCCAGGAACCAGCCGTCCTTGTTCGAGCTGGTGGTGCCGGTCTTGCCCGCGACCGGGCGGCCGATCTGGGCGGCCTTGCCGGTACCGGTCGCGACCGCGGTCTGCAGCAGATCGGTCATTTCGGCCGCGACATACGGGGCGACGAGGACATGGCTGCGATCGACTTCGTGCTGGTAGATCGTCTCGCCCATCGAGGTGACCTTGAGGATCCCGTACGGGGTCACCGCCACGCCCTTGTTGGAAACGCTGGCAAAGGCGCGCGTCATGTCGATCAGGCGGACGTCGTTCGAGCCCAGCACCATCGAAGGCACCGTCGAGATCGGCGTGGTGATGCCGAACCGCCGCGCCATGTCGGCGACGGTCGAGAAGCCGACTTCCTGGCCGATCTTCGCCGCGACGGTGTTGACCGAGTAAGCGAAGGCGGTGCGGATATCCATTTCGCCGGCATTGCGCCCCGACGAATTGCGCGGGCTCCAGCCGTTGATGGTGACCGGTTCGTCGACGATGCGGTCGCTCGGCCGATGCCCAGCCTCCAGTGCCGCCAGATACACGAACAGTTTGAACGACGATCCCGGCTGGCGCAGCGCGGTGACCCCGCGATTGTAGTTCGACGTCACGTAGTCCTTGCCGCCGACCATCGCGCGCACGGCGCCGTCGCGATCGAGGCTGATCAGCGCGCCTTGGGCGTTGCGCGGCGCGTACGCGGCGATCGCTGCATCGGCCGCCTTCTGCATCCGGATGTCGATCGTCGTCCACACTTCGAGCGGCCGGGTCGGCTCGTCGATCAGATTTTCCAGCTGGGGCAGTGCCCAGTCGGTGAAATAGCGGACGCTGTTCTGGTTGGGCTCGGGCGCCAGCTTGACCGTCCTGGGATCGACCGAGGCCGCTTCCGCCGCGGAGATCTTGCCGGTTTCCTTCATCAGTCCGATCACCACGCCGGCGCGGTCGACCGCAGCCTGCGCATCGGCGGTGGGCGAATAATGCGACGGCGCCTTCACCAGCCCGGCGATGATCGCCGCCTCGCCCAGCGACAGCTGGTTGGCGCCATGACCGAAGAATTTGCGGCTGGCCGCGTCGATCCCGTACGCGCCGCCGCCGAAATAGACCTTGTTCAGGTAGAGTTCGAGCACCTGGTCCTTGGTGAACTTGCGCTCCAGCGCCAGCGCCAGAATCATCTCGCGGAACTTGCGGCCGAACTTCTTGGTCGAGGACAGGAAGATGTTGCGGGCGAGCTGCTGCGTGATCGTCGAACCGCCCTGGACCCAATGGCCCTGCCGCAACCGGACCTCGAACGAACGGATCACCCCGATCGGATCGACACCGGGATGGTCGCGGAAGCGGCGGTCCTCGACCGCGACCATCGCGTCCTTCATCACTTGCGGGATCTGATCGTAAGGCAGCCATTCGCCATAGCTGGGCCCAAGGCTCACGATCGGCGTGCCGTCATCGGCCAGCACGCGGATCATCTGGCCATTGGGCGAGGATTTGAGCTCGTCGAAACTCGGCAGCTGCGATTCGGTGACATAGACCGTCACGACCAGAGCAATGATCGCGAGCAGCGCCGCGACGCCGGAAACGCGCAGGCCCAGCACCAGCCAACGGCGCCATCGAGGGACTATTTTGGACGCCTTGGCCATCGTTATTGCCGGGGGCTTATAGGGTTAGGCGGTTAACGACAAGCCACGCCGGCGCCCGTTCAACCCCCGCGCGGGCGGAAATCGAGGCTGACCGAGTTCATGCAGTAGCGCAGCCCGGCGGGCGGGGGGCCATCGGGGAAGACATGGCCGAGATGGCTGTCGCACCGGGCACAGCGCGTTTCGGTGCGCGTCATGCCATGGCTCGTGTCGGTATGGTTGGTGACGTGATCCTCGGCGATCGGCTGCGTGAAACTGGGCCAGCCCGATCCCGAATCGTATTTGTCCGCGCTGTCGAACAGGTCGAGCTCGCACGCCGCGCAGGCATAGATCCCGTCGGCCTTGTTGTCGTTGTAGAGGCCGGTGAAGGCCCGTTCGGTGCCCGCTTCGCGCAGCACGTGATATTGTTCGGGGGTCAGGCGTTTGCGCCACTCTGATTCGGAAAGCGACAGATGTTCCATGCCGCGGAAGATCGTTACGGGTCGATCACCCGTCAAGCGGCTTGTGGCTGATCCGGGTTAGCCGGGCGGCGATTCCGGCGAGTTGTGGCGCGAGCCGCACAGCGGTCGTCAGCGCTCCCGCCCAGGCGGGGCGTTCCGTGGCGGCGCGGAGGGTATTGGCGACGGCGAAGGGGCGCGACAGGTCGCGTGCCAGTGCCGCCTGATAGTGGGTCGCGCCGCCCGCCCCATGACGCAGATAGGCCCCGGCCGCGCGCATCGCGCTCTCGACCGCGATGCCCATGCCTTCGCCGGCCAGGCTGGGAATGCAGGCGGCCTGATCGCCGAGCCGGAACAGCCCCGCCTGTCCCGCCGCCGCGCGCCATCCATAGGGCACGTTGGCGACGGCATCGATCGTCGCATCCTCCGCGCGGAACGCCAGCCGCTCGCCGAGCCGGGGCGATTCGGCCGCCAGCGCCGCGAGCAGCGCGTCGGGCGACCCGGCGCCGCTCAGCCGAGAGCGGTGGACCGCCATGCAGCAATTGACCGTGCCGTCCTCCTGCCGCGCGATGCCGGCATAGCCGCGATCGAACAGATGCAGCTCGATCGTGCCGCCGACCATCCGGTCGAGCGTCTGGCTGGGCCCCAGACGCACCCGCAGGCCGAGGACCGGATCGGCGGCTGCATCGGTATCGCGCGCCAGGCCGCGCAGGTCGTGCTTGCCGGTGGCGAGGAACAGCGCATCGGCGGCGAGCCTGGTGCCGTCCGCCAGCCGCAGCGCGTCCTCTTCGACCGCGCGGACCGCGACGCCACGTTCCACGGCGGCGCCGGCGGTGATCGCATGATCGAGCAGCAGGGTGTCGAGCCGACAGCGCGAGACCGCGATCGCGGGGCGGGGCAGCCATGCCTCGGCCGTGCGCGTGCCGGCGAACAGCCGGAGCCGGCGGATATGATCGCGATTGAGCGCGCCCGGTCGCACCCCGATCCGGTCCAGGGCCTCGAGCGTGCGCCAGCTGAGAAAGCCGCCGCAAAGTGCATCGCCGGTTTCGGCGCTGCGCTCGATCAGCAAGTGCGGGACGCGCGCCCGGGCCAGCATCAGCGCGGCCACCGCGCCGGCTGGCCCGCCGCCGACGATCAGCGCAGGTGTTCGACGCATAGCCGGAACGGAAAGGCGCGATAGACTCGCGCGCCGGCAATGCTCGCCTCGGCCAGGATCGGGTGCCATTCGGCGGGGCGGTACGATCGGGCGATCGAGAGCGTCCCGTCGAGCCGGACGATGCGGTGCCAGCCGAACGTGCGCGCGAGGATCGGGAACCCCCAATGCGCGAAGCCGTGGCGGAGCAGGTCGTTGACCAGCCAGCCGATCCGCGCCTCGGCCTCCATGAAGCGCAGGAAGGCGACCAGCTGGCCGTGCGTCATATGGTGTGCGACCAGGCTGGAAATCACCAGATCCCAATCCTGCCCGCGCAGATCGGCATAATCGCCGGTGATCCATCGGATCGGCAGGTCGGACGGCGTGTGCCGTCGCGCCGCCAGCTCGCTGCGCGGGTTGAGGTCGACCCCGACCAGTTCGGCCGCGACCCCGCGTTTCGCCGCCCAGCGCGCGATCCGGCGCAGCATGTCGCCATCGCCGAAGCCGACATCGAGCAGTTTGAACGCCGTCCGCCCGGGCAGCGCGCGGTCGAGAAACGACAGGGTCGGCCGCGCCGCCATCGTCACGACATTGACCTTGGCGAGATCGCCGACCACCGCTTCGTAGGTCGCCGCGTCGAGGTCGTCGGCGTCCATCAGTTCGTCGGCGATGGCGCGGGCGGCCAGGCTCACGCCGCGCTCCGGAACCCGAATCCCTCGGCCGCCAGTCCCGGACCGAACGCCAGCGCGACGCCATGGTCGATGCGCGGCCCCTTCAGCATCTTGCCGAGCGCGAACATCAATGTCGCGGAGGACATGTTGCCGTAATCGTGCAGCACTTCGCGTGATGCCCATAAGGCGCCTTGCGGCAGGCGATAGGCGCTTTCGACCGCGTCCAGGATCGAGCGTCCGCCGGCATGGACCGCCCAGCCGTCGATCGCCTCCACGCTGCGACCGCCGAGCGCGGCGGCGGCGAAGTCGGGATCGGCCAGCCCTTGCGCGATGCGTTGCGGGACTTCCCCAGACAAATGCATCTCGAATCCCTTGTCGGTGATGTCCCAGCGGATCAGCCGCTCCGAGTCGGGCAAGGTCGTCGCGAACGGCGCTTCGAGTTCGAAGCCCGCAGGGTCGCTCGTCACCAATGCCGCGGCAGCGCCATCGCCGAACTGGAGCATCGCGAGCAGCTTCTCGATCTCGGCGGTGTCCTGGAGATGCAGCGTGCAGAGTTCGACGCACACCACCAGCACGCGCGCCCCCGGTTCGGACCGGACGATGTGGCGCGCGCTGCGCAGGGCGGCGACCGCCGCGTAGCAGCCCATGAACCCGACCAGCAGCCGTTCGACCGACGGCGCCAGGCCGAGCCGGCGCGCGATGATCTGGTCGACCCCGGGAGCGACGAAGCCGGTGCAGCTGGCGACGACGATATGGGTGACGCTATCGATCTCGACCTGCTCGGCGAGCCGGTCGATGGCGTCGAGGCTCAAAGCGGGGGCGGCTTCGGCATAGACGCGCATCCTGGCGTCGGTCCCCGGCATGAAGCCGCCTTCGTAGAACCCGCCCGGCCCGGTCGGCGAGCCGCCGTCATCGGCACGCGGCAGGATGGTCCAGCGATGATCGATCCCGGAGCGGGCAACCATGCGCCCGAACAGCTTCGCCAGCCGCGGATCGGCGATCTTGGGTTCGGCCCAGCCGATAAACGCCTGATGGGCGTCATGATCGGGCACGGCGGTGCCGATGGCGTTGAGATAGGCGGACACGGTTTGGCGACCTTTTCGGACAAGGGACACCGGTTTAGTGCCTCGGAGCCTGTACACCAGTTTAACCGATGCCGCGCTGTTTTGCTCCACCGGGTGCTCGGGTACACAATCGAAGGGACGCCCGATGAACCCGATCTATTCCCGAATGGGCACGACGATCTTCGAGGAAATGTCGGCGCGCGCCCGGGCAAGCGGCGCGATCAATCTCGGCCAGGGGTTTCCCGAGGCGCAGGGACCGGCCGACATCCTGGAGGCGGCGGCACGTGCGCTCGTCGAGAAATCGAACCAATATCCGCCGATGATCGGCCTGCCCGAATTGCGGCAGGCGGTCGCCGCGCATTATGCCGGGCACCAGGGGCTCGATCTGTCGCCCGACGAGGTGATCGTGACCTCGGGTGCGACCGAGGCGATCGCGGCCGCCTTGCTCGCCCTGGTGTCGCCGGGCGACGAGGTGATCCTGTTCCAGCCGCTCTATGACGCGTATCTGCCGCTGGTCGAGCGCGCCGGCGGCGTTGCGAGGCTGGTGCGGTTGAGCCCGCCCTACTGGCGCGTGACGGCGGACATGCTCGAGGCGGCCTGGTCGCCCAGGGCGAGGCTGCTGGTACTCAACAGTCCGCTCAACCCAGCCGCGTCGATGATCGGTACCGACGAGCTCGCGGTGATCGCTCGCTTCTGCATCGACCGCGACCTGATCGCGATCTGCGACGAGGTTTGGGAGGAACTGGTGTTCGACGGCGGCGCGCACGTGCCGCTGATGGCGCAGCCCGGCATGCGCGAGCGGACGGTCAAGATCGGTTCGGCGGGCAAGATGTTCGCGCTGACCGGCTGGAAGGTCGGCTGGATGTGCGCCGCGCCCGAACTGGCGAAGGGACTGGCCAAGGCGCACCAGTTCCTGACCTTCACGACGCCGCCCAACCTGCAATGGGGCGCGGCCTACGGCCTGGCCAAGGACAAGGCCTGGTTCGATGGCGAGCGCGCCGGCTTCCAGCGCTCGCGCGATCGGCTGGCGGCGGGGCTGCGCGCGGCGGGCTATGTCACCCTGCCGTCGGCCGCGACCTATTTCCTGTCGGTCGACCTCACCGCCTCGGGCATCGCGCTCGACGACGTGACCTTCTGCAACCGCCTGCTCGACGAGGCCGGCGTTGCCGCGATCCCGGTTTCGGCTTTCTACGCCGAGGATCCGGTGACCAACGTGGTGCGGCTGTGCTTCGCCAAGAGCGATGCGACGCTGGATGTGGCGATCGAACGGATGGCGGGGTTTCGGCGGGCTCTAGAATGCACGTCGAACGAGGAGCCCCATAATCCTCCCCCGCCAGGGGGAGGTGGCAGCCTCCGCGCAAGCGGGGGATGACGGAAGGGGCGGAAGCAGTGCGCCTCGAAGGTTCGGACGCGGCAAACGCAATGCGAAGCGGCCGCGCAGGGAAATGACGCCACCCGAGATCGGACTCTGGCTCGCGCTACGCCGAAACGAGGCGGACCTGCACTTCCGCAAGCAGCGCGCGCTGAACGACTACGTGCTCGACTTCCATTGTTGACGGGCAAGGCTGGCGGTCGAAGTCAATGGGGAGGCGCATGGCCGTGGTGACCGACCTGAGCGAGATTCAGCCCCCCTTCGCCACGCTGCGCGTGCCACTTCCCCCTGGCGGGGGGGAGGATTGAGGGGTGCGCATTGCCGCTTTCCGTCACTCGCCCTAAGCCGCAGCCATGACCGTCACCCGTTTCGCCCCCAGCCCGACCGGCAATCTGCATATCGGCAACATCCGCACCGCGATCCTCAACTGGCTGTTCGCGCGCTCGACCGGCGGGCGGTTCGTGCTCAGGATCGACGATACCGATGGCGAGCGCAGCGAGGAACGGTTCGTCGACGCGATTCGCGCCGATCTCGGCTGGCTGGGGCTCGTGCCCGATGCCGAGGTGCGTCAGTCCGAACGCTTCGCGCTGTACGAGCGCCGCTTCGAGGAATTGCGCGCGGCGGGGCGCATCTACCCGGCCTACGAGACGCAGCAGGAGCTCGAGCTCAAGCGCAAGATCCTGCTCGGGCGCGGACTGCCGCCGGTCTATGACCGCGCCGCCCTCACCCTGAGCGATGGCGATCGCGCCAAGCTCGAGGCCGAGGGCGTCCGCCCGCATTGGCGCTTCAAGCTCGATCCGGGTGCGATCGAATGGAACGACCTGATCCGTGGCCCGCAGCATTTCGACGCGGCGACGATGAGCGATCCGGTGGTCCGCCGCGCCGACGGGTCGTGGCTCTATATGCTCCCTTCCGCGATCGACGACGTGGACATGGGCATCAGCCATGTCCTGCGCGGCGAGGATCATGTCTCGAACACCGCGCTCCAGCTGCAGATTTTCGCGGCGATGGGAGCGACGCCGCCGACCTTCGCGCACGCCGCCTTGCTGACCGGATCGGAGGGCAAATTGTCTAAGCGCCTGGGCTCGCTCGGCGTCGAGCATTTCCGCGAGGAAGGGATCGAACCGCAGGCAATCGTCGCCCTGCTCGCGCGGATCGGCACCAGCGATCCGGTCGAGCCCTATGCCGATCCGGCGCCGTTGATCGCTGCGTTCGATTTTGCACGCTTTGGTCGCGCCCCGGCGCGGTTCGACGAGGGCGAACTTGCCCAGCTCAACGCGCGGATCGTCCATCAGCTGGATTTTGCCGCGGTCGCCGACCGCGTGCCGGTGGGCATGGATTCCGCCGCCTGGGAAGCGATCCGTCCCAACCTGACGACGGTCGCGGGTGCCGCCGATTGGTGGCACGTGGTCGAGGGACCGGTGACGACTGCGGTGGACCCCGACGATCGCGATTTCCTCGCGTCGGCGCATCGCATCGCCGGCACGATCGATTGGACGGGTGATCCATGGCACGCGCTGACGGGGGCGCTCAAGGACGAGACCGGGCGCAAGGGCAAGCCGCTGTTCCTGCCGCTGCGCCGCGCGCTGACCGGGCGCGATCACGGTCCCGACATGGCCGCGCTGCTCCCGCTGATCGGCCGCGATCGAGCGCTGGCGCGTCTCGGGTCGTATTGAGCTTCGCTGAGTCGGGCGGAGCAGGCCAAGGTTCCGGCGACGCGCGGCATCTTGGAACAACCGCGGAGGGCGGCACCGCAAACGTCTCAGCCTTGCCGAAACAACCGCCGGCGCCCGGCTGATTGATGATACCTTGTATCATTTGATGTAATGTTGTATCGTAACTGAGTCGCGGCATCCATGGCCGTGCGAGGAGAGACGATATGCCGACTTATGGCGACCGTTATGGCGCAGGCCCGGCGTTCAGGCCGGGGAGCATGGCGCTGGCGCTCGGGCTGACCGCGGCCCCCGTGATCGCGCTGGCGCTGGGGCTGCAGATCACCACCGCTCTGACGCGAGACAAGACATTCACCGCATACCCCGTGGATCAGCCGCCTCCTCCGCCGCTCGATCCTCAGCCGCAGCCCAAGATCAAGACTCCGCCGAAAGAACAGGTCTACACGCCGCCTCTGGTCAATCCGCCGCCGATCAGCAACCAGCCGCCGATCGATCTGACTTTGACGCCGCCGCCCGGACCGACAGCTGGTAGCATCGGGACCAACCCCGATCCGATACCCATGGTGATCCCGACGCCGGTGGCCAAACCCGTGATGATCGATGCTTTCGTCGATCCGCACTACCAGAACATGCTCCAGCCGCCCTATCCGCCCGAGGAGCAGCGCGCGGGCAATAGCGGCCGGGTGGTGCTGCGCGTGCTGATCGGCACCGACGGTCGGGTGAAACAGGTCGAGAAGGTATCGGCCGCGTCGGACGCTTTCTTCGCGGCCGCGCAGCGCCAGGCGCTGGGCAAGTGGCGGTTCAAGCCCGCGACCAAGGACGGCGTGCCGATCGAGCAATGGAAAGTGATGAGCCTGTTGTTCAAGATCGAGGATCAGTGACCGTTACGGGCGCGGGGCTGGCCTGTTCGCCGTCCCGCGCCTATCTTGACGGCATGGGCAGCTTCCTCGGCCGTTTCAATCCGTTTCGCGCGTTGCTCGATCTGCGCCGCTATCTCGGCACGCGCCGGAAGCATGAGATCTTCATCCTGTTCGGCTCGCTGATGCTCTGCATCCTGATCGTCGCGGGCTTCGCCGCCGGGTCGACCGTCCAGCGGGAGTGGCAGCGGCCGACCATCATCTACGTCCAGTCATGGCGCGCCGACCGCACCGATGCCGAGATCATCGCCCAGCAGAAGATCGACCAGGCGAAGAAGGACGAACTCGCCGCCAAGCAGAAGAAGCTCGACGACGAGAACAAGGCCGCGTTCAAGCGCCTGAACGACAAGCTGTCGCCTTGGCTGTAGATTCTTTGTCAGCTCCGCTGATCACGGCATCGGCCCGCTCCCCCACCCGGCTACCCAACGGCAGTATTTTATGGGTGGCCGGGTGGGGGAGCGGGCCGGTGCCGCATGCGGTTCAGCCATGTTGAACCACAAGGACGACCCGCGCTTCATGGGTGCCGCGTTGGCGCTGGCGGAGCGCGGGCGGGGGCGGACGGCGCCCAATCCCAATGTCGGCTGCGTGGTCGTGCGCGACGGAGCCGTGGTCGGCCGCGGCTGGACCCAGCCCGGCGGGCGGCCGCATGCCGAGGCGATGGCGCTCGACATGGCGGGCGACGCGGCGCGGGGGGCGACCGCCTATGTCACGCTCGAACCTTGCGCGCATCGCTCTGCGCGCGGCCCGGCGTGCAGTGACCTGCTGATCGCGGCCGGCGTCGCCGAGGTGGTGATCGCGCTCGGCGACCCCGACCCGCGTGCCGACGGCGCGGGAGTTGCCCGTCTGCGTGCCGCCGGCATCGCGGTGACCGAAGGCGTGATGGCGCACGAAGCACGGCGGTCGATGGCCGGGTTCCTGACACGCCGCGCGCTCGGCCGCCCGCTCGTCACGCTCAAGCTCGCGACGTCGCTCGACGGGTGCATTGCGCGCGCCGACGGCGAATCGAAATGGATCACCGGCGAGGCGGCGCGCGCGCATGCGCATCTCGAACGCGCGCGGCACGAGGCGATCCTGGTCGGCCGCGGCACGGTCGAGGCCGATACGCCCAGGCTCGACGTGCGGCTGGGAGGTCTCGAACAGCGCAGCCCGCGCCGGTTGCTGCTGACGCGCCATCATGACGACCGCGCGCCGTTCGACTGGGTCGAATCGCCTGGGGCGATCGCCCGGCTCGCTGGCATCGATCACGTGCTGGTCGAAGGTGGCGCGGGCGCCGCATCGGCCTTCCTGGCCGACGACCTGGTCGATCGCCTGTTGCTCTATCGCGCGCCGATCCTGATCGGCGGCGGCCGACCTGCGCTCGGCGATATCGGCCTGGACGGTCTCGCCGGGGCGCATGGCCGCTGGCGGTTGCACGACGCGCGGATGTTGGGCATCGATCGCCTCGAAATCTACGACCGGACCCGCTGAGGGCCGCACCCAGGGAAAGCTTCAGATGTTCACGGGCATCATCACCGACGTCGGATCGATCCGCAGCATCGAGCATCGCGGCGACCTGCGCGCGGTGATCGCGACCGCTTACGATACCGGCCATGTCGATCTAGGCGCGTCGATTGCGTGTTCGGGCGTGTGCCTGACCGTGATCGACAAGGGGCCGGGCTGGTTCACCGTCGACATTTCGGGCGAAACCGTGTCGCGCACCGCGCAGGGGCAATGGAGCGAGGGTCGCAAGCTCAACCTCGAACGCGCCATGAAACTGGGCGACGAACTCGGCGGGCATATCGTGACGGGGCATGTCGACGGCATTGCCGAGGTCGTACGGGTCGATCCGGCCGGCGATTCGAAGACGATCGCCTTCCGTATCGCGCGCGATCTCGCGCCCTATGTCGCCGCCAAGGGCTCGATTACGGTCGATGGCGTGTCGCTGACCGTCAACAATGTGAGCGATGGCCCCCAGGGCACCGATTTCACGGTGAATCTGATTCCGCACACCCAGGCGGTGACGACCTTGGGCACCCTGGAAGCCGGCCAGCCGGTCAATATCGAGATCGACGTGCTGGCGCGCTATCTCAGCCGGATGCGGTCGCTCGTCGAAAAGTGACGACGCCGGCCCGGTGCCGCGGCAGGCTGGCAACGCAGACCGCAAGGCAATGTGAACTCTTTCTGGACTCATCACATTGTAATGTGATATTCGAGTCGAATGAGCACCATCCTGATCGATCGCGTTCGCGATCTCGTCTCCTCGGGCGGCATTTCGCGTTCGGGGCTCGCCCGCGCCGCCGGGCTCCACGCCAATTCGCTGCGCACGCTCGACGAGCCGGAATGGAACCCGACCGCCGACACCCTGCGCAAGCTCGAACTCTACCTCGACCGGCGCGAGAAGCGCCCGGCGCTGGTGCCGATCGAGGAGATCATCGAGGAAGCCCGCAACGGCCGCATGACCATCCTGGTCGATGACGAGGATCGCGAGAACGAAGGCGACCTGATCATCCCGGCGCAGATGGCGACGCCGGATGCGATCAACTTCATGGCGCGGTTCGGGCGCGGCCTGATCTGCCTGACCCTGACCGAGGAGCGGATCAAGCAGCTCGAACTCGAGCCGATGGTGCGCAACAACGGCACCCGTCACGGCACCGCCTTCACCGCGTCGATCGAGGCGCGCGAAGGGATCACCACCGGCATCTCGGCGCACGACCGCGCGCGCACCGTGTCGGTCGCGATCGACGCCTCGAAGGGCCCCGCGGACATCGTCTCGCCCGGCCATGTGTTCCCGCTGATCGCGCGCGACGGCGGCGTGCTGGTCCGCGCCGGCCATACCGAAGCGGCGGTCGACGTCGCGCGGCTCGCCGGGCTCAATCCGTCGGGCGTGATCTGCGAGGTCATGAAGGACGACGGCACGATGGCGCGGATGGACGACCTGATCGCCTTCGCGCAGGAGCATAAGCTCAAGATCGGCACGATTCGCGACCTGATCGCCTATCGCCGCCAGCACGATCACCTCGTCGAACGCCGCGCCGAGGCGCGCTTCACCAGCCGCTGGGGCGGCGAGTGGATCGCGAGGACCTATTACAACAAGGCGACCGGCACCGAGCAGATCGCGCTGATCAAGGGCCGGATCGACCCCGACAAGCCGACCCTGGTGCGGATGCACGCGATGAACGTCTTCGCCGACATGTTCGGAGAGGACGGCAAGCGCCGCGGCCTGCTCGAACGCTCGATGGAAATCATCGGCGAGGCGGGGTCGGGCGTCGTCGTCCTGTTGTCGCCGTCGGGCGCGGAGGGGTTCAGTCAGGCCTTGCAGCGCAAGGCGGGCGGGCCCGGTCCGATGCCCGACGAATTGCGCGATTACGGCGTCGGCGCGCAGATTCTGACCGAATTGGGCGTCGAGGACATGGTGCTTTTGACCAACACCCACCATATTCTGGTCGCGCTCGATGGCTATGGTCTGTCGATCGTCGGCGAGCGGGCGATCGACCTGGGGGGATTGGACTGATGGCACGCGTGTTGATCGTCGAGGCGCGCTTCTACGACCATCTGAACGACATGCTGCTGGCGGGCGCCCGCCGCGCGATCGAGCAGGCGGGGCACGCGCACGAGACGGTGACCGTGCCCGGCGCGCTCGAAGTCCCCGGTGCGATCGCGCTGGCGGCGGAGACCGGCCGCTACGACGCCTATGTCGCGATCGGCGTGGTGATCCGCGGCGAAACCTACCATTTCGAGATCGTCGCGAACGAAAGCGCGCGCGGCATCATGGCGCTGACGATGGACGGCATCGCGATCGGCAACGGCATCCTCACCACCGAGAACGAGGCACAGGCAATCCATCGCGCCGATCCCGACCAGGCCGACAAGGGGGGCGGCGCGGCCAAGGCGGCGCTGGCGATGCTGGAACTGCGGCAGAAATTCGGGTGACTCCCGAATTCCCCTCCCTTGAGGGGAGGGGAGATATTCTGCCGCTCACACCGTCTTCAGCGTCCCGCGACGGTGGAGATGTTCGAGCAGCTTGCGCCACAATGGCATCGACAGCAAGGCCGGCTGTGCCAGCCATGGATTGACGAAACAGAAGGCGAGCGCGGTCAGCGTGCCCAGGATCACCGCCCAGCCGCGGCGCCGGATCAGCGCGGCATATTCGGGGTCGAGATCGTTCGCCGCGACCGGTGCCGTGATCGCCATGCTGTTGTTCCACAGATTGCAGACCGCGACGAAGAACAGCCAGAGGCAATAAGCGGCGGATGGCACCAGGCTACCGTAGAAGTCGCTGAGGAAAGCGGTGAAGAACGGCATGCCGGCGACCGAGCAGAGCAGGAACAGGTTCGGCAGCAGCAATCTGGGCGACCAGTGCCGCGCGCAGTCGAACGCGCGATGATGTCCGCTCCAGAACGCGCCGATCACGAAGAACGACACGAAGAAGCCAGCGAAATGCGGCGTCAGCCCGGCCAGCGCGATCAGGAACTCCTCGCTCGAGGCGCCGCGCGGCAGCGCCGGCACCTTGAGTTCGATCACCAGCAACGTGATCGATATCGCGAATACCGCGTCCGAAAAGAACACCAGCCGTTCGAGCGCGTGCGCCGGGGCGCCATGGTGCATCGGGTGGTCGTTCGGATCGTCGTCCATCGTTTCCCCTTTTTTGGCATCGTGACACGACGCGGCGGCGCTTGCCAACCATGCATCGCTGCCGCCAATAGGGGCCGCGTTCGAGCATCGCACGGGACGGCGGGCGCCGGTTCCCCGCAAACGGCGATGCGGCCACCAATGATTGGAGCGGGGTGCGGGTTCGCTGGCCGCGCGGCTGCTCCAGGGAGAGCTTGATGTCAGAGCAGAGCGTCTATCCGGTTCCCGCCGACTGGGCCAAACATGCGAAGGTCACGCGTGCCGGCTACGAAAAGCTCTACGGCCGCAGCCTGGCCGATCCCGGCAGCTTCTGGCTCGAACAGGCGCGCCGGCTCGACTGGATCAAGCGGCCGGAGATCGCCGGCGACTGGTCGTTCGATGCGGCCGATTTCCACATCAACTGGTTCGCCGACGGGGTGCTCAATGTCTCGGCCAATTGCCTCGACCGGCATCTCGCGGCCAGGGGCGATACCGTTGCGATCATCTGGGAACCCGACGAGCCCACCGAACAGCCGCGACGGATCACCTATCGCGAGCTCCACCGCGACGTCTGCCGCTTCGCCAACGCGCTGAAGGACCAGGGCGTGCGCAAGGGCGACCGCGTTACCATCTACCTGCCGATGATCCCCGAAGCGGCGGTGGCGTTGCTGGCCTGCGCACGGATCGGCGCGATCCACTCGGTGGTGTTCGGCGGCTTTTCGCCCGAAGCGCTGGCCGGGCGGATCGAGGATTGCGGATCGACCCTGGTCGTCACCGCCGACGAAGGGCGGCGCGGCGGCAAGAAGGTCCCGCTCAAGGCCAATGTCGACGCCGCCCGCGGGCACGCGCCCGGCCTCGACAAGGTCATCGTGATCAAGGCGACTGGCGGCGATGTCGCGATGGGCGATCGCGACCTCTGGTATCACGACCTGGTCGATGCGGCGGCGGCCGAGTGCCGCCCCGAGCCGATGAGTGCCGAGGATCCGTTGTTCATCCTCTATACCTCAGGGTCGACCGGCAAGCCCAAGGGCGTGCTCCACACGACCGGCGGCTATCTCGTCTGGGTCAGCCTCAGCCATGAGCTGACGTTCGACTACCGACCGGGCCAGGTCTATTGGTGCGCCGCCGATATCGGCTGGGTGACGGGGCACAGCTACATCCTCTACGGCCCGCTCGCCAACGGCGCGACGAGCGTGATGTTCGAAGGCGTGCCCAACTGGCCCGACGCCAGCCGCATCTGGCAAGTGGTCGACCGCCATCGGGTCGAGATCGTCTATACCGCGCCGACCGCGCTCCGCGCGCTGATGCGCGAGGGTGACGACTATGTGACCAAGACCAGCCGCGCGTCGCTCAGGTTGCTCGGCACCGTGGGTGAGCCGATCAACCCGGAGGCATGGCGCTGGTACCATGAGGTGGTGGGCGAGAGCCGCTGCCCGATCGTCGATACCTGGTGGCAGACCGAGACCGGCGGGCACATGATCACGCCCCTGCCCGGTGCGACCGACCTCAAGCCCGGCAGCGCGACGTTTCCCTTCCCCGGGGTCGACCCGCAGATCGTCGATACCGAAGGCAATGTGCTGAACGGCGCGACCGAGGGCAATCTGGTCATCGCCAGGAGCTGGCCGGGCCAGATGCGTACCGTCTGGGGCGATCACGACCGCTTCTTCCAGACCTATTTCACGACCTATCCGGGCAAATATTTCACCGGCGACGGCTGCCGCCGTGACGAAGACGGCTATTACTGGATCACCGGCCGGGTGGACGACGTCATCAACGTCAGCGGCCACCGCATGGGCACGGCCGAGGTCGAGAGCGCGCTGGTGCTCCATGCCAAGGTCGCGGAGGCGGCGGTGGTCGGCATGCCGCACGACATCAAGGGGCAGGGCATCTACGCTTATGTGACGCTCAACGCCGGCGAGGAATCGTCCGAGGAACTGCGCCGGGAACTGGTGCAATGGGTGCGGACCGAAATCGGCCCGATCGCCTCACCCGACGCGGTGCAGTTCGCGCCGGGCCTGCCCAAGACGCGCTCGGGCAAGATCATGCGCCGCATCCTCCGCAAGATCGCCGAAGGCGACGTGTCGAGCCTGGGCGACACCTCGACCCTCGCCGACCCCTCGGTGGTCGACGACCTGGTCAAGAACCGGGTGGGGTGATGGCTGGTCGGATATCCATCCGGCAGGCCGATATCACGACGCTGGCCGTCGATGCGATCGTCAACGCTGCCAACGAGACATTGCTGGGCGGTGGCGGTGTCGATGGCGCGATTCATGATGCCGCGGGTCCTGGGCTGCTCGAGGCGTGCCGCAAGCTTGGTGGCTGCGCGACCGGAGACGCGAAGATCACACCCGGGTTCGACCTGCCGGCGCGCTACGTCATTCATGCGGTCGGCCCGATCTGGCGCGGCGGCCATCGCGGCGAACCCGAGCAGCTGGCTGGCTGCTACCGGCGCTCCTTCGATTTCGCCCGCGACCACCACCTCTGCACGCTGGCTTTTCCTGCGATCAGTTGCGGTGCCTATAGCTACCCGATGGCAGAAGCGGTGGCGATCGCCGTGCGCGAGGTAAGAGCGGGGTTGGCCGCCGATCAGCGCATCGAACAGGTAATCTTCACAACCTTTGATGCCGATATGACCGCGGCATATCGCCAGGGACTCTCCGGGTAGCCAGCTATCATCCGGGGATCTTCGACGCCGCCCCGTGGCGGTATTCAGAACAGGCTTGTACCGAGCTCATTTCTCTCCAACCGAGCTGTGACGTCGTGCGCGGTGGAGGCCGGGACGAGCCCGGCATGACGGTCGAGATCTGTTGCCTTCAAACGAAACAGGCGATCTTCCCCATGTCCGGCGGTATCGGATAGCCGGTCACCTTGACGCCTGCCGCGTCGAGCCAGGCATGCGCGTCGATCGCGCGCTTGCCGCTCGGGCTGGCGCCGAAATGCATCACCGATGCGATTCCCCGGCGACGAAGCATGGCCTGCGCCGCCATCGCCTGTTGCAGGCAGACCGAGCGGAACGGCATGAACGGCGCCGCGGCGCGTACCGCCCAGCCGATCGCGCGCGCCGCCGCGGCATCATCCGGTGTGGTCGGCGCCGCCCGCTCGGCGACGCGCGGATCGGCCGGCGCGACGAATTCGCCCAGCCGCCGGGCGACGCGCGAAAAGGGTTGCAGCAGGGTCAGCCGCGCGGCGAGCATGCTGGCCGACGCCTCGACGACGAGCGCCTGCCGCCGCCACCCGATCCCCGCCAGCGTTCTGACCTTGCGTCCGATGTCGCGCGCCATCATGCCGATATGACTGACAGGATTTGCGGGCGAAGTCGATTGCACCCCCGCCCGGCCGCCGCTATAGTTTCGTAATACACATAGGGCGGGAGTTTTCATGATCAAGCACAAGAAGATGACGCGGCTGGCACTCGGCGCCGCGGCATTGGCGTTGGCCATTCCGGCGGTAGCGGCGATCGCATCCGGTCCGCGCTATGGCGCGTTCGGCATCGACCTCACCACGCAGGACAAGGCGGTCAAGCCGGGCGACGACTTCTGGACCTATGCCAACGGCGCCTGGGCCAAGCGTACCGAGATTCCCGCCGACAAGGGCTCGGTCGGCTACGGCAACATCCTGAGCGACGAGGCCGAGGCCAATGTCCGCAAGATCCTCGACGACATGGCCGCCAATCCCGACAAATATGGTGCGACCGGCAAGCAGGTCGGCGACTTCTACGCCAGCTGGATGGACGAAGCGGGTATCGAGGCGAAGGGCACCGCGCCGCTTCAGCCCTATCTGGCGAAGATCGCGGCGGTGAACGACCTTACTGGCCTGCAGACGTTGTTCGCCAGCACCGGTTACGCCTCGCCGGTCGAGCTCGGCACGATCCCCAGCCTGTCGGACCCCGAGCATTATACCGCGGTCGTCGGCCAAGGCGGCCTGGGCATGCCGCGCGATTATTACCTGCTGCAGGGCGAGAAGTATGACGGCTTCCGCAAGGCGTATCGCGCCTATATCCAGCAGATTCAGGAATTGGCCGGTATTCCCGACGCCGGCGCCAAGGCCGATGCGATCTTCGCGCTCGAAACCGCGATGGCCAAGGATCAATGGTCGCCCGAACAGAGCCGCGACATCGCCAAGCTCAACGATCCCGAGGATCTGGCCGGCCTGAAGGCCAAGGCGCCCGAATTCGACTGGGCGCTCATGCTCAAGACCGCCGGACTCGATTCGTCGCCCAAGGTGCTGATGGCGAACAACACCGCGCTCACCGCGATGGGCAAGATCATGGCGGCGACGCCGCTGCAGACCTGGAAGGACTATCTCGCCTTCCACTTCGTCAGCGACCATGCCACCTTCCTGCCCAAGGCGTTCGACGACGCGCGGTTCGATTTCTATTCGGCGACCCTGTCGGGCGTGAAGGTCAAGCGCGACCGCTGGAAGCGCGGGGTGCAATTGACCAACGGCGCGTTGGGCGAAGCGGTCGGCAAGCTCTATGTCGAGCAATATTTCCCGGCGTCGAGCCAGGCCAAGATGGCCGAGCTGATCGAGAACCTGCGCACCGCTTATGGCGAGAAGATCCGCAACTCGACCTGGATGGATGACGCGACCAAGAAGGCGGCGCTCGCCAAGCTGGCAGCGTTCGAGCCTCGTATCGGCCATCCGGTGAAATATATCGACTATTCGTCGCTCAAGGTGGTGCGCGGCGACCTGCTCGGCAACGCCATGCGGTCGGCCGAATTCGACCATCAGCTCGACCTGCAGCGTTTTCCAAAGCCGGTCGACCGCAGCTTGTGGGCGATGACGCCGCAGACGGTGAACGCTTATTACAATCCGCTCGCCAACCAGATCACCTTCCCGGCGGCGATCCTGCAGCCGCCCTATTTCGATCCGAACGCGGACCCCGCGGTCAATTACGGGGCGATCGGGGCGATCATCGGCCACGAAATGGGCCATGGTTTCGACGACCAGGGCAGCCAGTTCGGGCCGACCGGCAAGTTCGAGAATTGGTGGAGCGCGGCGTCGAAAAAGGCCTATGGCGAACACACCGCCGCGCTGGCCGCGCAATATGACACGTACGAGCCGATCCCGGGGACCAAGGTCAACGGCAAGCTGACGCTCGGCGAGAATATCGGCGACCTGAGCGGAATCGAGGCATCCTATGCCGCCTATCAGCTTTATCAGGCAAAACACGGCAAGGCGCCGGTGATCGGCGGGCTGACCGGCGATCAGCGCTTCTTCCTGTCCTACGCCCAGGCGTGGCAGGCGAAGCTGCGCGAGGGACTGCAGCGCCAATTGCTGCTGACCGATCCGCACTCGCCGGCCAAGTTCCGGGTCAACGGCGTCGTCCGCAACTTCGATCCCTGGTACAAGGCATTCAACATCAAGCCGGGCGATGCGCTCTATTTGCCGCCCGAAAAGCGCGTCCACATCTGGTGAGCGCGTAACACGTGACCGGAAGGGCACCGGCGGGACCATCGTCGGCGCCCTTTCCTTTTCGAATTGGCGGCGAAGCTGGTATCCATGCGCCCATGGACTCCGCACCGCCAAGGAAATCCGCACTGGTGAGCATCATGCTGGCGGTATTGCTTGCGCCGGTCGCTGTCGCGTTCATCATCGCGGCATCGTTGGCCGGCGGACCGTCCGAAGTCTTCAAGGCGCTGACCAGGCGGAAGTGATCGCGGTCCGGGCGCCGCTCAGTTCAGGCCCCACATCGCCGCACGGTCGCGCGCCAGTTGCGCCATGAAATCGTCGAGGGCAGCCAGCCGGATCTCGATGTCGCGTGCATCGACACCACGCCACACCGAAATGTCGTAGCCGTCCCGTGCTTCACGCAGGTCGTCGCCGGCGCGATAGCGGTCCGTGATATAGAGCATTTCGAGCAAGTCGGTCGGGCGGCTGCGGGCGCCGCTTTTGATGATCCGGTACTTGACGAGATATTCCGTCATAATGCCGTCGTTCGACGTGCTCACCATCGCCGCTCTCCTTCAATACAGGCGGGAAGATGGGTGGCGCGCGTGAGCCCGTCCAGTCCGCCCCGTTCAGACCTTCGACACGCCCATCTCGATCAGGCTGCGCGCGGTGTCGACCACGCTGTCGGCGGCGGGGCGCGGGTGCCAGCCGAGCTTTTGCACCGCGTGGGTCGGTTCCACGTGGCGCGTCTTGCCGAGCTCGCCGATCATCTGGCGCACGACCGGATCGAACAGCGACACGATGCGCATGATCCAGTTGGGCATGCGCCGCGTCGGCACCTTGCCGGCATGATCGGGCAGGCGCTCGCGCAGGATCGTCGCGATCTCCGCGAGCCGCAGGAAACCGTGCGGCGCCACCGCCATGAAGCGTTCGCCGCTCATGTCGGGCGCTGTCAGCGCGCGGATATGGAGATCGGCGACGTCGCGCACGTCGACCAGATTGAAGCCGAGATCGGGAAGCGCCGGATAGGCGCCTTCGAGCACGCGCTTCACCGCTTCGAGCGATGGCGAGAAATCGGTCCCGAGCAACGGCCCGAGCACCAGCCCCGGATTGACCGTGACGAATTCCAGGCTGCCGCCCTCGGCCGCGATCCAGTCGCGCGCGGCGCGTTCGGCGATGGTCTTGGACTTGGCATAGGCCGACACGCCGCCTGCCCCGACATCGGTCCAGTCGGCCTCGGTGAAACTCTCCTTGTCCGCGGTACGGCCGTAGAAGATCGCCGCCACCGACGAGGTCATCACCAGCCGCGTGACCCCGGCGTCGCGCGCGAACCGCAGCGCGCGAAGCGCGCCGTCGCGCGCCGGCACGATCAGCTCGTTTTCGTCCCTCACGTGATGCGCCGGGATCGGCGAGGCCATGTGGACGACGTGGCTGCATCCGGCCATCGCCTCCGCCCAGCCGGCATCATTGGTCAGGTCGGCGGCAACGAAGGACAGGCGGTCATTGTCGACCTTCAGCCAGTCTCGGACCTCCGCTTCGCGTTTCAGGCTGCGGATCGTGGTGCGGACCGTCCAGCCCTGTTCGATCAGCTGCCGGATGGTGAAGCCGGCGATATAGCCGCTGCCGCCGGTGACCAGAACCGTGTCCGTCATGTCGCTCTCCCTTGCGGACAGGGCTATCATCTTCGTTGCAATGTGCAACCTGTTGACCGGCGGCGGCCGGTATTGGAGAGCGGCGTCATGAAGGCGCTGGTCGTTTCCCAACTCGCCCCAGATTTCGCCGGCTGCGCGCTGGCCGATCTGCCCGACCCCGCGCGGGCGGAGGGGCAGGTGCTGATCCGCGTTCGCGCGGCCGCGCTCAACTTTCCAGACCTGCTGATGACCGAGGGCAAGTATCAGCTGAAGCCCGATTTGCCCTTCGTGCCGGGGATGGAAGTCGCGGGAGAGGTGGTCGCCGCCGATCCCGGCAGCGGCTTCGCGCCGGGGGACCGCGTCGTCGCCAATACCCGGGTGGGCGGGTTCGCCGAATTCGTCGCTGCCGACGCCCGGGGTGTCCGGCGCATTCCGGACGATCTCGATCTTGCCGCGGCGGCGAGCATCGGCGCGGCGTACAATACCGCTTATGTTTCGCTGGTCCGCTGCGCCCGGGTACAACCGGGCGAATGGGTGCTCGTCCATGGTGCGACCGGCGGGGTCGGCCTTGCCACGGTCGATCTCGCGCACGCGCTGGGTGCCCGCGTCATCGCCACGTCGCGTTCGGCGGAGAAACTGGCGCGGGTCGCCGCCGACTATGCCGTCGACGCCACGCTCCCCGCGCCAGGTTTCCGAGAGGCGGTCAGGGACCTGACCGGCGGCGGCGCCGATGTGATCGTCGATCCGGTCGGCGGCGACGTGTTCGACGAGAGCACGCGTTGTATCGCGTTCGGCGGGCGGCTGCTGGTCGTGGGTTTCACCTCGGGCCGGATCGCGACCGTTGCCACCAACATGCCGCTCATCAAGGGGTTCTCGGTGATCGGCGTGCGCGCCGGCGAATATGGGCGGCGGTTTCCGGACAAGGGGCGCGAGAATCAGGACGCGATCTGGGCGATGGCGGCGTCGGGGCGCATCCGCCCGCGCGTCGACAGAAGCTATCCGCTTGCCGACTGGCGCGCCGCGTTCGAGGCGATGCGCGACAGCCGCATGGTGGGGAAGATCGTGATCGAACCCTAGGTGCTCCCGTCCCCTCCCTCTCAGGGAGGGGATCAAGGGGTGGGTAAGCGTCGGGCGAGGCTCGATGCCTCGGCGGACGCTGTTTTGGCGAGCGGCGCCTCGAGGCCTATGCGAGCCTTATGCGCGCGCACCCACCCCCAGCCGCTCCCTGAAAGGGAGGGGAGTTCGATCGGCCTACATTCCGGCAAATCCCCGAAGCGCCGCCGCATCGAGCACCCGCAGCGACCGGTACCCCGGCTCCACCCAGCCCTTTGCCGCCAACGCCAGGATATGCCCGCTCGCCGACTTGCGGCTCAACCCACACATCTCGGCAATGTCGACCTGGGTGGCGGCGACCTCGCCCCTCTCGTCGGCGAGCTGCGCCAGCCGGATCGCGATCCGCTGGCGCGGCGCGAGGCTGAGGTTGAGCGCGGCGCCATGCACCGCGGCATCGAGCTGGTCGTAGAGCAGCGACACGATCCCGGCCCATGCTCCGGGAATAGAGGCCGCGATCCCCGGCAGCACCGCATCGGGCACCAGCAGCACGCGCGCGGCGCGTTGGGCGCGCGCGGTGACGATGCGCCGGCCGCCGCCGAACCGCCGCGACTGGCCGATCGCCTGGCCTGGGCCGGCGAGGCCGATCAATACGTCGCGATCCGGCCCGACGCTCGCCTCCAGCCGCAGCACGCCGCTGACCACCAGGCACAACCCTGTTTCTTCATCGCCCTCGCCATAGATCCATTGCCCTTCGCCGAGCGTCACCAAGCGTCCCGCCGCGACCAGGGCCGCCGCCAGCGCGGGATCGAGCGCGGCAAACCAGCGGCCGCGCTTCAGGGCGTCGAGCAATTCCATTATCAAATGCTACGATCGTAGCATTTACTGAGCAAGACTCGGGCTAGAAGGGGTCCAACGAGGAGAGGGATACAGACCATGCAGATTCGCCCGATCACCGACCATTGCGGCGCCGAAGCCAGCGGCATCGACCTGCGCACGCTCGACGACGACGGCATCGACGCCCTCAAGGCCGCGGTCGCCGACCGCGGGGTGCTGTTCGTGCGCGACCAGGACCTCACGCCCGAGGACCATATCGCGTTCGCCCGCCGCTGGGGCGAGATCGACGTCAACAACTACTTCCCGGCCAATGGCGGCTATCCGGAGATCGCCGAGGTCCGCAAGGCGGAGACCCAGACTACCAATATCGGCGGCGGCTGGCATACCGACCACAGCTATGACCAGGTGCCGGCGATGGGATCGATCCTGCTTGCCCGGGAAACCCCGCCGAGCGGCGGCGACACGTTGTTTTCGAGCCTGGGCGCGGCGTACGATTCGCTGTCTGAGGGGCTGAAGGCGACGCTCGAGGGACTGCGCGCGGTGCATTCGGCCGATCATATCTACGGCCATGACGGCATCTATGCGAAGACCGACCAGGCGGCCGACCTGAAGGGCCATGACATCCATGCCGCCGCGGTCCACCCGGTCGTGATCCGCCACCCGGTGACGGGGCGCAAGATCCTGTACGTGAACCCCGCTTTCACGCTCCATTTCGAAGGCTGGACGCGCGAAGAGAGCATGCCGCTGCTCCAATATCTCTACAGCGTCGGGATGAAGCCCGAATTCCAGTGCCGCGTGCAATGGGCGCCCGGCTCGATCGCGATCTGGGACAATCGCTCGACCTGGCATTGCGCGATGAATGATTATCAGGGGCATCGCCGGCTGATGCACCGGATCACGATTTCGGGGGTGGCGTTGAGCTGAATTTCCCTCTCCCCCTGGGAGAGGGAGGGAGCCGCCGAAGGCGGCGGAAGGGTGAGGGCAGCGCTAGGCCCTCCTACCTGCCCTCACCTTCCCACTCGGCTGCGCCGAGTGGGCCCCTTCCTCTCCCCAAGGGAGAGGAGTTTATCGGCGGCCGCCCGATTTCAACGCCACGGCGAGAATTTCCGAAGCAGACAATTCGCGGGAATTGTCGCCGTCGCCAAAATATTCACCGGGCCAGAAGAACAAGTCGCTGATCCGTTCGTCGCCCGTGTTGAGGCTCAGGCACGCGAGCCAGTATTCCGTCTGGAACTCGTCGCCACGGACATTGGCGATGCGCTCTGCCATTTCAAGCATCTCGGCGTCCGTGAGATCGGCTGGAAGCTTCTGCCAGTTCATGAGCTGCTTTTTCGCGAACGTCTCTGGTCGAATAGACCCGAAGGCGGCGTCTACGGCGAACGAGTGGATCGGGCGGCCGGAGAGCAACGCCAACTCTCTGAGGTCGGACGAATAATCGTTTGCAGTTTCAAATAGGATGTAGATGTTTTTTGCGAGCTGAGTTGCCCGGTCCAAGCGCGGGTCTGTCGCGGTCGGATCGAACAGATATTCTCTCATCGGATGCGTCGCTCAGCTCGCACAGCAAACGCCCATCTAAAGACTTCCGTCCCCTATTTCATCAGCACCAGTTCCTCCGCCATCGTCGGATGCAGCGCGACGGTCTGGTCGAATGCGTCCTTGGTCAGGCCCGCCTTTACCGCGACCGCCGCGGCCTGGAGGATTTCCGCCGCTTCGGGGCCGATCATGTGAATGCCCAGGATCTTCCCCGAGGTTCCTTCGCAGATCATCTTGTAGAGCGCGCGCTCGTTGCGCCCGGCGAGCACGTTCTTCATCGGGCGGAAGTCGCTGACATAGACCTTCACCGAGCCGTATTTCTGCTTGGCCTGGCTTTCGGTCAGCCCGACCCCGGCCATTTGCGGGTGACTGAACACCGCGGCCGGCACGCAATGATAATCGACCTTGGTCGGCTTGTTGCCGAAGATCGTGTCGGCGAACGCCTGGCCCTCGCGGATCGCGACGGGGGTGAGCTGGATGCGGTCGGTGACGTCGCCGACCGCGAAGATGCTGGGGACGCTCGAGCGATTGTCCTCGTCGACCCGGATCGCGCCCTTTTCGTTGAGCTCGACACCCGCCGCGTCGAGGCCGAGATTCTCGGTATTGGGCACGCGGCCGGTCGCGAACATCACGCAATCGACCTCGATCGGCGCGTGGTTCGACATCGACACCTTGAGGCTGCCATCGGCCTGCTTCTCGATCCCCTCGAACTTGGCGTTGAAGCGGAAATCGATCCCCTTGGTCATGCTGATCTGGAGCAGGCGGTCGCGAATCTGCTCGTCATAGCCACGCAGGATCTGATCGCTGCGGTTGATCAAGGTCACCTTCGCGCCGAATTCGTGGAAGATGCCGGCGAATTCGTTGGCGATATAGCCGGCGCCCGCGATCAGGATGCGTTCGGGCACGCTTTCCAGGTGAAACGCCTCGTTCGAGGTGATGCCGTATTCGTGGCCCGGGCAGGTCGGGATATGCGGGCGCGCGCCGGTCGCGATGAGGATGTATTTCGACGTGACCTCGCGGCCCGATGCCAGGCGGATGGTATTGGGTCCGATCAGCTCGGCGCGTTCGTTGATGACCTCGACATGATGGCTGTCGAGCGTCGTGTTGTACGCCTTGCTGATGCGGTCGACTTCCTCGAAGACGTTGGCGGTCAGCGTCTTCCAGTCGAACTTGCAGTCGGGGACTTCCCAGCCGAACCGCCGCGCGTCCATCAGATCCTCGGCGAAATGGGCGCCGTAGACGAGCAGTTTCTTCGGCACGCAGCCGCGGATCACACAGGTGCCGCCGACGCGATATTCCTCGGCCGCCGCCACCTTCGCGCCATGCGCCGCCGCGACCCGCGCCGCGCGCGTGCCGCCGGAGCCGATGCCGATGACGAACAGGTCGTAGTCGTAGTCGCTCATATCTTTTCCAATCGTCACCCGAGCGAAAGCTGGGGTTTCATGCCGTATTTCCCCGCCCGAGATCCCAGCGTTCGCTGGGATGACGGGAAAAGTTTCACCCGAACGCTCCCCGCTTTCGTCACCCCGGCCTTGTGCCGGGGTCCACCGTGCCATTTACCCGGCGGTGCGGGACCTGCTGCACGGTGGATGTCGGGACAAGCCCGGCATGACGGCGGGGGTTACCCGAACGCCCGCTTGATCAGGTCCCTGGTCGAGACGTCGAAATCGCCCTCGCCCTTGGCCGCCGCCTTGGCCATTTCCTTGCCCAGTTCGACGCCGAACTGGTCGAACGAATTGATCCCGAGCAGCACGCCCGACACGAACACGCGATGTTCGTGATAGGCGATCAGCGCGCCCATCGTGCGCGGATCGAGTTCGTCGAGCAGCAACGTCGTCGACGGCCTGTCGCCGGGATAGGCGCGGGCGAGATTGTCGGGATTTTCCCGCCCCTTCATCAGCGCCGCCCCTTGCGCGAACATGTTGTTGAGCAGGTTCCGGTGGTGATCCTCGTTCAGCGTATCGGCCTGTTCGATCACGCCGACGAATTCGAGCGGGACCAGGTGGGTGCCCTGGTGGAGCAGCTGGAACACGGCATGCTGCTGGTCGGTGCCGACGCCGCCCCAGGTAATCGGCGCGGTCGGACGTCCGACCGGCTTTCCGTCGATCGTCGCGCCCTTGCCGTTCGATTCCATCTCGAGCTGCTGAAGGTAGGACGGCAGCAGCCGCAGCCGCTCGTCGTAGCAGAACACGCCGCGCGTCTCGCAGCCGAACGCCTGGGTGTAGAGCAGGTCGGCGAAGGCGGCGAGCGCGGGGACGTTTTCGTGCAGCGCCGACAGCCGGAAATGGCGGTCCATCTCGGCCGCGCCTTCGAGCAGTTCGGAAAACGCATCCCAGCCGAGCGCGATCGCGGCGGGGAAGCCGATCGACGACCACAAGGAATAGCGCCCGCCGACGGTATCGGCGAAGGGCAGGATGCGCGTCTCGTCGACGCCCCATTCGATCGCCTTGTCGGGGTCGGCAGTCAGCGCGACGACGCGGCCATAGGGGTCCTCGACCCCGCCTGCCTGCATCCATTCGATCACGCTCTCGGCGTTGAGCATGGTTTCGGTCGTGGTGAAGGTCTTGGACGCGATGGCGAGCAGGGTTGCACTCGGGTCGAAGCGCCGGAACGCCTCTTCCAGCGCGAGACCATCGACGTTGGAGACGATGGCGACGTCGTACCGGTTCGACTCGCGGCCGAGCGCGTCGACCAGCAGATCGGGGCCGAGCGCCGATCCGCCGATGCCGACGTGGAGGATGTTGCGGATCGGCCCCAGCGCCTCGGCTTCGATCGCGTCGATCAGCGCGCGCATCCGGGCATGCAGCGCCTGGGCCTGCGCGACGTCGTCGGGGGCACCCTCGCCGCGCTCGGCGGTATGCGTGACCGCACGATCCTCGGTGACGTTGATCACCTTGCCCGAAAACAGGGCCTCGCGCTTGCCGGCAAGATCGCTCGCCTTGGCCAGCTTCTCGAATGCCTTGATCGCCTCGTCGGTCAGATGCGTCTTCGACCAGTCGAAATGGATGCCGGCGACATCGGCGGAATATTTGCCCAGCCGCTCGGGATCGTCGGCGAACAGCTTGGTCAGGGGGACGCGGGTCAGCGCCTCGATCTCGCTCCAGTCGGCCATGCCTACGCGCTCCTTGTTCGACTCCGGGGGCCTCAATGGGCGTTCCGCGCGTCCCGTTCAAGGAACCAGGCCGCTCCGCCGTGGTGATACGTATGCTTGACGCGCGCGGGCAGCATGCGCAAACCGCCCGGCATGACCGATACACCTCAGGCGACCCCGTCCGACGCCGCGTCCGATTCCGCCGCGGCGCCCGCCGAATTCCCGGCGCCTGCGCCCGCCAGGAAGCCCAAAAAGGAAGAGGACTGGAAGGACACGCTCAGCTTCATCGTCAAGCTGGTCCTCGTCGTCGTCATCTTCCGCAGCTTCCTGTTCTCGCCTTTCTCGATCCCGTCGCAGTCGATGCTGCCGCGGCTCTATATCGGCGACTATCTGTTCATCTCGAAATGGAATTACGGCTATTCGAAGCATTCGCTGCCGTTCAGCGTGCCGCTGATTCCCGGGCGCATCTTCGGCCGCAACCCGGCGCCGGGCGACGTCGTGGTGTTCAAGGCACCGCCGGGCAACGATCAGGATTACATCAAGCGCGTCATCGGCCTGCCCGGCGACACCGTGCAGATGCGGCACGGTCAGCTGATCCTGAACGGTGTGCCGGTGCCCAAGGTGCGCGTCGCCGATTTCACCATCCCGCTGACGCCGAACTATCCGGCGGGCAAGGAATGCCCGGACGAATTCCAGGCGACCGACAGCGCGGGCAAGCCGATCTGCCGCTACATGCAGTTCAAGGAGACGTTGCCTGACGGCGTCAGCTATTACGTGCTCGACCGCGGCGAATATCCCGACCGCGACGACACCGACGTCTACACCGTGCCTGCCGGCCATGTCTTCCTGATGGGCGACAATCGTGACGATTCGGGCGACAGCCGCTTCCCGGCGCAGGAAGGCGGCGCGATCGGCATGGTCCCGCTGGAAAATCTCGAGGGCAAGGCAGTCCTCACCTTCTGGTCGACCGACGGCAATGCGCAATGGCTGCTGCCCTGGACCTGGTTCACCGCGGCGCGATGGAGCCGGATGGGGCAGGGGTTCTGATGGTTCCCCTGATCAAGGGGCTATCGCATAAGGATTTGGGGTGGGCAGAGCCGTTCAATCGAGCTTGACCGACATGCCGGACTTGTTCCGGCATCCAACACGCTACAACCGTCATATTCCCTTGTGGAGGGTTGGACCCCGGCACAAGGCCGGGGTGACGAAGGATGACATTGTCCGAGTTCCCTATGCGATACCCTTCCTGACCAAGGGGATGACATCGTGAGCGACCAGGACACCAGCCTTGCCGGCTGGATCGCCGCGACGTTCGACCACGCCCCCGCCGACCTCGCGCGGTTCGACCGTGCGTTGGCGCATGGCAGCCATACCAGCGCCAATTACGAGCGGCTCGAATTCCTCGGCGATCGTGTGCTCGGCCTCGCCATGGCCGAATGGCTGTACGAATTATTCCCGGACGAGCCCGAGGGCAGCTTGTCCAAACGCCTCAACGCGCTCGTCACCGGCGCGGTCTGCGCCGACGTTGCGCGCGAGATCGGGGTGCGTCCGTATCTGAGGCTGGGCAAGCAGGCGCGCGACGACGGCGCCGCCGACAGCGACAACGTGCTGGGCGACGTCATGGAGGCGCTGATCGGGGCGCTCTACCTTGAAGCAGGCTTCGAACCTGCCCGCGATTTCGTCCGGGCGCGCTGGGCCGACCGCGTCCATGCCGACGCGCGCGCGCCGCAACATCCCAAATCCGCGCTGCAGGAATGGGCCGCCGCGCACAACCGCAAGACGCCGGTTTATGAGGTCGTCGCGCGGTCGGGCCCGCATCACGCGCCGCGCTTCACCGTCCGGGTCAGCCTGGGCAATTTCGCCGAGGCCGAGGCGGAGGGGTCGAGCAAACAGGAAGCCGAAACCGCGGCAGCGCGTGCGCTTCTCGCCCAGGTAGCCAACTGACAACCGCTCGCCCTAGCTTGTCGAAGGGCTGCACTTCCTCCTAAGCCGATGGCATGAGCTTCTGGGTCTATATGCGCCACTGCAATGGCGGACGGCTATTGGCCGGCCACACTGAAAATCTGCACGCTCGCTCAGCGCGAACGGGTGGGGAGTGCGGCTCGTGACCCAGCATTGCGGACTTGTCGCGGTGCTCGGCGCGCCGAATGCGGGCAAGTCGACCCTGGTCAATGCGCTGGTCGGGCAGAAGGTCGCGATCGTCAGCCCCAAGGCGCAGACCACGCGCACCCGGCTGCTCGGCGTGGCGATCGAGGGGGAGACGCAGATTCTTTTGGTCGACACGCCCGGAATCTTCGAGCCGCAGCGCCGGCTCGACCGCGCGATGGTCGCGGCGGCCTGGGGCGGGACCGAGGGGGCCGACCTGATCGCCCTGGTGGTCGATGCCAAGGGTGGGCTCGGTCCCAAGGTCGTGCCGATCGCCGAGAGCATCGCGGGGCGGCCCGAGCGCAAGTTCCTGGTGCTCAACAAGGTCGACGTCGCCGACAAGGCGCGCCTCTTGGTCCATGCCGAGAAACTGAACGCGCTGACTCCGTTCGACGAAACCTTCTTCGTCTCGGCATCGACCGGCGACGGGCTGCCCGAGCTCAAGCAGGCGCTCGCCTATGCCATGCCTGAGGGGCCGTGGCATTTCCCCGAGGACCAGGTCAGCGACGCGACCGAGCGCGCGCTGGCCGCCGAAGTGACGCGCGAGCAGCTCTACCTCCAGCTCCATGCCGAACTGCCTTATGCCAGCGCGGTCGAGACCGAGGCGTTCAAGGAGCGCGAGGACGGGTCGGTCGAGATCCACCAGCAGATCCTGGTCGAACGCCCGACCCAGCGCGCGATCGTGCTCGGCAAGGGCGGCAGCCGGATCAGGGAGATCGGGGCGCGGTCGCGCGCGCAGCTCAAGGAATTGCTCGACCGCCCGGTCCACCTCTACCTCCACGTCAAGGTCAAGCCGGGCTGGGACGAGGACCGCGACGTCTATCGCGACATCGGGCTGGACTGGGTCGAATGACCGTCGTGCGTGCCGCAGTCGTCCAGGCGGCGCCCTTGCCCCTGGCGGTCGGCGAGGCGATCCCCGGGCTGGTCGACCTCATCGCCCGTGCGGTCGATCAGGGCGCAGAGATGATCGCGTTCGGCGAGACGTTCCTGGGCGGCTATCCCCTGTGGCTCGACGAGGCGCCGGGCGCCGCGCTCTGGGATCAAAAGGGGACGCAGGCGATCCACGCCATCCTGCTCGACCAGGCGATACGCGGCGCCGATCCGCGGCTCGACCCGGTCCAGGCGCTGGTTGACCGTGCGGGCGTGATCGTCTCGGTCGGCGCGCACGAACGCGTGCGCAATTCGCTCTACAACACGCAGTTCATCATGCGGCCCGGCCGACCGCCGCTGCCGCATCGCAAGCTCGTGCCCACGCATGGCGAGCGGCTGATCTGGGCGCGCGGCGACGGATCGACGCTGGAGGTGCACGAGGCACCGTGGGGCAGTGTCGGCCAGCTGATCTGCTGGGAACATTGGATGCCTGCGGCGCGCGTGGCAATGCACCATGCCTGCGAAACGGTCCATGTCGCGGCTTGGCCGACGGTGCGCGAGGTCCATGCCATCGCGTCGCGCCATTACGCGTTCGAGGGGCGTTGCTTCGTGCTGGCGGCGGGCACCGTCCAGCATCGCGACGACCTGCTCGACGGGCTGGCGCGGACTGGTGGCGATGCCGATGCGCGGGCGCTGATCCTCGGCATGCCCGATGGCCAGCTCCAGTTCGGCAACAGCATGATCGTCGCGCCGGACGCGACGGTGCTGGCGCAGGCGGGCGACGGCACGGACGTCATCCTCGCCGATCTCGACCTGACGGCGATCGGCCGCGGACTCGCCGCGCTCGACAGCGACGGCCATTATGCGCGCCCGGACGTGTTCGACCTTCGCGTGGATCGCCGTGCGCGGACGGGGGTGAGCGAGGCGGTCTAGGCGGCGAGGCGTACGAAAGATGTCTGTCGGCAAGCGACCCAATAGCGGACGTTTCAGTTGCGCCCTATCAAGTCCTCCCGGATAATGACACCGGGCTAACTGGGACACCGCCATGTCGTTATTCGCAATAGCTGCATTGGTAATGGGTCTCGGCGAACCGACAAATCCGTCTGATCAGCTATCATCTGTTTTGGCGCGTATTGGCACGTCCTCATCCACCTTCAAAGACTACGAGGCTCTCGACCGGCAACGCTGCACTGCGCTGCCGATGATAGTCGATGAACTACTTCGACTTCCTGTCGTCCAGCCGGGTAAAGTGGGGGGCGACCAAGGGCGCCCTTACGGCTGGTTATCAAATCGAACTGGCGATCTGCTGCGGGCGCTGCGGATGCTTACCAACCACGATATTTACGGCCCTATCAGTCGAAAGGATTACGCGGCTCTGCCCCGTTATCCCGAACCGCCCGCCGTAGGTTACGTCATGCAGCGCGTCGATCTTGTCCGCGACCTACCGAAGGGCACGAGCCGATACTACGCATATTGGCTGTCGCATGGGATCAGCTTCTATGCCCCGATAGCGACACAGCGTGCGATCAAAGCCAAGTGGAAAACCTACATAAAGTCGTTCGATTGTCGGAGCAAACTGCCAGAGGACAGATGGGACCCTACGTTCTTCAACGGCTAATGGCAGCTTTCCACCCATTTCCGGTCATAGCCGGCCGTGTCCGAATGCCCCCATTCAGGGCTTAACATTCTCGCCGAGCAGCCCGTCGACCCACTCGGGCACCAGCGTACCAGCCGGCCCCAACCGGCTGTCGTGGAACCAGGCGCTGCCTTCGGAGCGGTCGAGATTGAGTTCGAGCGTCCGCGCGCCGTGATATTTGGCGGTCTGGACGAACCCGGCCGCCGGATAGACCGCGCCCGATGTGCCGATCGACACGAACAGGTCGGCGCGGGTGATGGCGCGCTCGATCCGGTCCATCGCGTACGGCATCTCGCCGAAGAACACGATATCGGGCCGCACTGCCGGCGATCCGCAAGCGGGGCATTCGGTCCCAGGTGGCAGGTCGCCCTCCCACACGCGGCGATCCTCGCACGCCGCGCACAAAGCCGATTTCAGCTCGCCATGCATGTGGAGCAGCCGCTTCGCCCCGGCGCGTTCGTGCAGGTCGTCGACATTCTGCGTGGCGATCAGCAGCTCGCCCGGCCATTCGGCATCGAGCCGCGCCAGCGCGCGATGCGCCGCATTGGGTTCGACCCCGGCCAGCGCCGCGCGCCTGAGGTCGTAGAAGCGATGGACCAGGTCGGGATCGCGCGCCAGCGCCTGCGGCGTGCAGACATCCTCGACGCGATGCCCCTCCCACAATCCGCCCGGCCCGCGAAAGGTCGCGATTCCGCTCTCGGCCGATATTCCGGCGCCCGTGAGGATCACGATGTTCTCGATCATGCGCGTTTCCCGTTCTCGGTGCCGACTGCCGGCGCAACATGGCCTCGGGACCGCTCGATGGGAAGGATGAGCGATCGGGGCGCGCGGCTAGCGACCTCAGAGTTCGCGATATTTGCCGGCGCATGACCTCCGGGGTCATGTCGCGCGCGCCGCGGAGCGGATAACGCAGGCCGGCCGCGCGGAAACGCGCCTCATATCGGGATGGTGACATGCAGATCGCACGCAGGGATTTCCTGAAATATGGTAGCGGAACGGTGGCGGCGCTTGCGCTTCCCGGCGCGCTGTCCGCTGCCGCGGCGCCGCGCAAGCCGATCATCGACGTCCATCTGCACGCCTATCCCGCGGCCATGAAGCTGCCGGTTCCGATCGTGAACCCGATCACCGGGGCGAAGAGCGCGATCGTCACCGGGGCGGATCACCTCACCGCCTGCCTGGCGCAGATGCGGAAGTACAATATCGTCAAGGGCGTGGTCAGCGGCGGCGACGGCGACCGGTTGCAGGCCGCCTATGAGTGGCACGATCGTGACCCGGCGCGGATCGTGCCTGGCGCCGGCATCCGGGGGTCGGACGATACGCCGCTGCCGCCGCTCGAAACACTCCGCGCCGCCTTCGCCTCGGGCAAGCTCAAGGTGCTGGGCGAAGTCACCGCGCAATATGCCGGCCTGTCGATCAGCGACCCGAAATATGATCCCTATCTCGCGCTCGCCGAGGAATTCGACGTGCCGGTCGCGATCCATCTCGGCACGATGCCCGCGGGCACGACCTTCGATCCGTGCTGCCGCTCGGCGCGCGCGGCGTTCGGCCATCCCGAAACGGTCGAGGGCGCGCTTAACAAGCATCCCAAGCTCAGGATCAACCTGATGCACAGCGGCTGGCCCTATGTCGAGGAAGCCGAGGCGATGATGATGCTCTACGACAACGTCAATATCGACACCGGGGCTTTGTCCTGGCTGCTGCCGCGGCCGGCCTTTCACGATTATCTGCGTCGGCTGGTCGATGCAGGGTTCGGCAAGCGCATCATGTTCGGGTCCGACCAGATGTACTGGCCCGACGGCATCGGCCTCGCCGTCGAGCATGTCGAGGCCGCGACCTTCCTGACCGAGGAGCAGAAGCGCGACATCTTCTACAACAATGCGGCGGCGTTTTATAAGCTGGGCTCGTGATTCGATCACCCGGGACGAATCCGGGCAACGGGCCAATTGCTGGAGCTTCGGCGTCGGCCTCTTTATTCGGTACCACATGACCGCAACGAAGCCCGGCTCCGAAGATTTCGTCCTTCAGGGCTTCGACCCCATAACCGAGACAGTTTGCGTTGAATGGCGTGTCCGGATCGCCGATATCTCCGCGCTTCGTGACGTCCTCGCCCCGGACAGCGACGACGATCCCGGGTTGCGGTGCTCCTACCGCTATCTTTCGGCGGAGGACATGCGCCGCATCGGCGAGCTGTGCGTGCCGCCCGTCGTGCCCGATGCCAATTATACCGGGATCGACAGGTTCACCGCGATGTTCGCGGACGTCCCTTATATGATCCACACCGGGTTCGAACTCCCGCTCATGCTGGAAGGGCGGAAACCGTTGGCGGCCTTTGGGAGCGGTTATCCGGACGAATGGTTCGATGAATATCTCGAGCCGTTCGAGCCGTTCGTCGATTCGGGCCGGCTCGTTCGTCGGATCGTCGATACGCCAATGCCACACATCAAGGAACGCCGGCCGGACCTCGACGGTATTAGGGACGTCTACTTCGCGCTGCCGGGGGAGGAATGGCGTATCAATGCTTACATCGCGCTATTCAGGGACCGGGTCGGCGATTGGAACGACGATCTCGAACGAAAGCAAGGCTCTCTGTTGGGCTATGCAGACTGGCAGAATGACTGGTGGATCGAGGAAAGGTTAAGCCGGAGGAAGGAAGCCTGATCCATTCTATCCCCGCGGCTTGCGGAACTTCAGGATGAACTGATCGGTCCTGCCGCGGATCGAGTCGTCGAACACGTTCTTCGTCCGCGGGTCTGCCGGGTTGGCGAGCAATCGGCTCTCCCCGACCAACTCGAATCCGGCCGCCTCGACCTCGCGTTTCACCCGATCCTCCTGGATGCGGTGGAGCGTCTCGGTCACGTCGTCGGACGCACCCGGAGCGGCGGAATGGTCGAGCACGACATAGAGCCCGCCGGGTTTGAGCGATGCGAACACCTTGCGATTGAACGCCGGAACATCGACGGGACCGAGAAACTTGTCGTGCAGATCGTGGTAATTCTGCGCGATCCAGAACAGGTCGAGCTTCTCGGGGAAATTCAGGCTGTCGGCGATCGGCGTGGTGGTAACCGTCACGTTCTTGCGGCCCGCCGCCCAGGTCTTGAGATCGGCATAACCTTTGGCGACGTTGGCGAAGCCGACGATCTCGTCGAGTTCGACCGCCTGGACATGGCCTTTCGGCCCGACGATGTCGGCGAACAGGCGGGTGAAATAGCCGCTATTGGCGATATAATCGGCGATCTTCATCCCCGGTCTGACGTCCAGGAAAGCGAGCGTCTCGCCGGGTTTACGGTTGGCGTCGCGGGCAATGTCTTCGGGCGGCCGCGAGGGATCGGCGACGGCGGCGGCGATGACCGGCGGAATTGGGCGGGTGGCCGCGACGGCGGGCAAGGCGAAAGCGGCAAGCAACAACAAGGCGGGGATGCGCATCGACACTCTCCGGGCGGGTGGTCGAACGGGGATGCGGCGGCGGCAGGGCCTTTACAAACGACAAGTTTTGGCCGTCTGAACGACAAATATTATGGGCACGCCGATCCGCAACCTGCCGCTCAACGCGCTGAGGAGCTTCGACGCCGCCGCGCGCCACCTGAGCTTTGCCGGCGCGGCCGGCGAACTCGGCGTGACCCCGGCGGCGGTCAGCGTCCAGGTCCGCCGGCTCGAGGAATGGGTCGGCGCGCCGTTGTTCCTGCGCGGCCATCGCTCGATCGCGCTGTCTGCGACCGGCGAAAGGCTGGCGCCCCGCCTGACCGCCTTGTTCGCCGAGATGGAGCGGCTGATCTCCGACGTCGCCGATCTCGACGCGCATCTGCTCCAGGTCAGTTCGATGCCGAGCTTCGCGTCGAAATGGGTGGCGCCGCGGCTCGGCCGGTTCCTCGACCGCCGTCCCGGCATGCAGGTCCGTCTCTTCGGTGGCGACGAGCGGAGCGATTTCGACCGCGACGGGGTCGATATCGGCCTGCGCTACGGTGACGGCGTCTATCCCGATCTGCATTGCGAGCCGATCGCGCGCGCGATCGCCTTTCCGGTCTGCAGCCCCGAGCTGGCCGCGGCCTGGCCCGATCCGGCGGCGATCCCGGCGGCGCTGCTGCTCCAGGACGAATCCTCGCTGGTCGCGCCTGGTCTTCCGACCTGGAGCACCTGGTTCGCCGCCTGCGGGATCGATCGCGCGGTCGAGGGCGGGGCGCGGTTCGGCAACAGCCATATGGCGCTGTCGGCGGCGGTCGCGGGACAAGGCTTTGCGCTCGGCATCACGCCGCTGGTCGACGACGATCTCGCTGCCGGGCGGCTGGTGCGGCCGTTCGCGACGGCGGTCGACAGCAGCTTCGGCTTCTGGTTCGTGTGCCGCCCAGACCGCGTGCGCGAGCCCAAGATCGCCGCGTTCCGCGACTGGATCATGGACGAGGCCCGATGACCGATTTCACCGCGACCCGGCGGCTGTTCCACCTCCCCGACAACGTGGTCTATCTCGACGGCAATTCGCTCGGGCCGTTGCCGCTCGCGGCCGAAGCGCGGGTGCGTGAGGTAATGCGCCACGAATGGGGCGAGGACCTGATCAAGGCGTGGAACAGTGCCGACTGGATCGGCCTGCCGCGCCGGGTCGGCGATCGCATCGGAAAGCTGATCGGCGCGCCCGAGGGAAGCGTCGCGACCGGCGACACGTTGTCGATCAAAGTGTTCCAGGCGCTCGCCGCGGCGATTGCGCTGCGGCCGGAACGCACGGTGGTGCTGTCGGATACCGGCAATTTCCCGTCCGATCTCTATATCGCGAGCGGTTTGCTCCAGGCGCTGGGCGGCGGGCTCGAACTCCGGCTGGTCGAGCCCGAGCAGGTCGCCGAGGCGATCGACGAGAGCGTCGCGGTGACCTTGATCACCGAAGTCGACTATCGCACCGGCCGCCGCCACGACATGAAGGCGTTGACCGAGCGGGCGCATGCGGCGGGCGCGGTGACGGTGTGGGACCTCGCGCATTCGGCGGGCGCCGTGCCGGTCGACCTGTCCGCCGCGAACGCCGATTTCGCGGTCGGCTGCACGTACAAATATCTCAATGGCGGACCTGGCGCGCCCGCCTTCATCTATGTCGCGCCGCGTTTTGCCGACAGCGCCCGGCCGATCCTGTCGGGCTGGATGGGGCATGCGGCGCCGTTCGCCTTCGACCTCGACTACCGGCCGCATATGAGCGTCGAGCGGATGCGCGTCGGCACGCCGCCGGTGCTCGCGCTGGCGGTGCTCGACGCCGCGCTCGATGCCTGGGATGGGGTCGACATGGCCGATGTCCGCGCCGCCTCGATCCGCCTGAGCGAACGCTTCATCGCCGAGGTCGAGGCGCGTTGCCCCGCCCTCTCGCTCGCCTCGCCGCGCGATCCACAGGCGCGCGGCAGCCAGGTCTCGTTCCGCCATGAACAAGGCTATGCGATCATGCAGGCGCTGGTCGCCAACGACGTGATCGGCGATTTCCGCGCGCCCGACCTGATCCGTTTCGGCTTCACCCCGCTCTATCTGTCGGAAGAGGACGTGGTCGCCGCCGCCGCGGTGCTCGGGCGCGTGATGGCCGAGCGCCTGTGGGACGATCCCGCTTATGCCATCCGATCGAGAGTGACATGACCGATACTTCCTCCCCCGCTGCCGGCGCCGAGACCGATTTCGCCGGCAAGATGGCCTATGGCGACTATCTGCGCCTCGACCTGATCCTCGGCGCGCAGCAGCCGCGCTCGGCCGCGCATGACGAATTGCTGTTCATCATCCAGCATCAGACGTCGGAACTATGGATGAAGCTCGCGGTGCACGAGCTCGAATCGGCATGCGCGGCGATCGCGAGCGACCGGTTGCAGCACGCGTTCAAGATGCTCGCCCGGGTGTCGCGCATCCTCGAACAACTGAACGGTGCCTGGGACGTGCTGCGCACGTTGACGCCGAGCGAATATACCGAGTTCCGGGGCGACCTCGGCCAGTCCTCCGGCTTTCAGTCGCATCAATATCGCGCGATCGAATTCCTCTGCGGCAATCGCAACATGGCGATGCTCAAGCCGCACGCGCATCGTGCCGACGTGCTGGCGGGCCTTGAGGGCATATTGGCGCGCCCGAGCCTGTACGACGAAGCGATCCGCCTGCTCGCGCGGTCGGGATTCGAGGTGGGGCCGGAACGTGCCGACCTTCGGGCGCCGCGCACCGAAAGCGATACGTTGCGCGCCGCCTGGGCCGACATCTACCGCGATCCGGAAACGCATTGGCCACTCTACGAGCTCGCCGAGAAGCTGGTCGACCTGGAGGATTATTTCCGGCGCTGGCGGTTCAACCACGTCACCACGGTCGAGCGCGTGATCGGGCTGAAGCGGGGGACCGGCGGGACTCAGGGGGTGGCGTATCTGCGGCGGATGCTCGAGGTCGAGCTGTTCCCCGAGCTGTGGCACGTGCGGACGGAGCTCTGAACTGCCGTGCTCCTGCGAAAGCAGGAGCCCAGGGTCGCAGGCGACATCCTTTGGTTACCCTGGATTCCTGCTTTCGCAGGAATACGGACTGAAGGTTGACGCGCTATCGAACAATTTCTCCCTCGCCCCCTTGACGCTCCATACCCGATCTTCCAATCGCATTCCGAGCAAGCCGTAGCGTCGCTATAGGGCCGCGCGGCAATAGGGAGAGTCGGATGCACGCCTTCCGTACCCGAGGTTCCGAGTGGTGAGCGCCTGGGGCTATGCCAATGTCTGGGAATCGGTCGCGGCGGCCATTCCCGATGAGCCGGCGGTCGTCCAGGGCGACCGCGTGGTCAGCTTCGGGGCGTTCGATGAAGCGGCCGACGCGCTCGCCGCGCATTTCCTCGCGGCCGGGCTGACCCATCAGTCGAAGGTCGCGATCTACACCACCAATTGCCCCGAATATCTCGTCGCCTGCTTCGCCGCGTTCAAGGCCGGGCTGGCGCCGTTCAACGTCAATTACCGCTACGGGCCGCAGGAAGTCCGCTACCTGCTCGACAATGGCGACGCCGAGGCGGTGGTGTTCGAGGCCGGCTTCGCGCCGCTGCTCGATCGCGTGCGCGACCGGATGCCCGGGGTGAAGAGCTGGGTCGCGATTGCACGCAACGGCGAACCAATACTCGACTGGGCGCGGGATTTCGCAGAGATCGCCGCCGACGTGCCTGCCCAACGCCCGGTCTTCGCGCCGTGGGGCCGCCATGACGAGGACCTGTTGCTGATCTTCACCGGCGGCACGACGGGCATGCCCAAGGCGGTGATGTGGCAGCAGGGCGACCTGTTCGCCAAGGGCGGCTATGGCGCCAATCCGTTGCTCGGCATCCCGCCGCTGGAAAGGCCCGAGGACGCCGGTCCGCGCGCGTTGGCGACGGCGGTCAAGCCGCGCGCGCTGATCGCGCCGCCGCTGATGCACGCGACCGGCCTGATCGCGGCGTTCGGCGCGCTCGGCTTTGGCGGCACGGTGGTCCTGTTGCCGCACGGCAAGTTCGACCCCGAGGCGATGTGGGATACGGTCGAGCAATGGCGCGCGACGCGTATCACGATCGTCGGCCAGCCCTTTGCACAGCCCTTGCTCGAAGCGCTCGACGCCCATCCGGGGCGCTGGGACCTGAAATCGGTATTCGTGATCGGATCGTCGGGCGCGATGTGGAATCGCGAGAACAAGCTGGGGCTGATCCGTCATATTCCGCAGGTCCAGCTGATGGATTCCTATTCCTCGTCCGAGGCGTTCGGGATGGGCATCTCGACCACCAATGCGCAGGGCGAGAGCGCGACCGCCAGCTTCGCGCTCGGCCCCGATTGCGCGATCTTCGCCGAGGATGGGAAGCGGGTCGAACCCGGCTCGGGCGAGAGCGGCCGGCTCGCGGTCGGCGGGCACATCCCGCTCGGCTATTACAAGGATCCGGCCAAGACCGAATCGACTTTTCCGACCTATGAAGGGCGGCGCTGGTCGATGCCGGGCGACTGGGCCACGGTCGATGCCGACGGCACCGTTCGCATCCTCGGCCGTGGCTCGCAATGCATCAATACCGGCGGCGAGAAGGTGTTTCCGGAGGAAGTCGAGGAAGCGTTGAAGCGTCATGCGACGGTGCGCGACGCGGCGGTCACCGGCGTGCCCGATCCGCGCTTCGGCGAACGCATCGTGGCGCTGGTCGAGCCGCATCCCGGCGCCGCGCCCGACGAGGCCGAATTGCGCGAGTACGTGAAGGACCAGCTGGCGCATTACAAGGCGCCGCGCCATGTGCTGGTGGTCGACAGCGTCGCCCGCGCGCCGAACGGCAAGCTCGACTACAAGGCGATCAAGGAACGGGCCTTGACCGCGTATGGCGAAACGCAGGGGGCGGCGTGAGCATCAGGAACAAGGCGTATATTTCGGGCGCGTTCGAACATCCCACCCGGCTGGCACCCGACAAGTCGACGCCGCAGCTCCATGCCGAATGCGCGGCCGGGGCGCTGGCCGATGCCGGGCTCAGCCTGAAGGACGTCGACGGTTATTTCTGCGCGGGCGACGCGCCGGGCTTCGGCGGCATGTCGATGGTCGACTATATGGGCCTCAAGGTCCGTCACCTGGATTCGACCGAGACCGGCGGGTCGTCCTACATCCTGCACGTCAGCCATGCGGCCCAGGCGATCGCCGCCGGCAAATGCTCGGTCGCGCTGATCACGCTGGCCGGCCGGCCGCGGTCGGAGCCGTTCGGGCGGCAATTGGGCAATGCGCCCGAAGCGCCGTTCGAAGGCTGGGTCGGCCAATCGACGCACAACAGCTATGGCATGTGCGCCGCGCGGCACATGTATGAGTACGGCACGACCGCCGAACAGCTCGCCTGGATCAAGGTCGCGGCGAGCACCCATGCGCAATACAATCCGCACGCGATGCTGCGCGACGTGGTGACGGTCGACGATGTGCTCGCCTCGCCGATGATCTCCGACCCGCTTCACCGGCTCGATTGCTGCGTGGTGTCCGATGGCGGCGGCGCGCTGCTGGTCGTGTCGCCCGAAGTGGCGAGGTCGCTCGGCCGGCCGCTGGTCGCGGTGCGCGGCGCCGGCGAACATGTGAAGGGGCCGCGCGGCGGGATGAACCTCGACCTGACGACCTCGGCGGCGGCGGTGTCGGGCCCGGCGGCGTTTGCGGAGGCGGGGGTGACCCCGGCCGACATGAAATATGCCTCTATCTACGACAGTTTCACCATCACCGTGCTGATCCAGCTCGAGGATCTCGGCTTCTGCAACAAGGGCGAGGGCGGGCGCTTCGTCGCCGATGGCAACCTCATCTCGGGCAAAGGCGCGCTGCCGTTCAACACCGATGGCGGGGGGCTGTGCAACAATCACCCGACCAATCGCGGCGGCATTACCAAGGTGATCGAGGCGGTGCGCCAGTTGCGCGGCGAGGCGCATCCAGCGGTACAGGTGCCCAATTGCGACCTCGCTGTCGCGACCGGCATCGGCGGCGCGCTCGGCGCGCGCCATGGTGCGGCCACCCTGATCCTGGAGCGGCAATGATGAGCGAGTCCCGTACGATCCCCGCACCGCAGCCCAATGTCGAGAACCAGCGCTTTTTCGATGCCGCGGCCGAGGGGAAATTGCTGATCGGCCAATGCGACGCCTGCGGACAACCGCATTATTATCCGCGGGCCTTGTGTCCCTTTTGCCTGGCGCAAAGCCGCTGGGTGGAGAGCGCGGGCAGCGGCGCGATCTACTCGCTGTCGACGATGCGGCGCGGTGCCGGGGCGCCGTACACGCTCGCCTGGGTGACGCTCGACGAAGGGCCGGCGGTGCTGACCAACATCGCGACGGGCGATCACGATGGGTTGCGGATCGGGCAGCGGGTTCGGGTGCAGTTTGCCCCGACCGACAATGGTCCGCCGGTCCCGATGTTCGCGCCTGAATGACGCACTTTCCGTTCCTCCGGTGCTCCTGCGAAAGCAGGAGCCCAGAGTCGCGGGCGACACGGCTCGTGACTCTGGGTTCCCGCTTCTGCGGGAACACGATGGGGGCCTGACGAGGGTGGCGCAGGAAGCCGACACCCGCCCTCTCGCCCAACGCGAAGCCGACTATGTCGCGTTCGTCGAGGCCAATCTGCGGCGCAATTACGTCGCGCATTTCCTCCATGGCATGCTCGGCATGACCGGGTTCCGCCTTATCTACGCGCCGACCTTCATCCCCACCTATATCCATCGCCTGACGGGGTCGGACGCGCTGGTCGGGCTCGGCACCGCGCTGCTCCAGCTCGGTGCGATCATGTCGCCGATCTTCGCCGCCTCGCGCTTCGAGACCAAGCAGCGCATCCTGCCCTATTCGATCCGCGCGGGCGCGATGATGCGGGTGATGATCCTGGGGCTCGCGCTCGCGGGCTGGTTCCTGACCGGGCAAACGCTGCTGCTGGTCACGCTGGCCCTCTTCTTCCTGCTCGGCGCCTTCAACGGCACGCAGCGCGTCGCTTTCCAGATGCTGATGTCGAAAGTGATCCCGATCCACCGGCGCGGCCGGTTGCAGGCCTATCGCAACATCACCGGCGGCCTGATCGCGGCGGCCCTGTCCTATGCCGCAGGGCGCTGGCTGATCCAGAACGACGTGCTCGGCAACGGCTATGCTACGACGTTCTTCGTCGCGTTCGTGCTCACCAGCCTCGGCCTGGCGGCATTGCGCTTGCTGATGATCGAGCCGATCCCGCCGGTGGTGCGCTCGCCGATGCGCTTCCTGGATCGCGTCAAGACGTTTCCGACCCTGCTGGAAGACCGCGGCTATCGCTGGTTCATCCTGGCCGAGGCATGCTGCGTCTGCGCACGGATCGGAGCGCCTTTCTACATCCTCTATGCCGGCAGCCAACTCGGCCTGTCGGGGATCGTGATCGGCGAATTGTCGCTCGCCTATCTCGGCGCCGACACCGTCTCGAACCTTGTCTGGGGCCATCTCGGCGACCGGACCGGCTATCGCTCGACCTTCACGCTCGCCGCCGCGCTCTGGGCCGGAGGGATCGCGTTGCTGCTCACCGTCCATCACCCCTGGGCGGTGTTCGCGGCGTTCTGTTGCCTGGGCGCCGGCAATTGTGGCTATCAGATGAGCCAGCAGACCATGGTCCTCGAATTTGGCGAGCGCGCCGACGTCGCGATGCGGCTGGCGCTGTCGACCACGATCGAGGGAACGATTTCGGCGATCGGTCCGTTGCTCGGCGGGCTGATGGCGTGGAAGCTCGGCTATCCGCCGGTGCTGTGGCTGTCGTTCGGATTCCTGTGCGTCGCGGCGTTGCTGCTCGTCTTTCGCGTTCACGAACCTCGCCAGCGCACGGTGGTGCCGTTAGTGACCGACGACCTCCTCCTGCCCGAAAGCGAATCCGCATGACGCTCCCGACCCGGACTATCGGCCCCTATACCGTTTCGGCGATCGGGCTCGGCTGCATGAATCTCAGCCACGCTTATGGGACGCCGCCGAGCGCGGAAGACGGCGTGGCGCTGCTCAATCGCGCGCTCGACCTCGGCGTGACGTTTCTCGACACCGCGGCGATCTACGGGATGGGCGCGAACGAGCGCTTGCTGGCCAGTGCGGTGATGCATCGTCGCCGCGAGTTCACGCTCGCCTCGAAATGCGTGCTCGACGTGGTCGATGGCAAGCGCGTGCTCGACGGCCGCCCCGACTCGATCCGGCGGACGCTCGACGCGGCGCTCGGGCGGCTCGGCACCGACCGCATCGACCTCTATTATCTCCATCGGCCCGATCGCAATGTGCCGATCGAGGAATCGGTCGGCGAACTCGCCCGCGCGGTGGAGGCGGGCAAGATCGGGGCGATCGGATTGAGCGAGATGGGCGCCGGCCTGATCCGCCGCGCGCACGCCGTCCATCCGATCACGGCGGTACAGAGCGAATATTCGCCGATGGTGCGCAATCCCGAACTGGCGGTGCTCGATACCTGCCGTGCGCTCGGCATCGGCTTCGTCGCCTTCTCACCGGTCGCGCGCGGGATGCTGGCGCGGGGAGTGAGCGATGACGGTTATGAAGCCGGCGACATCCGCCGCAACATGCCCCGCTTCACCGGCGACAATCTGCGGCACAATCTCGCGTTGGTGGCGCGGTTCGACGCGCTCGCCGCCGATGCCGGAATGACTCCGGCGCAGCTCGCGCTCGGCTGGGTGCTGGCGCGCGGCGACGACATCGTTCCCATCCCGGGCACGCGCCGCATCGCGCATCTGGAGGAAGACGTTGCTGCCGCGTCGATCACGGTCGGCGCCGACCTGGCCGCCGCGGTCGATGCGCTGTTCGACGGTAGCATCCGGGGCGCGCGCTATCCCGCGATGATGCAGGCGACGGTCGATACCGAAACCTATCCCGACGAGGAAATGGCCGCTTAGTTGTTTGTGATCGCATCGCTTTCTGCGGAAACGGACATTTACTTCGGCGCGACGATATAACCGCCCGGACCGACGGCAGCGCGTTGCGGAAGATCGATGCCCGATCGAATCGCGCGGCACGCTATCGGATCAGCAGCACGATCCCCAGGATGATGCCCGCGAGCGCGACGCTTACGAGGTGCATGGTCAACCCATAGCTGCACTGGCTCTCGGACGCATGGAATCCATGCATCGCACCCTCTCCATCGACGCGCCTTTGCTCTCGTCTGGCCCGGGGTCGCGCCGTCAGCAGAGCATACGCCTTCTCGCGTTTTTTCGCCAGTATCCGGGATGCGCGCCGCAACATTGCGTTGAGCGGGAAAGTCCGAAAGCCGAGCAGCGGAGCCCGCGGCCGGCGGTTCCTACTCCTCTTTCGCCCAGACCGTCAGCAAGGTGTGCGCGATCGCGTAATGCGGCGGCGACAGAAACGGTGCCGAGGGGTCGCCCGCCAGCGATTTCCGCACGTCGTCGCGGCTGACCCACATCGCGTCCTGCAGTTCGTTCGGGTCGATCGTGATCGCGTCGTCCTCGGCCTCGCCGATACAGGCCATCATCAGCGAGGACGGGAACGGCCAGGGCTGGCTGGCGACATAGCGCACGTTGCGCACGCGCACGCCGGCTTCCTCGAAAATCTCGCGTGCGACCGCTTCCTCGATCGATTCGCCCGGCTCCATGAACCCGGCCAGCGCCGAATAGCGTCCGGCCGGCCATTGCGGCCCGCGCCCGACCAGCGCGCGGCCTGAATGTTCGGCGATCATGATCACCACCGGGTCGGTGCGCGGGAAATGCTCGGCGCCGCAATTGGGGCATGTGCGACCCCAGCCGGCGCGGAACATCGCGGTCTGCGTCCCGCAATTGGGGCAGAATTGATGGCGGCTGTGCCAGTCGAGCACACTGCGCGCCGCGGCATAGGTCTCGGCCTCGCCGGGTTGCATGATGTCGAGCGCACGGAACAGGCCGGGCGAGCGCCCCGCCGGGGCGCGCATGCCGGGGACATAGGCGGCGAAGTGTGGCTTGCCGTCGATCAGCCCGAGCAGGACGAGTTCGGCATTATCCGGGGCATCGGCCAGGCTGGTCCAGCCGAGCGTGCCGTCCGCCGCCACCTCCGGCTCGAAATTGTCGAGCTTGAGCAGTTTCGCGCGCCAGTCGCCGATGGCCGCGGCGAACGCGTCCGAATCATGGCGCAAGGCATCGGCCCGGTCGAGCGGGCTGCCGGTGAAACCGGGGCGGATCATTTGGTCTGGTAACGCATCAGGTCGGTCTGGAGCGCCTTGACCGTCTCGGCGCGGACCGGCCATTTCTCGCCCGGGAAGTAGTTGACCATCACCGTCCCGCGCATCTTCTTGACGGGATTGACCCAGGCGATCGTTCCCGCCGCGCCGCCCCAGCCATAAGTGCCGGCGCCCATCGAATCGGCCTTGTCCTCCAGGATCACCGACCCGCCGGCGCCGAACCCCATTTTCGGCCCCATCGTGCCGCCGGTGCCGCCCGGCAGGTCGCCGAACTCGACGCCCGGCGGCAGCAGGTCGGACATGGCGAGCTTCGCCGTCTCGGCCTTCATGATCCTGACGCCGTCGAGCTCGCCATAATTCTGAAGCATGTGGAGGAAGCGGTCGTAATCGCGCGCCGACATCACCAGCCCGGCACCGCCATAGGGAAAGCTGGGCGGGGTGAGGTAGACGGAGGTCGCCGCGGGATCGAGCGCGAACAGCTTGTCGCCGGGCAGGAAGGCATAATTGGTCGCCAGCCGTCCGACATCGCCGGCGGGGACGGTCCAGAAGCTGGACGACATCTTGAGCGGATCGAAGATGCGCGTCTGGACGAAACGGTCGAACGGCATCCCGCTGGCCTTTTCGATCACCGCACCCATCACGTCGAGCCCGATCGAATAGCTCCATTTGGTACCCGGATCGGCGATCAGCGGAACGGTCGCCACCGCCTTGGCGAAATCCTGCAGCGTCGCGGGGCGGGTCTTGCGCGCCTCGGCCTCGAATTGCGCGTTCACCTGGGCCGGGTTGATGCCCTTGTCGTTGTAGAGCTGGAGCAACGGGCCCTTGGTGATGATGTTGTAGCCGAGCCCGGCGGTGTGCGTCAGCAGGTTGCGCACGGTGATCGGACGCGTTGCCGGGCGAGTCTCGATCGTGTTCTCGTTGAGCTGAACCCGCATGGTCTTGAATTCGGGCAGGAAGTCGCTGATCGGCTCGTCGAGCTTCATCTTGCCGTCTTCGATCAGGATCATCGCCGCCATCGCGGTGATCGGCTTGGTCATCGAATAGACGCGCCACAGGCTGTCCGGACCCGCGGGCGCGGCGTTCGGGTCGGCCGCGATCTTGCCGGCCGATACGAACACGGTCGGCAAGTCGCCGCCGCCGAACGCGCCGACGATGCCGGGCATCTTGTTGGTCGCGACGTAGGAATCGTAGAGCGCCTGCGTTGCCGGCAACGGACTGGCGACCGCCGTCCGGGGGGCGGCCGCGGGCAGCGGCACGGCGGCCTGCTGCGCCGTCGCCGCGCCGGCGAGGAGAGCGATCGTTGCGGTCGCGGTAACGAAGGGGGTGAGACGCATTATCCAAGCTCTCCTGTCGCTCTGGCCGCCTTGGCGAAAACGGTGGGAAGGCCCGCTTCCGCCAGCGACTCGACCGGCCACCATTCGGCGCCGTCCGGCGCTGCATGGCGGTCGATCGCCGCGGTCGCAAGCACGAGTTGCAATCTGAAATGGGTGAAGACGTGTTCGATCGGCGCGTTATGCAATCGCCAGTCCGCCCGGGCGGGGGCGCCGTCCAACCCGGGCGGATCGGCGGCCCAAGGGCCGGTCGGCAGCGCACGCATCCCGCCGAGCAATCCCCTGGGCGGCCGCCGGACGAGCAGCACGTCGGCCCCGTCGCGCGCCCAGAAGATTGTGCCGTGGCGAGTGGGCTTGGCCGCCTTTGCCGGCTTGACCGGATAGGCTTCCTGATCGCCGGCCGCATGCGCCGCGCAGGCCTCGCGCAGCGGGCAGAGCAGGCATTTCGGCGTTCGGGGCGTACAGATTGCGGCGCCCAGGTCCATCATCGCCTGGGCGAAATCGCCTGCGCGCACAGCCGGGGTCAGCGTCGCGGCGGCGGGCCGGATGGCGGCCTTGTCGGCCAGGCGGAACAGCCGGGACACCACCCGCTCGACATTCGCGTCGACCACCGTCGCGGGTTCGTCGAATGCGATCGCGGCGATCGCCGCGGCGGTATAGTCGCCGATGCCCGGCAGCGCGCGCAACGCCGCCTCGGTGCGGGGAAAGGTGCCGGCATGATGGGCGACCACGTCGCGGGCGCAGGCGACGAGGTTGCGCGCCCGGGCATAATAGCCCAGCCCAGCCCAGGCCGCCATGACATCGGCCTCATCGGCGCGCGCCAGGCTGGCGAAGTCCGGCCAGCGGGCGACCCACGCGGCGAAGCGTGGCCCGACCGTGGCGACCGTCGTCTGCTGGAGCATCACCTCGGACAGCCAGACCCGATAGGGATCGGCGGTTTCGCCCGGTCTGGCACGCCAGGGCAGGTCGCGGCGATGCGTGTCGTACCAGCCGAGCAACGCCTGCGGCACGAAACGCGACGGATCGAGTGCGGATGGATGCTTGGCGGCCACCCCGCGGCTATGGCATGGATCGCCGGATGAGCAAGCGCCCGCCCGCCAAAGCCACCGCCAAGCCCGCCGCAGAGCGGCCGCGGGGCGGCCCGGCGCGCGCGGTCGGCGACTTGTTGCCCCAGGTCGGCGGCGCCGCGTTCCGCCGCTACGGCTTCGTCCAGTCGGGGATCGTCACCCGCTGGGCGGAAATCGTCGGGCCCAAATATGCCGGCGTGTCGTCGCCCGAATCGATTCGTTTCCCGCCGGGCAAGAAGTCGGAGGGCGTGCTGACGGTGACGGTCAAGGGCGCGCACGCCGCGATGATGCAGCACATCGCGCCCGAAATCGTCGATCGCGTGAACCGCTTCTTCGGCTACGCCGCCGTGGCGAGACTCACTCTGAAGCAGGGCAAGGTCGCGGAACGCGCGGCGCGATCGGCGCCGGCCGCGGCGCGCCCCGCGACGCCGCCGCCCGCCGAACTCGGGCCCGGACTGCGCGCGATCGCCGACCCCGAATTGCAGGCGGTGCTCGCCGCGCTCGCCGCGGGCGTCGCCGGCAATCGCGGTATCCCCGTCATAGGAAGAAAGACCGAGGAATGATTCGTTCGCTTGCGTTGGCCGTGATGATCGCCGGCACGTCCGTCGCCGTGGCGGCGGCCCCTGTCGTCCGGAAACCGGTCGCCAGGAAGTCGACCGCGGTGCGGCGCGCGCCGGCCAAGGTCAACTGGGTCACTGTCGTCGCGCCGACGCCCGAAGGCGGCATGCGGATGGGCAACCCCAAAGCTGCGGTCAAGCTGATCGAATATGGCTCGCGCACGTGCCCGCATTGCGCGCGCTTCGATGCGGAGGGCTTGCCCGCGCTCAAGGCCGGGCCGATCGCCGCTGGCAAGCTGAGCTACGAATTCCGCGATTATCCGGTCCACGGCGCCCTCGATCTCGGCCCGATCCTGCTCGGCCGGTGCGTCTCGGTGGCGCAGTTCTTCCCGCTGCTCGATGCGATGTTCGCCAACCAGCAGACGTTGCTCGCCAATGCCCAGGCGGTCGTCACTAAGCTGGAAGGGATGCCCAACGCCACGCCCAACCAGGTCGCGACGACCTTCGCCACCGACCTCGGCTATGTCGATTTCGTCAAGCGCCGCGGGCTGCCCGCGGCGCGCGCGCAAGCCTGTCTGGCGAGCCCGGCGGGCGTCAATAGCGTCGTCGCCATGACCGACGTCGCGGAGAAGCAATTCGGCGTCAACAGCACGCCGACCTTCGTCGTCAATGGCACCAAGGCGGAAAACGTCTATGACTGGGCCGGCCTCCAGCCGCTGCTTGCCGCCGCCGGTGCCGGCGCCTGAATTTTCCCAAGGGAGTAATACATGAAGATCCTGCCCCTTTTCGCCGCTCTGCCTCTCCTGGCGCTCGCTGCCTGCGGGGGATCGGGTAGCGACGGCAATGCCTCGGGCCCGGTCACCCCGGTCGCGACCAAGGCCGCGCCCGCCGGCACGTCGTGGGTCGATACGGTCAGCAAGACGCCCGAAGGCGGCATGCGGATGGGCAATCCGGACGCGCCGCTCAAGATCGTCGAATACGGATCGCGCGCCTGCCCCTATTGCGGGAAGTTCGATCAGGAAGGCTTCCCGACGCTGAAGTCGAATTATATCGCGACGGGCAAGGTCAGCTACGAATTCCGCGAATATCCGGTTCACGGCCCCCTCGACCTCGGTCCGATCCTGCTCGGCCAGTGCACCGGCGATACCGCGACCTTCTTCCCGATCCTGGACCAGATGTTCGCCAACCAGCAGACGTTGCTGGCCAACGAACAGGCCGTGTCGGCCAAGGTCCAGGCTGCGCAGGGCGCCACGCCCAATCAGGTCGCGACGATGTATGCCGAGGGGCTGGGCTATATCGACTTCATGAAGCAGCGTGGCCTGCCCGAGGACAAGGCGCGCGCTTGCCTCAACGACAAGGCCGGGATCGACAAGATCGTCGAGCGGACCAAGTTCGCCAACGACAAGTTCCAGATTTCGGGCACGCCGACCTTCATCCTCAATGGCCAGAAGCTCGACAATGTCGGCGACTGGGCGACGCTCGAACCCGTGCTCAAGGCACGGGGCGCCTGACCTGACGGCTGGGGGCGGCCGGCGGCATGCAGATCAAGCGCCTGAGGCTGTCGGGCTTCAAGAGCTTCGTCGACGCGGCCGATCTCCGCATCGAACCGGGGCTGACCGGCGTGGTCGGCCCCAATGGTTGCGGCAAGTCCAACCTGCTCGAGGCGTTGCGCTGGACGATGGGCGAGAACAGCCCGAAGTCGATGCGCGGATCGGGGATGGACGACGTCATCTTCGCCGGCACCGACAAGCGCGCGGCCCGCGATTTCGCCGAAGTGTCGATCCTCGCCGAGATCGACGGCACCGAAACCGAAGTCGTGCGCCGTATCGAGCGCGGCGCGGGGTCGGCCTATCGCATCGATGGACGCGACGTCCGCGCCAAGGACGTCGCGTTGCTGTTCGCCGATGCCGCGACCGGGGCGCATTCGCCTGCGCTCGTCAGCCAGGGGCGGATCAGCGCGGTGATCTCGGCCAAGCCCGCCGAGCGCCGCGCGATGCTCGAGGAAGCGGCGGGGATCGCCGGCCTGCACGTCCGCCGCAAGGACGCCGAGCAGCGGTTGCGCGCGACCGAGGCGAACCTGATGCGGCTCGACGAGATCATGGCCGACCAGGAAGCGCGTGCCGCGGCGCTGCGGCGCCAGGCGCGACAGGCCGAACGCTATCGCCTGCTGTCCGACCAGATCCGCGTGGCCGAGGGACGGATGATCTTCGCACGCTGGCGCGACGCCGCGGCGGCCGCCGATGCCGCCAAGGCCGAAGCCGCGCAATGCGAGGAAAAGGTCGCGCTCGCCGCCGAGGCGCAGCGGGCGGCAACCGCGCATCAGCATGCCGCAACCGAAGCGCTGGCCGAGGCGCGCTCGGCGGCGACCGCCGCACGCGATGCGGCCAATGAGGCGGCGCATGCGCTCGCCGGCCTGCGTGCCGAGCATGGCGCCGCCGAACGCCGGATCGTCGAACTCGCCGGTCAGCGCAGCCGTATCGCCGAGGATCGCGAGCGCGAAGGCGCACTGGCGGTGGATGCCGCCGAGGCGCTCGCGCGGCTCGATAGCGAGACGACCATGCTGGCGAAGCGCGCCGACGAGGCCGCCGCGCGGCTGCCCGCGCTCGACGCAATCCTGGCCGAGGCGGAACGGGCGGCGCGCGATGCCGACGTGGCGCTCGCCCAGGCGATGAGCCGCCAGGCGGCCGAGCTGGCCGACGCCCGCGTCGCCGACGCGGCGGCGGCGGCGGCCAGGGCTCGCCACGATCGCGCGGTCCGCGACCAGGCGACGCTGGCGGCCGAACTCCGCGCGCTGGGCGATGCCGCGCCGCTGCGCGAGGAACGCGAGCGGGCGGTCAAGGCGCGCGCCGATGCGCTCGATTCCGCCGAAACCGCGCGTGCGGCCCGCGCCCGCGCCGATGCCGACGAACGCGCCGCGCAGGAAGCGCGCGACGCCGCCGAGCAGGCGCGTGCCGCCGCCCGCGCCGAACTCGCGGCGATCGAAAGCGAAGTGATGGCGCTCGACAAGGCGACGCGGCCATCGGGACGCGACAAGCTGCTCGACCATGTCCGTGCCGCGCCGGGTTACGAGCGCGCGTTGGCGGCAGCGCTCGGCGACGATCTCGAAACCGGACTCGACGCCAAGGCCGATCGCTATTGGGCAGGGGCCGAGCCGCGCAAGGACGATCCTTCGGCCGATGGCCTGACCCGGCTCGCCGACCATGTCGAGGCTCCCTCGGCGCTGGCGCGGCGGCTGGCGCAGATTCTGGTCGCCGACAGCGATGACGGCCGAGCGCTCGCGGTCGGACAGCGGCTGGTGACATTGGGCGGCGTACTGCGGCGCTGGGACGGATATGTCGCTCGATCGGGCGGTGCCGCCGCGGCCGAGCGGCTCGAACGGATCAATCGCCTGGCAACGCTCAACAAGGCGCGGCCGAAAGCGCAAGGCGCGGTCGACAAGGCCAATGGTCAGCTCGACGAAGCGGAGCGGAAGATCGCCGCGGCCCGCGCCGATGCCCAGGCCGCGCGCGCTTCGCTCGACCGCGCCGAGAATGCCGCGCGCGAGGCGATCCGGGCGGAGGATCGTGCCACCGCCCAGCTCGAGCGGATCGAGTCGCAACGGGCCGATCTCGACACACGGGGGCGCCGCGTCGCGGCCGAGGCGGGCGAAGCGGAAACCGAGCTGGCGCGCGCCGAGGCCGCGCGCGCCGCCCTGCCCGACGGCGCCGAGACGCGTGCCGTGGTCGCGCAGCTCCAGGCCGAAGCGGAGGCGCGGCGCGCCCATGCCTCGAACGCACGCGCCGAACGCGCCCAGGTCGACCGCGCGATCGCCGCCGATCGCGAGCGGCTGGCGGCGGCCGAGGCCGAACGGAAGGGGTGGCGGGCGCGGGCCGGCGAAGCCGCCAAACGCATCGCCGACATGGACAAGCGCGAGGCGCAACTGGCGGCCGAGGCGGAAGCCGCCGAGGCGCGGCCGGCCGAACTTGCCGCCCGGATCGCGACGGGCGAAACGGATCACGATCGCTTGCGATCGGCCGCCGACGCCGCGGCTGCCGGCGAGCGCGAGGCCGAAGGTCGTGTCCGTACTACCGAAGAGGCGGGGCGCGTCGCCGCCGAGGCGATGGCACTGGCGCGCGAGGCGCGGGCCGGCGCCGCCGCGCGCGCCGAGAATCAGGACCTGCGCCGGGTCGAGATGGGACGGCTGTCGGGCGAACGTTTCGCCTGCCCGCCGCCCTTGCTCGGCGAGCGTGTCGGCTTCGATCTCGACAGCGTCGGCGATCCGCAGGACGAATCGGTCCAGCACGACAAATTGCTGGTCGATCGCGAGCGATTGGGGCCGGTCAACCTCGTCGCCGAAACCGAACTCGCAGAACTCGATTCGCAACGCACCGATGCGGCGGCCGAGCGCGAGGAACTGGGTCAGGCGGTCGCGCAATTGCGCGGCTCGATCGGGACGCTGAACCGCGAGGGGCGGCAGCGCCTGCTGGCCGCGTTCGAAGCGGTCAACGGCCATTTCCAGCGGCTGTTCACGACACTGTTCAACGGCGGCACCGCGCGGCTCGAACTGATCGATTCGGACGACCCGCTCGAAGCCGGGCTCGAGATCATGGCGCAGCCCCCGGGCAAGAAGCTGCAGTCGCTGACCCTGTTGTCGGGCGGCGAGCAGGCACTGACCGCGGTCGCGCTGATCTTCGGCCTGTTCCTGACCAACCCGGCACCGATCTGCGTCCTCGACGAGGTCGACGCGCCGCTCGACGACGCCAATATCGAGCGCTTCTGCGACCTGCTCGACCGCATGACGCGCGAGACGCGGACGCGCTACCTGATCGTCACCCACAACGCCGTGACGATGAGCCGCATGCACCGCCTGTTCGGCGTGACGATGGTCGAACGCGGCGTCAGCCGGCTGGTGTCGGTCGATCTCGGTGGTGCGGAAAGCTTGCTGGCGGCGGAGTAAGGCTGGCCGCCGACGATTTCAGCGGAGCTGAAATCGAGGTCAAGGCCAGCCCGGCCGGCGGCGCTTAAGCGCCGTCCGACGACGCGGGCTTTGCTCGCGGCGGGACCCGATCCTCGACCGGCTCCGGCAGCAGCAACTTCCCGAACACCAGCTTGACCACCACGAATACCGCCGCCGCGCCCAGGATCGCGGCGACGTGGATTTCCCAGAACCGCCCGGCGGGCATCAGTTCGAGCCAGCCACCGACGATCCCGACCAGGTAGTTGGCCAGCGCCAGGAACAGATAATAGACCCCGATGACCGTCCCCGAGATCGCGCGCGGCGCCGCCCGCGAATAGAGGGCGAGGCTCACCGGGAAGACGTTGGCGAACCCCAGATTGTTGAGCGTGTTTACCGCGAGCGCGATCCACAGGCTCGGCTTGACCCCGGTCGCTTCGTGGCGGCTCGCGACGATCGCCACGAGGATGAAGGCGGATGACGAAATCAGGCAGCCGATGATCAGCTTGGTCATCTCGTCGGGCTCGCGCCAATGCCGCGCATACCAGCGCCAGAACGCGACCGCACCGGCCAGGGTGACGAAGCCGGTAAAGGCATCGAACGACACCAGGAACGATGTCGGCATGCGGTGCCCGAACAGCATGAATTCGTAGCTGCGATCGGCCCAGACCAGATAGGCGTTGAACATCTGCTGGTTACCGAGCGCGCCGACCGCCAGCACCGGGATCATGAAGAGCAGCAGGAGGAGCACGACGACGTCGCGCTGCGACATCCGCTGACGCGGTGCGGTCTGGGCCTTGCGCTCGGCCAGCGGGTCGGGCGGCAAATAGCGATGCCCGGACAGGTAGATCACCAGGCCGATCACCATGCCGACGCCTGCCGCGCCAAATCCCCAGTGCCAGCCGACTTCCTCACCCAACGCGCCGCAGACGAGCGGCGCGAAGAACGCGCCGAAGCTGATGCCGATATAATAGATCTGGAAGCCGTCGGTCGCGCGGCCGTCGCCCGGCGCGTACAGCGCGCCGACCTGGCTCGCGAGATTGCCCTTGAGGCAGCCGACGCCGAGCACGAGCAGCAGCAAAGCGAGCAGGAAAGATACGTCGAATGCCATCAGGAAATGGCCCGCCGCCATCAACAATGCGCCAGTCGCTACCGTCCGCGTCTTGCCCAGCCAGCGATCGGCGATGAGGCCGCCCAGGATCGGCGTGACATAGACCAGCATCGTGTAGGTGCCGAAAATGTGCGAGGCGAGCGCCTGGGTATTGGGCGGCGCGCCGTAGAGCCCTGTCAGCACGTTGCTGAACCAGCCGAACCCGGCGATCCGCTCGACATGCGGCGACAGCAGCAGCGCCTTGACCATGTAGAGCACGAGCAAGGTCTGCATACCGTAATAGGAGAAGCGCTCGAACGCTTCGGTGAAGGCGATCACCGGCAACCCGAGCGGATGACCGAGGAACTCGCGCTTGTGCGGCGGCGTCAGCGCGCCCGGCCACGCATCCGGTTCCTCGATCGTCATTTCCTACTACCCCGATATGATTTTAACCCCTACCCTAGCGCGGCTGGTCCGATGGGAGAAGGACGGGTGATGCGACTGCCGGTGCGCCTCGTTTTCGCCGCTGCTGCGATGCTGCTGCTGTCGAGCTGCTGGTGGGTCGGCCCGCCTTTCTACAAGGGCAATCCCGCCGATGCCGGGCCGGTTAGACCCGGGCTCTACAAGATCGACACGCTTGGCGACGGCAAGCCGGCGCAACGCTACCGGATCACATGGCGGCCCGACGGCACGATAGTCTTCACCCCGCTCAAGCAGGGGAAGGACGCGTCGGTCTGGAGCAGCGTCATGACACGTTTCGCGGTGCCCGGACGCGACCTGTGGATCGTGCAGGACGCGGAAGGGGATGACCGAACCGAGGTCTCGTACGGCCTGATGGAACTGCACGGTGACGTGCTGTCGGCAATGCTGGCGATCGATTGCGAGTCGACCGCGGAGATCGTTCGAGCGGCGGGCGGCGAGGTCGGGGAAGACACCGCCACGAACATCGAAGACAGCGATGTCGCGACGACGAACGCGATGCAGGCCGAGCTGGCGGTTCCGGCAAAAAGCATGGGCGGTCCGACCTGCCGCTTCAGGGACCGGGCCTCGCTCGAACGCGCGCTTCGTGCTTATATCGCTGCCAATCCGCGCCTCCCGGAGCGGGTCCGCTTCAAGAGGATCGGCGATTGACCGCTTCGCCCGACGACAAGAGCTTCTTCGGCCATCCGCGCGGGGTCGCCTATCTCGCCTTCACCGAATGCTGGGAGCGGTTCAGCTATTACGGCATGACCTCGTTGCTGACCCTCTACATGGTCCAGCAACTGTTCCTGCCCGGTCACGTCGAGCATGTCCTCGGCCTTGCCACGCTGCGACAGGTTTTCGGATGGCATGGCGCGCTGACGGATGTCGCCTTCGCGTCGTTGATCTACGGCTGGTATGGCGGCCTGGTCTATTTCACCCCGATCCTCGGCGGCTGGATTGCTGATCGCTGGCTGGGAGCAAAGGCCACGGTGATCATCGGTGCGCTGCTGATGTGCGCGGGGCATCTGGCGATGGCGTTCGACGCCTCGTTCCTGATCGCTTTGCTGCTGCTGATCCTCGGCTCGGGCTGCCTCAAGGGCAATATCTCGGCGCAGGTCGGCGAGCTCTATCCGGCGGAGGCGGAATCGCGGCGGACGCAGGGCTACACGATCTTTTCGGCTGGCATCAATGTCGGGGCGATCATGGGGCCGTTGGTCTGCGCCGCGCTCGCCAAGGCCTATGGCTGGCATGCCGGTTTCGGCGCCGCCGCAGGGCTGATGCTGCTCGCGTTGTTGATCTATCTCGCCGGGCAGCGCCACCTCGCCGACCGCCGTCCGCGCGCCGAAAAGGAAGTGCTTCCGCCGATGACGCCGGCCGAACGCAAGCGTACGGGGCTGCTGATCCTCGTCGCGGCGATGACCCTGTTCCCCAACATCGCCTATCCGATGATCTGGGGGACCGGCGTCCTGTGGATCAGCCAGCATGTCAGCTTGGCGACCGCGTTCGGCGATGTTCCCGCTTCCTGGTTCAATTCGGTCGATCCGGTCGCCTCGGTGGTAGCAGTGCCGCCGCTGGTTGCGCTCTGGGCCTTGCAGGCGAGGCGCGGGCGCGAGCCGTCCGACGTCGCCAAGATCGGGATCGGGTCGCTGCTGACCGGGGCGTCGGCGCTGTTCCTCGTCGCCGGTGCGTTGATGCCCGGCGCCGACGGCAAGACCAGCGTGTGGTGGGCATTGGCCGGGTTCTTCGGAATGGGCGTCGCCTTCCTCTATTACTGGCCCGTCCTGCTCGCCTTGATCAGCCAGGCCGCACCCAAACAGGTCACCGCGACCCTGATGGGCGGCGTATTCCTGTCCTTTTTCCTCGGCAGCGTCATCATGGGCTGGGTCGGCAGTTTCTACGACACGATGACCCCGGCCGCGTTCTGGACGCTCGACGGCGCGATCGGCGTGGTCGGCGGCGTGCTGGTGCTGGCGATCGCGCGGCCGGTCGCGCGGGCGCTCGAGCCCCTACCGGATAATGCCGCGGCCGCGCCGGACGCGCCCTGAGCGCCCGCACGAAATCGCTTTGTGCGGGGCCGAAACGGGCGTACCATCGTCGCCATGCGCGGGTTTATCCCCTTGCTGGTACTGGCGATTGGCGCGTTCGGCGCCCCGTCCGCTGCGGACAGCGGCTTGCCCCAGGATCCGCCGGTGGTGCCAGCAACCGGTGCGACCACAATGGCCGCCACGCCCGATCTGCTCGGCTTCGCCAATATCGACCAGCGCATGACCGTCCCGGTATCGATCGGTTCCAGCGGACCCTATCCGTTCATCATCGACACCGGGTCGGAACGCACCGTGGTGTCGCGCGAACTCGCCGACATCCTCAAGCTCGCGCCCGCCCGCCGTGTCCGCGTCACGACCATGGCGGGGCAAAGCGAGCTCGGTACCTACAAGCTCCCCGAGCTCCGCGTCAGCAAGATCGAACCGGATACGCTCGAGGCGCCTGCCGTCGACGCGACCAATCTGGGCGCGCCCGGCATGCTCGGCATCGATGCGCTCAAGGGACACTCGGTGTCGATCGATTTCGACAAGAACGTGATGGAGGTTCGCCCGTCGAAGCGGCGCGGGCTCGGCGGTAGTCCCGACGATATCGTGATCCGCGCCAAGAACCTCTATGGTCAGCTCATCGTCACCGACGCCCGCTATCGCGGCAAGCGCATCTCGGTGGTGATCGACACCGGGTCGCCGGTGACGGTCGGCAATCTGGCGCTGCTCAAACGGGTGAAGACCGAAAAGACGCTGGGCACCGTTTCGCTGCTCGCGGTCACCGGCCAATATCTCCAGGCCGATTACCGCGTCATCGATTCGCTCGATATCGCCGGCATCGGTTTCCACCGGCTGCCGATCGCCTTTGCCGACGCTTTGCCATTCAAGCGGTTCGGGCTGACCGACACGCCGGCGCTGATGCTGGGCATGGATTCGCTGAAGCTGTTCCGCCGCGTCCAGATCGATTTCGCCAATCGCGAGATTCGCTTCACGCTGCCGCGCTCGGTCATCGCCGACCGGCCCAGCCTGCCGTATTGATCCGTCACCGCGGCGGTTGCCAGCCGCCCGGTTTCGCGCTCTACTCTCCGCGATATCCAGATAATTCGGGGGGTCGAGATGCGCGTTTTGGGATGGATCGTCGCGGCGGGTCTGGTGGCACAAGCGGGCGCGGCGCCGGCGGCCGACCTCCGACCCGACCAGCAGGCGTTCTTCGGTCTCTACAAGGAGCTCGTCGAAACCAACACGGTGGTCGATATCGGCAGCTGTACCCAGGCCGCGGCGCAGATTGCCGCGCGGATGAAGGCCGCGGGCTATACCGACAGCGAGCTCACGCCCTTCTCGGTGCCCGATCATCCCAAGGATGGCGGACTGGTCGCCGTGCTCAAGGGCAGCGATCCCAAGGCCAAGCCGATGTTGCTGCTCGCGCATCTCGATGTCGTCGCCGCCAAGCGCGAGGATTGGGTCCGCGATCCGTTCAAGCTGATCGAGGAAGGCGGCTATTATTACGGCCGCGGCACCGTCGACGACAAGGCGATGGCGGCGATCTGGGCCGATGCGATGATCCGTTTCAAGGCGAGTGGCTACAAGCCCAAACGCACGATCAAGATGGCGCTGACCTGTGGTGAAGAGACGACCTATGCGTTCAACGGCGCCGAATGGCTGGCCAAGAACAAGCCCGACCTGATCGCCGCCGAATTCGCGCTCAACGAAGGCGGTGGCGGCCGTTACAATGCCGAGGGCAAGCGCGAATTGCTCGCGATCCAGGTCGGCGAAAAGGCGGCGCAGAATTTCACCTTCACCACCACCAATCCGGGGGGCCATAGTTCGCAGCCGGTGCCCGACAACGCGATCTACGAACTCGCCGACGCGCTCGAAAAGGTCCGCGGCTACGAATTTCCGGTGAAGTTCACCGATACCACGCGCGCCTTCTTCACCGCGGTGGCTGGCGCTCCGCAGACGCCGGCGCCGGTCGCCGATGCCATCAAGCGGCTGCTGGCCAATCCCAACGATGCCGACGCCGACAAGATCGTGTCGATGGACAAGGCACTCCATTCGACCCTGCGCACGACCTGCGTCGCGACGTTGCTGACGGCGGGTCATGCCGAGAACGCCCTGCCGCAAAAGGCGGTGGCCAACGTCAATTGCCGCATCTTCCCGGGCGAGACGGTCGACGGGACGCTGGCCAAGCTGAAGGAGCTGGCCGGGCCGAAAGTGACGGTGACCGCCAACCAGCCGGTCCGCCCGATCGGCATCCCGCCGACGCTCGATCCGAAGATCGTCGGACCGATGAAGACGCTGGCCGACAAATATTTTCCGGGCGTGCCGATGCTGCCCAGCATGTCGACCGGGGCGACCGATGGCATCTTCCTCGAAGCGATCGGTATCCCGACCTATGGCGCCCCGGGTGTCTTCATCGATGCCGATTTCAGCGGCATTCACGGGCTCAACGAGCGTATCCGCACCGAGTCGCTCTATACCGGGCGCGATTATCTGTACGATCTGGTCAAGGCGTATGCGGGGTAAGCTCGCTGCGGCGGAATAGCGACCGCTATTCCGCGCCCCGGCAGCGAGCCCGGCGGGCGGTGACGCGAGGCACCGGCCGACGGCGCGAATTCATTTCGCGCCGGCTACGCCCGAGGCTCGAGATTCCCGCTGTCGCGGGGAATGACCGTCCGAGCGCGCCGCGCTCAGACCGTCACCTGCTCGCCCAGTTCGAGCACCTTGCCGGGCGGGATATGGAGGAAGTCGGTCGGGTCGCTGGCGTTGCGCTGCAGGAACATGAAGATGCGGTCCTGCCATAAAGGCATGCCGACCTCGGCATCGGGCTTCAGCGTGTTGCGGCCGATGAAATAGCTCGCCTTCATCGGGTTGAGATCGATCAGTCCGGCCTGGGTGGCCTCACCGAGCGCTTTGGGAACGTCGGGAGCTTCCATGAAGCCGTAGCGCAGCAGCACCACGCTGAAATTGTCGTCGATCCGCCGCACTTCGCAGCGCTCCTCCGGCGGTACGTGGGGGCGATCGGCGGTGCGAACCGACACGATCAGATTCACCTGATGCAGCACCTTGTTGTGCTTCAGATTGTGCAGCAACGCGCCCGGCGCACTCTCGGGATTGCCGGTCAGGAAGATCGCGGTCCCCTCGACCCGCTCGGGCGGGCGGCGCGACAAGGCGGCGGCGAGGTCGGCGAGCGGCACCGACTGGCGCTGTTCGAACGTCTTCACGATGCCCTTGCCGCGCACCCAGGTAAAGATCGTCAGGCCGATCACCGCGGCGATCACCAGCGGCACCCAGCCGCCCTCGATCACGCGCAGCACGTTGGCGCCGAAGAAGATGAGGTCGAGCGTCAGGAACGGCAGGATCAGCAGCAACGCCCAGTGTCGCGGCCAGTGCCAGCGATGGCGGACGACGACATAAGCGAGCAGGGTGGTGATCACCATCGTACCGGTCACCGCGATGCCATAGGCCGCGGCCATCGCCGACGAGGTGCGGAACTGGATGACGAGCACGAGCACGCCGACCAGCAGCAGCCAGTTGATCGACGGCAGGTAGATCTGCCCGGCATGGTCGGCCGAGGTGTTGCGCACGCGCAGACGCGGCAGGAAGCCGAGCTGGACCGCCTGCTGGGTCAGCGAATAGGCGCCGGTGATCACGGCCTGGCTGGCGATGATGGTCGCGAGCGTGGCGAGGATGACCAGCCACGGGCGCGCCGCTTCGGGCGCCATCAGGAAGAACCAGTCGGCATTCTCGAACTTCTGCCCGGCGGCCTGGACCGCTTCGAGCTTGTTGAGCGTGTACGCTCCCTGCCCGAGATAGTTGAGGGACAGAGCGGGGAAGGCGAGGAAGAACCAGCCGATGCGGATCGGCTTGGCGCCGAAATGGCCCATGTCCGCGGTCAGTGCCTCGGCGCCGGTCACGGTCAGGAAGACCGCGCCGAGCACGAACAGCCCGAGGACGCCGTGCGTCGCGAGGAATTGCGCCGCGTGGTACGGATTGAACGCCCACAGGATGCCCGGCTCGTCGGCGATGTGCCACAGCCCGAGTCCCCCGATTACCACGAACCACAGGATGCAGATCGGTCCGAACAGCCCGGCGACCCGCGCGGTGCCCCGCGCCTGGATCAGAAACAGCCCGATCAGGATGCCGATCGTCACCGCCAGGATGGTGTGCTCGCCGATCGCGTCGGCACCCCCGGGAATGGTCCGCAGCCCCTCGACCGCCGACAGCACCGACAGCGACGGCGTGATGATCGCGTCGCCATAGAACAGGGCCGCCCCGGCCGCCCCCAGCGCCAGCGCGACTCGCGATCGCCAGCCGAGCGCGCGGCGCGCCAGCGCCGCCAGCGCGAGCACGCCGCCTTCGCCCTGATTGTCGGCGCGCATCAGGAACGTGACGTACTTGATCGAAACGACCAGGATCAGCGACCACAAAGCGAGGCTGAGCACGCCGAGGATCTCGTCGGCGGTCAGTCCGTCCGACGCCGCCTGCGCCAGCGCCTCGCGAAACGCATAGAGCGGGCTCGTACCGATATCGCCGAACACCACGCCGATCGCGCCGATCGTCAGCGCGGTCAGCGCCTTTTTCGACATCGTGTTGGGGGTGGAACTGGCTGCGGACATGATGGATGGACGGCCTGCCGGAAAGGACGGGGCGCTTTACGCCTGTTATCGCTGCGATCAAGTGGCTTTTGTTGCACTGCCGCAAGCCATTGATCGCCCCCTGCTATTACGGCATGGAGAAGGAATGGTTCCCTTTTCGTTCGCCGGCCATCAGTTTGCCGCGCTGTGCGACGGCGCATTGTACTGGCCTGCGCGGCGGGCGCTGATCGTGGCCGACCTGCATTTCGAAAAGGCCAGCTGGTTCGCGAGCGTCGGCCAGATGCTGCCGCCCTATGACAGTGCGGCGACCCTGGGTGCCCTCGAATCGGCGGTGGCGGCGGTCGATCCCGCCGAAATCTGGTGCCTTGGCGACAGCTTCCACGATTCGCGCGGATGCGAGCGACTGCCCGCCGCCGAACAGGACCGGCTGCGCGCGCTGACCGCGCGGCATCGCTTCGTCTGGGTCGCCGGCAATCACGATCATGCGATGAGCGATCCCTGTGGCGGCGAGATCGTCGACGAGGCGGAGGTCGACGGGCTGGTGCTGCGGCACGAGGCCGACCCCGGCGACGGGCGGCCCGAATTGTCCGGCCATTTCCATCCCAAGCTCCGTGTGCGCGTGCGGGGCCGGCTGGTATCGCGGCGCTGCTTCGTTGCTACCGGCAGCAAACTGGTGCTGCCCGCGTTCGGCGCGCTGACCGGCGGGCTCGACGTCCATCATCCGGAAATTATCCGCGCGGTCGGCCGCCGTGGCGAGGCGCTGGTACCGCTCGCCGACCGGCTGCTCCGGTTTCCGCTGGCGGCCTGACCGCCGTCAGGCCGGCCTTGTCCCGGCACCCGCCGAACAGGTCAGCGGGAAGCTGGAATGTCTTGGCCTCGGCCCGAGGCCCGGTGGACCCCGGCACAAGGCCGGGGTGACGGTCCGGATCCGGGCTCCGGATTCCGGAGACCACCGACTCGCCGATTACTTTGCCAGGGTCGGGAACGCCGCCTTGAACGCCGCCACTTTCGGTTTGTCCCAGGCGACGATGTACGGATAGTTCGGATTCTTGTCGAAGAAGTGCTGGTGATACGCCTCGGCCGGATAGAAACCACCGGTTTCGATCTTCGTCACGATCGGGCGCGGATAGACCTTTGCGCGGCCAAGCTGGGCGATATAGGCCGCCGCGACCGCGCGCTGGGCGGCATTTTGCGGGAAGATCGCCGACCGGTAGCTGGTGCCGCGATCGGGCCCCTGGCGGTCGAGCGTCGTTGGGTCGTGGGCGACCGAGAAATAGATCCGCAGCAACGTGCCGTAGCTGACGACACGCGGATCGTAGCTGACGCGGATCGCCTCTGCATGGCCGGTCGTCTCGCTCGATACCTGGTCATAGGTCGCGGTCGCGGCGGTGCCGCCGGCATAGCCCGCGGTGACATTGGTCACGCCCTTCACGCGCTCGAACACGGCCTCCATTCCCCAGAAGCAGCCGCCGGCGAGCACGGCGACGTCCGGTTTTGCCGCTGCCGGCACGTCGTGCGCCGGAATCGGGATCGGCACCGCGCGTTCGGCCTGCGCGATGGGGCCGGTGAGAATTGCGGCCGCGAGCGCGCCGACGGTGGCGAGGGGAAGTAGGTATCGGGTCATGCTGGCAGCTCCGTATTGCCTATCCAGGTACGGAGCAGACCCGGTCAAGGTTTCACCCCTGGGTCGAAATGATCGCGGCGGGCGCCCGCGGCGCAGGCTGCGCGCCCGCCGGGTGCATCGCCAGCACGCCCAATCCACCCAGCGCGAAACCGCCGATGAAACGCCACAGCGTGGCCGAAGTGATGAAGCTCTTCATGGCTCTTGGTCCGTCTTGTTGTTGCCGCCGCCATCGCGCGCGGATGTTTCGATGATATTGCGAGCGTGACATTGGCGGCCAACAGGCCCGCTTCAACCACTGCGTCCGAAACTCTAGGTTTCGAGTCCTGAACGACCCGTGGCCCGGACGTTCATCCGGGGTTCTGGTTCGTCGCGATGCCGATGCTCCGTTCCGCCGCGCCGGAGCGCGAACAGCCTATCGCAGCGCGGCGCAGGCTGTCTGGATGCGTTCGCACGCCTCGCGCAGCAGCTCGTCCGACGTCGCGTAGCTGATCCGCATCGCCGGCGACAGGCCGAACGCCTCGCCCTGTACGGCGGCGACCTTGGCGTCGTCGAGCAGATAGCCGACGAAATCCTCGTCGGTCGCGATGGTCCGACCGTTCGGCGTGGTTTTCCCGATCAGCGCGGAGAATTCGGGATAGACGTAGAACGCGCCTTCGGGCCGCGGGCAGGTGATGCCCTTCGCCTGGTTGAGCATCGACACGACCAGGTCGCGGCGGCGCTCGAACAGCTTCGCATTGTCCTTCAGGAACGACTGGTCGCCGGTCAGCGCGGCAACCGAGGCGGCCTGCGCGATCGAGCAGGGATTGCTCGTCGATTGCGATTGCAGTTTCGCCATCGCCTTGACCAGCCACGGCGCGCCACCGGCGAAACCGATCCGCCAGCCGGTCATCGCATAGGCCTTCGAACAGCCGTTGGCGGTCAGCGTGCGCTCGTAGAGCGAGGGGCAGACCTGCGCGATCGAGGTGAATTTGAAATCGTCGAACACGATGTGCTCGTACATGTCGTCGGCGAAGATCCAGACGTGCGGATGCCGCTCGAGCACCTCGCCCAGCGCCTTCAGCTCGGCCTCGCTATAGGCGGCGCCGGTCGGATTGGACGGCGAATTGAGGATCACCCACTTGGTCTTGTCGGTGATTGCCGCTTCGAGCTGCTCGGGCTTGAGCTTGTAGTTCTGCGCGGCACCGGCCGGCGCGAAGACCGGGGTGCCGCCGGCGAACAGCACGACGTCGGGATAGCTCACCCAATAGGGCGCGGGGATGACCACTTCGTCGCCCGGATCGAGCGTCGCGACCATCGCGTTGAACAAGGTGTGCTTGCCGCCCGCATTGATCGTAATCTGGTTGATCGCATAGTCCAGCCCGTTGTCGCGCTTGAACTTCAGCTGGACGGCTTCCTTGAGCTCGGGGGTGCCGTCGACATTGGTGTATTTGGTCTTGCCGTCGCGGATCGCCTTGATCCCGGCTTCCTTGATGAAGTCGGGCGTGTCGAAATCGGGTTCGCCGGCGCCCAGGCCGATCACGTCGACACCCTCGCGCTTGAGCTCCTGGACGCGGGTGGTGATCGCCAGCGTCGGCGAGGGCTTGATGCGGGCGAGCGCGGCGGACGGCTGCATGATGGGCTCCCTAATGGTCGGGGGCGCTATAGCGATGCGTCCGCTGTTCGCAACCGCACCAAAAGTTTTCCGCCATTATAGCTTCGCTGCGCGGGCATGGCGGGACGAGCGGCCCCGCCGGGACCCTACGCGTTCCGCAAGGTGGCCGGGATCAATCCGCGCAGGGCGTTGCCGACGAAGAACCCATTGGCGAGATCGCTGCGCGTCAACGGCGCCTCGACCGCGCGCCCGCCGTCGATGAGATCGGCACGCAGCACGCCCGGCAGCAGCCCGGCGGACAGCGGCGGGGTCAGCAGCACCCCGTCGCGTTCGACGAACAGGTTGGTGAAACTGCCCTCCGTCAGCTGGCCGTCGACCTCGAACAGCGTTTCGAAACCGGTCCGCGCGGCATCGTAGAAGGCGCGGTCGCTGGTCTTGTGGCGCAACCGAACGTCACCCGGGGTAACGGGTAGCGGCGCGATGGTGACCGCGACGGGGCCGTCGGGCGATGCCGGCATCGGCGCGACCTCGATCGCCACCGCGCCCGATCGCGCGAGCAGCAAGCGGATACGCCGCGCCTCGCGCAGCCGGAAGGTCGCCGCCTGGAGCTCGTTGCGGGCGCCATGGCGGTCGAAGGCGAAACCCAGGGCCGACGCGCTCGCCTTCAACCGAGCGAGGTGGCGCTCGAGCCGCAGCAGCCCCTCGACCGGGTCGAACGCCATCGTCTCGATCAGGTCGAAACTGCCCGCATCCGCCGTCACGAACGCCGCCTTTGCCAGTGCCTCATCCCATTCCCCGGTCATGTGCGAATCGGCCACGATGCCGCCACCGACGCCGAGTACCGCCTGGTCGGTTCCTTCCTCGATGACCAACGTGCGGATCGCGACGTTGAACATGGCGCCGCCGGTCGCGTCGAGCCGCCCGATCGTTCCGGTATAGGGGCCGCGTGCCGCGCTGGTCGATTCGATCTCCCGCAAGGCCTCGATCGCGCGAATTTTGGGGGCACCGGTGATCGACCCGCAGGGAAACAGGGCGGTCAGCACGTCGATCGCGTCCTGGTCGGCAGCCAACGTCGCCGCGACGGTCGACGTCATGGTGTGGAGGGTCGGATAGGTTTCGACCGCGAACAGGTCGGGCACCGTCACGCTGGCAGGCTCGGCGACTCGCGACAAATCGTTGCGCAACAGGTCGACGATCATCAAGTTCTCGGCGCGCTGCTTGGGGTCGTCATGCAACGCGGCGGCGCGTGCCCGGTCTTCTTCCGGGGTCGCGCCGCGTCGGGCGGTGCCCTTCATCGGCCGCGTCGTCAGACGGCCGCCGTCGAGCGCGAAGAACAGTTCGGGCGACAGCGACAACAACCAGTCGCGCCCGGTCCACACCACCGCGCCATAGCCCGCGCGGGCGGTGTCCCGCAGCCGGGCATAGGCGCCCAGTGGATCGCCCGCCACCGGCACGCGGGTGCGGAAACTGAGATTGGCCTGATAGAGATCGCCGGCGTCGATCAGCGCCCGCACGCGATCGAACCGTGCGGCATAGACATCGCGGTCGATATCCGGCTGCGGGGTACCGAGCCAGGCCGAGGCCGGATCGGGCAGCCGGGCGGCGACCGTATCCGCGGCGATCCGCTCGAATCCCTCGAACAGACCGAACCACAATAACGGCGCGCGCGCGGCGGGCGGCTCTCCCAATACCGGCTCGAACGCCGCCGCCGCTTCATAGGCCAGGTATCCCGCCGCGTGCAGGCCACGATTGCGCGCGGCCCGCAGGCGTTCGAGCGCCGGCGCCACGTCGGCGACCGTGCGCGCCTCGACCATGTCGACCGGCGCCCGATAGAGCCGTGCCGGCGCCGCACCCGCCACACGGGCGTCGTCGAGCAGGACGAAGGGGCGGTCGCGGCGGATCACCTGCCGCTCATGCAACCGCAGTCGCGGCTTCGGCAACCCCGTGCTTGCCGCCATGGCGTCGCCGACGGGCATTGCCGGTCGCGGATACAGGCCCTAGGTCTCGGCGATGGCCAGCACCGCGCAGCCGCTTCGCGCGGCGATCATCCCCGTCACGCCGCTCCAGCAGAATTGCACCTTGCTGTGGTGCACGAAGACGATGCGCGGCGCGTTCGTCGACCCCGGCGGCGACTTGCCGCTGCTCAAATCGCAGATGGAAAAGCAGGGCGTCACGATCGAGAAGATCCTGGTGACACATGGTCATTTCGATCATTGCGGCGGCGCGGCCCAGCTTGCCGAGGATCTCGGCGTCGCGATCGAGGGGCCGCATCCGGAGGACATGTTCCTGCTGGAGAAACTGGATCAGGACGGGCTGCGCTTCGGCGTTCCCGGCCGCTCGTTCGTCCCGGCGCGCTGGCTCGATCAGGGCGATGAAGTGACGGTGGGGGAACTCACCCTCGCGGTGCATCACACGCCCGGCCATACGCCGGGCCACGTGGTGTTCCACCACCCCGATTCGAAGTTGGCGATCGTCGGCGACGTGTTGTTCCGTGGATCGATCGGGCGCACCGACTTTCCGCGCGGCAATCACGCCGAACTGATCAACTCGATCGTCACGCGCCTGTGGCCGATGGGCGACGACACCTTCTTCCTGCCCGGCCATGGCGACCCCAGCAGCTTCGCGCAGGAGCGCAAGTCGAACCCGTTCGTCGCCGATTCGGTGCTGGCGTAGGAACGATGCGGAGCACAATAATCCACCCCCTGGTGGGGAGGATTGGTGGGACGCCTACGCCGCCGGCTGGCTCGCCGGGATCGTCCTGACCATCGGCGGTGCCCATTCGGCCTGGTAGCCGATCGCCAGCGCCCAGACCGCGAGCACGACGATCGCCAGCCAGGTGCCGAGCGCGCCGATCATCCGCAACGGGCCGGGCGTCGGGCGCGCAATGCCGAAAGCGTGCGCCAGCCGCACCAGGACGAACGCCGCGCCGACGATCCACAGCCAGAGGCTGGGGCCGCGCGCGAGCTCGATCAACGCCATCAGGATCAGCACGGTGGGGGCATATTCGGTCAGATTGCCATGCGCGCGAATCTTCGCCGTCATGGCCGCTTCCCCGCCGTCACCGAGCATGATCTTGCCCGACACCCGGCTGGTCCCGACCCTGAGCGCCAGCCAGACATTGATCAATCCCGTCGCCGCGGCGATCACGAGCGTTACCGGTAAGATCATCTTTCCCTCCCCTTGCTTCGGTTGCGCCGGTCGCTGCCGGCGCGACTATCCCTCATCGCGTCCTGCGGCCCTTGCGGCGCTCTCCGCCTTGAGCGGGCGCGACACCGGGCAGACCTCCTGCAGATAGCCGTTGAGCGTATTGGCCAGATTGTCCTCGACCAGCCGGTAATGGACGTACTGGCCGCGCTTCTCGCTTTGCACCAGCCCGGCATTTTCGAGCACGTTGAGATGTTGCGACACCGCCGGTTTCGAAATGTCGAATCGCGCGGCGATCTCGCCCGCCGTCATTTCCGCCTTGGACAGATAAGCGAGGATCTTGCGGCGGGTGGTGGACGCCAGGGCTTCGAAAACGCGCTGCATGGCAGGGCTATTAGGCGATTGCTTAAATACTTTCCAGACAGTAGTTAGGTAATTAAGACATAGATTAATAATAGGGGCTGCCGGGATGGACGAGTCGTTGATGCGAACGGGCCATGACCACGATCATGATCGGTGCGCGGTGAACTGGCTGATCGAAACGCCGGGTGCCGATCCCGCGCGAGGTACGGTGCGCTGGGATCCCCGCCACTCCATTTGGAACGGCGGGATGGCGGCGGCGGCGCTTTTCGTCGGTCCGGTCGTCGCGACGCCGAATGCTCTCCTTCTCTTCGTCCTGACGACCGGTGCCGGTCTGCTCCTGGGTCATTCGGTTGGTTTCCACCGCCTGATGATCCACCGCAGCTTCAGGACTGTGCGGCCGATCGAATATTTCCTGGTCTGGTGCGGCACAGCGGTCGGGATGAGCGGACCGTTCTGGATGATCCGCACCCACGATTTGCGCGACTGGGCGCAACGCCGGGACGGTTGCCACGATTATCTCGCGCATCGCCGGTCGCCGTTGGTCGACGCGTGGTGGCAGCTGCATTGCCGGCTCGATCTCGCCTGCCCACCCGCATACGATTTGTCGGCCCTCGATCGTCAGCCCTTCTACCGGTTCCTGGAGCGAACCTGGATGGCGCAGCAGGCCCCGATTGCGATCCTGTTCTGGGCCGCCGGCGGTTGGCCTTGGGTGATATGGGGGGGGTGCGCGCGGATCGCCGTCTCGGTCCACGGCCATTGGCTGGTCGGCCACCTCGCGCACCGTCACGGACCGCAATCCTGGCTGGTCGACGAGGCCGGCGTTCAGGCTCATGACGTTCCCTGGGCGGCGATCCCGACAATGGGTGAAGCATGGCACAACAATCATCATGCCTTTCCCGGTTCGGCGCGGATCGGCCTCTATCCGGGGCAGAGCGATTGGGGATTCGCGCTGATCCGCCTGCTCGCGTTGTCGGGGCTCGCCTGGGATGTCTGCACGCCCGATCGCCTGCCGGGGCGCGAGGCCTGGCTGACCGCGACGCCGCGCGGGTTGCAACGTCGCGCCAAATCGCTATAGGCGCACGCTTCGCGATGCATCCCGACTCTCTGTACCGCGTGGCCGATGCTTCGGTTGCGCCGGTTCGTTTCCGGGCCTAGTCGTCTTGATCAATTCGATTTTTTGAAGGTTGTCGCCGCAATGGCCGTTCCCAAGAAGAAAACCTCGCCCTCTCGCCGTGGCATGCGCCGCGCGCACGATGCGCTCTCGGTCGAAGCATTCCAGGAGTGCCCGAATTGCGGCGAGCTGAAGCGCCCGCACAATCTCTGCCCGTCCTGCGGCCACTATAACGGCCGCGAAGTCGTCTCGGTCGAAGGCTGATCGGGGCCCATCAGGGGGACTGACGCGTGACCACCAACTCCTGGATCGCCATCGACGCGATGGGCGGTGACGAGGGGTTGGCGGTAATGCTGGCGGGCGTCGCAGAGGCGCGCCGCCGATTCGACGGCACGCATTTCTTCCTGGTCGGGGACGAGGCGCAGATCGCCGAGGGGCTGAAGAAGCACCCCAACCTGACGGCCAATTCGGAAATCGTCCACGCGCCCGAGGTGATCAAGGGCGACGAGAAGCCCGGGGTCGCACTGCGCCGCGCCAAGACGACGTCGATGGGCGTCGCGATCGACCTCGTGAAGCAGGGGCGCGCTGCCGCGGCGGTCTCGTCGGGCAATACCGGTGCGCTGATGGCGATGGCCAAGGTCGCGCTCAGGACGATGAAGGGCATCGACCGCCCCGCGCTCGCCGGGCTGATGCCCAGCTTGGGCGACAACGACACCGTCGTACTCGACCTTGGCGCCAATACCGAGTGCGATGCCCGTAACCTGATGCAGTTCGCGGTGATGGGGGCGGCCTATGCGCGGACCCAGCTCGACCTCGCGTCGCCGCGGGTCGCGTTGCTCAACATCGGCACGGAGGACCAGAAGGGCACGGGCGAAATTCGCGACGCGGCGCAGGCCTTGCGCGACGCCACCCATCTGCCGCTGACCTTCTCGGGGTTCATCGAGGGCGATAAATTGTCGCGCGGCGACGTCGACGTGATCGTGTGCGACGGCTTTTCCGGCAATATCGCGCTCAAGACGGCGGAAGGCACGGCGCGATTCGTCGCCGATCTACTTCGCCGCGCGTTCAGCAGCTCGGTCCGCTCGAAGATCGGTTTCCTGATCTCGCGCCCGGCGACCGAGTTGCTGCGCCACCATCTCGACCCCAACAACCATAATGGCGCGGTCTTCCTCGGCCTCAACGGCCTGATCGTGAAGAGCCATGGCGGCGCCAACGAGACCGGCGTCGCCAACGCGATCGCGGTCGCGGCGAAAAGCGTGCGCGACGACCTCGCACGCAAGATCGCCGAGGACCTCAAGCATTTCGAAACGCGTGAACCCGAAGGAGCTGTTGCGTGAGGCGTGCGGTCATCACCGGGACGGGCTCGGCCCTTCCGATGCGGCGGGTATCGAACGAGGAACTCGCCCAGACCGTCGACACCAGCGACGAGTGGATCGTCGAGCGCACGGGCATACGCTTCCGCCACATTGCCGGCCCTGACGAGACGACCGGCACGCTCGGCGCCGACGCCGCGCGCGCGGCGCTCGCCGCGGCGGGCAAGGCCGCCGATGAGGTCGATCTGATCGTCCTCGCCACCGCGACGCCCGATCAGACCTTCCCCGCCACGGCGACCAGGATCCAGGCGATGCTGGGGATCGACGATTGCGTCGCGTTCGACGTCGGCGCGGTGTGCTCGGGGTTCCTGTACGCGATTCAGGTCGCCGACAGCCTGGTCAAGACCGGCCCGGCCAAGTGTGCGCTGGTGATCGGCGCCGAGACGTTCAGCCGCATCCTCGATTGGGAGGATCGCGCGACCTGCGTCCTGTTCGGCGACGGCGCCGGCGCGGTCGTGCTCGAGGCCCGGGACGTTGCGGAAGACGGGCCTGGCATCCTGGCCAGCCGCCTCCATGCCGATGGCCGCCACAACGAATTGCTCTATGTCGACGGCGGACCCTCGACCACCGGGACGGTCGGCAAGGTCCGCATGAAGGGGCGGGAGGTTTTCCGCCATGCGGTGACCAACCTCGCCAGCGTAATGGACGAATCGCTCGCCGCCGCGGGGCTAACGCCCGATGATGTCGACTGGGTCGTGCCGCATCAGGCCAATGCCCGCATCCTCGACGCGACCGCCCGCAAGCTCGGCCTTCCCGCCGAGAAGGTCGTGGTTACCGTCGACCAGCATGCCAATACGTCGGCGGCCTCGGTCCCGCTCGCGCTCGACACCGCGGTCCGCGACGGGCGGATCAAGTCGGGCCAGATCGTCGTGCTCGAGGCGATGGGCGGCGGTTTCACCTGGGGCGCCGCGATCGTCCGCACCTGATTCGCGCGGGTCCCCGGTCTGGGCAGGCTGTGTCTTCAATACGTAACTAATCCCATTTCCTGCCCCCGACCATTGTGTTAGGGCGGGTTTCTGCCACACAAGGGAGGGTGTTGATGGCAAGTGTTGGGACGTTGACGCGGGCCGATCTGGCCGATGCGTTACAGCGTGAGGTGGGGTTATCCAGGGCCGATTCGGCCAAACTGGTTGAGGAAATCCTGGATCATATGTGCGACGCGCTGGCGCGCGGCGAAAACGTCAAGATCTCGGGTTTCGGAACCTTCGTTCTGCGCGACAAGGGTGAACGCATCGGACGCAATCCCAAGACCGGGGTTGAAGTACCGATCGCGCCACGCCGCGTGCTGACATTCCGCGCGAGCCAGATGATGCGTGACCGCATCGTCGACGCGGGCTGACGGACGAGCGCATGGCCGCGCTCGACAAGGCGGCTGGCGCTTTTCGGACGATCGGCGAGGTATCCGAGGATACCGGCCTGCCGCAGCATATCCTGCGCTATTGGGAAACGCGTTTTCCTCAATTGCGGCCGCTGCAGCGTGCCGGCAACCGGCGCTATTACCGGCCCGAGGACATCGCCTTGGTCCGGCGGATCAGCGACCTGCTCAACCAGCAGGGTTATACGATCCGCGGCGTGCAGAAACTGCTCGATGCCGAGAGGAGCGGAGGCGCGGTCGTGGCAGGGGATATCCCAGCGGCGCCGGTACCGGTGCCGGGATCGCCGGTGGACCTCGGCGCATTGAGGTCGATTCGCGACATGCTCGCGCGAGCGCTGGAAGGGTAAGCTGACTTTCCCTCTCTCCTTGTGGGGAGAGGGAGGGGCCTATCGGGCCAGCGACGGGAGGGTGAGGGGGCGATCGTGAAGCGGCCGCGCCGCCCCGCCAAGCTCCGCTATCCTTATCCCACAAAGGGAAAAGGATATGATCCCGTCTCCTGCCTGGGCCCTACCGCACTCCCAGCCCGTTGCTCAGCAGATCGGCGATGACGTCCGCAACCCCCTCCGGCGTACGGTCCTCGTCCCACACGCCGTACCGCAGCCCCAGGAACACGTTCATTCCCATCACCGCCCAGGCGTGGACGTCGGACACGTCGTCGCGGATCTCGCCGCGTTCCGCCCCTGCTTTCAGACGGTGTTCGATACGCTCGGCGGTGGTCGCATAATGCGCGCGGAAGCTCGCCGCATCGACGAATTCGGCTTCGTCGATGATCCGGTAGAGTTCCTTGTGGCCGCGGACGAACTGGAGAAAGCTCAGTAAACCGGCGCGCTCTGCGGCGATCTGGTCCGGCGCCGCGCGGATCGCGGGCGCCACGGTATCGCGGACCTGATCCGACATGTCGCGAACCAAGGCGCGGAAGATCGCGTCCTTCGAATCGAAATAGGTATAGAAGCTGCCCAAAGCGACGCCGGCGCGGCGGGTGATCCCGCTGATCGATCCTTCGTGAAACCCCTTTTCGCCGAATTCTGCTGCTGCTGCATCGAGCAAGGTGCGTAGCGTCCGGCGCCCGCGTTCGGTGCGCGGCGCCTTGCCCTCGCTCGCAGTCGCGTCGAGCGCGCGGGTCGCGGAAGCGCCGGTCCCGATGATGGGCGTTGCCGCGGAGCCACGCTGAACCATTCTTTTTCCTCCCCGTTCGTTCCGGAAGTTGAAACCCGGTTCAGGTTTCAGTATACGGCCAATCGACAAGCGTTCAACCGGGTCCTTTCCGGTCAGGACGATAGACCATCGGGAGGATATAAGGGATGATCCGTCACCATCGTTCGCGCGCTTTGTATTTCGGCGCCGCCGCCGCCGCGTTGTTCGCGACCCCAGCCTTCGCGCAGGATGCGCCGTCTGCCGCGACTCCGGCCGCTGCGCAGCCCGCCGACGATACGCAGGCCGCCGGCGACCAGCCCGCCGACATCGTCGTCACCGCGCGCCGCCGCTCGGAAACGTTGCTCAACGTGCCGATCGCGGTGACCGCCTTTACCGCCGACAAGCTCGACAAGATCGGCGCCGTTGACCTCACCGACATCCAGAACACCACGCCGAACACCACGATCAAGGACGCGCGCGGCACCAACTCGACGCTCGCCGCCTTCATTCGCGGCGTCGGCCAGCAGGACCCCGTGCCGGGGTTCGAGGCGGGCGTCGGCATCTATCTCGACGACGTCTATCTCAACCGCCCGCAGGCCGCGGTGCTCGACATCTACGACGTCGAGCGGATCGAAGTGCTGCGCGGGCCGCAGGGCACGCTCTATGGCCGCAACACCATCGGCGGCGCGGTCAAATATGTCACGCGCCGGCTGCCCGATCATTTCGAGCTGGCCGTGCGTGGCACCTATGGCTCGTACAACCAGGCCGACGGCATCGTCAGCGTATCGGCACCGATCGGGTCGATGCTGCGCGTCGGCGTGTCGGGCGCCCGGCTTTCCCGTGGCGGGTTCGGGCGCAACCTCAATCTCGGCATCGACAATTACAACAAGGACATCTGGGCAGGCCGCGGCACGATCGAGTTCGAGACGCCCGACAGCCGCCTGCTGGTCCGTATCACCGGCGACTATACCCATGACCTGTCGGCGCCGCGCAACGGCCACCGCCTGTTCGCCGGCAAGCTGACCGGGTCGCCGGTGCTGTCGAACGTCTACGACACCAATGCCGGTCTCAATTTCCCCAAGCAGGACATCCAGGCCGGCGGCCTGTCGATGACCGCCACCGCGAAGCTCAGCGACAACCTGACCTTCAAGTCGATCAGCGCCTGGCGCAAGGACCGCAGCTTCACCCCGATCGATTTCGATTCGACCCCGTCGGTCGACGTCGACGTGCCCGCGGTCTACCGCAACGAGCAGACCAGCCAGGAATTCCAGTTCCAATGGTCGAGCAGCAAGGTCAACGGCATCGTCGGCTTCTATTATCTCGGCGCCAAGGCGGCGACCGGGTTCGACGTGCTGCTCAATACCACGCTGGCCAATTTCGACGCCTACACGGCCGGCGACGTGCGGACCGAGACGTCTTCGATCTTCGGGGATTTCACGTTCGACTTCACGCCGCAGATCAGCCTGTCGGTCGGCGGCCGCTATACCTGGGATCAGCGCAAGTCCTTCGTCTACAAGGCGAGCTTGCTGGGCGGGCCGCTCTACGGCGCGACCAGCGAGTTCGGCGGCAACCCGACGCTCAATCTCGGCGCATCGACCAACTTCCGCGGCACGGCCAATTTCAAGCGGTTCACGCCGCGCGCCAGCCTGTCGTTCAAGCCGAACGCCGACCACATGTTCTACATATCCTATTCGGAAGGCTTCAAGGGCGGCGGCTTCGATCCGCGCGGTTCGGGTACGTCGGCGCCGATCAGCAATCCGGCGGCCGGACGCACCTATCAGGACATTTACAATTATCTGTCGTTCGACCCCGAATCGGTCAACAGCTACGAAATCGGCTGGAAGGGTTCGGCGTTCGACAAGCGGCTGACCTGGGCGCTCGACGGCTTCTATGCCGATTACAAGAACGTCCAGATTCCTGGGTCGGTCGCCTGTATCATCGGCGGCGTGCAGAGCTTCTGCGGTATCACGACCAATGCGGCGAAGGCGACGATCAAAGGCATCGAACTCGAGACCAACGCGATCCTCGCGCGCGGCTTCGCCGGGCCGGGATCGAACGTCACCTTTATCGGCACGCTGGGTTATATCGACCCTAAATATAAGCATTATATCGGCCCGACCGGGACCGAGGTGTCGCAATATCGCGAGTTCCAGAATACCCCCAAATGGACCTTGTCGGGTACGCTCAGCGGGAACGTCCCGGTGGCGAGCGGTGACCTCAACCTGTCGACCACGGTCTCCTACCGCAGCCTCACCCATCAGTTCGAAGTCGCGAGCCCGTTCCTCGACCAGCCGGCCTACACGTTGTGGGACGCGAACCTGACCTACAGCTTCGGGTCGAAGCGGCAATATTCGTTCGGAATCCACGCCAAGAACATCACTGACGTCCGCTACAAGACCAGCGGCTATCAATATCTCGCGGCCAATGCCGCGACGGGAGCGATCATCTACACCAACGGCAACGTCACGCCGACCCTGGGCAAGGAAGGGATCGCCACCGCTTTCTACGGCAATCCGCGGCAGGTGTTCGGAACCTTCTCGCTCAAATTCTGATCACGGGTTAAAGGGGGATGAAGCCGGGTGCGTCACCGCGCGCCCGGCTTCGCCATATAAGACAGACAGAGAGGATGGGCGCGATGACCAGCAGGACCGATCGGCCGGGCTATCCGGCATTGGTGCTCACGATGCTGCTGGTCGTCTACACGTTCAACTTCCTCGATCGCCAGATTCTCGGCATCCTCGCCAAGCCGATCCAGGCGAGCCTGCATCTCACCGATGCCGAATTCGGCGCGATCGGCGGCACGGCGTTCGCGATCCTCTATTCGGTGCTCGGGGTACCGCTGGCATTGCTCGCGGACCGTATCGGCAAGACGCGGGTGATCGCCGGATCGCTGGTGGTGTGGAGCGGGTTCACCGCTTTGTGCGGGACCGCGGCGGGCTTCTGGTCGCTGTTCCTCTACCGCCTCGGCGTCGGCGTCGGCGAAGCGGGCGGGGTGGCGCCATCCTATGCGCTCATCGCCGACTATTTCCCAGTCGAACGGCGCGCGCGGGCGCTTGCCATCTATTCGATGGGGATCCCGATCGGGCTGGGCTCGGGCGTGCTGCTCGGCGCGTACATCGCCGCCAAGGTGAATTGGCAGAGCGCGTTCATCGCCGTCGGCATTGCCGGGATCGTGGTCGCGCCGATCTTCCTGTGGCTGGTGCGCGACCGCCCCAAGCCGATCGCCGCCGTGGCGGACGCGGACCGGGTGCCCGTGCTGTCGGTCATTCCCATCCTGACCCGCAAACCGGCCTATTGGCTGTTGTCGATCGGCGCCGGATGCAGCTCTATGGCGGGCTACGGCCTCGCGCTCTGGGTGCCCAAGATCATCGCGGTCCATTACGGCTGGACCGCGCCAGCCGACCTCATCAAGGTCGGCCAGTTCATGGGGTCGCTGCTGCTGATCGGCGGCACCACCGGGATCTTCCTGGGCGGCGTGCTTGCCGACCGGCTGGGGCGCGGCAACCGCGCCTGGTATGCGCGGATTCCGGCCATCGCGTGGCTGATCACCGCGCCGACCTTCATGCTCGGCCTCTACACGCCGTTTCCCGTATTCGCCTGGTTCCTGCTGCTGATCCCCAATGCGCTCAACACGTTGTGGCTCGGGCCGATCGTCACCGCCGCCCAGCACCTTGCGCCGTCGCGGATGCGGGCGGGCGCATCGGGGACATTCCTGCTGGTCAACAACCTGCTCGGTCTCGGGCTCGGGCCGTGGCTGATGGGCGCGCTGTCGGACGCGCTGAAGGCGAGCTACGGTGCCGATTCGCTGCGCTACGCCGCGATCATCGGCGTGAGCCTGTACCTGGTGGCGGCGGTGCTCGCGCTGCTGGCGATCAAGCCGCTGAAGCGCGGCTGGGTCGAGGCGGAGGACTGATTTTCAATTCATTTCACGCAACGGCGCGAAGGCGCGAAGAGATTTTGTTCGCGCGGAGCCGCGGAGGTGTTGGCGCTCTGGGCGGGCGACGGAGCACATACTGGAGCGGGATTCAGAGCCTCGCGCAGCGAGGCTCCTATTGAACCCCGCGTCTCCGCGCCTCCGCGTGAATCAATAATTCGCAGACATCACCTCTCCCGCGTCGCCGCGAACTTAACCTTCGGGTAGCGGTCCGACACATAGCCGACTTCCCACGCGGTCTTGGCCATGAAGACGGGATTGCCGTCGCGGTCCTTGGCCAGGGCGCCGCGGTTGAGGTCGATGAACTCCTTGAGCGCTGCGGCATCCTCGGAAGAGATCCAGCGCGCCGTTTCATATGGTGCCATTTCGAGGCCCGCGGCGACCTTGTATTCTGCCTCCAGCCGGCTGACGAGCACGTCCAATTGGAGCTGTCCGACCACGCCGATCACCCAGTTCGATCCGATCTCCGGATAGAAGACCTGGGTCACGCCTTCCTCTGCCATGTCGTCCAGTGCCTTGCGCAGTTGCTTGGTCTTGGTCGGGTCCTTGAGCACGACGCGGCGCAGGATTTCGGGCGCGAAATTGGGCAGTCCGGTGAAGCGCACATCAGCGCGTTCGCTCAGCGTGTCGCCGACCCGCAAGGTGCCGTGATTGGGGATGCCGATGATGTCGCCCGGATAGGCCTCGTCGGCGACTTCGCGATTCTGCGCGAAGAACAGGATCGGCGAATGCACCGCGATCGGCTTGCCGTGGCCGGTCGGGGTCAGCTTCATGCCGCGTTTGAAGGTGCCCGAGCATAGCCGCATGAACGCGATCCGGTCGCGATGCTGCGGGTCCATGTTCGCCTGCACCTTGAACACGAAGCCGGTGACCTCGTCCATGTCGGGCGCGACCGGCGCGGGCTCCGCCGGCTGCGGGCGCGGTGGCGGGGCGTAATCGGCGAGCGCGGCGATCAGCTCGGCAACGCCGAAATCCTTGAGCGCCGACCCGAAATAGACCGGGGTGAGGTCGCCATGGCGATAGGCGTCGGCGTCGAACGCGGCGTAGCCGGCCTGGGCGAGTTCGACCTCTTCTGCGATGTCGGCGGGCAGATCGGGCGCGTCCTCGACCTTGCCGAGGAATTCGCGGCTGTCGCCTTCGGGCCGGCTGATCGTATTCTTCTGGAGGTCGAGCACCCCCTGGAAGGTGCCCCCCATGCCGACCGGCCAGCTCATCGGCGCGACGTCCAGGGCCAGCACGTCGGCGATCTCGTCGAGCAGTTCGAACGGCGGTCGCCCTTCGCGGTCGACCTTGTTGACGAAGGTGATGATCGGCACCGAGCGCAGCCGGCAGACCTCGAACAATTTGCGCGTCTGCGCCTCGATGCCGCGCGCCGCGTCGATCACCATGACGGCCGAATCGACCGCGGTCAGCGTACGGTAGGTGTCCTCGGAGAAATCCTCGTGGCCCGGCGTGTCGAGCAGGTTGAACGTGATGCCGTCCTTCTCGAACGTCATCACCGACGAGGTGACGGAGATGCCGCGCTGCTGCTCGATCTTCATCCAGTCGGACCGCGCGCGCCGGTTTTGCCCGCGCGCCTTCACCTCGCCGGCGAGATGGATCGCGCCGCCGAAATAGAGCAGCTTTTCGGTCAGCGTGGTCTTGCCGGCGTCGGGGTGCGAGATGATCGCGAAAGTGCGGCGGTCGGAAATGCTCATGGTGCGCGGCTCCTAGGGCGTGGAGCCGCAAGCGGCAAGCTGAGCGCGGTCAGGCAGCGAGCGCGACTCGTCGGTCTTCATCGTCATTGGCGGGCGGACGCTGCCGCCGGACGCGCGGGCGGCGTGCCCGGGGCCGGCGTGGCGCGAGGCCATGGCGCAGCCAGGCGCCGACCGCGCGGAAGCGGATCGTCGTCGCGGCGATCACCGCTACCGCGGCGAGATCGAGCAGCGCCGACAGGTCGATCGCCGCGGCGAAGGACAGGAAGTCGGGCAGGCCCATGCTGACGATCATCCGTCCGTCATTGTCGAGCAGCCAGATCGTCCCAAGGATCAGCGACAAGGTGACGATGGCGAGCAGGATCTGCCCACGCGTAATCCGTGACAGCCGGCGCGCTGGCGCCTCGACCATCGCGCGCCGCATCGCTCGTCCCACCGGCGTACCGCGCGCCGTGAGCAACGCCATCCACAAGGTCAGCAGCGCGATCAACATTCCCGGCCCCCCTCTCGTTGCGATCGATATGGCGCGGCGGTCGTCGGGAACAAGGGGCGCGCGTCGTTCCGCGGGGATTGCGTACGGGCGCGACGCGACGCGCTACTTGCGCTCGAACCGGTCGCCTTTCGCCGGCACGAAACCGTCGAGCGCCGCGCGCGCGCGGGCATCGCCCGTCAAGGTCGCGCGCCAGAACAGGGTGGTCGCCTCGGTCACCGTCCGCTCCATGTCCGCGGGCGGACTGCTGTTGCGCATCCGCATCTGCTGGCCGCCCAGCATCATGTGATTGGCGCCGTCGATCACCAGCAGGTATTTCGCGCCCGGCGGCATCGCTCGATAGGGACGCAGCCGGTCGGCGGCGGTGACTCCGCTCAGCAGCACCATCGAGTCCCTGGTGCCGGTGACGGTGAAGAAGGGAATGCGGATGGCACCGAACGCCGCCTGGTCGGACTGGCCCTTGGCGGGCTGGGGGCTGAACGCGATCGCCGCCGTGATTCGCGGATCGGCCATCGCCGCCTGACCGCCATAGCGCGCGCCCGATATCGCGAGCGTGGTCTGCGCGCCGAAACTGTGCCCCGACATGCCGATACGAGCCATGTCGGCGCGACCGAGGTTGCAACCGCCGGCCATGCCGCCGCGCGCGATGCGGTCGAGCACGAAATGCACGTCATCGGCGCGCGCCGTCAGCTGGTCGGCGTTCATCGCGCCGCGCAGTCCCTGCATGGGCCGCGCCTTGCCGCGCCAGATCGCGTCGTCGCTGCCATGGTGCTGGATGTTGACGGTGATGAACCCGGCCGCGCGCCACGCCTCCACCCAATCGGTTCCGGCGTCGAGCGATCCGCCGAGCCCGTGGCTGAACAGGATGACCGGCGCCCGCGCGGTGCCCGCGGGCATCCGGATACGGACGGGTACCTCGCGATTGCCGCGGGCGGTATCGACCCAGGTCGCCTCGCACAGGCTCCCCGCCTGCGGCGTGGCATGCGCGCCGGCCGCGATGGTGAGCAGGGCCGGCGCGATGGCGAAGGGCGAGGCGGCGATGGCGGCGATCAACAGGCGCATGGGCGACTTTCGGGAGGGGGAACCTGACAGCGTAACGGTCGAGTGATGCCGATCCTTCGCGGGTTCAGAGCAGCGTGACGGCCATCTTGCAGCGCCAGTCGTCGCCCGGCGCGATGTCGAACACGCCCGGCTTGGCGCGGAAATCGCCATCATACCCGGCGGGATCGGCATGGCCGTGCCAGGGTTCGACGCAGACGAACGCCGCGCCCGGCTTGGTCCAGATGCCAAGATAGGGCGTGTCGGGGAAATCGATCCTGAGCCGGGGACCGTCGGCGGCACCATAGGTCACGCTTTGCGAGGCGACCGGATCCCAGATCAGCGCGTCGTCGACGAACAGATCGTCGGCCAGAGGCAGCACGCGGCCATCGAGCGGCGACGGACGCCGGGCGGCGAACAAGCCATTGTCGAGCTCGACGATGTCGCCCGGCTCGTCATGGGCAAAGGTTATGCGATGCTCGTCGCGCGGGCGGCCATAGGGCAGCGGCCAGGCGAAAGCGGGGTGGAAACCCAGGCTCGCGGGCAATGGTGCGTTGCCGGGATTATGGATGCGAACCTCGATCGCCAGTGTCGCCGCGTCGATCGCGAAGGCGACCTCCAGCGTGAAGCCGAACGGATATTGGGCGCGCGTCGCGTCACTGGCGCGCAGTTCGAAGCGCGCCGCCGCCGCGAGATGCTCGACCAGCTCGAACGTCTGCCGCCGGGCGAATCCGTGCTGCTTCATCGTGTAGCGCCGCCCGTCGAGGCGCAGGGTATCGCCGTTGAGGCGTCCGACGATCGGAAACAGGATCGGCGCGTGCCCCGTCCAGAAGGCAGGGTCGGCATCGGTCATCAGGTCGCGGCCATCGGCATCGCGCAGCCGGGTCAGCTCCGCGCCGAGCGGATTGATCGCCGCCGATAGCTGGCCGTTGCCGATCTCGATCAGGGTGTCGCTCACGTCACTCTCCTGTTGCCAGCACCGCCCGCCAGGCGCCAACGATCGCGCGCACGGTGAGGTCCGCATCGGCCTCGCTGGTCGCCGACGAGCTGACCGACAGCCGCATCACCCATTGCCCGCGCCATTGCGCACCGCCGATCCAGGCGACGGCGTCCTGCTGCACGCGATCGATCGTCGCCAGCGTGGCGGCATCGTCATCGCCGAAGCGGAACATCACCTGGTTGAGCTCGGGCGCAAGCACGACCGCGATACCCGGCTCGTCCGCCACGCCCTCGGCGATCCGCGCCGCGATCCGGCAGCAGCGATCGACCATCTCGGCGATCCCGGCTCGGCCGAACTGGCGGATCATCGCCCAGGTGGCGAAGCCGCGCGCCCGGCGTGAGAGTTCGGGGGCGTAGGACGACGGGTCGCGCTCGCTGTCCGCCGCGGGCGGAAGGTAGCTTGCCGAAATCGCCATCGCGCGGCGATGCGCTTCGGCGTCGCGGACGATCGCGAATCCGGAATCGTACGGCGTCTGCAGCCATTTGTGCCCGTCGGTCGCCCAGCTGTCGGCCAGCTCGACGCCGCGGGTCAGGTGCGCACGGTCGGGGCTCGCTTGTGCCCACAGGCCGAACGCGCCATCGACGTGCAGCCACGCGCCCGCCGCGCGGGCCATCGGCGCGATCTCGGCGAAGGGATCGCTCACGCCGCTGTTGATCTGGCCGGCCTGGGCGATCGCGATGGTCGGTCCGGGCGCCGCCTCGAGCGCCGCCTCGAACGCGTCGGGGCGCATCCGCCCGGCCGCGTCGGTCGGGACCGTCGTCACCCGGCGCGCGCCGAGACCGAGATATTTCAGGCCCGAAAATACCGTCGCGTGCGCGTCCGCCCCGATCAGCACGGTGACCGGCGGTGCGCCGAACATCCCCTCGCTCTCGACATCCCAGCCGGCCCGGCGCAGCACTTCGCTGCGCGCGGCGGCGAGGCAGACGAAGTTGGCGACGGTCGCGCCAGTGACGAACCCGACCGATGCTTGCGGTGGCAAGCCGAGCAGGTCGAGCAGCCACCCCGCGGCGACCGCCTCGACCGCGCTCGCCGCAGGGGCGGCGACGACGTTCGCGGCGTTCTGACCCCAGGCGGCCGTCAGCCAGTCGGCGGCGACCCCGGTCGGGTGCGAACTGCCGATGACCCAGCCGTAGAAACGCGGCCCGGTCGATGCGCGGATGCCCGGCGTCGCGCGCTCGATCAGCTCGGCGATGATCGCCTCCGCGTCACCGCCGGTTTCCGGAACCGGCGCGTCGAACGCCGCGAAGATGTCCCGATAGCTCGCGGCAGGCGTCGTATCGGCGGCCGCGACGTTGCGGCGATAGTCGGTGGCGGCGCGGGCGGCGCGCATCAGGGCGGAGAAATCGGAGTCGGTCATGCCGCCGGTGTCGTTGCGCCCGCGATTCGGCGCAACCCGAAAGCTGCGGTTGAAGTCGAGAGTATCGATGCCCGGGATGGGTCAGACCACTGGCCCCCCTGGCGGCAGGGAGGATTGAAGGGGCGTCAGGGCTCGCTCAGCTCCGCGCAACCTGGAAACCGGCGAACGACTGGCTGACCGGCATCAACTCGAGCGTGTTGATGTTGAGGTGGGGCGGCAGCCCGGCGACCCACAACAGCGTCTGGGCGATGTCTTCCCCGGTCATGGGATCGGCGCCGCCATAGAGCTTGTCCGACGCTTGCCTGTCGCCGCCGGTGCGGACTAGGGTGAATTCGGTCTCGACCATGCCAGGTTCGATCGACGTGACGCGCACCCCGGTGCCCGACAGGTCTGAGCGCAGTCCCAGGCTGAACTGGCGGACGAACGCCTTGGTCCCGCCATACACGTTGCCGCCGGTATAGGGATAGGTCGCCGCGACCGACGACAGGTTGATGATCGCGCCCTTGCGCTCGACCAGCGCGGGCAGCAGCTTGCGGGTCAGCGACACCAGAGCGGTGACGTTGGTGTCGATCATCGTCTTCCACTGATCGAGATCGGCGCTCTGCGCGGGGGCGGTGCCGAGCGCGAGCCCGGCATTGTTGACCAGCAGATCGATGGCGCGGAACTCGGCGGGGAGCGCGTCGAGTGCGGCGTCGCGCGCGGCCTCGTCTCGAACGTCGAACGCGGCGCCTTGCACCTTGTCGGCGCCGAGCTCGGCAACCAGCGCGTCGAGGCGATCCTTGCGCCGCCCGGTGGCGATCACGCGCCAGCCGGCCGCGACGAACGCGCGCACCGCCGCCTCGCCGATGCCCGAGGTTCCGCCGGTGATCAGGGCTGTGCGCATGGTTGTCTCCTTCGTCCTGTCTCGACCCTCACCCTTCCGGCGCTTCGCGCCTCCCTCCCTCTCCCATCGGGAGAAGGAAGGGGCCCGCCCGGCGCAGCCGGGTGGGAAGGGTGAGGGCAGCTATTAGCCCCTGAGCGTCGCGCCCAATTTCCCCGCCGCCGCGACGACCTTGTCCGCCACCGCCTTCAAATCGGCATCGGTGAAACTCTTGTCGCTCGGCTGCAGCGTGACCTCGATCGCCATCGATCGCACCCCGTCGCGCTCGAACAGGTCGAACACGCGCGCTGCGGTGATCGCCGCCTTGTCGCTCCCCCGCACCGCGCGGGTCAGCGCGTCGGCGGTCAGGCCGGCGGGCACGGTGAAGGCGAAGTCGCGCTTGACCGCCTGGAGCGCGGGCGGCGCGTAGGCGGCACGCATGAAGCCAGTCGACCGCTTGCCCGGGATCGCGTCGAGATACAGCTCGACCGCGGCGACCGGGCCGTCGAGGTCGAATGCCTTGGCGGTCAGCGGATGAAGCATGCCGAACGCAGCGAGCACGGTCTTCGGCCCGAGCCGCAGCGTGCCCGACTGGCCGGGATGCCAGGTCTCGCCGGCGTCCCCCATCACCTGGAGATTGTCGACCGGCGCGCCCGCCGCGGCGAGCAGCGCCAGCGCCTCGGCCTTGGCGTCGAACGCGTCATATGCCGCTGCCTTGCCCGCCTGCCAGCCACGCGGCCGCTTGTCGCCTGCGAGGACCACGCCCAGCGTCGGGCGTTCTGCATCGGCCAGATAGCGGCGGCCGAGCTCGAACAGCCGCACGCTGCCGACGCCGCGATTGAGGTTGCGCGCCGCCGCCGACAACAGGCCCGGCAGCAGCGACGGCCGCATGACCTTCAGATCCTCGCTGATCGGATTGGCCAGGCTCCACGCCCCGCCGCCGAACGCATCGGCCTCGGCCGGGCTGAGGAAGCTCCAGGTCACCGCTTCGTCGAGCCCGCGCGCTGCCGCCGCGCGGCGGACCTTGCGCTCCAGCTTCTGCTCGGGCGTCGCGGTCGGACGGGCGACGCCCGGCGCGCGGTCGAGCGGGGTAACGGGGACATTGTCGATGCCCTCGATACGGATGACTTCCTCGACCAGATCGGCCGAGCCGTCGACGTCCCGGCGCCAGCTCGGCACGGTGACCTGCCAGTCGCTGCCGACGGTGAAGCCGAGCCGTTCCAGGATATCCTTCTGCCGCTCCGGCGCGACGGCCAGGCCGCCCAGCGTCTCGGCGCGCGCCGGATCGTACTGTACGACACGCGGCGCGACCGGCGGCTGGCCGGCGCGCGTGATGCCGCTTGGCGTTCCGCCGCAATGGTCGAGCACCAGCTTGGTCGCGATCGCGAGACCGTCATCGAGAAACGCCGGGTCGACGCCGCGCTCGAAGCGTTGGCGCGCGTCGCTGGTCAGGCCGAGCTTCTGCCCGGTCCGCGCGATATGGTCGGGGTCGAAATAGGCGCATTCGATGATCACGTCGGTGGTCGCGTCGGACACGCCCGAATGTTCGCCGCCCATGATGCCGCCGATATCGTGGACGGCGGTGTCGTCGGCGATGACCGTCATCGTCTCGTCGAGCGTATAGGTCTTGCCGTTGAGCGCCAGCACCTGCTCGCCTGCCGTGGCGCGCCGCGCGACGAGTCCGCCCGACAGCTTGGCCTTGTCATAGACGTGCAGTGGCCGGCCGAGATCGACCGAGACGAAATTGGTGATGTCGACCAGGACCGAGATCGGCTTCTGCCCGATCGCGGTCAGGAACCGGCGCATCCAGTCGGGCGCCGCGCCGTTGGTCACGCCCCGCACTTCCTGGCCGTAGAAAGCCGGGCAGCCGGCGGTGTCGTCGGTGCGCACGTCGGGACCGGGGCCCTCGCCCGCCACCGGCGCGATCGCGTCGGTGCGATAGACCTGCGCGAGCGGTTTGAGCGTACCGAGACCAGCCGCCGCGAGGTCGCGCGCGATGCCGCGCACGCCCATGCAATCCTGGCGATTGGGGGTGACCGACACGTCGATGACCGGATCGTTGAGTCCGGCATAGTCGGGAAAGGGCGTGCCGACCGGCGCATCGGCGGGGAGTTCGATGATCCCGTCATGATCGTCGCCGAGCTCGAGCTCGCGCGTCGAACACATCATGCCGTTCGATTCGACGCCGCGGATCGCGGAGACCTTGAGCTCCATGCCGTTGGCCGGCACGATCGCCCCCGGCAGGCCGAGCACGCCGACCAGCCCGGCGCGGGCGTTGGGTGCGCCGCACACGACCTGGAGCGGATTACCGTCGCCGGTGTCCACCGTCAGCACCTGCAGCTTGTCGGCCTGGGGATGGCGTTCGGCGGTCAGCACCTTCGCCACGCGGAACGCGGCCAGCTTCTCGCCGGGATTGTCGACGCCCTCGACCTCGAGCCCGACGCGCGTCAGCGCCTCGACGATGTCGTCGAGCGAGGCGGTGGTGTCGAGATGCTCCTTGAGCCAGTTCAGCGTGAATTTCATGCCTGAATATCCGTCGCCCCGGCGAAGGCCGGGGCCGCTAAGTTGGAGAGGATTTCGCGCGCGACGCAGCGGCCCCGGCCTCCGCCGGGGCGACGGGAATAGGTCATGCGCCCACTCCCCCGCTCAGGGTCGGCACATCCAAGGCCGCGAACCCGTAATGCTTCAGCCAGCGGATATCGCCGTCGAAGAAGGCGCGGAGGTCGTCCATGCCGTATTTCAGCATCGCCAGCCGGTCGATCCCGCACCCGAAGGCGAAACCCTGCCATTCGTCGGGATCGAGCCCGCAGGCGGCGATCACCTTGGGGTGGACCATGCCGCTGCCGAGCACCTCCATCCAGCCGCCGCCCGAGCCGCCGATGACGCGCTTGCCCTTCTCCAGCGTATAGCCGACATCGACCTCGGCCGAGGGTTCGGTGAAGGGGAAATAGCTCGGGCGCAGGCGCAGCACGATGTCGTCGCGCTCGAAAAACGCCTTCAGGAACGTCTCGAGCGTCCATTTCAGGTGACCGAGCGTGATCCCCTTGTCGATCACCAGCCCCTCCACCTGATGGAACATCGGCGTGTGGGTCGCGTCCGAATCCGAGCGATAGGTGCGCCCCGGCGCGATGATGCGGATCGGCGGCTTCTGGTTGACCATCGTGCGGATCTGCACCGGGCTGGTATGCGTGCGGAGCAGCATCTTGCGCTCCCCGTCCGGCTGGTCGGGGAAGTAGAAGGTATCGTGCATCGCGCGCGCCGGGTGCGATTCCGGAATGTTGAGCGCGGTGAAATTGTGCCAGTCATCCTCAATCTCCGGGCCGGTCGCGACCGCGAAGCCCAGATCGGCGAAGATTTCGGCGAGCTCGTCCATCACCTGGCTGACCGGGTGGACCGTGCCCGCCGCGGGAACGTCCGCCGGCAAGGTCATGTCGAGCGTCTCGCCCGCCAGCCGCGCGTCGAGCGCCGCGCGCTCCAGCCCGGCCTTGCGACCGGTCAGCGCCTCGGTCACCGCTTCGCGCAATGCGTGAATGCGCGGGCCGGAGGTCTGGCGCTCCTCGGGCGACATGCCGCCGAGCGTCTTGAGCAGGCCGGTTACGCTGCCCGACTTGCCGAGCGCGGCAACGCGGATGTCCTCCAGCGCCGCCAGATCGGCGGTGCCGATCGCCGCAAGCAGGTCAGCCTTGAGCTGGTCGAGATCACTCATCGTTCAGTCCGATCGTCCATAAATAGAGGTCGCCGTCCTCGGGGTCGGTACGCTCGCCGGTGCGGACGAAGCCGTTCCGCTCCAGCACGACCTGCGAGGGCCGGTTGCCTATGCCGGTCTCCGCGGTCAAGCCGTCAAAGCCCGCCGCGCGCACGATCGGCAGCAAGGCGGCCACCGCGCCGGTGGCGTAACCGCGATTCTGCCGGCTGTCGGCGATGCCGTAGCCGATCTCGGGCCGCTTGCCGTCGTGCGGGCGGGTGAAGCTGATCATCCCGACCGCTTCGCCTTGCGCGACGACCAGCCACGCGACCTTGCCGCCCAGCGCCTCGCGGTTGCGCGCCGCGACGCCGCGGATGAGCTCGACCACCGCACGCGGGGCGACGCCGCCGTCGCAGATCGAGGGCGGGTTCTCGGGCGCCGGACCCTCGTCCAGCAACCACGCGAAATCGCCGTCCTGCATCGCTCTCAATTCGACCATGTCATTCTCATCATCATCCTCCCCCGCCAGGGGGAGGTGTCGGCGAAGCCGACGGAGGGGGCGGAAGCACGCCGATAACGTGTCGCCGTCCTCCCCCTCCGTCAGCCTGGCGGCTGCCACCTCCCCTGCCGGGGGAGGATTTTAAAGCAGCGCGCGATCCGAACTCCCGAAAACGAAAAGGGCGCCGGTGTTGCCACCGACGCCCCGAAACTTTCGCTCGCTACAGGTCGCTCAGGCGGCCTGGGGCAGCGCCGCCTTCGCCTGCGCGATGATGGCGGTAAAGGCTTCCGACTCGTGCATCGCGATATCGGCCAGGACCTTCCGGTCGAGGTCGATGCCGGCGAGCTTCAGGCCGTGCATGAACTGCGAATAGGTCAGACCCTCGGCGCGGACGCCTGCGTTGATGCGCTGGATCCACAGACCGCGGAAGGTCCGCTTTTTGACCTTGCGGTCGCGATACGCATACTGACCGGCCTTTTCGACGGCCTGACGAGCGATGCGGATGGTGTTCTTGCGGCGGCCATAATAGCCCTTGGCCTGCTCAAGAATGTTCTTGTGCTTGGCCTTGGTGGTCACACCACGTTTGACGCGTGCCATATCTCTCTAGCTCCTCAGTTCAGGCCGTCAGTTAAGGCCGTAGGGGGCCCAGGCCTTCACCGTCTTGGTGTCGGCGTCCGACAGCACGGTGGTGCCGCGGTTCTGGCGGATGTACTTGCCGTTGTGGCTGATGAGCCGGTGGCGCTTGCCGGCGACGCCGTGCTTCAGCTTACCGGTCGCGGTGAGCTTGAAGCGCTTCTTGACGCCGCTCTTCGTCTTGAGCTTGGGCATTTTGGTCCTTTCGTTATGGCGACGCGCAAGTCTGCCGCGGCAGCCCTTGATGGCCGGGCAAACTTCATCCGCATCGCTCGGAAGTCGGCGCGCATAGCCGCGAGTCCCTGGAAAAGCAACCTCGGCCTCGGCATTCAGATTCACGCGGAGGCGCGAAGGCGCGAAGATGGCGGCCTGTTGGGTAACCGCTATCGCGTAAAAAAACCTCCGCGCTCTCCGCGCCTCCGCGTGAAAATATCAATGGCCGCGGCAAGCTAGTGCTTCGAGGACCTCTTCGACCCGCGCCGGATCGCCCGCGGCAACCACTTCGCCGTTGCTCGCGGCGGTCAGCGGGTCGCCCGACCAGTCGCACATCCGGCCGCCGGCGCCCTCGACCACGGGCACCAGGGCAGCGAAATCGTGGAGCTTCAAGCCGGCTTCGACCACGATATCGAGCCAGCCCGAGGCTACGCTGCCGTAATTATAGCAATCTCCGCCGAGCACGACCGACCGCACCGTGCCGTCGAGATGCTCGAAGGCATGGAGCTGCGAATCGTCGAATAAAGCGGGCGACGTCGTTGCGAGCAGCGCGTGGCTCAGCTCGCGACAGGCGCGCGTCGCGGCGGGTTTGCCGTTGAACAGGGTCGGCCGGCCGATCGCGCCGATCCAGCGTTCCTTCAGGATCGGTTGGTCGATGATGCCGATCGCGGGCCAGCCGTCGATTACCAGCGAGATCAGCGTCCCGAACAAGGGGCGCCCGGCGATGAACGCGCGTGTCCCGTCGATCGGGTCGAGCACCCATTGCCGCCCGGTCGAGCCCTGGGTGGTGCCGAATTCCTCGCCCGCGATGCCGTCGCGCGGTGCTTCGGCGGCGAGCAGGGCGCGCATCGCCTGTTCGGCGGCCTTGTCCGCGATCGTGACGGGGGAGGCGTCCTCCTTCATTTCGACCTGGAACGGCGCGCGGAAGTGCGGACGGATCGCCGCGCCGGCGGCGTCGGCCAGGGCCATCGCGAGCGCGATGTCGGTATCGGTAATGCGCATGGTGGAGGCCCTAGCGTCAGCCGTGCTGCGGGTCTAGGAAGCGCTCGCCTTGCCGCGCCCATCCTCCCTCGGAGATTTGTCCATGCGCCTGCCGCTTCGCTTCCTCCCCCTCGCGCTCGCCGCCATCGCCGTCCCCGCCGCCGCCGCGCTGCCGACCGGTGCCAAGGCGCCCGATTTCACCACGCGTGGCGCGGTCGCCGGAACCATTTTCCGGCTCCATCTCGCCGAGCAGATCAAGAAGGGGCCGGTGGTGCTCTATTTCTTCCCGGCCGCCTATACCGGGGGGTGCAACCAGGAAGCGCACGATTTCGCCGAGAATATCGACAAGTTCAAAGCGGCCGGCGCGACGGTGATCGGCGTGTCGATGGACACGGTGCCCGTGCTGGTGAAATTCTCGTCCGAAAAATGCGCGGGCAAGTTTCCCGTGGTGAGCGCCGGCCCCCGCGTCGTCGCGGCGTATGACGTGGCGCTCGGCCGGCAGATCAAGGATCCGGAGACCGGCAAGATGCGTGACGCCACCAATCGCACGAGCTACGTGATCGATCGCACCGGCAAGATCGTCTTCGCGCTCTCCGACCCGTCGCCCGAGGGCCATATCAGCGGAACGCTGGAAGCGGTCAGAAAGCTCAAATAACCGGCGGCCGGCAATATCGCCAAAATGGGCACGAAAGTGCCTTGCCGACGTCCTGTCTGACAGGTTTGCAAACGCGATCTTATACAATCCAGTTTAGCTCCCTTGCCCATCGAACGACCGATGGTGACAAGGGAGCGGACGGTGGCGAGCGCCGTACAGAATAGCAGCGGAGCATCCGACCGGTTGTATGCCGCGATCGGCGAGTTTCTCGCCGCGCATCGCTTGAGCGTCGATCCGGCGCATTATGCCTTCGCGCACAAGGTGCTGAGCGATGAGCGCGGCCCGCTTGCGGCGGCAGTCGCGCGGATCACCGACGGTGGCGTGCGTCTGAGTTCGCGCGACATAGAGGAATTGGGCGGCCATGCGGTGGCCGGCGCCCCCGCGGGTGGCCCCACCACGCCCCCACCGGAGCCGACCTCTCCACCGCAACTCACCGTCGTTGCCGACAATACCAAGGCGCAGGCGCTGGTGGCGCGCGCGCAGATGCAGGTCGAGGGATTCAGCGACACGGTCCGCGCGATCCACGCCGATACGCGCATTTTCGGTCAGGACCTGCGTGCTTCGCGCGACGCGATCCGGGCCGCACGCGACGGCACCGCGATCGACGAGGTGGTGCGTATGGCGAGCTCGATGCTCGACCGCGTGCTGTCGGCCGAGGCCAAGTTGCAGGAAGCGACGCAGGAAGCCGACAAGCTCCGCCACGAACTGGAGGAGGCGCGCGACGACGCCCGTCGCGATCCGCTGACCGGCTTGCCCAATCGCCGTGCGTTCGAGGACGCGTTCGCGACCGCGCTTGCCGATCGCGCCAATGTCTGCGTCGCGATCTGCGACGTCGACAAATTCAAGTCGGTCAACGACCGGTTCGGCCACGCTGTCGGCGATCGCGTGCTCAAGGCGATCGCCGAGGCGCTGCGCTCGGGCTGCGACGAGCATCTCGTCGCGCGTTATGGCGGCGAGGAATTCGTCGTGATGTTCACCGGCCTGGCGCCGACCGACGCGCTGTCGACGCTCGAGGGCGCGCGCGCGGCCGTTGCCGCCAAGCGCTATCGACTGCGCGAGACCGACGCGCCGCTGGGTGCGGTGACGTTCTCGGCCGGGCTTACCGGGGTCGAGCCTGGCGATTCGATCGGGACCGCGTTGGGCCGTGCCGATCGCCTGCTCTACGCTGCCAAGGAAGATGGCCGGAACTGCATCCATATCGATCAGTAATTTACACCGATATACAGCAAAACCATCGAACGATTCTTGGCAAAAAACGCCAATCTCGGCTTTGCGGAAATTTTAAATCTAGCTAAATCAATAACTTATAAAACTGGCACGCTCCCTGCAATCGTGTCGGCATCGGTCATCGGATGGTCCGGCGGCCGGCACGATAAAGGGAGTTAAGGTCATGTCGCTTCGTTTCGCTTCGGCCCAGCAGGTTGCGGTTTCGGTGTTCAGCGCACTCGTCTGCACGATGGTCCTCGTCAACGCCGCCACCTCGTTCATCCACGTCGCCTGACGCGGACGCCGCTCCTCCGCGGCGAGCGGGAGGGGCCGGATGAACAAGCTCGCCGACCGGCGGCCGCCATCGGGGCGGCCGCGCCGGGGCCGGGAACGGCCCCTTCTTTTTTGCTAGAGGGCGCCGGAGATTAGCGCCCGAGCAGGAACGTCAGCGGAATATCGACCCGCGCCTGCCATGCGCGCTCGCTATGTTCGGCACCGGGAAAGGCGCGACTTACCCAATTGTCGCCGCGCGGACCGGCCGCGGCGTCGAGCTTTTTCTGGAACGGTTCGATCGTGCCGTCATTGGTCCCGGTGCCGTAATCGAAATAGAGCCGCGCCGATGCCGGCGGCAGATGTGCCTCGAACCAGCGCTCGGTGAAGCCGTCGCCGATCGGCCACGCGGTCGACAGGCACGCGGCCGCGCCGAACACCCTGGGATAGCGGACGACCGCATAGGCCGAGATCAGCCCGCCCATGCTCGACCCCATCAGCATCGTGTCCTTCGGCGCCCGCAAGGTGCGGTACCGGCGATCGATCGTCGGCTTGAGCTCGCGCACGAGGAACTTGAGATAGGCGTCGCCGGCGATCTTGGCGCGCTCCACCGGTAGTTTCCTGAACAGGTCGCCGGAGGCGGGGTCGCCTTTCGCGTCCGGCGGGACCGCTGCCTGGGGCATATATTCGCCCAGCCGGTTGTCGGTGTTCCACACCGCGACCAGGATCGCCGGCCGCACCTTGTCCGCCGCGATCAGCCGGTCGAGCGCGCGATGCACTTCCCAGCTCTTGCCCGACCATGGCGAGGGCGTGTCGTACACGTTCTGGCCGTCGTGCAGATAGATGACCGGATAGCGTTTGCCCGAGCTGGCGTAATCGGGCGGCAGCCAGACCTGGACGGTGCGTGCCGGGACGAATTTCGACTGGACGGTGATCGGGGGCTGGAGGCCGTCCGCCGGGCCGGCGAAAGCGGGTAGGGCGATGAACGCCAGGATGACGGCGAAAACAAAGCGGATCATGCGGCCATTGATCGCCTTGCAGACACGGTCGTCAACCCGATCTATTCGGCGGCCGCGAGCGCTTCCTGCCGCTCCTGCGCCTGGCGTGCCCACATTTCGGCATAAAGGCCGTTCTTGCGCAGCAATTCGGCATGCGTGCCGCGCTCGGCGACCAGGCCGTTTTCGAGCACGACGATCTGATCGGCGTGGACCACGGTCGACAGACGATGGGCGATGACGATCGTCGTGCGCCCCCGCTCGATCGCCTGGAGCGTGTCGAGAATCTCCGCCTCGGTGCGGCTGTCGAGCGCGCTGGTCGCCTCGTCGAGGATCAGGATCGGCGGGTCTTTCAGGAGCGTGCGCGCGATCGCCACGCGCTGCTTCTCGCCACCCGAAAGTTTGAGCCCGCGCTCGCCGACCCTCGTCTCGTATTGGTCGGGCTGGTGTTCGATGAAGCCGGCGATCGCCGCGCCCTTGGCGGCGCGGACGATCTCCTCCTCGCTTGCCCCCTCGCGGCCGTAGGCGATGTTGTAGCCGATCGTGTCGTTGAACAGCACGGTGTCCTGCGGGACGATGCCGATCGCGGCGCGCAGGCTCGACTGGGTAACGGTCGAGATGTCCTGATCGTCGATCGTGATGCGGCCGCCGGTCAGCTCGTAGAACCGGTACATCAGCCGGGCGAGCGTCGACTTGCCGGCGCCCGAGGGCCCGACCACCGCCAGCGTCTGTCCGGCGGGGATATTGAGGTCGATGCCTTTGAGGATGTCGCGGCCCGGCTCGTAGCCGAAATGCACGTCCTCGAACCGAACGTGCCCGCGATCGATATTGAGCGGCCTCGCATCGGGGGCGTCGACGATCTCGCTCGGCGTGTCGACGAGATCGAACATCGCGCCCATGTCGACCACGCCCTGGCGGATGGTGCGATAGACCATGCCGAGCAGGTCGAGCGGGCGGAACAACTGCGTCAGCAGGGTGGACACGAACACGACGTCACCGGGGCCGAAGCCCCGATGTGCCCAGCCCCAGGCGACGAACACCATCGCCCCGCCGAGCATCAAATTGGTCACCAGCGCCTGACCGATATTGAGCCAGGCCAGGCTGTTCTCGCTTTTCACCGCTGCATTGGCATAGGCACTCACCGCGGCTTCGTAGCGCCGCGCTTCGCGCTCCTCGGCACCGAAATATTTCACCGTCTCGAAATTGAGCAACGAGTCGACCGCGTGTGCCACCGCGCCGGTGTCGAGGTCGTTCATCCGCGTCCGCAGGGCATTGCGCCAATCGGTCACCATTCGCGTGAAGCTGATATAGGCCGCGATCATCACCAGCGTCGATGCGACCAGCCACAGGCCGAAATTCAACCAGAAGATCTGCATCACGAAGCCGAGTTCGAGCAACGTGGGTGCGATGTTGAACAGCATGAAATAGAGCATCGTATCGATGCTCTTGGTGCCGCGCTCGACCACCTTGGTCACCGCGCCGGTTCGCCGCTCGAGATGGAAACGCAGTGACAATCGGTGGAGATGGCGGAACACCGACGCGGCGAGCTGGCGCGTCGCGTCCTGGCCGACACGCTCGAAGACGACGTTGCGCAGATTGTCGAACACCACGGTCGACAACCGCCCGGCGGCATAGCCGATCACCATCAACATGACGAAGCGAGGGATGTCGGTGACGCCCCAGTCGTTGCGCCCGGCCATCGCGTTGACCGCGTAGCGTAGCGCATAGGCGGCGACGTAGACCTGGACGACTTTGGAGAGGACGACGAACGCCATCGCCACCACGATGCGCACCTTCAGCATCGGCGCGTCGGCGGGCCACAGATAGGGGAGGAAGCGCCGAAGCGTCGGGATCAGCGGGCGATCCTTGGTCGGCGGAAGTTCGGTGGGTTGCATCGACCGGTTATGTAGGGAGACCGGGCCGTTCAGGGAACCGTCATCGCGCCCCAGGGATTATAGGCGCGACGGAGGAAGACATGGGTTCGGTATTCTACGTCATCGCGATCATGGGCTGCGGCGATGGCCAGACGCAATGCGCGCAACAGCGGATCGAGCCGGTCCGTTACTATAGTGCGGCGCAATGCCGGGCGGCGATGCCGGCGGCGCTGATGCGCAATACCGACATCGACTATCCCACGATCACGGCCGCGTGCCGCCAGGTCGGCCAGTCGATGGCCGATGCCGACGCGACGGCGCGGGCCCGCCGCAGCTAGATCATTGCGCTCCAGGCTGGCGCGCCGTCCGTTCCCGCTATAGGAGCGAGGGCGGGCGGAATTGCGGGGCGTTGATGCGCAAGGTCATCGGAACGATCGTCGGCATCGTGCTGGCCGTGGCGATGGTCGACGGGCTGTGGGCGCTGGCCAATATGTGGTTTCCCGCCCCGATCCCCGCCGACGCCGACGACCTGACGGTATTGCGCGATTTCGTGACGCTTATGCCGATCGGGGGGCATATCATCATCGCGGCGGCGTGGTTCCTCGCCGGGCTGATCGGCGCGTTCGCCGCCCTGCGTATCGCCCAATGGCGGCCGGGCGGCTGGATCGTGGCGCTCCTGCTGGTCGCATCGGGCATCTGGGACGTCACGCAATTGCGCCATCCGTTATGGCTGACGATCGCGACGCTGGTGCTGCCGCTGTTCGGTGCCTGGCTCGCCGAGCGGCATTTTCACCGTGCCCGGCCGGGCGATCCGCTAATCAACTAGCGCGGTTTGTTCGGCTTCGGCGCCCCGCTGCATCGGCAACGACCAGCGGATCTGATCGCGCAGCATCGCCTCGAGTTCCTCCGCCCCGACATTGTGCGCGGCGGCGCGCTTGCGAAGGAGGGTCAGCAATAGTCCGGCACGCGTCGGCGGCTGCGCGGGCTGCGCACGGCCGCGCTCCAGGGTGCGCGCGAACTTCACCGACAACATCGTCATATTGGGTAAGCTAGGCTGCCGGGTTTACCGACTCCTGATCAGGCAAGGTTCACGCGGCACTAACCATCGGGCCGGCTCCATAATGCGGGGTCGCGCGGGGCAGGCGGATAGAGCCGGCCGCGCCGGATCGCCTGGCCCAGCGCGCGCGCGATCCAGCCTGTCTTGCCGAGCGCCGAGGTGCCGGCGCGATGATCCCAGGCATGAGCGCCGCGCGCCGCGACCTCGCGGCCGATCGCGCCATAGATGCCGGCAGCCGACAGCACCGCCCAGGCGGAGCGCAGGCCGAGCCGCGGTGTCCCCAGTCGAGCACTCGCCTCGAACGCGGCTGCGCTGTCCACCAGCCTATTCGCCAGCACGACCAGGCGCGGGCGGAACGGCGGCTTCATGTGCTGGCCGGGTGGAATGTCCATTTCCGCAAGCCATTCCTGCGGCAGGTAGCAGCGGCCCGCGCGATCGTCCTCTTCGATGTCGCGTGCGATGTTGGCGAGTTGAAATGCCATGCCGAGGTCGCAGGCACGGTCGAGTGTGGCCCCGTCGTCGGGCGGCACCCCCATCACCACGGCCATCATGCACCCGACCGCGCCGGCGACATGGTAGCAATAACGATACAGATCGGCCTCGCTGCGCGGCCGCCAATCCTCGAGATCGAGGCGGAATCCCTCGATCAGATCGCGCGCGAACCGATGCGGCAGGCGGGTTTCGGCGGCGACGATGCGCAGCGCGTCGAACGCCGGGTCGCCGACCGTCTCGCCCGCCAGCGCCAGGTCGGTCATCGCGCGGATTCGTTCGAGCCGCTCGATGGGGTCGGGTACGTCCGACAGATCGTGCCCATGGTCCTGTCCATCGGCAAGGTCGTCGCAGCGCCGGCACCACGAATAGAGCAGCCAGGCGCGCTCGCGCGTCCGGCGGTCGAACAGCAACGAGGCGGCGAAGAAGCTCTTCGATCCGCGTGCGATCGATTCGCGCGCAGTCGCGACGATCGCCGCCCGGCTGGGGAGATCGAGCGGCGCGCTCATGCCGTTCGCCGCTTGCCCGAGGTCCTGTTCCTGATCACAAATCCTTGGCGCCGATCTGGCCGATGGTCGTGGCGGGCTCGAACGCCGCCATCTTGTCGAGCAGGTCGCCCAGGGTAGGCGCGACGATCAGCAGGCTCCGATGCTGTGGCCGCACGAAGCCGACCCGCGCCATCGTCTCCCAGAACTCGATCAGCCCGTCATAATAGCCGTCGAGATTGAGCAACCCGACCGGCTTGGCGTGATAGCCGATCTGCGCCCAGCTCAACGCTTCCCACAATTCGTCCATCGTGCCGGTGCCGCCCGGCAGGGTGATAAAGCCGTCCGACAGGTCGGTGAAGGCCTGCTTGCGCTGGTGCATCGTGCCGACGACATGGAGCTCGGTCAGCCCCTTGTGCGCGACTTCGGCGGCGACCAGCGCCTCGGGGATGATGCCGATCACCTCGCCGCCCGCGGCCAGCGCCGAATCCGCCACCGCGCCCATCAGCCCGAGCCGGCCGCCGCCATAGACGACGCCGATTCCGCGCTCGGCGAGTGTCCGTCCGACCTCGCGCGCATTGTCGACATAGCGGGGGTCGCTCGGCGAGGCGGAGCCGCAATAGACGGCGAGACGGTTCATCAACATTCCTCCCCGGCACGGGGAGGGGGACCGCCGCCGAAGGCGATGGTGGAGGGGGCCCTCCAACCGGATGTCGCGTGGGGCTGGGCCCCCTCCACCAAGCCGCTGCGCGTCTTGGTCCCCCTCCCCGTAAACGGGGAGGATTTTTGGATCCCCATCACTTCTGCTCCAGCATCAATTTGGCGGTGGCCTTGGCGCTCCCGACCACGCCGGGAATGCCTGCGCCGGGATGCGTGCCCGCGCCGACGAAATACAGGTTCGGAATGTGCGGATCGCGATTGTGGACGCGGAAATACGCCGACTGGGTCAGGATCGGCTCAAGGCTGAAGGCGCTGCCGAGATGCGCGCTCAGGTCGTGCGCGAAGTCGGACGGCGCGTAGCTGAACTTGGTGACGATGCGATCATGGATGTCGGGGATCAACCGCGCCCCGATCTCGTCGAGAATGCGTTTTTCCAGGATCGGGCCGATCTCGCTCCAGTCGACCGGAAATTTGCCGAGATGCGGAACAGGGGCGAGCGCATAGAATGTCGAATGCCCCGGCGGCGCCATGCTGGGGTCGGTGACGGTCGGGTGGTGGAGATAGAGCGAGAAGTCTTCGGCGAGCACACCATGGTCGTAAATGTCGGCAAGCAATTCCTTATAGCGCGGGCCGAACAGGATCATGTGGTGGGGAATGCCGGGCCAGGTCCCCTTGATCCCGAAATGGACGAGGAACAGCGAGGGCGACCAGCGCTTGCGTCGGAGCCCGCCGGCGGTCCGTTGCGCGCTGCGCGATCCTGACAACAGGTCGCGATACGAATGCATCACGTCGGCATTGCTGGCGATCGCGTCGGCCTCGGCGGTCCAGCCGCTCGCGGTCACGATACCGGTCGCGAGGTCGCCGCGCGTCTCGATCCGCGCAACCGGATCGCCGAGCCGTATCGTCCCGCCGAGCCGTTCGAACAAGGCGACCATCCCCGAGACGAGCTTGTTGGTGCCACCGCGCGCGAACCACACGCCGCCGTCGCGCTCCAGTTTGTGGATCAGCGCGTAGATCGCGCTGGTGGTCATCGGATTGCCGCCGACCAGCAGGGTGTGAAAGCTGAGCGCCTGACGCAGCTTCTCGTTCTTCACGAAGCCCGAGACGACCGAATAGACCGAGCGCCACGCCTGATAGCGCATCAGCGCCGGGGCGGCGGCGATCATTTGCCCGAATTCGAGAAACGCGGTGCTACCGAGCTTCTCATAGCCCTCGCGATAGACGTGTCCCGAGTAATCGAGAAACCGGCGGTACCCGGCAACGTCGTCGGTGTTGAGCCGTGCGATTTCGGCATGGAGCTGGGCATCGTCGTTCGAATAGTCGAAGCTCGTCCCGTCGCGCCAGTTGAGCCGGTAGAAGGGCAGGACCGGCAGCAGATCGACATCCTCGGCGATGTCGCGCCCGGTCAGGCCCCACAATTCCCTGAGCGCCTGGGGGTCGGTGATGACGGTCGGGCCGGCGTCGAAGGTGAAGCCGTCCTTTTCCCAGAAATAGGCGCGGCCGCCAGGCTTGTCGCGCGCCTCGACGATGATCGTCTCGACACCGGCCGATTGCAGCCGGATCCCGAGCGCCAGCCCGCCGAACCCGGCGCCGACGACAATCGCGCGGTTCAACCGCGCCCTCCGCGGATCGCCGCGATCGCGCGGCCGACCGGTACCGGAGGCTTGCCGCTGAGGATGCGGGCCTTGTCCATCATGGTCGTCCGTCCGGCATAGAAGCGCCCTATAAGCCCCGGACCCAATCGGTAAAAGCGTTCGAGCACCTTGTAGCGTTCGTCGGGGTCGGCGGCGTGAAACAGCATCGCGTCGAGCGTACGGTAAAAGGCACGGTCGGCCCAGGCGCGGCTCGCCATATTGTGGGTCAGATCGTGCAACGCCACGGTCGACAGGTCGCTGGCCGCGGCGACCGCTACCGCCAGCCGCACCGCATCGGGCAGCGAATAGCCGGTGGTCGGATGGAACAGCCCGGCGCGCAGCCCGGCCTTGGGCAGTTTCGCCCCGCCCGCCCGCCAGAACGCCTCGAAATCGCCGCCGATCGCGACGGGCAGCGCGCCGGTCTCCTCTCGGCCCACCGCTTCGGTCACCCAGCCCTTGCCCAGCGCGTAATCGTGGATGCGGTCGACCAGCGTGTCGCGGTGTACCGTCGGCGTGTCGCTGTAATAGGTGTCCTCGACGAACATCCGCGTCGCGGTGAACGGCAGGGAATAGACGAAGCGGTAGCCGTCGATCTGCTCGACCGTCGCGTCCATGATGATCGGCCGTGCGACGTCGTGCGGTTCGGTCAGCAGCAATTCGCGCCCGACGAACTTCTGCCAGCCGAGCTCGAGCATCGACATGTCGCCCGGCCCGCGCGCATCGATGATTCCCTTGGCCTCGATCCGCTCGCCGTCCGCCAGCACAACCGCCGTCGTCCCGACCCCCAGCGCCTTTTGCGCGATCAACTGACCGGGCGCGAGGCTCGCACGGACGACCCGGTCGAAGCGCTCGGATTCGATCGAATAATAGCTGGTATCGATCGACCGCTGGTGCGCCGGAAAGGCGACATCGTACCCGCGCCAGCCATAGGAGACCAGCGGCGCGATCAGCCAGCGGTCCGGCTTCACGACGTCGCGGCTGAAGAACGACCAGACATGGTCGCCGCCCAGCCGCGGCGCGGATTCGATCAGGCGCAGGTCGAGGTCGGGGCGCTTCTTGCGCAGGGCGAGCGCGATCAATCCGCCCGCCAGGCCGCCGCCGACAATCGCCAGGTCACACTCAGTTCGGCCCGCCATGACGAATCGCTACCCGTTTTGGTCGGGAGCGCAACCCATTGCGCCGGGCGGCAGGCCGGGTGGACGAATTCCCTGTGGACAGATCGCCGAATTGGCGGCGGCCCGCCGGTGGAGCGGGCCGCGCCCGGGGCGTCAGGCGGCCTGGCGCAGCGGCATCTCGGTCGCCATCGCCGCCGCAACCGACGGCCGGGCGCGCATCGCGTCGCGCCACGCCTTCAGCACCGGCCAGCCATCGAGGCTGAGCCCGGCGAACTCGGTCCAGTTGAGCACCGCGAGCAGGTACGCGTCGGCGACCGAGAACGTGTCGAGCAGATAGTGCCGCCCGGTCAGATGTGCCTCGAGCACACCGAAGCGCTTCTCGACCAATTGCCGCGACCAGTCGCGCGCGCCCTCGGTCGACGCCTTGGCCATCAACGGCGCGAACACTCCCTTGTGGATCTCGGTCGAGACGAAGTTGAGCCATTTGGTCAGCTCGTAGCGCTCGCGGGTATAAGGCGGCGGCGCCAGCACGCCCTCGGCCGCGAGGTCGGCGATATAGGTCAGCACCGCGGGTCCCTCGCTCAGCGTCACGCTGCCCGCTTCCATCGCGGGCACATAGCCCATCGGGCTGACCTCGGTGAAGGCGCGGCCGTCGGGCAGCGCACCCCCCGGCAGGACCTGGACGAAATCGGCGTCGAGCTCGGCCTCGTTGATCGCGATGCGCGTCGCCAGGCTGCACGCGAACGGGATGAAATAGAGCTTCATGGAAACCTCCTGGGGATGATTTGATTTTTATACTGTTTCGCATAAATTAGGGGCGAGTCAAGGATTCTTTGCGAATTGGTACAAAAATCAGACGATATGCCGCGCCGCCGCGGCCGCCCGCGCAGTTTCGACGCCGGAGAAGTGCTGCGCGCCGCCACCGAGCGGTTCCGCACGCGCGGTTATGCCGGGACCTCGCTCGACGATCTCGTCGATGCCACCGGCTTGCAGCGCCCGAGCCTGTACGCGGCGTTCGGCGACAAGCGCGCGATCTATCTGGCGGCCCTGGATCGCACGATCGAGCGCGCGGGTCAGGGGTTCGACCGGCTGATCGCCGCGAACCTGCCGCTGCGTGAAAGTCTGGAGCAATTGTTCCGGACGATCGTCGACGGCTATCTGACGGGAGAAGAAGCGCCCTCGGGCTGCATCATGGTCTCGACCTCGGCGACCAGCGCGGTCGACGATGCCGACATCCGCGGGCGGCTCGCCGCGTTCCTCAAGCTGGAGGACGATCGTATCGAGGAATTGCTGACCGCGCGCGGCGATCCGCAGGCGGCAGCCCATGCCAGGCTCGCGACCGCCGTGATCCACTCGTTGAGCGTTCGGGCGCGGGCCGGGGCGAGCCTCGAGGAACTCGATGCGATGGCTGCGGATTGCGTGGCGCTGATCGCGGGCTAGGTCGTCTCGCCCTCTAGCTCGATCCTCCCCCGTCAGGGGGAGGTGTCGCGTAGCGACGGAGGGGGAGGATGGCGATCAAGGTGCCGTCGTGCTTCCGCGCCCTCCGTCAGACTACGCCTGCCACCTTCCCCTGGCGGGGGAGGATTTAGCGATCAACGCGGTTGCTGCCCGAACGTCGATACAACCGAGGGCTGCTTTGACTGCCGTGGAGCCACCCAATCGTCATTCCCACTTACGCGGGGATGACGAAATATACAGGTTGAGCACCGGTTCATCGCTTTCGCTGTCTATGAGGCGTAGAGCGGCATCGTGACACCCGCGCTCGCCATCCTCCTCTCCGCCGCCGCGATGACGTTGATCGTCGGCGTACGGTATCTCGTCAGCAGCGGCGGGTTCGCGCTCGCGACGCGGGCGGTGCGGCCGGGACTCTATGCCGGGCTCGACAAACAGATCCGCAAGGAGATCGCCTGGAGCCTCGCTTCGGCCGCGATCTATGGCGTGCCCGCCGGCGTGGTCGCCTGGGGGTGGCAGAACCGGGGATGGACGCGGATCTACACCGACGTGCATGCCTTTCCGCTTTGGTATCTGCCGGTGTCGGTGTTCCTCTATCTCGCCGCGCACGACACCTGGTTCTACTGGACGCATCGCTGGATGCACCGGCCGCGGCCGTTCCGGATCGCGCATGCCGTCCACCATGCCAGCCGCCCGCCGACCGCCTGGGCGGCGATGGCGTTTCATCCGATCGAGGCGCTGACCGGCGCGGTGGTCATCCCGGCCCTGGTCTTCATCCTTCCGATCCATCTTGCCGCTTTGGGCTTTGTCCTTGGAATCATGACGCTTATGGGTGTCACCAATCACATGGGCTGGGAAATCTTCCCGCGCTTCATGTGGCGGGGACCATTGGGGGGATGGCTGATCACCGCCAGCCATCATCAACGGCATCATGCCGAGTACAGGTGCAATTATGGACTCTATTTCCGCTTCTGGGACCGGGTCTGCGGGACCGATCGGGGGATCGGCGGCTTCGCGGAGCGCCAAGGGCGCGGCGGTGCTGCTGCTCGGCGCGCTGCTGCCGGCGGCGGCGCCGGTGCCCGCGACCAGCCTTGAGATCGATGTCGGCGGGCTGCGGTCGGCCAAGGGGCTAATCCGCATCTGCCTGACCGCCGACCCGAAGAATTTCCCGCAATGCGTCGACGACCGCGACGCGGTGAAGCGATCGGTCCCGGCCGGCCAGCACGTCATTCGCTTCGACGGCCTCAGCCCGGGCAATTACGCCGCGGCGCTGATCCATGACGAGAACTCCAACGCCAAGCTCGACACGGTAATGGGTATCCCGCGCGAAGGCTTCGGGTTCAGCCGCAATCCGCGCATCGGCTTCGGCCCGCCGCGCTTCTCGGCGGCGCAATTCGCGCTCGGCAGCGTGGCCGAAAAACAACAGGTTACCATGCGCTATATCTTGTAGCTGGTTTGTGGCGGACCCAAATCGGCGCGGGAGGCGTTGCTTTCCCCAAACGTCACCTGACCGGAGTCCGCCGCTCGTGCGCCTTGTCCTGCTTGCTTCCGCCCTGTTCGCTCCAGCCGTGTTGCTCGCCGTCCCCGCCGATGCGCAGGACACCGGTACGCCGGGCCCCCGGGGCGCGGAATCCATCGATACCAGTGGCGACCATGTCACGGTCGGCGTCGGGGGCGCCTATATGCCCGATTACGAAGGCGCCGATCATTACGGCATTTCGGCAGTACCGGTGGTGATCGGATCGGTGTCGGGGTTCAATTTCCAACTGATCGGCAATCGCTTCTCGGCCGACCTCATCCCCAACAAGCCCGGCCCCAATTGGGACGTGCAGGCGGGGCCGGTCGCAGTGCTCGATCTCAACCGCTCGGTCCTGTCCTATATCGACGATGCCCGCGTCCGTGCGCTCGGCAAGCGCGACCGATCGCTGGAGGTCGGCGGCTATGTCGGGATCGGCAAGACCGGCGTGATCACCAGCCAATACGACCAATTGTCGCTCTCGGTCAGTTATCGCAAGGGCGTGCTCGGCGGTCAGCGCGGCGCGATCTGGTCGCCGACGATCAACTACCTGACCCCGCTCAGCCGCAAGGCGGCGGTCGGGCTGCTCGCGTCGGCCGAACATGCCGACCGCAAATATGGCCAGGCCTATTTCGACGTCTCGGCGGCGGGCAGCGCGGCGAGCGGCCTGCCCCAATTCGCGACGCGCGGCGGATGGAAGAGCTGGACCGTGGGCGGCTTCGCCACCGTCGCGCTGACCGGCGACCTGCTCCACGGCTTCAAGCTGGTCGCCGGCGGTACGTACAAACGAATGCTCAACGACTTCGCCGACTCGCCGGTCGTCTCGATCACGGGCAACCGCAATCAGTGGTTGGGCGGCGCGGGGGTGGCGTATACGTTCTGATCCACGCCCGGCCGCGAGCCGGCCCTTGATCCAGATCAGATAAATAATTCCGTCGCGGCGTGCATCCGGCCGCACCCCCGTCTCGTACCTGCGGTACCGGCGCTCCGTGGCGGGGCGTGCGGTGCGATGCATTGGGGCATCGCAGTTCGATCAACGCCCTGCCGTCTCAGCCGTGAAGGAGTGCTCACTACCCGAACAGAGAGGACGACATGATGGCAGACGATCTGAAATTGATCGACGCGTTGGACGCTCGCGTGAAACGACGCGAGGATCGGCGCGACTTCTTCAAGACTGCCATCGGCGCTGCTGCTGCGGGTGCCGGGATGATGGCGATGGCGCGGCCCGCTGTCGCGCAGAGCGTGTCCGACGCCGATGTTCTCAATTTCGCGCTGAACCTCGAATATCTCGAAGCGCAATTCTATTCCTATGCCGCCACCGGCATGGGCCTTCCCGCCGACATGCTCGACGGTACCGGCACGCAGGGGGGAGTTGTCGGCGGGACCAAGGTCAATTTCACCGACCCCGTGGTATCCGCTTACGCTCAGGAGATCGCCAAGGACGAGGTCGCCCATGTGGCGTTTCTGCGCGCTGCGCTGGGCTCGGCCAAGGTCGCGCAGCCGGCGATCGATGTCGGCGGGACCGATCCCAACGGCGCTTTCAGCACGGCGGCGCGCGCAGCCGGCCTGGTGGGGCCGGGCGTTGCCTTCAATCCTTATGCCAGCGACGAGAATTTCCTGCTCGGCGCGTTCATCTTCGAAGATGTCGGCGTGACCGCGTACAAAGGCGCCGCACCGCTGATCTCGAACAAGACCTATCTCGAAGCCGCGGCCGGAATCCTGGCGGTCGAGGCCTATCACGCGGCGATCGTCCGAACGACGCTCTACGGCAAGGGGATCGCGACGCCGAGCTTGCGCAGCGCAGCGGACTCGATCTCGAACGCGCGCGACAGCCTGGACGGGCCAAGCGACGACGATCAGGGCATCTCCCCGGTCGCCGGGCTCGGCGGCACCGGCTCGAACATCGTGCCGCTCGACGCCAACGGCATCGCCTACAGCCGGTCGACCGGCCAGGTGCTCAACATCGTCTACCTCAACAAGAACGCCGTCAGCATGGGCGGCTTTTTCCCGGCCGGCGTCAATGGCGCGATCAAGACCAGCGCCAACAACGCCTGACAGCGAGCGAAAGGAGATTTGCAATGATCGATCAGACCAAAGCGCTCGCCATCATCGAGGCGACCGAAGCACGCCGCGCGAGTCGACGGCGCTTCCTGACCTTGGCGGGCGGCGGTACCGCCGCGCTTGGCGGCCTCGCCCTTCTGTCGGGTTGTGGCGGCGGCAACGATTCGTCTTCGTCGATGCCGCCTCCCACGCCCGCGCCGTCTCCGACGCCGACCCCGACGCCCACCGCGGTGACCGACGTCGACATTCTCAACTTCGCGCTGAACCTCGAATATCTCGAGGCGCAATTCTACAGTTACGCCGTGACCGGCGCCGGACTACCCGCCAACCAGCTTACCGGCAGCGGCGTGCAGGGAATGGTGACGGGCGGCCATGCCGTGCCGTTCGCCGATCCGGTGGTGCAGCAATATGCCCGGGAGATCGCGCTGGACGAGGGCGCGCACGTCGCCTTTCTGCGTAGCGCGATCTACTCGGCCGGCGGACAGCCGGTGGCGCAACCCGCACTCAACATCGACGGCGGCATGGCGGGGGCGTTCACCGCGGCAGCGCGGGCGGCCGGGGTGATCGGCCCTGCCGACACGTTCGATCCTTATGCCAGCGACGAGAATTTCCTGCTTGGCGCGTTCATCTTCGAGGATGTCGGTGTCACCGCCTATAAGGGAGCAGCGCCGCTGGTCACCAACAAGACCTATCTCGAGGCCGCGGCCGGTATTCTCGCGGCGGAGGCCTATCACGCCGGGCTGGTGCGGACGACGCTCTATCGCAAGGGGATCGCCAATCCCGCGCTCAACCTGATCGAGGCTGCCGGCAAGATCAGCGATCTGCGCGATTCGGTCGATGGGCCGGACGATCTCGATCAGGGGATCGCCAGCCCCGATGGCGGTATCACGTCCAACATCGTGCCCACCGACGCCAACGGCATCGCGTTCAGTCGAAACGTCGGTCAGGTCCTGAACATCGCCTATCTCTCCAAGTCGATGCTGTCGTCGGGCGGGTTCTTCCCGGCGGGCGTCAACGGCACGCTCAGGATCAGTGCGGCCAGCTGATCCACGTCTCCGGGTTCCTCCTGACTAGGCCGCGCGGCTTCTCCCCCGCGCGGCCCTTTCTTTTGCATCGCGATCGACCTCAACGCTCCGCGTTCCGCTGGACATGATCCGGCCTTCCTGCGGTTCACGGCAGCAATGCGAACGCCGTCAGGCCGATGATCGCGCCGAGCTGTGCAACCGCGATCAGCAGCAGCCTGGTAGAGAAGGGTTCCTTGCGCGTCTTGTGACGGAACCATTGCCGCGCGAGCAACGCGCCCGGCGATCCGCCGATCACCGCCAGCCATAACAGGTCGGCCTCTCGCACGCGGCGCGCGCCGGCAATGGCGCGGTTCTTGTCGATCCAGAACGTGCCGATCGTCCAGGCATTGACGAGAACGAGCAGGGCAATTGCCGGGACGAGCATGATGGCTTTTGACCCTCGACGGGTTGCCACAGCGTAAATGTCGCGGCTTTCCGGACGACCCGCAGGAGTCGTGAAGAGGGGCCGTCACGGGGGACTCCCAACAAGCCCCCGGTTCTAGTGCTCCCGCGAAGGCGGGAGCCCGGGATGACGATGGACTGGACGACCCTGGGTTCCCGCTTTCGCGGGAACACCTGCCATTTGACGCGCCGCCATCGAAGGGCGGATGGCAATTGACCTTGCAGCGATGGAGAGCTGGCGCCGAATCACCAAAGAGGTATCGTCGTCGACCATGGAGGATGGCGGCTATCGGGGCGGCGCAACGCCCGGCGGGAAATGGGGCTGCGCGGCGGCCGCGCTGATCGGCGTGCCGCTGTTTTTCTGGCTTACGCTGATCAATTCGCTCGGTGATTGCGCGCCGGACGCCGCCTGCCACGGTAGCTTTTGGACCGAGGCGGTTCTGCCGACGGCGCTGGTTGCCGGCATCGTCGGGCTGAGCGTTCGCTGGCTGGTCAACCGGAAGCACGGGGACGACGCTGACCGCGCTTAGCGTGCACGTCGACGCAACAATCCCTTTCCTTCGCCGTCTCAAGCGCCTAGCGTGAGTCATCCCCGGGGGAGCGCCGATCCGCGCTTGAGAGGGGGGCAGGAGCCCCCGACCCGTCGAACCTGATCCCGGTAGTACGGGCGGAGGGAGTGGGCGGTTTTCTCCAGAAACCCGTGCCCTCGCTCCGACAACGGAGTGAGTTTTGATGGCAGATGCACCCGCCCGCACCGAAATCGGCGTCACCACCGGTCCCATCCGCGGCAGCCGCAAGATCCATGTGGGGCCGCTGAAGGTCGCGATGCGCGAGATCGACCTCGAACCGGGCTGCGGCGAGCCGCCCCTGCGCGTCTACGACACGTCGGGCCCGTACACCGACCCCAATGCCCGGATCGACATCCAGGCCGGCCTGCCCAACCTGCGCCGCGAGTGGATCGAGGCGCGCGGCGACGTCGAAAGCTATGACGCGCGGCACATCAAGCCCGAGGATAACGGCCAGCTCGGCCCCGACCGCTCGGGCGGCGTCGATCCCTTTCCCAACGTGGTCAAGCGCCCGTTGCGCGCCAAGCCGGGGATGAATGTCAGCCAGATGCATTATGCCCGCCGCGGCATCATCACGCCCGAAATGGAATATGTCGCCGAGCGCGAGAATCTCGGCCGCGCCCGCCTCGCCGAATATGTCCGCGACGGTCAGGACTGGGGCGCCGCGATCCCCGATTTCGTCACGCCCGAATTCGTCCGTGACGAGGTCGCGCGCGGCCGCGCGATCATCCCCAACAACATCAACCACCCCGAATCCGAGCCAATGGCGATCGGCCGCAATTTCCTGGTCAAGATCAACGCCAATATCGGCAATTCGGCGGTCGCCTCCAACGTCGCCAGCGAAGTCGACAAGATGGTCTGGTCGATCCGCTGGGGCGCCGACACCGTCATGGACCTGTCGACCGGGCGCAACATCCACGACACGCGCGAATGGATCATCCGCAACTCGCCGGTGCCGATCGGCACCGTGCCGATCTATCAGGCGCTGGAAAAGGTCGGCGGCATCGCCGAGGACCTGACCTGGGAAATCTTCCGCGACACCTTGATCGAACAGGCCGAACAGGGCGTCGACTATTTCACCATCCATGCCGGCGTCCGCCTGCCCTATGTCCCGCTGACCGCCAAGCGCGTCACCGGCATCGTCAGCCGCGGCGGCTCGATCATGGCGAAATGGTGCC
>CAZFTL010000011.1:59645-161960 GCA_964521615.1 uncultured Stakelama sp. | reverse complement strand
CGTCCAATCTCCGCCAAGCATGCTCAAGCTTCACGATTTTTGCAACAGAGCCGGCCGGACTGACCTGGCAACCGATCCGGGACATCCGCTTCCGCATCACACGGTCGCGCGACATTCGCGCACCGAATCTGAGCGACCTTTACCAGGCCGGCGGCTCGAACAGCGATTCGGTGACCAATCCGTTCTACGACAAGAATGATCCGTCCAAGGGTCCGGCCAGCTACGGCTATTCGGCAACGGTCGTCGGCAACCCGAACCTGAAGCCTGAAAAGTCGAATTCCTGGAACATCGGCGCGGTATTCACGCCGCGCTTCCTCAAGGGTTTCAACGCGTCGGTCGACTACTTCCGGATCGAGATCAAGGACGCGATCGGGTCGTTCGGCGCACAGGACATCATCAACCTGTGCCAGCGCGGCAATCAGGACTTCTGCTCAGCCTACACGGTCGATCCGACCAATGCGTCGAGGCTCCTGTTCCGTACGCAGCCGTTCAACTTCTCGCGGCAATTGGTGCGCGGCATCGACTACGAAGCGGCCTATCGCATTCCGCTGGGTAGCCAGAGCGCGTTCACGCTGCGCGGCACCGCCACCAACTATCTCGACAACCTCGTCTATACGGGCATCCAGGGATCGGTGGCGGTCAACACCGCGGGCGTGAACGGCGGCCAGGGCAGCACGCCGAGTTGGATCTTCCACTTCAGCGGCACGCTCGACCTCCCGACGACGTCGATCACCGCGGTCGCACGCGGCGTCAGCTCAGGCAGATATTCGGCCAGCGGGATCGAGTGCCAGACCACCTGCCCGGTATCGACCACCGCCAATCCGACCTACGACAACAACCATGTGTCGGGGCTGTTCTACGTCGATCTCAACCTGACGCAGGACGTCAAGTTCGGCACCAACAAGGATGCGCAGTTCTTCCTCAACGTGACCAACATCTTCAACCGCTGGCCGCTGCTCGTCCCGGAGACAGGCCTCGCCGCCAACACCACTTATTCGGACATGCTCGGCCGGACCTTCCGCGCCGGCGTCCGTATCAAGCTGCGCTGACCGGTTCCTCCCCGAGGATCCTCGCTGGGCGTCGTGCGGCTTCCCCCGCACGGCGCCCGTTTCTTTGGCGGAGCGGACAATCGCCGCAACCCGCCGGATATCAGCTCGACATTGCGGTCAGCGCCTCCGCCTCATAGTTTGACCAACGATCGCCGGCCGCAGCTCCCCAGCAGCCGGAGGAGTGTCACGACATGAATTTGCGCCAGCTCGAAGTCTTCCACGCCGTCTATCTGCACGGGACCGTGAGCGCGGCGGCGCGGTCGCTCAACGTCTCGCAGCCGTCGGTGACCAAGGTGCTGCGCCATGCCGAGGATTCGATCGGCCTGCCCTTGTTCGAACGCGCGCGCGGCCGGCTGATCCCGACCCAGGACGCACGCGCGCTGTTCGCAGAGGTGTCCGACATCCAGGACCGCGTCCGGTCGCTGCGCCAGGCCTGCCACAATATGCGGCTCGGGCGGGGCAGCCTGTTGCGGATTTCGGCGCTCCCCTCGCTCGGGCTCGGCGCCATTCCCGAAGCGGTGGCCAAGTTCATGGAGGGACACGAGGACATCTTGTTCGACCTGCAGACGCTCCATCACGACGAGATGGTGCGCAAATTGTACGAACGCGAAACCGACATCGCGATCAGCTACGAAGTGCCGCCCGCGGCGCCGGTCGGGCATCAGGTGATCGGCGAAGGCGAGCTGGTCGTGCTCTATCGCGAACAGGACATGCCCGGCGCGCCGTCGCGCATCCATCTCGCCGACCTGCGCCCCTACAAGTTCATCAGCCCGGTGCAATCGGGGCCGATCGGCCGGATGCTGTCGAGCGAACTGAGCAACCTCGACGTCGTGCTCGACGAAGTGGTGTCCGCCCGCACCTATTACGTCGCCGCAGCGCTGGTCCGCGCGGGCGTCGGCATGGCGATCGTCGACAATTTCACCGCGCAAGCGTCGCTCGCGCCCGGGCTGGCTGCGCGCCCGCTGCAGCCCGCGATCACCTTCGACATCAACGCCGTCTATCTGCAGAACCGGCCGCCGACCCACACCGCGTCCGAGTTCCTGGAGCTGTTGTCGGGCGTCATCGACGAGCTATAGCCCTGCGTTATGGGGGCGGTGGCGTTAAATATTGGGGCTGGTCCTGGCACGGCGATACAGCTTGTGCTCACGGGGATTTCCAGAACGAACACGCCATGATCGCCACGCCCTATCTGCTCTATCTCGGTCATTCGAACGACCATGCCGGCATCAAGACCTCGCGCGGGCTTGCGGTCTTTCGCCCCGAAATCTGTGTCGGCGAATTCCGTCACGACGATTGCAGCCTCACGCTCGACCTGCCGCGGATGGATTTCGCGCAAGCCGCCGCGGCCGGAGCGAGGACGCTGATCCTCGGCGTCGCCAATGCCGGTGGGACGCTGGGCGACGATCTCGTCGCCGATGCGATCGCGGCGATGGAAGCCGGGCTCGATATCGCTTCCGGTCTCCACGAGCGGCTCAAGGACGAACCGCGACTGGTCGAGGCGGCGCGGCTGCTCGGCCGCCAATTGCACGACGTGCGCGATCCGCAGCCGGGTATCCCAGTCGGCAACGGCAAGCCTCGCACCGGCAATCGCCTGCTGACCGTCGGCACCGATTGCTCGGTCGGCAAGATGTACGCGACCCTGTGCCTGGCGCGCGGACTGGCCGCGCGCGGCATCAAGGCCGATTTTCGCGCGACCGGCCAGACCGGTATCCTGGTCGCGGGCGACGGCGTCCCGCTCGACGCGGTCATCGCCGATTTCATCTCGGGCGCGATCGAGCAATTGTCGCCGGCGCGCGACGATGACGGCTGGGACCTGATCGAGGGTCAGGGATCGCTGTACCACCCGTCCTTCGCCGGCGTCTCGACCGGCCTGTTGCACGGCGCGCAGCCTGCCGCCCTGGTCATTTGTCACGATCCCGTGCGCAAGCACATGCGCGGGCTGCCGCATTATCGCCTGCCCGGCCTGGCCGAGACGATCGAGGCCAATATCCGCGTCGCGCAACTCACCAGCCCCAACGTCAGGGCGGTGGGGATCGCGCTGAACACGTCGGAACTGTCCGAAGACAAGGCGCGCGCCTTGTGCGCCGCCACCGCCGCGGAATTCGGCCTGCCCTGCACCGACCCCTATCGCTTCGGGGTCGATACCATCCTCGACCATTTGATCGGCGTACCGGCCAGCGCCGGAGCGGCCGTGACCGCCTGAAGAAGACGATGCGGCGCCATCTGACCGTCCAGGGCGAGACCTTTCCGCTCAGCACGCCGTTCCGCATCTCGCGCGGCACCAAGACCGCGGCGGAAGTCGTCACGGTCCATCTCGCGCAGGACGGCGCGACCGGCCGCGGCGAATGCGTTCCCTATCCGCGTTACGGCGAGACGATCGAGGGCACGATCGCCGCGATCGAGGCGGTGCGCGATGCGCTGCGCGACGGCGCCGGGCGCCACGACCTGCTGCACTTGATGCCCGCCGGGGCCGCACGCAACGCGGTCGATTGCGCATTGTGGGACCTCGAGGCGAAACTCTCCGGCACGCACGTCGCCGCGGCGCTCGGACTGGCCGAGCCGTTGCCGCCGATCGCGACGGCGATGACGGTCGGGCTCGACACGCCGGAGCGGATGGCGATCGCCGCCGCCGCGCTCGCCGCCGTGCCGCTGATCAAGGTCAAGGTCGACCGCAGCGATCCCGCCGCGCAATTGCGCGCCGTCCGCGCCGCCGCGCCGTCGCCGCGCGTGATCGTCGATCCCAATGAGAGCTGGACGATCGACGAGGTGCGTTCGCTCCAGGACCTGCTCGTCGCGCTGAAGATCGACCTGCTCGAACAGCCGCTGCCGGCCGGCGACGACGGCGCGCTCGCCGGATTCGTCTCGGCGATCCCGATTGCCGCCGACGAATCGGTGCACGAGGCGGCGAACCTCGACGCCTTGCCGGACGGCTATGGCGTGGTGAACATCAAGCTGGACAAAGCGGGCGGCCTGACCGCCGCGCTCGACCTCGCCGCCGCAGCGCGGGCGCGCGGGCTCGGCGTGATGACCGGCTGCATGGTCTGCTCGTCGCTGTCGATCGCGCCCGCGCTGATGATCGCCGCCGACAGCGTTTTCGCCGATCTCGACGGCCCGACCTGGCTGGCCCAGGATCGCGATGGCGGGGTCGCGTGCGTCGGCGGGATGCTGAGCCCGCCCAAGCCGGGTTTCTGGGGCAGCTGAGTCCGGACCCCCAGGAGGAGAGATCGTCATGTCGCGTTGGCTCGCCGCCGGTCTGATCCTCGCTGCAACGATCGCCGCGCCGGCCGCGGCCAGCGACCGCGCTTTCGACAAGGCGCTGGCCGACTTCCGCGCGCTCCACCGCAGCGAGATGCAACGCGCCGGCATCGTCGGCAGCAGCTTCTACGTCATCCGCGACGGGCGCGTGGTGGTCGCCGATCATCTCGGCGAGCAGGACGCCGACGCGAAAGTGCCGGTCGACGCGGCGACCATCTATCACTGGGCATCGATCACCAAGACGATGACCGGCATCGCGATCATGCAATTGCGCGATCGCGGGCTGCTCAGGCTCGACGACCCGATCGTCAAATACGTTCCCGAACTCGCCGGGGTGCGCAATCCGTTCGGCGATACCGGCGCCATCACGATCCGCGAGTTGATGAGCCACAGCGCAGGCTTCGGCGGCGCGACCTGGCGCTGGCGCGACCGCGACTGGCAGCCGTTCGAACCGCCGCGCTGGGAGCAGCTTAGGGCGATGATCCCCTATACCGAGGTGAAGTACAAACCCGGCAGCCGGTTCAGCTATTCGAACCCCGGCATCGTCTATCTGGGGCAAGTGATCGAGCGCCTGTCGGGCGAGGATTTCGAGGTCTATATCGACAAGAACATCCTGCGGCCGCTGGGCATGGTGTCGAGCTATTTCGACCATACGCCGCCCTACCTGCTCCCCCACCGCTCGCACAGTTACTATATCCGCGACGGCAAAAGGGTGGAGGCACCGTTCGACGTCGATACCGGCGTGACCGTCTCCAATGGCGGGCTCAACGCCCCGCTCCCGGATATGGCGAAATATGTCGCCTTCCTGCTGGGCGACCCAAAGCGCGCGGCTGACTATGATGTCGTGCTCAAGCGCGCGTCGCTCGAGGAAATGTGGAAGCCGCAAATTTCCGCCGGCGAGGATTACACGCAGGGCCGGATGGCGCCGACGACGTGGAGCGGGCTGTCCTTCTTCCTCGACACCGACGACGGCATCCGCATCGTCGGGCACAATGGCGATCAGAACGGCTTTCGCGCCTATCTCAGCCTCTGCCCCGACCAGCAGCTGGGAACGCTGCTGACCTTCAACACCGAGACGCGCGGGGTCGAGAACGATCCCGGCAATCGCGACATGCCCGAATCGCGGATCGCGCTGGGCACGGACGAATTGTGCAAGGCGGTGGCGGCGAGGAAGTGACGCTGAAATCCTCCCCATTCATGGGGAGGGGGACCAAGACGCGTAGCGGCTTGGTGGAGGGGGCTGGCCTCACGTGATGTAGGCGAGGAGGGCCCCCTCCACCGCTCGCTTCGCGAGCGGTCCCCCTCCCCGTTCCGGGGAGGAATTTTTGATTACCGCGCCCGCAACAGCTTCCCCGCAGACCCCACGCGCTTCTCGCCCTCGAACGCCGGACGGCCATTGACCATCACCAGGTCGAACCCCTCGGCGATCGCAAACGGATCGACATAGGTCGACCGCGCCCGGACCTTCTTCGGGTCGAACAGGACGAGGTCGGCCCTGGCGCCCGCGCGCACCACGCCGCGATCGGGCAGGCGCAAGGTCTGCGCGGGAAAACCGGTCGCCTTGCGCACCATTTCCTCGATCGTCAGCTTGCCGTCGCGCACGACATATTCCTCGACGAGCTTCGCATAGGTGCCGGTCGCGCGCGGGTGCCGCATACCCGGGCCGCCATCGGTCGAGAACGAGACGTGCGGATCGACCAGCAGGGTATCCTGCAACACCTTGTCCATCGTGAAATGCGCCCCCGAGCCGCCTTCCGGCCCGAGCTTGATGAGCAGGTCGGCATAATGCATCCCTTCCTGCTGCGCGGCCTGGGCCAGCGTCTTGCCGGCATAGGGTGGCGTGCCGATCAGCAGCGCCTCCGGCCCACCGCGCCGCGTCATCCGCGCGATCAGATAGTCGCGCAATTCCTGCCGCCGGCCGGCCAGCACACCGGCATAATCGGTCGGCGGCAATGCCCATTTCGGAAACAGGATCGCGATCCCGGTATAGCCCGCCTCATAGGGATATTCGTCGGCGGTCAGGTCGACCCCGCGCGCGCGGATCGCAGCAACGAACGCGAGCAACTCTCGCGCGCGCTGCTCGCCTTTGCCGAACACCGACTTGAAGTGCGAGATGTGCGGCCGCGCCGGCAGCGACGAGGTCACCAGCTCGTTGATCGACGCCTCGATCTCGTCGTCATTCTCCGACCGCATATGGCTCATGCAGACACCGCCATAACGCGCGACGACCCTGCCGAGATTGCTGAGTTCGGGAGTCTCCGAATAGATGCCCGGGACATATTCGAGGCCGTAGGAAATTCCGTACGCGCCCAGCCGCAATTCGCGGTCGAGCTGCGCCGCCATCCGGTCGAGCCCCGCGGCATCCGGCCGGTGGACCGAATCCGCCACTCCCGCCGCGCGCCGCAACGTGCCGTGCCCGGCGAGCAGGGCGACGTTGATATCGATCGGCTGGCGATCGACCGCGTCCATCCAGCTCTTGGGATCGAGATCGCTGCCGACCCGCGGCCCCTCGCCATCCTGGCCCAGCGTCACCGTCGTCACGCCCATCGCGAGGAAACCCTCGTACGACTCGTGCAGCGGATCGCCATGGCTGTGCATGTCGATGAAGCCGGGCGCGAGCACGCGCCCTTCACCGGCCACGACCCGCGTCGCCGGTCCCGGCGCGGGAGCGCCCGGCGGCAGAATGCGCGCGATACGATCGCCCGCGACGAGCACGCTGGCGAGGCGCGGCCGCGCACCGGTGCCGTCGACCAGCAGTACCTCGCGAAACAGCGTCTGGCGCTCCGCCAGCGCCGCGCGGACCGGCCAGCTGGCGAGCCCGCCCGCCATCACCGCCCCGCCGATCGCCTGCCGCCGTGTCAGTTCCCCGGCCATCCGCGCCTCCCTGTCGACTTGCCGATCGCCGAGCCTAATCGCGAATGACGCGATCCCGCCATCACTTCGCGGGGCGCAGCCATAGACGCGCCGCATGGCCCCGCGCCGACCCAAGTCCGATGCAGGAAGCGGGCGCGATTCCGGATTGCGGCGAGCGATGCGCGCGGCGGTCGGACCCCGTCCCGATGCCCTCCGGCTGGCCTTAGGCGGCGAATCGAGCAGCTTCTGGACGTTGTCGTGGAACACCGCGCGCTGCTCGTGAGGCGTCATGCCGAGGCGCCGCGCCGCCGACGCCGCATCGCCTTCATGTCCCGCGCCACGCGACCACGGTTTTCACCCCCGCGTGCATCCGTACCTCCCCATCGCGAGCCTATTAGCCCGTTATGCAAGGCGGAGACGTGCGGTCAAACCCTTGGCGCGGGACGATCTTTCGTCATCTCAACCGTGGCGCGCGAACAGCCGCGGCCTCGCCTCGGCGGCGTCGGGCGTCGAGCGGCGCGCCAGTTCGCCGAACAGATCGCGCGGATCGGCCGGACGCGCGAGGAGGTCGATGTCGCGATAAAGACCGGCCTGTCCGGCCGCCTGGTCGAGATAGCGCAGCGCCGAGAAATCCTCGATCGCGAAGCCGACCGAGTCGAACAGCGTGATCTCGTCGCGATGCGCGCGGCCCGGCGCCTCGCCCGCGATCACGCGCCACAATTCGGTCGCCGGAAAGTCGTCGGGTTTCTGCTGGATTTCGCCCTCGATCCGCGTCTGCGGCAGATATTCGACGAACACGCTGGCGCGGTCGAGAATCTCGGGCTGCAACTCGGTCTTCCCCGGACAGTCGCCACCGACCGCGTTGATATGCATGCCCGATCCGATCATGTTGTCCGACAGGATCGTCGCGCGCTTCTTGTCGGCGGTCACGGTGGTGACGATGTCGGCCCCTTCGACCGCGTCCTGCGCCGACGGCACGGCGACGATCGCGAAGTCGCGATCCGCCATGTTGGCGCGAAGCTTCGCCGTGGCCGCAGGATCGACGTCGAAAATGCGCAGCCGGTCGATGCCGAGCAACGCACGGAATGCCTCGGCCTGGAATTCGGCCTGCGCACCCAGCCCGATGATCGCCATGGTCCGCGCATTGGGCCGCGCGAGCAGGGTCGCGGCGAGTGCCGACATCGCCGCGGTGCGCAACGCCGTCATGATCGTCATCTCGGCGATCAGCCGCGGATAGCCCGTGGCGACATCGGCGAGCACGCCGAACCCGGTGACCGTCTGCAATCCCATCGCCTGGTTGGCAGGGTGGCCGTTGACATATTTGAACCCGAAATCCTGCCGATCGGCGATCGGCATCAGTTCGATGACGCCGCCCGGCGAGTGGCTGGCATAACGCGGCGACTTGTCGAACTCGGGCCAGCGATCATAGTCTGCGGCGATGTGATCGGCGAGATCGCGCAGCAGGGTGCCGAGCCCCTTGCGCCGGACCAGTTCGACGACGTGATCGACTTCCACCAACCGCATGAGCCCATCCTTTGCTTTCAGCTTGCAGCAACAGACTAGGAAAGCGGAACGTCGCGGATAATTGCATTATCGCTGGATAATAATACAAGTTCGATGCACATTGCTCACCGTCAGGGAGCGTTTCGATCCATGCACGAACTCGACTCGACCGACCGCCGGCTGATCGCCGAATTGCGCAAGGATGGCCGCGCGCCGATGGCGCAGCTCGCCAACCGGATCGGCATATCGCGCGCGACCGCCGAAAAGCGCGTTACGCGGATGATCGAGAACGGGACGATCCTGGGCTTCACTGTCCGCGCCCGCGACGAGACGTCGAGCATCCGCGCGGTGATGATGATCGAAGTGGCGGGCCGCGCGACCAGCGCGGTGATCCGCAACCTGAAGGAAATCCCGGAGCTTCACACGCTGCACACCACCAATGGCGGCTGGGACCTGATCGCCGAATTGCGCGCCGACAGCCTGGGCGATTTCGACCGCGTGCTGCGCGAGGTGCGGCTGATCGACGGGGTGCTGAACAGCGAGACGAGCTTGTTGCTGAGTTCGGCATGAGGCGCCGCCCGCAACTGATGGGACTGTGCTCCTGCGAAAGCAGGGGCACTGGAACCTACCTTTCCTCGTCGATCCGGGTCGTCACGCCGGTGGCGACGATTGTCCGCGTCGCGTCGATCGAGGCGTAGGTCCAGAAGATCGCCATTTCCTCGCTCTCGGACATATTGCGGAAGCAATGCGGTATCTCGGCCGGAATCCAGCTCGTGTCGTTGGGCGACACCGGATGGTCGGTACCGTCGATATGCGCGATCCCGCTACCCGACAACACGATCACGCATTCCTCGCAATTGTGCGTGTGGAGCGGCACGGCGGCGCCCGGCGCGATCCGCGTGATCCCGGTCAGCATCGCGCGCGACCCGCGGCCCGCGGTGACGAGCGGCGTCGTGACGATGCCGCCGCCGCGATCCTTGACCGGCAGACCCTGGGGCGTGAGGACGATCGGGGTCATGCCGCGCTCCGGATGGTCTTGGCATTGGTGAATTCGCGCAAGCCGAGATCGCCGAGTTCGCGGCCATAACCCGACGCCTTGATCCCGCCGAAGGGCACGCGCGGATCCGACGCGACCACCGCGTTGACGAACACCGCGCCGGCATCGATCCGCCGCGCGAGGCTGAGCCCGCGATCGGTGTCGCGAGTCCAGATCGAGGCCCCGAGGCCGAACGCGGTGCGGTTGGCGAGCGCGATCGCCTCTTCGGTATCGCGCGCACGGACAATCGCGGCGGCGGGGCCGAACGTTTCCTCGTCGAACGCCGCCATGCCCGGCGTCACGCCATCGAGGATGGTCGGGCGATAGAAGAAGCCAGCGCCCTCGCCCGCCGATCCACCGATCACCGCACGCGCGCCGGCGGCAATGCTGCGCTCGACCTGACCGGCGATCGCCGCGCGCAGATTGGCCCGCGCGAGCGGCCCCAGGGTCGTGCGCTCGGCACCGGGATCGCCCATCGCGAGCACCGACGTCCGGGCCGCGAACGCCTCGACGAAATCGTCGGCGACGGCAGCGTCGACGATGAAGCGCTTGGCGTTGACGCAGCTTTGCCCGGCATTGGTGAAGCGCGCGGTCACCGCCATTGCCGCGGCGCGGTCGATATCGGCGTCGGCGAGCACGACGAACGGGTCCGAGCCGCCCAGTTCCAACACCTGCTTCTTGAGTGCACTGCCCGCCTGCCCCGCCACGATCATGCCGACCTCGGTCGATCCGGTCAGCGTCACGGCGGCGATGCGCGGGTCGGCGATCAACCGCGCGACCGTCTCGGGGCCGACCCGCAGGCTCGCGAACAGGCCCGCGGGCGCTCCCGCCTCGGCAACGATCCGCTCGATCGCTAGGGCGCATTGCGGCACGTTGGCGGCGTGCTTGAGGATCGCGCCATTGCCCGCGGCAAGGGCCGGCGCGAGGAAACGGACGACCTGCCACAGCGGATAATTCCACGGCATGATCGCGAGCACTACGCCGAGCGGCTCATACGCGACGAACGCCCCCGGCGCGCCCGGCACCGGCGCGTCGGCAAGCATGTCAGCCGCCGCGCCGGCGTAGAAATCGCAATTGAGCGCGCATTTCTCGACCTCGGCACGCGCCTCGGCAACGGGCTTGCCCATTTCGAGCGTGATCAACGCGGCGAGCGCATCGCGTTCGCGCCGGAAGCCGTCCGCCAGCCGCTGCAGCAGGGCACGGCGCTCGCCGTGCGCCGACCAGCGCCACGCACGTTGCGCCGCCATCGCGCGATCGAGCGCGGCGTCGAGCGCGGCATCGTCATGCAGGTCGAATTCGGCGATCGTTTCGCCGGTTGTGGGATTGATCGCGACGGTCACAACGCGTCCACCACGACCTGGGCGAACGCCTCGGTGCCGAGCGGCCCACCGACGTCGCGCGTCCGGGTCCGCGGATCGTCGAGCACGCGGTCGACCGCGCGCTCGATCCGCGCCGCCGCCTCGGCCAGCGCCGCGTCGTTTTTTCGCCGCCCCATCCAGTCGAGCAGCATCGCCGCCGACAGGATAAGCGAGGTCGGATTGGCGACGCCCTGGCCGGCAATGTCGGGCGCCGAACCGTGCTGCGCCTGCGCCACGCAGATGTCGTCGCCGGCGTTGATCGACCCGCCCAGCCCCAGGCTGCCGCTTAGTTCCGACGCTTCGTCCGACAGGATATCGCCGAACATGTTGGTCGTGACGATGACGTCGAACCGGGCCGGATCGCGCACCAGCAATGCCGCGGCGGCGTCGACGATCACTTCGTCCAGTGTCACCATCGGGAAATCGGCGGCGACCGCGCGTACTTCGCGCAGGAACAGCCCGTCGGTCAGCTTGAGCACGTTCGCCTTGTGCACCACGGTCAGCTTGCCCGAGCGCGCCGCCGCGATCTCGCAGGCCGCGCGCGCCACGCGCCGCGACGCGGCCGCCGTGATCTTGCGGATCGAAAACGCGCTGTCGGGGTCGGGCATGAATTCGCCCGGCCCGGCATGCATCGACCGGTCGGCGTAGAAGCCCTCGGTATTCTCGCGGACGATCACCAGGTCCATCGGCTTGGCCAGAATGCTCAGCCCATGACGCGAACGGCACGGCCGGACATTGGCGTAAAGCTGGAACCCGGTGCGGAGCGCCGCCGACGGATTGGGCTGCCCGGCCGGATAGGTGTAATGCGAGACCGGCCCCAGGATCACGCCGTCGGCCGCCGGCACCGCCGCCATCACCGGCTCGGGCAGTGTCGACCCCGACGACGCCAGGCTCGCTTCGCCGATCGCCATCTCGTCGAACACGACATGCCCGCCCACTGCCGCACGGACGACCGCGATGGTCGCCGCGGTGATTTCGGGCCCGATCCCGTCGCCGGGCAACACCAGCAATCGCGTCATCGGTTCGCCGCCTGCATCGTTTCTTTCTCCCGTTGTCCCGTGGCGCGCGCTGCCTTGCGCGCCCGTTCCCGCCGCGTGCGCGTCACCCAGAGCCACAATCCGCTGAGCGCCATGCCGAACAGGGCCAGCCCGACGAGCGTCATCGCCGCCTGGGTGATCGGGCCACCCCACAGACCGGTATGGACGGTGTAGAGCCAGTCGAGGAACTCGGCCCCGCCCGATTGCGTGCCGGCGACGTAGTGCGCCAGCTCGCGGCCGTCATAGCGGTCGTAATAGACTTGTGCGGTGCCGTCGGCGCGGATCGTGCGATTGCTGTCGAGGTAGACGGCGACGACGCGTCCGCCGCTCGAAAAGCGCAACTGGCGAAGCGCCGTACCGCCATAGGTCGCCCTTGCCTGCGCGATCAGCCGGTCGACCGCGACCATCGACGCGCCGTCGCGCTTCGCGACCTTGGGCGACGGGCGGCTTTCGGTCCTGGCGACGAGGTTCATCGCGCCGCGCACGGGCTCCTTCCACACCATCAGCACGCCGGTGGTCGCCGACATCAGCAGGACGAGCGCGACCACGGCGCCAACCGCGCGGTGCAGCGTCCGCCAGCGCAGATCCGCGCTGCCGTCGAGCTTCAGCCGGAATCCCTGTTTCAGCCGCTTGCGCCCCGGCCACCAGAACGCGATGCCGAATACCGCGAGCACGAGCAACGCAATGCCCTCGATACCGACCAGCGTTTCGCCGACCGGCCCCGACAGCAATTGTTCGTGCAGATTGAACACGAATTCGAGCGGCCACGACAATGCCGGGCCGTCGCGGACGATATGGCCGTCGAACGGATCGATCGCGGTCATCCCGCGCACCTTGTTGTCCGTCCATCGGAACATCACCGCCTGGCCGGCGGCGTCGGGGAATTCCGCGCGCTGCAACGCGGCGGCGGGATGTGCCCGGCGCACCGCGTCGACCAGCGTCTGGACCGGCAGGCGTTCGGCGCGCACCGGCACGACCAGCGCCGGGACGACGACCGGTTCGAGCTGATCGCGAAACGCCAGGATAGCGCCAGTCAGACCCTGAAGCATCAGGAACAGCCCGACGGTCAGGCCGAGCCAGCGGTGCCATTTCAGATAGGTCGGTTTCCGGATCACGCCGCACCTGCAGAGGAGAAAGTCCAACCGGAATCGGGATCCCGATCAGCTCGATCGGAGCGATAGCAAATTTTGAACTATTGGCAACCATAATACAAAATCGTTGACGCGAGATGGGGCCGGCGGTAACCGTCTGTCACCTTGCAGCTCCTTGTCCCGGACCCCTTCGTGGCCTCATCTTCCCCGACGAACGCTCCTACCGCCGCCGACGGCCTGCGCCGTGGCACGCCCTCGCGCGCGGGTGTGGATTCGCGTGACATCCTGGGGTTCCTCGACGATGTCGAGGCGGCCGGTCTGGAGCTCCACAGCCTGATGCTGTGGCGCGACGGTGCTGTCGTCGCGGAGGGCTGGCACTGGCCGTATAGCGGCGACCGGCTGCGCATGACGCATTCGATGACCAAGAGCGTCACCGCCTGCGCGATCGGCATGCTGATCGATGCGGGCCGGCTGACGCTCGATCAGAAGGTTGCGCCGTTATTCCCCGAAGTCACGCTCGATCCAGACAGTCCCGCAGCGCGGATGACGGTCGAGGATCTGCTGACGATGCGATCGGGCCAGGGGACCGAGGTGTCGGGGTCGATCTGGCGCGGCATCGCGACGAGCTGGATCGCGGAGTTCTTTCGCATCCCGTTCGACCACGAGCCGGGCACCACCTATGTCTATTCGAGTGCCGCCAGCTACATGCTATCGGCGATCATCTCGCGCGTCACGGGTGAGACCGCCTTCGACTTTCTCAAGCCGCGCCTGTTCGATCCGCTGGGCATCGCCAACGTGCGCTGGGACATCGGCCCCGACGGGATCAATCCAGGCGGTAACGGCATCAGCTTCACCACGGCCGACGGGCTGAAGATCGGCATCCTCCACGCCCAGAAGGGTCTTTGGCAGGGGCGGCGGATTCTCTCCGAATGGTGGGTCGAACAGGCCACGCGCATCCATGCCGGGGATCCGGGCGACCAATATGGCTATCACTGGGTGGTCGGTGACGGCTATTTCGCGATGCTCGGCGTGTTCGTGCAGATGGTTCGGGTGTTTCCGGGATCGAACGCGGTGCTCGCATTCAACAGCGCGATGGACGAAAGCCGCGTCGTCCTGCCGCATCTCGATCGCCATTTCCCGGCGGCCTTCTCGAACGACACGGACGCCGCAGCCGACGCCGCGCTGGCCGCCCGGCTTGCCCGATGGAGCGAAACGCCCGCCTTCCCTTCGCTGGCAATCGGCGACGATGCGGCCCTGGCCGGACGCTGGAGCGTCGCCGCAAACGACCGGGGGGTGACGGCGATTGCATTCGATGTCGCCCCCGATCAGATCGGCTTTTCAATCGAAGACACCGATGGCGTGCATCGCCTCGTCGCCGCGCGCGACGGCTGGAAATCGACCTCCGCCCAACTGCCGGGTGCGGACCTGCATCACGGCTACCGGATGGAAGGCATGCCGGTGATGGCCGGTACGCGGTGGCAGGACGGCAACCGGCTCGAACTCGTCATCCACTATCTCGAGGCGGCGTTTCGCGACACGTTCGTCTTCAAGGTCGATGGCGACCGCCTGACGATGGAACGATCGGTCAACATCAATTCCGGCGCGCGCGCCTGGCCGGTACTCGCGGCGCGCCGCAATCGCGAGGTCTGAGCAACCCAAATCACGTTTCGACGGTATGAAGCGGGCGGTCTTTCGACCGCCCGCCCGGGACTATGCGTAATCGGTGTCGGCCGGCCGAGGGCGGGGGGATGAGCGACACGACCGACAACCATAATAACGCGGCATCGCGATTCTCGGCTGCCCCCAAATCGTCCTAACCTGGCCCAGCGCGGAAACGATCCGAACCGGCACCGCCCCCCATTTTACGGCACCTGGGTCGGCTTGGTCGACGGCTCCCACACGTCGCTGGAGGTCGCGACAAGGTCCTTCATGTTGCGCCAGGTGCGGCGCCCCGGGATCGCCTTGGCGCCGAGCACCACCGCGCGGGCATAAGCGATGATGCGGTCCTGGACGCGCACCTTCTCCTCGGCGGGCCAGGTTTCCCAGGCGTGCGGGCCGCGCACGACGACCAGGTCCTTTAGTCCCCTTATCCGTTCGTACGAGGCGATTTCGCCTTCCAGGCCGTCGGCGTAGCACCACAGACCCCGCGCGAAGAAGGCGCTGGGCCATTTATTCATGCCCGCGAGGATGGCCGAGCTCGGGAAGAAGACGATGTTGTTCTCTTCCTCGATGCCGCCGATGAACAAGCCGCGATCGCGCCCCGGTCCGCGACCGTCGTCCTTCGGGCTGGTTTCGGATTCGAGATAACCCACGCCGCTCGAGAAATCGGCGACGAGGATCGCCCCGGCGATGTGCGGGTCGCGCCGCGGTGGCCCGCACACGATCCTGGGCAGGTCGTAACTGCAATCCTTGTCGAAATTGATCGTCATCGCCCAGCCGCCCGCCATCGTGCCGCGCGAACTGCCCATGAAGAATACCGGCAATCCCGTCGCCGGATTGCCGCCATAAAGCGCGGCGGCAGCGGCGAGTCCTTTGGTCGAGGTCCCATCCGGGCCGAGCGCCCGCATCCCGGTGCCGCTGCGCAACGCCGCGACGATATCGAGCAGGTCGTGACCCTGCTGCAGCGTGTTGGTATCGCTATAGCCGCCCGAAATGCCGACACCGCGGCGGTCCATCGCCAGCACATCGAATCCGGCCTGATGCAGCCGGTACCAGGCCTGCCGCCAGAAGCGTTCGCCCTGAACGCCGGTGCCGCCCTTGGGCCAGTCGTCGTCTGGGATGGTGATGCCGGTCTTGGGATCGACCTTGTAGGCGACATCGCTGGGATCATCGAGGGCCGTGACGCGATCGCCGCCACCGCCGTTCATGATGATCAGCGCGCGCTTGCGCCCGCCCTTGCCGTCGTTGATCCCGGCGCCGCGAATGTACCAGCCCCGCAGCCGGATATCGCCCGTCATCTTCATGTGGAGGCGCTCATAGGCCTCGACCGGCGCGGTGAATTCGACCACCCAGGTATCGGCATCGGCGGCGGCGATCGGCTCGTCATAGGGCGCGCGCGCGAAGAAGGCCGGGCGACGTATCTGGCTTAGGTCGGTATCCCCGCCCCGCTCGTCGATCTTGCCCAGGAGGTAGCGGCCATGCGGATCCTTCAGCCCATATTCCTTGTTCGGCGGATGCCGCTTGATGACCTGCGCATAGACGCGCTTGCGGCAGTTCCTGTCGTGCTTGCATTTTTCCCAGCGCTCGCGGAGCTTCGCATCGGTGAAATTGGCGACGTAGAAATCGCCGCGATAATCCTTCGGCCTGCGCGCAGCGGTGGTCGTGAAGGGGATGCAGGTCCGGGGCCCTGCCTTCGTCGGCAGGATATAGCCGGGCAGCTTCATGTCGCGATCATAGGCGACATAGGCCGTGCAATCGGGCGGCGGGAACATCGCCGCAGGCAGGGCCTGGGGATTGCGGTCCCTTGCCGCCGCCGCGGGAGCGCAGATCGCCCCGGCCAGCACGACCAGCACTGCGGCCACCAAATTCCTCATCCCTCTCTCCCGTATCTTTCCGATCAGCGTTGAAGGTCGGCGAATCGCGCCGGCAAGTCGAAGCCGTCGGCGAAGCGGTCACCGGGTTCGGCGATGAACTCGATCCGCGCGGCGTAATGGGATCGGCCGGCCACACGCACCCGCGACACGGCGCCGCTCGCGCCGCGCTCGTGCCGGGCAAGCGCGCCGGCGAAGCCCTCGCCCGACACGCCGCGTATCTCGCATTGCTGCCCGACCGCCATCTCGCCGCGCGCGGCGGCGAGCGCGATCCGCGCGGTCACCCCGCTGCCGGTCGGCGAACGGTCGATCTGCCCCTCGGCGAAAATGCACAGATTGTAGCTCGGCCGGCCGCCATGATCGCCGAGCGGCACGTCGTCGGTCAGGATCGTGCCGTAGAGAAAGCCGAGATCGGGCTCGGCCGGATGCTCGATCGCGATCGCGCCGCGCACCGCCTCGGTGATCGCCACGCCCGCCGCCACCAGGTCGCCGAGCGGCGTCTCCATCAGCGACAGGCCGATCCGCGAGGCCGGCAGGATGGCGTAATAGGCGCCGCCGAACGCGATATCGAGGCCGACCATGCCGAAGCGCGGGACCTCGACCTGCTGGTCGAGATGACTGGCGAACGACTCCACACTTTCGAACGCGACCAGCGGGGCGCCGCCATCGTCCACCGCCTCGACCTCGACCTGTACCACGCCGCACGGCGCCTCGAGAGCGAAGCGCGCGCGGCCGTCGGCCATCGCGACGCGTCCGGTGTCGACCGCCCAGCGCCCGATCGCGATCGTCGCGTGGCCGCACATCGTGCTGTAGCCTTCCTGGTGCGTGAACAGCACCGCGAGGTCGGCATCGGGATGGCACGGCGCGGTGGGGATGACCCCATACATGCCACCATGCCCGCGCGGCTCGAGCATCAGCATTCTGCGAAAATCGTCGAAGCGGCCGAGCGCATCGCGGCGCTTCTCCAGGATCGTCGCGCCCGAAAGCTCGGGATAGCCGCGCTCCACGATCCGGACCGGCTCCCCCGCGGTGTGGAGGTCGACGGCGTGGACGATGCGCGGCTCAGTCATGATCGTCTCCGGCAGGGGAGCCGCGGCGCGCCTGGACCAAAGCCGCCGCGGCAAGGTCGGCCAGTGCAGTGCCGACCGATTTGAAGATGGTGATTTCCGCCGCCGCTCCGCGCCCGCCGATCCGGCCGGCGCACAGGTCGGCAAGTGAGCCGCGGATCGCGTCCGGCGTGATCACACCATTCGCGACCGGTCCGGCCAGATCGCCCGATTCGACCAGCGCATCGCGCGTATCGACGAAGATCCGCCCCGCCGCGAAACAGGCGTCGTCCGCCTCGCGCATCGCCGGAGTAAAACTGCCGATCAGGTCGAGATGGGTACCCGGGCGCAGCCAGGCGCCGCTGATGATCGGCGCGGTAGACGGCGTGGCGCAGGAGATGATGTCGGCGCGCGACGCGGCGCTCTCCAGCGAGGCTGCCGCCGTCGCCGCGACTCCGGCCGCCCGCAACTCGCCGGCCAGCCGGTCAGCTTTTGCGGCGTCGCGATTCCAGATCGCGACCTCGCGGATCGGGCGCACCGCGGCGAACGCTTCGGCCGCCAGCGCCGCGATCCGTCCGGCCCCCACAACGAGCAGATTCGCCGCGTCGGCCCGCGCGAGGAACGAGGCGGCGAGCGCCGAGACGGCGATGGTGCGCCGGGTGGTGATCTCGTTTCCATCAAGCAGCGCGAGCGGCACCCCGCTTGCCGCGTCGGCGAGCAGATAGGTGCTGTGCACGCTTGGCAATCCGCGGCCGCTATTGCCGGGATGGATGGTCGCGATCTTGGTGCCGAGCAGCCGGTCGTTCCAGGCCGGCATCAGCAGTAGCACCCCGTCACCATCGGGATGGTCGAGGCGATGATGGTGGCGTTCGGGTACGGTCGCGCCTGCTGCGAAGGCAACGCGCAGCGCGGCAATCAAGGCGTCGAACGGCAATGCGCTGCGCGTGGCCGCCGCATCGACGACAGCGACGCCGCCGCCTTCCGCGCTATCGCCGCGCCCAGGTCCAGGGTAGTTCAAGGGCATTGCCGCCATCGCTCCCGATCGAGCCGCGACTTTGTCCTATCAAATTTGAAAATACAACTGCTTTATGCGGGTCAGACCGTCGCCTCGACATCGCGGGCCAGCACCAGGTGCGCCTTCATCAGGTCGTGCGCCTTCTGGTTATCCCCGGCCTCCATCGCGTCCATGATCTCAAGATGCTCGTCGATGGAATCGATCACGCGCTCGGCACCGTTGATCCACTGGATGTTCATGAACGACCTGAGTTTGTTCTGCCGCTGCACCGCGTCGAGGAAGTAGCGGTTGCCCGAGCAACGCGCGATCCCCTCGTGGAATTCGGCGTTGATCGCGAACAATTCGACCGAGAGCGTGTCGCGCCATTTGCGCTTGCGGAAGGAAAGGTGCGCGGCGCGAATGCGGTCAAGCCAGTCTCGGTCCAGTTCGAAGGTCGATTCGAGCAGGCAGGCAGGCTCGATCACGGCGCGAAAGGCGTAACTGTCCGCACGCGCGCGGCCCGAATTGATCGGCAGCGTGAACGACCAGCCATTGCCCGGCTTGCGCTCGACCAGCCCGAGTTCGGCGAGCTGACGCAATACCCGCACCACCGTCGGCAGCTTGGCGTCGAACAGCCGCGCGACTTCGAGTTGGCTGCACTGGTCGGGCATCCGACCCTGGTTGCGTGCCTCGGCGATGGCGATGAAGAGGCGCTGGTCCTCCTCGTCCTCGGGGTTGGCGACCTCGATGTCCGGCGCTTCGGTTACCGGCCCGCGCAGCACATACCCGCGATTGGCACGCGCCTCGACCGCACCCTGTTCGGCGAGCAGTTTGAGCGCACCGCGCACCGGCGTTCGCGAGACGTCGAAATGACGGCAGAGATCGAGCTCGACGAGATGATGCCCCGGCCCCGCGCCCTGTTCCTTGAGCATGCGCAGGATGCGGGCGGCGAGATCCGCCTGCAGCCGGCTGGCGCGCGGCGCCGCCTTGTCGGACTCGATTTTCCGCGCTGCCGCTCCCGCCATTTTCTCTCTATCTTTCACAAGGTCTGCCGATCTCACGGATTACACTTTCGCATTCAAGGATGCAAAAGGAAGCGCTGCGCCGTCGAGGCGCCGGATAATGTCGCGATAGGCGGCAAGGATGAGGTCGCCGAGCACGCCTTCGTCCGGCAAGCGATCGATCCGCAGCTTGACGTGGCGCATGCGTTTGCCGGCGCCTTCCAGCAGACCCGCGGGGTCGTCGAGAAAAGCGCCGAAGAAGAAGCCGATATTGGCGTGTTCGGCATGCGCGTCGACATAAGCGAAGGCCGCCTCTCCAACGCACGCGGTCGGCCGCCCGTCGTGGATCAACTCGGTCACATCGGAGCCGCAGGCGCGCAACCGTTCGAACCAGCGTTCGGTCAGGCCGCGAAGCCCGTCGCCATGGGCGAACCACTGCTCGACCGCGGGGTCGTGCCGCCGAGCGGCGGGGAAACGGAACAGCGCGTCCATCCACCGAGCTTGCCAGCAAGGATAGCGACCGCCAAGCCCGCGGCATTTCAGTTTGTCTTTTGATCCTCGAAAGAGCAATGCCTACGGAAAGGCGGAAGGAGAAGGGCATGCGCAAGCTTCTGGGGTGCCTGGGCGCCACCTTGCTGATCGGCACCGGACACTCCCCCGCCGCCTGCTCCCTGCATCATGCGGAAACGCCCACCGGCGCGATCGGCTATCGCGATTGCGGGCGCGGCGGTCCGGTTCTGGTCATCCCGGGCGGCCCGGGTCTCGACGCCGATTATGTCGATGGGCTGGTGCAGGACATCGTGCGGCTCGGGCATCGAGTCATCGTGATCGAACCACGCGGGACCGGGGCCTCGCGCGCCGCGATCGGTGACGGCAACCAATTGACCGTATCGGGGAGCGTCGCGGACGTCGAAGCGGTGCGCGCCGCCGCCGGAATCGCGCGATGGTCGGTGCTCGGCCATTCGTTCGGCGGCGCCGTCGCGCAAGCCTATGCCGCCGGACATCCGGACCACGTCGGCATGCTCGTCTTGCTGGATTCGGTCGGCCCGGACATGCAATCCGCCAAGGTCCCGCTCGATGGCTGGCGGCGTCGCTCAAGCGCCGCGGACCTCGCCCGGTACGACGCCGCCAGGGCCGCGGGCGATCGCATTGCCGCGATGCGGATCAAGTTTCGCGGCAGCTTCTATCACCCGGCCCGGGGAAAGGCGTTCGTCGACCGCCTCCCGGACTCCGCGATCCATCTCGACGTCATGCCGCTGTCGGCGGCCTATGCGCGCGATTTTCATATCGACCGACCTGCCCTTCGCCGGTTCGCGGTGGTCGTCATGGCCGGGGGCATCGACTGGATTAGGGGATACGAACCTGCGCTCCGGGCAACCTATCCGAGCGCGCGCCTGGTCGTCATTCCGCACGCCGGCCATTTCCCCTGGATCGATGCTCCCTCGGCCACGCGCCGCGCGCTCGATACCGTCCTGAACGACCGATAGCGTCCGCAAAAAGGCGGGCCGGCGCGGCGATCCGCTCCGGCCCGGAAGATCACGGGAAAGCGGGGTGCACCGCCTCCCCGCCCCTGACGATCAATATTGGAAGCTCAGCGAGAACTTGACCGTGGCGGGCAGCGATTCCGACAGCGCGCCGCCGCCGACCGACGCCCAATAGCGCTTGTTGGTCACGTTCTGGCCGTTCACGCGCGCGATCAGCGTGTGGCCATCGAGCTTGAAGGTATACGAGCCGCCAACGTCGAACGTGGTGTAGCCCTTGGTGAACGCCTGGTTGTTGGCGTTGATCGGCTGAGTTCCGACGCGATAGACGCCGGCGGTCAGCTTGAGGCCCGGATCGAGCCACGACAGCCGGTACTCGCCCGCCGCCGACCAGGTATAGTCCGGCGCGCCGTCGACCCGATTGCCGGCAATACCGGGATTGTCGCGATAATGCGCCGACAATTTGGTCGCGGTCAGATAGAGCGCGAGATCGGGCGTGACATAGCCGGTCAGGCTGGCTTCGGCGCCCTCATACACTTCGCGGCCATTGGTGTAATAATGCAGCGTGGTCGTACCCGGCAGGTTGGCGGTATAGGCTGCCCCGCGCTTGATCTTGAAATAAGCCAGCTGGATCAGCAGGTTCGACTTGGGCTCGAATTTCAGGCCTGCTTCATATTGCTGCGAATTGGTCGGCGGAAACACCTCGGTCGCATTGTCGGCGGTCGACGGCGCCGCGGCCGTCTCCTCGAGGCCTTCGATATAGGTGCCGTAGGCGCTTGCCCATTTGACCGGCTTGATCACGAAACCGCCCGAGAACGATGTCGGGCTCGCGCTGTACGGCGTCTTGGTCGAGACGTTGATCGACCCGTCATTCCTGTACCAGCTCTTGCGGACCCCGCCGAGCAGCTGGACGACGTCGTTGAAGCTCAGCCGGTCGAACGCATAGAGCCCCTTGTCGTCGATCTGCGTGCTGACGGGCAGTGGCGTGTAGATCAGATTCGGGTTGTTGATGTAGACCGGGTTGGCGAAATTCTGTTTGAACGAGGTCCGCACGTTCGCCGACGACGCCAGCGTGCGGATCACGCGCGAGGCGCCGACGAGGATTTCGTTGCGGATGTTGCCGAAGCGCAGCGTCCCGGCCAGTTCGGCGGCATAGTTGACGTTCTCGAACGTCGCCTGCTGCGCCGAAAAGCGCACACTGCCCGCGCCGTAGAGCGCGCTCGTCGGATCGAGCGAGGTGGTCAGGTTGCTGGGCGTGAATTGCGGGTTGTTGCGCTTACGCTCCAGATACGAGCGGCCGTAATAGGCCGACAGATTCCAGTCCTTGTTGAATTTGTAGACCGCTTTGCCCAAATAGTTGAATTCGTGGGTCTTGTTGACGTCCCAATCGGCGCCGGCGATGTTCACCTTCGGATCGAGCTTGTCGACATTGGGGATGTTGACGTTGGTCGCCCCCGACGGGATGCTGAGCAGGAACAGCGCCGGTTCGACGATTCCCTTCTGGAAATATTCGATGTCGGCAGTGATCGTCAGCTTGTCAGTCGGCTTGAGATCGAAGGCGCCGGATACCGCATAGCGGCTGCCTTCGGAATATTTGATGCCGGTGTCGAGATGCGAAGCGACGCCGTTGAGCCGGTATCCGAATATGCCCATCGTATCGCCGATATCGACATGCTGGCCGATCGTACCGTTGCTGTCGCCGAACGTGTTCTCGAAGAACGACAGATCCTGTGTCGGACGCTTCATCGTCAGGTTGATGATGCCCGATGGCGCGGAGAAACCGTAATAGAGGGCGGAGGCGCCCTTGAGCACTTCGACGCGATCCTTGTCCTCGAGCGGGAAGGACGTCGCCGACAACACGTTGAGCGCCCCGTCGAGGCGGAAGTTGGCGCGCGTGTCGACCGCGATGCCGCGGATCGTCAGGTTCTGATAGGCGACCGTACCCGTGCCGGTGGTCGACACGCCGGCCGTGTTGCGAACGGCATCGAGCAGTTCGATCGCCTGTTGCGACTTCAGCACTTCGGACGGGATGACGGCGACGGTCAGCGGTACGTCGAGCACCTTGGCGTTGCGGAAGCTGCCCGACTGGACGGTGTCGGTGCCGAACCGGTTGTTGCGTTCGCCGGTGACGACGATCTCGTCGGGAATCTGGTTATCCTTGTCGCCGGCATTCTGACCGCCCGCGGGCGGCGCGGCGGTCGATTGGGCAGAGGCGATCCCCGGCGCGACGCACGACACCAGAACCGACGATCCCAACAGCAAAACACGCGAAAGCTTCATGCTCGTGTCACTCCCCTAGTCGGGCGCAATCGCGCCCACGCACCCCGACCTCTCCGTGTCAGATTCGTGTATTTTTAATATCAATAATGTTTAATTGTATTTTGTAAACCGGAAAATACACATTATTGCGTCGCGCCGAGCGTTTCCGAGAGCGCTAGCGCCGGCGATGCGGCGAGCAGGCGCCGCGTATAATCGTGAGCCGGCGCGCCAAAAACCGCATCGGTCGTACCCTGTTCGACGATCCGCCCCTTCTCCAGGACGATCACACGATCGGCGATCTGCTCGACCACGGCCAGGTCGTGGGTGATGAACAGGCAGGCGAAGCCGCGCTCGCGCTGCAGCCGCTGGAGCAGCGTCAGCACCTGGAGCTGGATGGTGACGTCGAGCGCGGAAACCGGCTCGTCCGCGACGACCAGCCGCGGCCCGGAGGCGATCGCGCGAGCGATGGCGACGCGCTGGCGCTGGCCGCCCGACATCTGATGCGGCCGGCGATCCTCGAACCCGGCAAGTCCGACATCGTCGAGCGTCGCGCGGACGCGGCCGAGCCGGTCGGCGGCGGACAGGCCCGGGACATGGCGCAACGCCGCGCCGACGATCTCCGCGATCTTGAGGTGGGGCGGCAATGACGAGAAGGGGTCCTGGAACACGAGCTGGGCGTGGCGACGAAACGCCTGGTCGCCGGCGCGGTCGAGCGTCGCGATGTCGTTGCCGTCGAACAGGATCCGCCCGCCAGCCAGTGGCTTGAGCCCCAGCGCCGCGCGGCCGAGCGTGGTCTTGCCCGACCCGCTGGCCCCGACCAGGGCGACGATCTCGCCGGCGCGGACGTCGAGCGAGACGTCGTCGATCACCCTGACCGGTGTACCCGCCCGGAACAGGCCGGGCTTTCCGGGATAATCGACCCGCGCCTTCTCTATGCGGAGCAGCGCGGGAGCGTCGGCGGGAATCGCCGCGCGCGCGCCGTCCTTGCGCGGCAGCGACCCGACCAGTTTGGCGGTATAGGGATGCGCGGGCCGTACGAGCACCTCGGCGGTCACGCCCTGTTCGACCATCACGCCCTTTTCGAGCACGATCACCCGCTCGGTATATTCGGCGACCAGTCCGAGATCGTGCGTGATCAGCAGCAGCGCCGTCCCCATCTCGCGGGTCAGCGCGACCATCAATTGCAGCACTTCACGCTGGCTCAGCGTGTCGAGCGCGGTGGTCGGTTCGTCCGCGATCAGCAGCCTGGGCTGGAGCAGCAGCACGGAGGCCAGCATGATCCGCTGGCGCATGCCGCCAGAGAATTCGTGCGGATAGCGCGCCAGGCAGCCCGCCGGATCGGCGATCTGGACGCGCGCCAGCATATCGAGGCTGCGGCGGCGTATCCCGGCATCGTCGAGCCCGCGATGCAGTTTCAATCCCTCGGCGAGTTGCACCCCGATCGGCAGCGCCGGATTGAGCGACGTCATCGGTTCCTGGAAGACCAGCCCGACCCCCGCGCCGCGGATGCTGCGCAACTCTCGGTCGTCGAGCGCGGTCAGGTCGCGTCCCTCGAACGTGATCGACCCCGCGGTCCGCCTGAGGCCCGGCGCCATCAGCCCGGGAATCGCGCGCGTCGCCAGCGTCTTGCCGCTGCCCGATTCGCCGACGATCGCCAGACGTTCGCCGGCGGCCACCGCAAAGCTGAGGCCTTCGAGCAGGACGCGATCGCCGGCCTCGATCCGCAGATTGTCGATGGTGAGAAGCGGTTCCGCCATCAATCGTCCCGCGGATCGAGGCGGTCGCGCAGCGCGTCGCCGAGCATGTTGATGCCGAGCAGGGTCGCGACGATGCACAGGCCGGGCGCGATGCTGAGCCAGCTCGCCGCATACATGTACGGACGCGCCGCGGAGAGCATGTTGCCCCAGGTCGGCAGCGGTGGCGGCACCCCGACGCCGAGGAAGCTCAACGCGCTTTCCGACAGCACCACCCATCCGAACAGGCTGGTCGCCAGCACCAGGATCGGCGGCAGCGCGTTGGGCAGGACATGGCGCCACATCGTGTACAGCGCACTGTCGCCCGCGACGCGTGACGCCTCGACATATTCGCGTTCGCGGATCGAGATCACCGAACCGCGCACGACGCGGATCGTCGCGGGCAGGTAGGCGATCGCGAGCGCGATGACGATGCTGTGCCGGCTCGACCCGATCACCGCGATCAGTGCCAACGCGAGCAGGATGCCCGGAAATGCGAGCAGGGCATCGCTGAAGGTCATCACCACACGCTCGGTCCAGCCGCGCAGGAACCCGACCACGAGGCCCAATGCGGTGCCGGCCACCACCGAGAGGGTGACCGTCTCGATCGCGATCAACACGCTGATCCGCGCGCCGAGCATCGCACGCGAGGCGACGTCGCGGCCAAATTCGTCGGTGCCCAGCCAATGCGCGAACGACGGCGCGGCGAGCGTATGGTCGAGGTCGATCGCGAGCGGGTCATAGGGCAGCCACACGAATCCGATCAGCACCGCGGCCAGCAAGAAGCCGACCAGCCCGACCCCGAGCAGCGAATGCATCGACCGCCTCATTCGACCGTCACTCGCGGATCGAAGAGCGGATAAAGCAGGTCGACGATCAGGTTGACCAAGACGTAGATCACCGCCGTGAACAGCAGGCAGCCCTGGACCACCGGATAATCGCGGCTGAGCACGCCGGTCACCATCAGCCGGCCGAGCCCGGGCAGGGTGAACACCGTCTCGATCACCGCGATCCCGCCGAACAGGCGCCCCAGCGTCAGGCCGACCAGGGTGAGGGTCGGCGCGAAGGCATTGGGGAGGACGTGCCGCGCCAGCACCGTGCGCTCGCTCAACCCCTTGGCCCGGGCATGCGTGACGTAATCGAGCCGCAGCACGTCGATCGCGCTCGACCGCATCATCCGGATGAGGACGCCGCTTTCCGAGATGGTCAGCGTCACGATCGGCAGGATCAGGAACAGCAAGGCACCCGTCGGATCTTCGGAAAAAGGGACGTAGCCCACCACCGGCAACCAGCGCAGCCAGACGCCGAACACGAGCAGCAGCAACAGCCCGAGCCAGAAGCTCGGTACCGCGAGGATCAGGCTCGCGCCGCTCATCACCGCGAGGTCGAGCTTGCTTCCGCGGCGCCATGCGGCGAGCATGCCGAAGAAGACCGCGATGAGGGTGGCCAGCCCGACCGACACGAGCACGACCGCGCCTGTCGTTTCGGCACGCGTGACGAGCAGGGTGGAGACCGGCTCTCCGGTGATGATCGACGTGCCGAGATCGCCGCGAAAGACGTGCCCCAGCCAGGCGACGAACTGGACGTAGATCGGCTTGTCGAGCCCGAGATCGGCATGGAGCGCGGCGACCGCCGCCGGATCGGCGCCTTCGCCCAGCATGACCTGCGCGGGATCTCCCGGGATCAGGCGAACGAGGAAGAACACCATCAGCGCGACCAGGAACAGGGTCGGGATCGCGAGCAGCAGGCGGCGCAGGATGTAGGCGATCATCGCACCGCCCCCAGACCCACATTCCACAATCGCTGGGTCTGCGCCTGCCAGCTGCGATAGCCGGTGACGCGATCGCGCAGCGCGGTCACGCGGCGCGTGTTGTAGAGGACGATCGCCGGGACGTCGGCTCGAAACCGCCGTTCGAGCGCGTCGAGCACCTTTTGCCGCGTGGCATGGTCGCCGGTCGTCTCCGACTGGTGGAACAGGTCGATCGCGTCGGGTGCGTTCCATACCTTGCGCGGATCGGTCGTGCGGTCGCCGATCAGCACGTTCCACATCAACGACGGATCGAGCCGGGCCGAGAAGCCGAACATCGTCGCCTGATAGTCACCGCTCGAATAGCGTGCGAGCTGGGTCGCCCAGTCGAGATTGACGATCTGGATGTTGATCCCGGCATCGCGCGCCATCGCCTGGACGAGGATCGCGGCATCGTACATTTCGGGCGGGCTGTGGCTGGTCAGCAATTCGATCGCCTGGCCGCGATAGCCCGATGCCCGGACCAGCGCGCGCGCGGTCGTCAGGTCCCGCCTGACCAATTGCCGCTGCACCGGGCCGTAATAGGCATTGACCGCCGGAACCGGCGAACTGTCCGGAATACCCGTGCCGTGGGTGACGACCCTGGTCAGCGCCGCGACGTCGAGGCTGAGCGCCAGCGCCCGCCGCAACCGCACGTCGCGCAACGGCCCCATGCGCGCCTGCAACAGAATGCAGTAGAAATCGGACGACATCGCCGAATCCAGCTTGATGCCGGGCGCCCCCTCGATCGTACCGAGCTCGTTGGGCGCGAGCGCATCGAGCACGTCGAGGCTGCCGCGCAACAAGGCCGCGCTCGCCGCCGATCCGTCGGGAATGACCGAGAAGCGGATACGGTCGACCAATGCGTGCTTGCCCCCGGCATTGCCGTCGGTCCCGCCGGGCTGCGGCTGATAGCCCTTGTACCTGACCAGATCGATATATTGGTTGTGCCGCCACTCGCCCCAGCGGAACGGCCCGGTGCCGATCGGATAACGCCATTTGCCGTCGGCGCCGACCGAATCGCGATGGCTGATGCCGGTGCTGCCGCAATCCAGCCGCGCCAGCGTCGGCAGAAACAAGGGGGCAGGCCGGTCGAGCTCGACCTCGACGGTATCGGGATCGGGCGTACGGATCGCCCTGACCGCGGCGATACCGTTCGCGCTGAGGTCGGGCTTGCACCGCCAGCGGCTGCCGGGCGCGAGATAGCGGTCGAGCGACCATTTGACGTCGGCCGACGTCAGCAGCGCGCCATTGTGGAAGCGGATGCCGCGGCGCAGTGCGAACCGATACGTCCGGCCGTCGGGCGATACCGTCCAGCCGCTCGCCAGCATCGGCCCGATCGAGCCGTCCTCGCGCACCGCGACGAGCCCCTCGACGACGTGGAGCAGCACCGCGTCGGTATTGGCGTCGCGCTTCATCCCCGGATCCGATGACGCGATATCCGCGTTCAACCGCGCCCGCAGCACCGAACCGTCCGGCGCCGGCGTCCCGGGATGCAGCAGCAACGAGCCGACGAGCAGGCCGACCGCGATCAGGATCAGGCCGGCGATCGCTCTACGCATGGGCGGCCGGTCGCTCCGGCACCACCTCCGCCGCGTCGGCGGCGAGCGTGTAGCGGACATAGTCCGCGCCCGCATGCGGCAGCATCGCAACCTGCATCTCGCCGATCGCCGGACGCATCAGGAAGGACGCCACGGTCGCAGTATGACCGGTGACGCTTGAGGCGCGCGGCGGCACGCAGATCGACAATGGCGTCCCGGCGGTATCGAGCAGGACGTCGCGGACGTGATGCAGACCGATCGCGCGGTGCGGCGCGAGCAGGCGCTCGGCGCGCTGTTGCCGCCAGAAACTGCACGGCGAGTCGGCGATGCCGGTCTCGCGCAGCTTCGCGAGGGCGACCGGGCTGAGCCAATGGTTGCTGTGCACGAGCAGGCCATCGTGCGGTTCTACCACGAAAGTCTCGTCGGGCGCGCATTCGAGGTCGTGGACGATGCCGGTCGGCGCGTGGCTGATCGCGAGATTGTTCGATGCCGATTTTGGCGTCGTATAGGCGGCCCCGAACGCCAGCGAGGGATTGTCCTGCTGCAGCACCTTGCGGCGGATCAGGGCGAGCGGCACCCCCAGGGTGCGGTAGTCGCGCTCGCATTCGAGATAATTGCCGGTGATCGCCACGCCCAGGCTGTTGAACCCGAACCGCGCCAGCCCGCCCGCTTCGGTGAAGGTCAGCATGTCGGGACCATTGTCGTTGCGGATGCGCAGGATGATGCACGAATCGGCGCAAGACGACTTCCAGTCCCAATTGTGCGCGTGGATCAGCACATTGTCGGGCGTCCGCTCGGGCTGGACGACGATCGTGGTACATCCCTCGGCCGCGCGTTCGGCGAGCAATCCGGCGCGGAGCACGGGTTCCTTGGCGAGCTTGAGCAATTCGGTCCGCGCGTTCATCAGCACGATGTGCGACAGCGGCAGGTCGGCGCCCTCGGCGATGCCCCGCATTTCCTCGACATGATCGGCATCGAAATCGGCGATGATCGGCAGATAGGCATCGACCAGTTCGGCCAGCGCCGATTGCGACAGGCCCAGGCTTTCCATCTGCGCGATATAGTGCGAGGTGCCACGATGGATTTCGGCCGACGCGCCCTGGCCATAAAGGATGCCGCGATCGCGGGGGCTTCCCCAGATCTCCAGAAGGCGGCAAGCGTTCGTCATCGATGACATCCCCTGTTCGTCCCGGCACCTTATCGTTGGGGCGATCGGTAGCACTGTCTTGCTGAGTTTAAAAAGACAAAAATGCATTTTCGATGATTTGCCGTGCATTTTGGCAACGATCGTCCTAAGCCGAACGACCGGTACGCGCCGCAGAGCGCGCCGTCAGCCAGGGGAGTGCGACCGATCATGACCGACCCGACACACCGCCGCGGACGCGCGATGGATGTGCTGCGCGTGGCCAGCGGCAATTTCATCGAGATGTACGATTTCATGGTGTTCGGCTATTTCGCCGCCGCCATCGGCTCGGCCTATTTTCCGGGAAGCTCGGACATCGGCACCTTGCTCAAGGCGCTGGCGACGTTCGGCGTAGGCTTCCTGATGCGGCCGCTCGGCGCCATCGTGCTCGGCGCCTATACCGATCATCATGGCCGCCGCGCCGGCCTGATCGTCACGCTCGCCTTGATGAGCGTCGGCATCGCCACCATCGCCTTCACGCCCGGCTATGCCGCGATCGGACTCGCAGCGCCCATCCTCGTCCTGCTCGGACGGCTCCTCCAGGGTTTTTCGGCAGGAGCGGAGCTGGGCAACGTCTCGGTCTATCTCGCCGAGATCGCACCGCCCGGCAGAAAGGGCTTCTACGTGTCGTGGCAATCGGCGTCTCAACAGGTCGCGGTGGTCGTCGCGGCAAGCATCGGCGTGGTGCTGGGGCTGACCCTCAGTGCCGGCCAGCTCGCCGCCTGGGGCTGGCGGATCCCGCTCGGCCTCGGCTGCCTGATCATCCCGCTGCTGTTCCTGATGCGCCGCCATTTGCGCGAAACCGACCTGTTCGCGGCCCGCACCACCCGGCCGACCTTGCGCGAGATCCTGCGCCACCTCTGGCGCGCACGGGCCCGCGTGCTGACCGGCATGGCGCTGGTGCTGATGACGACGGTCAGCTTCTACATGATCACCGCCTACACGCCGACCTTCGGCAAGCTGCTGCACCTGCCGACGCGCGCCAACCTGATGATCACGGCGCTGGTCGGCCTGTCGAATCTCCTCTGGCTGCCGCTGATGGGCGCGCTTTCCGACCGCATCGGGCGGGTCCCGATCCTGATCGCCTGCACCGTGCTGGCGATCGCGACTGCTTATCCCGCGATGGCATGGCTGGCGGCAGCGCCGAGCGTGGCCAAATTGCTCGTGGTCGAACTGTGGCTGTCGGCAATCTATGCCAGCTACAATTCGGCGATGGTCGTGCACCTGACCGAGATCGTGCCCGAAGAAGCCGGCGCCTCGGGCTTCAGCCTCGCGTACAGCCTGGCGACCGCGATCGGCGGCTTCACGCCGTTCGTCGTGACGGCGCTGATCTCGGCCACCGGAAATCTGGCGATGCCCGGCGTCTGGCTGACCGGCATCGCCGTCATCAGCCTGGCGGCCGCGTTGTTCAGCCGCCGCTACGCCAGCACGCGCCAGACCGAACCGGCGACCGCCGCGTCCTGAACCGGCAGGCCGGTCAAGTCGGCGACGACGATCGCATCGTCGGCGAACGTCTCGGGCTCGGCGAGCAGCGCCCCAAGCGGCACCAGCGCATCCGCGTCGAGCAGACCCGCCCGGACGGCCCAGCCCGCTTCTCCGTTCTCCAGGCATTTGTCGATCGAATCCACGACGACGGTGGCGCGGCCGAGGATCGCAGGATCCAGCTCGCGCTTGCCGCCGCCATCGGATCCCACCGCGACGATGCGCAGGCCGGGCCGCACCCAATCGTCCATTACCAGCGGATCGGTCGAGGGCGTGGTCGTCACCACCAGGTCCGACGCCCTGACCAGGTTTTCCAGCACCTCGCGCGCCTCCCCGCCAATCTCGTCGGCCAGCGCCAGCGCCCTGGCGGGATCGCGCGCCCATATCAGGACGCGTTCCGCGCCGAGGTGGCGCCGGATCGCGTCGGCCTGCATCCGCGCCTGGACACCCGCACCGACGATCCCCACCGTACCGCCGGCATAGCCGATCGCGCGCGCAGCGATCGCCCCGGCCATCGCGGTGCGCACATCGGTCAGCCAGCCGCCATCGGCGAACAGCGCCAGCGCCTCGCCGGTGGTCGCGCTCATCACCGCCGAGAATCCCTGGCTCGACGACAGGCCCAGTGCCGGATTGCCGTAAAAGCTCGCCGATACCTTGAGCGCGAAGATGTCCTCACCTTCGAGATGCGCGACCTTGACGTGGGCGTCGCCCGGCGCGGGAAAGGCGAAATGCCCGGCATCGCCGCTCTGCGCGCGGCCTTGCGCGAAAGCGATGATCGCGCGCTCGACCGCCGCCATCGCTGCCCGCTGGTCGAGCGCCGCCATGATGTCGTCGCGCCTGAAGATTCGCATCGATCGCCTCCGTGATCACCTTTGATATTGTTTTTTTGATCATAAGGAGACATTCTTGGCGGCGCCAGCGATAAGGGAGAAGGACATGGTCGCGCGTCGAACGGTTGAGCGGATGGTGGCAACCGGCCTGATCCTCGCGGCAACGGCCGCCCTGGCACCCGCCGCGCAGGCCGCACCCGATACGTGCGCCGCACTCAAGAGCCTGCGCCTGCCGCACGTCAGCATCCTGATCGCGACGCGAGTCACCGGGACCTTCACCGAAGACTTCGTCGTCGAGCGCGGGCCGCGTACCTATACCGGCCTCAAGCCCTTTTGCCGCGTCCGCGGCGTCAGTCGGCCGGTCAAGGGATCCGATATCGGATTCGAAGTGTGGCTGCCCGCGCCCGATCGCTGGACCGGCCGCCTGCACATGGTCGGCAACGGCGCCTATGTCTCCAACCTGCAATACAAGCAGATGATCGGCCGGCTGGACGATGACGAGGTCGCCGTCGCCACCGATACCGGCCATTCCGGAACCGACCTGAAGTTCGGCTGGAAACATCCCGAGAAGATCCGCGATTTCGGCTATCGCGCGGTCCACGAATCGGTCGTCGCGGCGAAAGCGATCACGCGCGCTTACTATCGCCGGCCCGCGCGCTGGTCCTATTTCAGCGGATGCTCGACCGGCGGCTATCAAGGATTGAGCGAGGCGCAGCGTTTCCCCCGCGACTTCGACGGCATCATCGCCGGCGCGCCGGGCAACAATCGCACCAGCCTGACGATGGCATTCCTGTGGAATTATCTCGCCAACCACCGGCCGGGCGACGACCGCGACCCCATTCTGGCCGCGAGCGACCTGCTGCTCATCAATCGCTCCGCGGTCGCTGCCTGCGACAAACTCGACGGCGTCGAGGACGGCGTGATTTCCGACCCGCGCCGATGCAGCTTCCGGCCCGCCGATCTGCTGTGCCGTCCCGGTTCGCCATCGGGCACGTGCCTGACCGGCGATCAGGTCGCGGCGGCGGACAAGATCTATGCCGGCCCGCACGACGCCCGCACCGGCAAGCCGATCTATCCGGGCTACCCGATCGGCACCGAGGGGGTAATGTCCGGTCCCGGCGACAAGCATCCCGGCTGGACCGGCTATTGGTCGGAACACGACAATCCGGCCGAACCGTCGCGCGCCGACATGTTCAAATATTGGGTGTTCGACAACCCCGAATGGAACTGGTGGAGCTTCAACTGGGGCAGCGACGTCGACACGATGCGGACGCGATTGAGTCCGATGTTCGATGCGAACGATGCCAATCTGTCGCCGTTCGCACGCGCCGGCGGCAAGTTGATCATGTTCATGGGCTGGCAGGATCCCGTCGGCACCCCGCTCGAGGCGATCAACTATTACAACGCTGTGGAAGCGCGCGCCGGCAGCCTGGCAGCGACGCAGAAGTTCATGCGGCTGTTCATGGTGCCCGGCATGGGCCATTGCGCCGGCGGCCCCGGTGCGACCAATTTCTCGACCGCCACGCGCGATTCGGCGCCGCCGGTGCGCGATGCCGCCCACGACATGACGCTGGCGCTCTATGCCTGGGTCGAAAAGGCGCGCGCGCCGCAGAGCCTGATCGCGACGCGTTATGCGCCAGGCGGCGAAGAGATGCCGCCGGCAAAACGGCCGATCGCGTTCCAGCGCCCGATCTGCGCCTGGCCGCGAGAGCCCGAATATCGCGGCGGGGATACCAGGCTGGCGACGAGCTTCGTGTGCGCGTTGCCCGGCAGGTGATCGCTACTTCTCCCGCCAAACGCCTCCCGACAAAGGCCGGGGCCCAGTCGCGACGCGCGCCCGGCGGCGGCGATGTCGGGCCCCGGCCTTCTTCGGGACAGCCTGGGTGCTATTCGATCGACAGCACCTACTGCCTCGACAGCCTGTCGAAGAACGCGAAGGTGCGGTCGAGCGCCATCAGGCTGTCGCGCTTCGTCGCGCCGGGATCCTTGTCGACGAACCCGTGATTGGCCCCCGGGACCGGGACGAACTCGACCGGCGCTCCCGCCGCCCTCAGCCGCGCGGCCATCGTCTCGCTTTGACGGAACGACACTTCCTCATCGGCAGTGCCATGTATCAGCAGGAGCGGCGGTGTGTCGTGCGCGACATAGGTGATCGGGCTCGCGGCGGCGGCGATGTCGCGGCAGGCGGCGGGATCGCAGCCGAGCAACGCGGTCAGCGTCTTCGCCGACAGCGCGGTTCCCGGATCGGCGCCGCCCAACCCGAAATCGAACACCCCGTACCACAGCGCCGCGCCCTGCGCGCAGTCCGATTGCGGCAGCGGCCTCGCCGCCTTCGCCTGCGACCCCGGCAGGCGCCCGGTCGAGGCGGGCGGGTCGAAAGCAGTTACCCCGCAGGTCACCGTCGCCAGCCCGGCAAGATGCCCGCCGGCCGACCCACCCCACAGATAGACGCGCGCCGGATCGACGCCATAGACTTTCGCCTTGCTGCGCAGGAAACGGATCGCCGCCTTCACGTCCTGTACCTGGGCGGGAAACTTGGCTTCGGCGCTGAGGCGGTAATCGACCGACGCGACGACATAGCCGCGCGCCGCAAGCATCGCCAGAACGCCGGGCCAGTCGGTAAAAGCGCCCGACTGGCGGGCATCGCCGCGGCTCCAGCCGCCGCCATGGACCCAGATCACGAGCGGTCGCGGCTTCGTCCGGTCGCGGTCGGCATGCAGATAGAGGTCGAGCTGGAGCGGGCGATAGCCGACATAATTGGCGAACTCGACATGACCGCGCGCGACGATTCCGCCGGGATAACGCGCCTCGACCGTCGGGAACGTATCGTCGCGCACCGATGTGGCCGAGATGGCGGGTTGCCTCCCCGTCTGCGCCGCCGCGCCGACGGCGATGGCCGCCAGAATCGTTGCCAGGAGCCGCCGCCGCATCTCGATTTCCTCATGATCAGCCTAATATTGCACTTATACAATCAATAATACTATCTACAAGCGCGGACGGTGGCCGATCCTGACGCCGATCAACCATCGACAGGCCCTAATGCGCGATCAACTCGGCGATGCTGTTCTCGCTCTCGCTGCGAATTCCGGCCTTCTTGTCGCTCCAGGCTTTCCAGATCGGGTCGTTGCGCAAGGTGTCGCGGACGCTCGCGGTGATCTTCTGCCGCTGTCCGAACGCGGCCATGTCGCGGTAATGCTGGATGAACAGCGAGTCCCAGGGCGAGCCGGTGCCGTAGCGGTTCATGTAGATTTCGTAGCCGTCGAGCGCGCCCGTCCGGATCCACCCGTCGAATTGCGGCAGCACATAGCCCTTCACGTAATCGCGATATTCGCCCTCGTTCCGGTATTCGTACGGGATGACGTAATAGACCTCGCCGTCCTTGAGCGCGTCGGGATTGCGCGACCAGGCAAGGTCGCTCGAATAGCTCGCGACCGGATCGGCGAGCGCCAGCCCGGTGGCATCGAGACCACCCGGCTCGCCGCGTTCGAGCGCATTCCACCTGGCGACTGCCGGAAAGGTCGGGAAGCGCAGGATGACCAGCCCGTCCCATACCGCCGGCTGGCGGTACCAGCTGTAGAAGATGCGGAAATCGGAAATCTCGCCGCGCGCCTTCATCGCGCGCAGCCGCGGCGCGAGGTTGGCCGCGAGGTAGCGGCGGAATGCCGCGCGGTGTTCGGCGCTGGTCCGATAGCTGATCACCAGCGACTTGGGGCCGTCGTCGAGCTGATCCTGCGCCGCGGCCGGCACGGCGAACAACGCCAGCACGGCGAGACAGAGCGACTTGATCGGGGACATGGTCTTCTCCTCGAACCCGGGGTCAGGCGGCGATGGCGACGGCGGCACCGCCCTTGCGCGGCCACAGCACCAGGATGAGCACGAAGACCGACCCGGTGATCAGCGTCGACAGCGGCAGACCGATATGCAGCGCCTCGGTATCGGCAAGGAAGTCGCCCATCGCGGTGCCGGCAGTGCGGGCGATCGCGAGCGCGACCCAATAGAGCCAAAAGCGGTGCGCCGCGTCGCGCCGCCAGACCAATAGCGCGAGCAACAGCAGGACGCCGAGGCTGAGCGACGCGTAGCCCTTGCCGATCAGCTTCGAGCAGACGTCGCCGATAAAGGTTCCGAACACGCCCGCGCTCAGCATCGCGAACCAATAAGCGACCCCGGTATTGGGCATGCCGCGCGCCTCCGCCTCGGCTTCGCGCCGCGCATCGCCTTGCGCCGATGCCCAGGCGAACACGGCGAGCAGGGCGGTCAGGATGATGCCGAACAGCAGCCACGGAATGATGTGCTTGAAATAGTCGGCGATATTGGTGGCGCCGGTGCGGATGATGATGATCACCAGCCAGTAATAGAACTCGCGCGGCACGTGATCGCGGCGCTCGGCCAGGAACACGCCGGCCGCCAGCACCGCAAGGATGCCCACGCCGAGGAACATGCCGAGCTTGAACTCGTGCGCGTAGAGATCGCCCATGTTCGTGCCGAACAGGCTGGCGAACGTGATCGCCGACCAGTAGCGCGCGTTGACCTTCGGTATGTGGACGACCTGCATGCGATGCTCCTTGTGGGGCCGGCCGATCAGCTCGGCTCGGTGCGGGTGAGAAGGGTGTCTGGCCAGCCCAGCGTCACGCGCAGGCCGCCCTTGGGGGAATCGCCCAGGGTGATCGTGCCTCCGGTCGCCTCGACCAGGTCCGCGACGATCGACAGGCCGAGGCCGTGGCCGGCACCGCTCTCGTCGAGCCTGACGCCACGCCGCAGGATGGTGTCGCGGCGGTCGGCGGGCACGCCGGGGCCGTCATCATCGACCACGAACTCGACCCGACCGTCGGGCGTCTCGGCGCCGACCGCGATCACGCGCCGCGCATGCCGCGTGGCATTGTCGAGCAGATTGCCGAAAATCTCCGCAAGGCTGTCGGGATCGATGCCGACTTCCCACTCCTCGGGAACGGAGGAGTCGAACACCAATGCCATGCCGTGCTCGGTCCGTTCGAGCACGGCGAACAATCCTTCGATCAACGCAGCCGGCCGGGTCGCGGCGACGCCTTGCCCGGTCCGGCTCGCGGCAGCGCGAGCACGGGCCAGTTCGGATTCGAGGACGGCGGCGGCGGCGCTCAGCGTCTGGTCGATCGCATCGGCGGCAGCGGTGGCGCCCGCGGCACGCGCGACCCGGCTTTGCGCGGCCAGCGCCGCCAGCGGCGTCTTGAGCGCATGGGCCAGATCGGCCGCCCGGCGGCGCGCCCGGACCAGATCCTCGCTGCGCGCGGTGGCCAGCGCGTTGATCGCCTGGGCCAGCGCGCCGATCTCCTGCGGATGATCGTCGGACAGGCGCCGCGCCGGATTGCGCTCCATCGCCGCGAGTTCGCGCCGCACGCGCCGGAGCGGCCACAGGCCGAGTTCGACCTGCGCCCAGGCGGCGAAAGCGAGCGCGATGCCGAGCGCGAGCAGGAACATCCCCATCTCGCGCGCGAACGACGCGCCGGCGCGGTCGATCGGCTCGTCATCCTCGCCCACCCGGACGGTCACGACGGTCGCACCGGCGCGGATCTGGCGCTGGACCAGGATCAGATCATCCTCGTACGGGCCGGGAATCTCGTCGCGTCCCCAGGCGCCGACGGCCGGCTCGCGATCCTGTCCTCCCGCCGCGAGCACCTTGCCCCCGAGCGATGGCGACCCGGCGATGGCACCCGGCGCGCGCACTTCCCAATACAGGCCGCTGCCACGCCGCCGGAACCGCGCATCGAGATCGGCGGGATCGACAACCGGCTTGCCCTGGGCATCGAGATGCGTCGCCGCCGCGACCGTTTCCCCGACCCGGATCAGCGCGTCGGCCATCCGCCGTTCGGTATAATGTTCGAACAGCATCCCCATGACGTGCCACGCCGCCCACAAGGCGACCGCGATCGCCAGCGCGGCGAAACCGATCAGGCGGAGCCGGAGCGAGCGCATCACGCCGCTCCTCCGGTCAGACGGTAACCGAAGCCGCGGCGCGTCTCGATACTGTCGGTCCCGATCTTGCGCCGCAACCGCATGATCAGCGCCTCGATCGCGTTGACGTCTCCGGTCTCCGAGGTGCCGTAGAGGTGATCGGCGATTTCGCCGACCGCGACGGTACGGTCAGCCTGATGCGCGAGATAGTTGAGCAGCCGGAATTCGAGCGGCGAGACGCGCACTTCCGCATCGCGGACCAGCAGGCGGCGATGGCGCGTGTCGATCTTCAGCCGGCCGATTTCGAGCACCGGCGCGGCATGCCCGCCCGCGCGCCGCAGCAACGCGCGCACCCGCGTCACCAGCTCGCCGAGCTGGAACGGCTTGGCGAGGTAATCGTCGGCGCCCGCCTCGATCCCCTCGACCTTTTCGGTCCAGTCGCCGCGGGCCGAGAGGATCAGGACCGGCATCGTGCGCCCCGACCCGCGCCAGCGGCGCAACACCGTGAGTCCGTCGAGATCGGGCAACCCGAGATCGAGCACCACGATGGCATAATCTTCGGTGTCGCCGGCGAACCATGCCTGGTTGCCGTTGGTGATGCGGTCGACCACCAACCCGGCATCGGCAAGCGCACGTGCGACGTCGCCCCCGATATCGGGATCGTCCTCTACCACCAGCGCGCGCATCAGCGCCGCTCCCCTGGATGACGTGCTTTCATCATCTCACCCTCCTATGCACTCTCTACACTGACACGAGGCTGACGGATTGTATTTTCAATTGCGTCAGGACGCTGTCAGCCGGACCCTGCTAAGGACCACCCCATGGTTCAATCGCTCGCTTTCCGCATCGGCCCGGCCTCGGCGCTGCTGTTGCTTGCCGGCTGCGCGTCCTACACCCCGCGCCCGCTCGCGACGACCATTGGCTCGACCGACATCGCCGCGCTCAGCCGCGGCGCCGCGACGATCGACCGACCCTATCTCCGGCCCACCAATATCGATCTCTCGGCACCGCTCGACGATAATGCCATCGCGGTGATCGCGGTACTCGGCAATCCCGACCTCAAGGCGATGCGGAGCAAGGCGGGCGTCGCCGACGCGCAGGTGTTCGCCGCGCGCCTGCTGCCTGATCCGACCTTCAACATCGGGGTCGGCGCCCTGCTGTCGGGGCCCGACCCGTTCAGCGAGATCGCCAGCGGGCTCGGGCTCGATCTCGCCGCCTTGCGCGCCGGGAAGGTACGCCGCCAGGCCGCCGAAGCGCAGGCGAAACAGGTGCGGCTCGATCTGGCCTGGGCCGAATGGCAGACCGCGGGACAAGCGCGGCTGCAGGCGGCGCGGATCCGCCGCCTGCAGGAAGCGATCGACCTGCTGCGAACCGACGACGTGGCGGCGGCATCCTTGCTCGACCGCAATCTGCGCGCGGCGGCGCGGGGCGACATTGCCGCGGCAAGCGTCGAGGCGGCACGGACCGACGCCGCCGCCACCGCCGACAAATTGCGCGTCGCCGAACACGATCTCGACGCCGCACGGCTCGAACTCGTCAGACTGCTCGGCCTGCCGCCAGAAACCCGCTTGCGCCTGGCACCCGCGGCCGAGAGCGACCCCGTGCTCGATCCGGTTCGGCTGACCCGGATCGCGCTCGACAATCGGGCCGATTTGCAGGCATTGCGGGCCGGTTACGATGCGCAGGAAGCCGCGGTCCACAAAGCGATCCTCGACCAGTTTCCGACGCTCGCGCTCAACCTCAATTTCACGCGCGACACCGGCGGCAACAATATCCTCGGACCGGCGGTCGATTTCACCCTGCCGCTGTGGAATCGCAATCGCGGCGGCATTGCGATCGAGCGTGCGACGCGCGAGCAGCTCAAGGCCGAATATGACGCGCGCCTGTTCCAGACCCGCGCCGACATCGCCGCCGCCGCCAGTGCGGTGACGCTCGCGCGGCGGCAACGCGTGGCGATCCGGGCGCTGCTCCCCGAACTCGAACGGCTGGCCAGGGTCAGCCGCGCCGCCGCGGATCGCGGCGACGTGTCGCGCGCCACCGCCGAAACGGCCGAGGGCACGCTGCGCGACAAGAGAGTCGAATTGGCGACCGCGGACCAGACGATCGACGAAGCGATGATCGCGCTCGAATTGCTGACGGGCGTACCGAGGGAGGATTGGCAATGAAGGCGGCAACGGCATTGACCCTGGCAATCCTGCTCGCCGCCTGCGGTTCGGGCGACGATGCTGCCGATGGCGACGCCAAACCGGTCGCGCTCGTCGCGCTGGCGCCGGCGCGGCAGGGGGCAGTGAGCGAATCGATCGCGGTCTACGGCGCGGTCGAGGCCGGTGCGACGAGCAAGCACGTCCTTGCTGCCCCCGCCGAAGCGACCGTCGTCTCGATCGACGCGCCGGTCGGCACCAGGGTCGGCGCGGGACAGGTCGTGGTCCGCCTCGCCCCGAGTCCGACCAGCCGGCTCGATTATGCCAAGGCCGCCACCGATGCCGCGGCGGCCCAGGCGGCCTATGCCCGGGCACAGCGCCTGCGCGCGGACGGTCTTGCCAGCGACGCCGATGTCGAGACCGCGCGCGCCGCCGCGCAGAGCGCCGGCGCGACGCGGGCGAGCCTGGGCGCGCGCAACGGGGCGTTGACCCTGCGCGCACCCGCGGCAGGCTTCGTCGAGAGCGTGGCATCGGCGCCGGGCGACCTCGTCGCGGCGGGTACCGCGGTCGCCTCGATCGCCGGATCGGGCAATCTGCGCGCGCGATTCGGGATCGATCCCGCGCTCGCCGCCCGGATCAGGCCCGGCATGGCGCTCCGCGTCACCCCGCCGAGCGGCGCTCCCTTCTCCGCACCGATCCTGTCGGTCGATCCGGTGGTCGACCCGGCGACGCGGCTGGCGGCCGTGTTCGTTGCCGTCCCCGCGGCGTCCGGTATCGGCACCAACGCGGCGCTCACGGGTCAATTGACGCTCGGCGACGGCACGGGCGGCGGCAATGCCGCGCTCACCATCCCCTATGGCGCGTTGCTCGACGATGCCGGGCAGCCTTACGTCTTCGTCGTCGCCAAGGGGATCGCGCATCGCCGCGATGTCGAGACCGGGGCGATCAGCGGCGACCGCGTCGTCATCGTCAAGGGCGTCGGGCCAGGCGAACAGGTCGTCACCGAAGGCGGCACCGCGCTCGAGGACGGCATGCAGGTGCGCACCAAATGAGTGCGTTGCTCGCTCGCCATGCGCGTTCGATCTGGCTCGCAGTTGCGTTGCTGACGCTGGGCGGTCTGCTCGCTGCGACCAAGCTCCCGGTCAGCCTGTTTCCGCATATCGACTATCCGCGCGTCGTCGTAGCGGTCGATGCCGGCGATCGCGACGCCGCGCAAATGGCTGCCGAGATCACACGCCCGATCGAGACAGCGTTGCGCGCGGTCCCCGGGGTCACGCGCATCCGCTCGACCACCAGCCGCGGCTCGGCCGAGGTCGCGCTCAATTTCGATTGGGGCGACGACATGGCGCAGGCCACGCTGGCGACGCAGGGGGCGATCGCGACGATCCTGCCCGATCTGCCCGCCGGCACGCGGTTCGAGGTGCGCCGGTCGGACCCGACGATCTTTCCCGTGCTCGGCATCGCGCTCACGTCCGACACGCTCGACCAGCAGGCGCTGCGCCAGATCGCGCAGCTCAAGGTGCTGCCGGCCCTTTCGACCGTGCCCGGGGTCGCCGGAGTCGACGTGCTCGGCGGGTCGCCGCGCGAATTCGCGGTCGATGTTGATCCCGGCCGGCTCCAGGCGCTTGGCCTGACCTTGCCCGACGTCGCCGCCGCGATCGGCAAGGCCAATAGCGTGCGCGGCGTCGGCAAGATGGAGGACCGCCACCGGCTCTATCTCGTGCTGGTCGAAAACCGTGTCGCCTCGGCGGCCGACATCGCGGCGATTCCGGTAAAGGCCGGCCAGACCAGCGGCGCCGGCCTGGTCACGCTCGGCCAGATCGCGCGCATCCACCCCGCCGCCGAACCCAATTTCACCAAGATCAATTCGAACGGCCGCGATGCCGTGCTGGTCAATGTCCGCCAGTCGCTGACCGGCGACACCGTGACGATCGTCAAAGCGGTCGCCGTGCGGCTCAACCAGGCCGGCCTGCCGCCGAGCGTCAAGGCCACGCCGTTCTACGACCAGTCGGAGCTCGTCACCGGCGCCGCCGACGCGGTGCGCGACGCGATCATTCTCGGTGCGATCCTGGCCGGGCTGGTCCTGTTCCTGTTCCTCCGCTCGGGCCGGCTGATGCTCATCACCGGGCTGATGCTGCCGGCAGTGCTCGCGGCGACCTGCCTCGCGCTCCTCGCGCTCCACATGAGTTTCAACATGATGACGCTGGGCGGGATGGCCGCGGCGGTCGGGCTGGTCGTGGACGATGCCGTGGTGATGCTCGAACACGTGATGCGGCGGATGCAGGAAGGCGAAGCCAAGGATCCCCCGACCCTGCTCGGCGCCGCCGCCGAGATGGCGCGCCCATTGGTCGGATCGACGCTGGCGACGATCATCGTCTTCCTGCCGCTCGCTTTCATCAGCGGCGTGACGGGCGGATTCTTCCAGGCGCTGGCGGTGACGATGGTTGCGGCGCTGGCGGTTTCGCTGCTCTATGCGCGCTACGTCATCCCGCTGATCGCCGCGCATTGGTTGCGCGACAAGGATGCCGAAGCCGCCGAACGCGCGGGCGGGCTCATGGGGCGGCTCCATCGTTGGTACGGATCGGCCGGGGACCGCGCGTTCGGCCGCCCGAAGCTGTTCGCCGGCATCGTCGCCGCGGCGTTGGCGATTCTTGGCGTGTTCGCGTGGAGCCATGTCCCGTCGGGCTTCATGCCGGCGATGGACGAGGGCGGCTTCGTCCTCGACTACAAGGCGCAATCGGGCGCGAGCCTGCAGGATACCGACCGACTGCTTCGCCAGGTCGAGGACATCATCCGCGCCACGCCGGAGGTCGCCAGCTATTCGCGGCGCACCGGGCTGCAGCTCGGCGGCGGCCTGACCGAGGCCGACGAGGGCGACTATTTCATCCGCCTCAAGAACGGATCGCGCCGCCCGATAGACCAGGTCATGGCCGATATCCGCCAGCAGATCGCGACCAAGGTCCCCGGGCTCGAGATCGAGACCGCGCAATTGATGGAAGACCTGATCGGCGACCTGACTGCGGTGCCCGAACCGATCGAAGTCAAATTGTTCGGCGACGATCCCAGGCAGCTCGCCGATGCCGCCGCCAGGGTCGGGGAGGCGATCGGCAAGATAGACGGCGTGGTCGAGGTCGTCGACGGGCTGCGCGTCGCGGGCGACGCGGTCAGCATCCGCGTCGATCCGGGCGCCGCCGCGCAACAGGGGCTCGACCCCGACGCCGTGGCGACCCAGGTCGAGGCGCTGGTGGGCGGCGCGACCGCGACCAGCATCCGCGCGGGCGAGCAACTGGTCGCCGTCCGCGTCCGCGCGCCGGCGGAATTGCGCCGCCGCACCGACCAGATCGCGGCGCTGATACTTACCGCGCCCGACGGCCATGCCGTGCGACTGGGATCGATCGCCACGGTTTCGATCGATCCCGGCCAGAAGCAATTGACTCGCGAGGATCTGGCGCCTTTCATCGCGGTGACCGCGCGGCTCGAGGGGCGCGACCTTGGCTCGGGCATGCGCGACGTCCGTGCGACGGTCGACGGATTGCACCTGCCCGCCTCGGTCCGGGTCGATTATGGCGGGCTCTATGCGGAGCAGCAGAAGAGCTTCGCGGATTTGAGCCTGGTGTTCGCCGCCGCCGTTTTGCTCACCGCCTTGTTGCTGACGTTGCTGTTCGAACGCCTGATCTGGACCGGTGCCGCTCTCATCACGGTGCTGCTGTCGGCGGCAGCCGTGCTCGCGGGCCTGTGGGCGACCGGAATAGAGCTCAACATCTCGGCACTGATGGGGCTGACCATGGTGGTCGGCATGGTCACCGAACTCGTCATCTTCTTCCTGGCGGAGATCGATCGGGAGGCACCGCTGACGATCGCCGCGCTGCGCGAAGCGGGGACGAAGAGATTGCGGCCGATCCTGATGTCGGCGCTGATCGCGGTGCTGACGCTCGCGCCGCTGGCGCTCGGCGTCAGCCGCGGCGCGGGGCTGCAACAGCCGCTCGCGACCGCGATCATCTTCGGGCTGGTCGCAGCAGTGCCGCTGGTGCTGCTGTTCCTGCCGGCGGCCCTGTGGTCGCTCGCGACCGTGCGGCGGCGGGATGTCCGGGCGGCGTGATAGCGTTAGTCGCCCGTCGTCACGCCGGGCTTGTCCCGGAGTCCGTTTGCGAGTGCCGGACCCCGGGGACAGGTCCAGGGTCACGGGAAGTTGGGAGCGATCCAGGCCGTGAACCCATAAACGCCCGCATAAGCACAAGGGCATGAGCGGCTGAAAATGGGTGCTTAGCCGCCGTTCTCTTCGCGTGTAGCGACGCTCACCTCTCGACAGACCGCAAGAAGGTCGGCTCCGTATGAGGGCACGATTACGAGAAGTGAGACTTCACCGGAAGCAATCCGAGCGCACTGCCTGCCGATTAAGGTCGCGTGAGCTTTATGATGGTCTTCTGCAGCCGTTGGATGAGGGGGCTCGAATAGTCGCTCAAGGCCCGAGTGCTCATAAGGAGCGCGGCCACGAACCACCTCAACCATCGAGATGACGTTGCCCTGCCGAAAATCCTCCATCTGGAGCACTTCAAGACCGGAAAGCGTCAGGGTGTACTCCTCGCCCGTCGACTGCCGCAGATAGACTGTCGCGCTCTCCTCGCCGAGAACGACCCCGATCAGCGCGCCATCGTGAAAGTGGGGAACTTCGGACATTGTGAAGCTTCGTAGCTCCGATAGCCGAATGACCGCAATTAGGTCTATTGTGTTGAAAAACTCCCGGGGGGCGCGTTGAACGCGCGGCGCGAGTAATGATCAGTCGCGCTTCCATTCATTTTTTTCGTAATCGTTCAGCGAAGGTGAATTAGCTGAAACGTCATTACCGGCACGCCGGCCATGGCTGGCGCTGGCGGAGTTTTTCAACACAATAGGGTCGGGAGCTGCCGGTCCGGCTTCGGCTGCGGGTCCAGCCGTCTTGAGGACTGGGGCTGGGTGGAAAGCGGACCATAGTTTGTTATCGTCACGCCATGGCAATCGCAACAGACCGCACCATCACATACCGTGCGCGCCGGCTCCGATTCATTGTCACCGCCTGTTTTCTCATGCCAATTACAGCCGGCACCGCTGCTTTGGCATACGACGGCATTGTGCTTGGCGATTCGGCAGTTCGCAGCGCGTGGCTTCTGATCGCACTCGGGCCGCTATATCTTTGGTTCGACTACATTGTGATCGCTAAAATCGTCTCGCCTCCAAAGCTCGTAATATCTCGGGAAGGCGTGATCTGGTCTAACCCCGCTCTATTGGAATGGAGCAGGACCTATCTCTGGTCCGAAATTGATGGCCCGGAAAAGGCTGCAGGTAGCAACGGCGTCCTCCTGCTCCAAATTATTGTCAAGGCGACCGGGCGCAAGCTACGGCTGCCCCCTAGTCATTTCAGTTCTACCTATGATGAAATGGCGGCAGCAATCGCGGTGACACGCACTGGCGCCTCCTTCTCGCCCGAGCAATGGCGGTCGGCACACCCCCAGCATCCTTTTAAGCATTGGGTACGGGAATGGGGGCTCCCCCTGATCGGCGGGGCAGCCGCCGCTCTGCTCATCGCCTATATAAAGGGCTGACTGGGAACGTCCGCAACTGGGTCGCTTGCCGACAGACCGCGTTATGGGCGTAGGCCCTAGCTGGTGATCGGGCGAACGGACCTGCCGGCCCTCGTCAGTCCCGCCCCATCTCCAACGCGGCGAGGAACGTGTCGAGCGCCACGTTGCGCCCGCACAGCACCACCACGACCTTCTGGCCGCGATAGCGATCCGCCGTCTGGATCAGCCCGGCCAGCGCCGCGCCGGCCGCACCCTCGACCATCCAGCGGTCGCTCTCGGCAAGCCGGCGCATCGCTTGGGCGATTTCCAGCTCGCTGACGCGGACCGTCTCGTCGATCACCTCCCGGCAGACATCGAACGTCACCGATCCTGGCTCGATCGCGCCGGCCGAGCCGTCCGACAGGGTCGGGCTTTCCGGCGTCTCGACGATCTCGCCGGCCTCGAGCGAGTCGAGCATGCAGGTCGATGCCGCGGGCGACACCGCGACGATCCGCGTCCTGGGCGACAACGCCTTGAACACCGTTCCCACGCCGCCGGTCAGGCCGCCGCCCCCGGTGCAGATGAACACCGCGTCGAGATCGCTCGCCTGCTCGATCAGTTCGAGCCCCAGCGTTCCCTGGCCACCCATCGTGTCGTAATCATTATAGGGCGGAATATAGGGCACGCCGCGCCGTTCGGCCTCGGCCCGGGCCCGCAACTCGCCGTTGAGCGAATTGCCCTCGACCGTCACCAATTTGGCGCCGAGCGCGCGGATCGCGTCGAGCTTCATCTGCGGCGCGCTGTCGTTGACATAGACCGTGGCGCCGATCCCGAACGCGGCGGCGGCATGCGCGACCGCGCGGCCGTGATTGCCGGTCGAGGCCGTGATCACCTCGGCATGATCGGGCGCCAGCAGCCGCACCTTGTTGGTTGCGCCACGCAGCTTGAACGATCCGGTCGGCTGAACGTGATCGCATTTGAACCAGAGGTCGCAGCCCAGCGCTGCGGACAGTGCATCGCTCCGCTGCAACGGCGAAACCAGAACATGCGGGCGGATCGCCTGGTGGGCGTCGTGGATGCGGTCGATCAGATCGGTCATGCGGTCCTCGAGACGGAGGGATCAGCCGCGCAGGGCGGCGGAAATACCGGCGAGCCCGGCCTCGAGCTGCTCGGCGGTCGGCCAGGCATAGCCGACACGGAAATGCCGGTCGGACATTTCGAACCAATGACCCGGACCGACATAGGTGCCATGGTCCTGGAGCAGACGGCGGTAAAAGGCATCGGTGCCGCCCGGCGGGTCGGCCTTCATCCGCGGGAAGCACACCACGCCACCCGACGGCCGCACCCATTCGAGCAAATCCTCGCCCGCCATCCAGTCGGCGACGCGCTCCAGCCGGCGGCGCCATTCGGCGAGCGTCGGGGTAAGAAAGGCATCGCGCTTCGCCAGGATTTCCTCGGCGACCCATTCGTTGATCACGCTGCCGCAGATGCTGATCTGCTCCTTGGCGGCGAGGAATATTTCCATCAGCGCCGGATCGCTGTTGATCATCCAGCCGACGCGGATGCCGGGCACGCCATAGGCCTTGGACATCGATGCGACGCTGATCACGTGCTTGCCGAGCGATGCGGCGATCGGCAGCCTGGTGGTGATGGCGAGGTCGCGATAGGTCTCGTCGACAAGGAGCAGGCAATTGCGTTCGGCGGCGAGCGCGGCCAGCGCCGCGAGGTCCGCCGCGCTCAGCATCACGCCGGTTGGATTGTGCGGGCTGGTCACGCTGATCAGCTTGGTCGCCGGCGTGATCGCCGCTTTCACCTTGTCGAGGTCGAGCGCGAAACCGCTCTCGAACGCGAGATCGACGAAACCGATACCGCAACCGATCGCGCGCGGTGTCTCGATATTGGTCGCGTAATTGGGGCGCACGACGACGAGATGGTCGTCCTTACCCAGCAACGCGGTGGCGATGATGAACAGCGCGCCCGCCGCGCCGCCGCAGATCAGCACGTCGTCGACCCCGAGCGACGGCGCTCCTTCGAGGATGAGCGAGCGCAGCCGCTCGCTGCCGCGATGCTCGCCATAGAGCAAGGTGAGATCGGGAATTGTCAGGTCCAGGCTGGCCAACGACTGGTCGACGATCGAGCTCTCGGACAGATTGTTGCGGATATTGCCGTACCCGTATTCCTCGGGCGATTCGACCTCGATCGGCATCCGGACGTAGCGCATCGTCTTCCCTTTCCTCGCCCCGTGCGGGCATGCGCGTTGTGCCGGATTGGTGCCGCGATGCCATCCCTCCTGAGAGGGGGGCGCGTACTCGCGCACTTCGTGTTCCTGCTTTCGCAGGAGCACAACCTACTTCCTGAAACTCCCGCCCCTAATGCACCGACGCGAACAGCTCCGCGAGCGAGGCGATCTCGAGCTTGCGGAAGATCTGCTTGCGGTGATCCTTGACCGTGTGGCGGCTGATCCCGAGCCGCAATGCGATCGCGTCGCTCGAACAGCCGAGCAGCAGCAGATCGCATACCTGGTTCTCGCGCGGCGACAATTGGCGTCGCAGCGCGATGCTCTCGCCGGCCAGCACGCGGTGGCGCTCGAACGCCGCGGCGATCGGCCCCGCTGCGAGGTCGAGCGAACGCAACGTCGCGGCCGAGGCCGGCCGCCGGCCGCGCGCGCGGTACAGACCGAGTTCGATCGTCCCGCCCCAGCCGCGCAGATGCAGGCCGAGTTCCTCCTGTCGCTCGGGCCAGCCGGCGGTGCGGAACCCCAGTTCCTCCTCGGGCGCGGGCACCAGCCACGGGCGCAGCGCGGCGATGCGGTCGGGCGCGGTGCCGGCGAAATCGCGCGCGCGGACCACACCGGGGCGTGCCAGCATCGGATTGATGCGATGCGTGACACGGGCATAGGTCTCGACCGCGCCACGACAGCCGATCCGGTCGAAATCGTCGAACAGCACGCGCGGCCGGTCGCTGTCGGGATGGAGCACGATAGCCGCAAGCTCGAAACCGGCGAAACGCCGCACGCTATCGGCCGCCGCGGCAAGGAAATCGGGCGCGCCGATCGCACCGATCACCTCGCCGATCAGATCGTGCACGGTCCGCATGCTCAGCCCTCGATCCCGCGCCCGGCGCGCAGCCGCGCCAGCACGCCGTCGAGCGCCGCATCGAGATCGGGCAGCACCCCGTCACGTGTGATCGCGCGGAACACCTGCTCGTTGATACCGCCGCGGGTCTGATGCTCGTCGGCGAGTTCGGCGAAATCCTTGCCGGGGGTCGCACGCGGCGCGCTGCCCAGTCCTTCGAGCAATTGTGCGGTGAAAGCACGCGCCCTGGCCGCGTCAACGCCTTCGTCGGCCATCCACGCGGCGATCGTCTGGGCGAAGGCGAAATAGGCGCCCATCGTCGCGGTCACCGTGCTGAACACGTCGAATTCGCTCTCGTCGGCGAGTTCGATCGCGGTGCCGAGCCGGTCGTACAAAGCCTTCACCACCGGATTGGGCGGGAACATCGCGGTCGGTCCTTGCCCCCGCGCGACCGGCGGCAGCGGCACCGCGCGCGTCACCGTCGCGGCCGGCGCGGTCACCTCGTGCAGATAATCGAGCGAGATCGTCGCGATCAGGCTGAGCACGTGCTGATCGGCGCGGAAGGACAGCGGCCGCAGCACCTCGTCGGCGATCTGCGGGCGGACCGACAGCACGATCATGTCGCTGCCATCGACCACCGCCTGGTTGTCGGCGGCGATCGTCACGTTGGGGAAGCGTGCGGCAAGTCCGGCGGCGATCTCCGTATTGCGCGGCGAGACGAGAATCGGCTCGCGCCCCGACAGCATCAGTCCTTCGATCATCGCCGCCGCGATCGTCCCCGTACCGACAAAGCCCAACGTCCCGACTGATTCCACTTGCGTCTCGCCAAATTGTTCTAATGCACAATACAGTACAATTGTGGATGTGTCGATAATAGTAAGGCTCGCCGGCCCCCTTGCGCCTCTCCGGCGCAGACCGGGGCCCAGGATCGATAAAATGGCAGTGACGTCCCGCCATCGAAAGTCCCTGACCACTAGGCCCCGGCCTGTGCCGGGGAGGCGACGGGAAGAGCGGTGCCCTTCGTCCCGTCAACACGCCAGCCAGGTATCGTTGAGCCTATAGCCATGCGGGAACGGATCGTCCGGATCGCTGCCGTAATACGACACTCCCGTCAGCCACGCCCGTCCCGCAACGCACGTCACCACCGCCGAGCCATCACCGACCTTGGTCTCCGCCTCGATCCCGCAGGCAAATTCGGTGTCGAGAATCGACGTGTGAAGGAACCGCTCGCCGACCTTCAGCTCGCCCCGCGCGTGCATCAGCGCCATCCGCGCCGAACTGCCGGTTCCGCACGGGCTACGGTCGATCCGCCCCGGCGACACCACCACCGCGTTCTTGGCGGTCTTGGTCCCGTCGCGCTCGCCTAGCGGCCCCGCGAACAAGGTCTGGTTGATCGTGTGGATGCCCCGATTTTCCGGATGAACCGACGGCAATTGCTCCGCCGCCGCCAGCTTGATCCGCTCGCCCATCTCGACCAGCGCCCGTGCTTCGTCGCGCGCCAGCGTGAAGCCGAGCCGCTCGGCCTCGACGATCACGTAGATCATCCCGCCATAGCACACGTCGACCGTGATCGTCCCGAGCCCCGGCACCTCGACCGCCGCGTCGCGATGCATGACGAAGGCGGGCACGTTGCGGAACGACACGCGGCGGCATTTGCCGTTGTCGCATTCGGCCTCGACCTGGACGAGCCCGGCCGGCGTATCGACCGTCAGCCGCGTCACTGGCTCGACCATCGGCACCATCCCGGTTTCGAGCACCGCGGTGACCGTGCACATGAGGTTCGACCCCGACATCGCCGGATAATAGTCCGACTCGATCACGATCAACCCGATATCGGCCTCGGGCGCGATCGGCGGGGTGACGAGATTGACCGCCGCGTTCACGCTGCCGCGCGGATCCGACAGCAGCATGCCGCGCAACCAGTCCTGGTCGCGAACGACTGCCTGTTGCCGCTCGAACATCGAGGATGCGCGCGGCGCGATCACACCGCCGGTGATGACGCGACCGACCTCGCCCTCGGCATGGACACCGACCACCGTGACGACCTGCTGCAACCGCATCGAGCTTCCTTTTCGGAGAAGGGATGCATCCCTTCGAGCACCCAATGAGGGGCCGAGAATCCTATTTGTATATTGGATACATCATGTCGGTCAACCCGCGCCGCTGGCCCGCTCGCGGCGCAGGATGACGACGAGATTGCGCCCCGCATCGAGGATGTGCGCGCGCAGGAAGGCAATCGCGCCATCGGTGTCGCGCAGCGTACACAGCCGCAGGATCTCGCGATGCTCGCGCTCGGCCGCTGCCAGTCCGTCGGTCATCAACAGATGCAACCGGATGTAGCGTTCGACCTGGAGGTTGATGCCTTGCAGGATCGCCAGCGTCTGCGGCCGCGCGGCGGGCTGATAGAGCCGGCGGTGGAACGCCCAGTTGAGCCGCCCCCAGCTCGCCATGTCGCCGCGCCGGTACGAGTCTTCCAGCTGGTCGAGAATGTCGCTAGCCCCGGCCAGGTCGCCGTCGGTCATCCGCGGTATGGCACGCGCCAGCATGTCGCTTTCGAGCAAGGCGCGCAGGTCGAACAATTCCTCGACCTGTTCGGTCGGGACCGAGGTGACGATCGCCCCCTTGTGCGTTTCCATCGACACCAGCCCACATGCTTCGAGCTGGCGCAGCGCCTCGCGCACCGGCATCCGGCTGACGCCATATTCCTCGGCGATCGCGTCCTGGACCAACGCCTCGCCATCGGCGAATTCGCCGCTCAGGATACGTTCCTGGAGCGAATCGCGGATATTTTCCGGGATGCTGCGCCGTTCGATCTGATGCCGTCCCGCCATCATGCCGCTCCTGCCGCCTTGTCGTGCCATCGTCGCCCGATCTGCCGCAACGGCGGCCGCTCGGCAATGGCTATCGACAGCCTCAAAGTTGTATTGTATACTGTATCCAGTACAATTCAGGGAGTGGTTCGATGACGCGATGGACGGGGGTCTTCCCGGCAGTGACGACCAAGATGACGCAAGCCGGCGAGCTCGACCTCGACGCGATGCGCGCCAGCCTCGACCGGCTGGTGACCAATGGCGTGTCGGGCATCATCGTGTTGCCGATGCTGGGCGAGAACGCTTCGCTGGCGCTCAGCCAGCGCGAGACGATCATCCGCACCGCGGTCGAGGCGGTCGGCGGGCGGGTGCCGGTCCTGTCCGGCCTCGCCGAGATCACCCTCGACACTGCGCGCGCCAATGCGAAGCTCTACCAATCCTGGGGCGCGCAAGGGCTGATGGTGTTCCCGAGCCTGGGCTACAAGAGCGACAAGCGTGAGACCGCCGCCTGGTATCGCGGCGTCGCCGGCGCGTCCGACCTGCCGATCATGATCTACAACAACCCGATCGCCTACGGTGTCGACGTCACGCCGGACGTGCTCGAAGACCTGGCCGACGTGCCCGAAATCGTCTGCGTCAAGGAAGAGAGCGGCGATATCCGTCGCGTCACCGACTTGCGCGTGGCGCTCGGCGATCGCTTCAGCGTGTTCTGCGGCGTCGACGACCTGATCGTCGAGAGCATGGCGCTGGGTACGACTGGCTGGGTGTCGGGCATGACCAATGTCTGGCCGAGACAATGCGTCGCGCTGTTCGAGCTGTGCCGCACCGAGCAGTTCGCCACGGCGCGCGACCTCTACAAGATTCTCACCCCGAGCTTCCACCTCGATACCCATGTCAAGCTGGTCCAGTACATCAAGCTCGCCGAGACGCTGGTCTATGGCGCGCCCGAATGGACGCGCTCGCCGCGCCTGCCGCTGGTCGACGACGAACGGGCGTTCGTCGTTGACACCGTTCGCAGCACCATCGATCAGCTCGCCGCCTCGGCCTGGGCCTGAGCGCCTCGCCCCCATTTGAAGGACACGACATGACCGACATCCAGCGCTGGCATCCGACCGTGCGCATGAATCAGATGGTGGCGTATAACGGCCTCGTCTTCACCGCCGGCCAGGTCGCCGAGGAGAATGCCGGCAAGAGCGTCGCCGAGCAGACCGCCGAGATCCTGCGCACGATCGACGGCCTGCTCGCCGAGGCGGGCAGCGAAAAGAGCCGTATCCTGAGCGCGACCATCTATCTCGCCGATATCGCCACCTTCGCCGAGATGAACGGCGTGTGGGACGCCTGGGTCTCGCCCGACGGCAAGCCCGCGCGCGCCACGGTCGAAGCGCGCCTGACCGGACCGGAATATGCCGTCGAGATCAGCGTGATCGCGGCTGCATAATCGTGCGGCGACTCTGCAACGTCTCCGCGGCCCATACGCATAAGTCAACCTGATCCCCTCCTTGGCGGGCGGGGAAATCGCCCATGGACCGCTCCGCCGGAGCGGATTCATAGGCGATTTACCTGCGTCAGCGAGGGGAGGATTGCCGCGAGTGGCGCACCCTATCGCGCACCCATCACGAGGTTCGCCAGCATGTCGCGCAGCGCTTCCTGCTCCGGCGCGTTCAACACCGTCAGGAAATCCCCCTCGGCCTTTTGCAAGCGCGGACCGACCTCCGCCAGGCGCGCCGCGCCCGAGGCCGTCACGAACAAGGCATGCGCGCGCCGATCGCTGGGATGCGGGGCGCGCCGCACCCAGCCGTCGCGCTCCAGCGCATCGACGAAAATCACCATCGAGGATTTCTCGATCCCCGTCCGCTGCGACAATTCGCGCTGACTCAGCCCTGGCGATTCCAGCAGCGCCCCCAACAATGCGACATGGCCGAGATGCAGGCCGCTTCCCTCGAGCTCGGCCATCAGCCGCGCGCGAAACAGATGATGGGCGCGCTGGAGCAGGAAGCCGATCGATACGGTCGGAGTGGAAACGGGACGATCGGTCATCGGCGGTTCTCGATTGAATATAGTCTAATATTAGACTATCTATAGCAATCCTAATCGAGTCGAGACGCGATGAAAACCTTTCTTTCCCTCCTGCTCGGGCTGGCGATCGCCTCGGGCGCGGCACAAGCGCGATCCATAACGGCCGGCGAAGCAGGCACTGGGCGGATCGGCGCTTCCTGGGCGCCGCTCTATGGCTTCCCTCCGATCGGGCCCGACCACTTCATGCCGAAGCTGCGCGCACTCGGCGGCGGCTTTTCGCGCGTGACGCTCTATTGGACCCAGCTCGAACCGACGCCCGGCAAACCGCGCTGGGATGAGCTCGACGCCTATCTCGGCCAGCTCGATGCGCCCGACGAGGGAATGATCACGCTGGCATCGGCGTCGCCCTGGGCGACGCGGACCAAGGCCGCGATCTTCCCATCCTCGCCCGCCAGAGATCCGCAGACCTATTATGCCTTCGTCCGCCGCGTCGTCGAACATTGCGCCGGCCGGGCTCGCTATTTTCAGGCCGATACCGAGCCGGGCAATCGCTTCTTCTGGGCCGGCACGGCGGAGGAATATGCCGCCGAGCAGCGCATTTTCTACCGCGCGGTCAAGGATGCCGACCCCAAGGCCGTGGTCGTGCTGGGCGGCAGCGACGGTCTGTTCGATCCGACCGGGCAGGACCCGCTTCCCAACCAGCAGGCCAATCTCGCCTTTCTCGACACCGTATTGCGCGACGCGAACGGCGCGTACGACATGGCCGATCTGCACCTCTATGCCGACCCCTATACCATTCCGGCGCGCGTGGCGTGGCTGCGCGCACACATCCGGGCCAATGGCGGCGACCGGCCGATCATGACGGCCGAAACCTCGGGTCCGGGATTCTTCGAGTTCAAGGGCAATCGCCGCTATGCCGCCGCCTTTTTCGGGCCTGGCGCCGGGCCCGATGCGATCCGAAAGCTGCGCCAGTCGCTCGATACGCTACCGCCCGAAGCACGCATGTTCCTGGATACCCCAGGCTCGCCGGCGAACCGGCAATTGCGGCGTGTCCAGATCGAGGATCTGGTGATCCGCAACGTGCTGGCCTTGTCGGCCGGAGTCGAGCGCATCGCCTGGTTCGACATCTGGCACGACGATCGCGACCCCGACGCGTCGCACGATATCATCAACAGTCCCGCAGGCCTGTTCGCGCGCGATGGCCGCGGATTGGCCGGTCCGACGCCGCTCGGCGCCGTCTTCGCCCGCGTCGCGGGGGGGCTCGGTCGGGCGCGGACGGTCATGCGGCTCGACGTTCCGGGGGAAGAGGGGGTCGAGGCCTATCGCGTGGTTCGGCGCCATGCACCGGCCGTGCTGATCGCCTGGCGCCGGCCGCCGCAACGGGGCGCAACGCTGGCACCGCGGACCGTTCGCCTGCCGTGGCGCTCCTCTGCCTGCACGGCAACCATGGCGGACGGCACGGCGTCCACCGCTACCTGCCGTGGCGGCGGGGTCACCCTTGCCCTCACCGACATGCCAGTCTTCATCACCGGCCCCTACTAACCGACCGGCGGTGCCGCGGCGCGACGACGATCTGCCGGCGGGCAGGCAACGCGCCGCCACACCGCTTGCCGCAACCCGCTTGACGCCCGTCTCCGACCGGCCGATGCCGCCGCCGATCGGAAGCCTGAGGGCGTGGTGGAACCTACTCGCCGGGAAATGGACCAGCGACGCGTGGACAACGCGCTGACGGCACTGCTGGTGCTACAGGGCGTCACGCTGTTCGCGGTCATTCCCTTCGGCGCGCGGTCGGTGGGCGGCCGCGTGCTGCTCGATCTATGCCACTTCTCGTTTGCCGCGATCAGCGTCGCGGCGTTGGCGCGGCGGCGAGCGATCCAGGGAATCGTCATCGGTGCATTGGCGCTGCTCGCGGCGGGGCCGTCGCTGTCGCAGCGGCTCGGCGCCGACCTCCATCTCGACGTCGCGCTCCAGCACGAACTCGTCGCGATGATCGCCTTCGGCTTCAACGGCGCCATCACGGCACTGATCGCGCGCCACGTCTTCTCGGCCGGACGCGTGACCGTCCATCGCGTCCGCGGCGCGATCCTGCTCTATCTCAACGTCGCCGCCCTGTTCGGGATCGCCTATAACGCGCTCGAGCAACTGGCACCCGGCGCTTTTCATATCGTGCTGCCGCGGGGCGAGGCGCCCACCGCCGCCTTCACCTATTTCAGCCTGACCACGATCACCACCCTGGGCTATGGCGACATCACGCCGCTCCATCCGCTGGCGCGAAGCATGGCGACGCTGGAGGCGGTTTTCGGCCAGTTGTTTCCCGCGACGTTGCTGGCGCGGATGGTCGCGCTGCATCTCGCGCACGAGCAGCGGCCGGAGGACGCGCAACACTGATCGGATTGGGGATGCTCGGCGTCTCGCCCCCCCGACGAGACGCCACCGATCGCTCGGCAGATTTTCCTAACCCTGTCGATAGCTTAGGATCAATCGAACGAGGCGCCGAAATGGGTCAGGCCCGCCGATCGTGCCATTTCTGGATCGCAGCCGTCCCATCCCGCCTCAGCGCCCGGTCTCCCCTGCCAGCGAACCGAGCTGTAGCAGCATCTGTTCGAAATGACCCACGAGCCGCCGGTTGTTGTCGCGGTGGCGCTCGTCGAGCAGCACATCGGTCGGGACGATCGCGCCGTCCTCCCGCCACACCACGGTACCCAGATCGACCTGTGCCGCGACCCTGCGCCGCACGGTTTCGAACGGCAGTTCGATCGCGCGCGCGAGGGGACGTAACGCGACTGGTCGGCGCAAGGCGTCGGGCGGCGGCATGTCCTCTTGCGCGTAGCGCCGGGCGAGCACCGGATCGTCGGTCACGTGGCGGATATTGGCGGCGATCATCGCCACCAGGATCGTGCCGGTGATGACGTCGCCATACAGATCGGTGAAGCTTTCCAGCGCACGTACGGCGAACGCGAGCAGCAGCCGCGCGGCCACGCCCGGCGGCAGTCGCGACGCCCCCGCGTCCAGCGCCCTGGCGGCGGGGGCGTAGTCGGCCTCCGCCAGCGCGCCCAGAATACGCACCAGGTCCTCGGCATCTCCCGCGGCGACCTTGGCCAACCGGTCTCCGGCGAACACCGCCGGCGCGGCGGTGAAGCCGGCAGGCGATCGCACGAACAGGCCGGCCGCCACGAGCTCCGCAGCGTGGCGCCGCACCGTGGTCGGCGGAAGCCCCATTGATTGTGCGATCGCGGTGGCATTGACGGGCCGCCCCAGCTTCGCGGCTTGTTCCACGCCGATCCAGCGCCCGGTGCCGGGGTCGCCGAACGCGTGGTGGGCGATCCCGGCGCTCAACACCACGTCGAACACGACGCCGTTGATCCGCTCCTGCGGGACGAGGGCATGCCAGCGCCTGACGCGCGCGAGGAGCAGTTCCGAAATCTGCCGCGCGACCAGCCGCGCGGGCCGGCCGCGGGCACCGTGATCAGGCATGGTCGCCCGAACGACCGGGCGACGCATCCGGTGCCGACGACGACGCCGTCAGTTCCTGACCGCCTTCACCGCCGCGTCGAGCCGGTCGGCATAGGCATTGAGCGCCGCCGCGGTCCGCACGACATAGTCCTTCGCATCGTCGAACCGGCGCTGTTCGATGCCTTCGCGGATGCCGGGCAGTGTCTTGGCTCCATACCCGGTCAGCGTACCCGGTGCGTAGATCAGGTTACGGTACCACGGCCGGCCGGGCAGACCGTTTTTGTCGAGCAGGAGCTGGTCGATCCCCTTTAGGACGACCATCGCCTTGGCGAGCTGCTCGGGCGAGGCGCGGTCGAGCGCCGCATCCGCCGCGCGCGAGGCGCGGATCAGATGATCCGACGCGTCCTCCAGCACGAGCATGTCGATCATCGGGGTGATGCCCTCCTGCGCCGGCGCGATCGTCGGATCGACCGGGTTCGAGGTCAGCTTGAACACGCCGTCGCGCTCCAGATCCTTGAGCGTGCGGTCCTGCTCGCGCTGATCGGCGGCGAGCTTCTTCACTTCCCCAACATAGCGCGCGACTGTGGCGGCGAAATCGCCGTAGCGAACCGGCACGCGCGCCGCGGCCGACGCGCGCAGCACCATCCGCCCGACGACCTTGGACAAGGCAGCGCCATAGACCAGACCGGGATCGTCGAAATGCGTCACGTGATAATAAGTGTCGTAGGCGGAATGGTAGGATCCGCCACCCGCACCTTCCCCGCCGAAGCCCAGATTGACCGACGGGATACCGAGGTGCTCGATAAAGGCGCTATAGTCGGATCCCGAACCCAGCGGTCCGATCGGCAGATCGCCGCCCGTCTTGGCCGCTTCCAGCGCCCAGGGCGCGGCCTCGCGTCCGCCGCCCGAATAGGCACCGGCGCGAATGGCGGCGCGTTGGCGGTCGTAGACGCTGACGCCGGTCTGCGGGTCGGGCACGTCTCGCGCGATGCTGTTGACGAAATGCTGCAGCGTGTGGCTACCCTCGGCACCCAGGAAACCGCGCGAGGTGTCGTCGGTGTTGATATACAGCACCGCTTTGTCCTGCAGCTCGTCGGCGTGCGTTTCGGCCCATTCGGTCGAGCCGAGCAATCCCGGCTCCTCGCCGTCCCAGCTCGCATAGACGAGCGTCCGGTCGGGCCGCCAACCGCCCTTGGCCAGCACCCCGAGCGCCTTGGCTTCCGACATCAGCGCGACCTGGCCCGACAGCGGATCGTCGGCGCCGAACACCCAGCCGTCGCGATGGTTGCCGCGCACGATCCATTCGTCGGGGCGCGTGCGGCCCTTCATCACCGCGATCACGTCGTAGAGCGTCTTGAGCGACCAGTCGGACTTGACCGCCAGGTGGACCTTGACCGCGTCCGATCCACCCCAATGATAGGGGATCGGCAGGCCACCGCGATCCCGACCGGTAACGACGGGGCCATCGAGCCCGGCCAGGATTTTGACCGCGTCCCGGTACGAAATCGGCAACGCCGGGATCTTGAGGATGGTCTTGGCGTCGGCCAGGCTCAGCCGCTTGGCATTATCGGTCGCGCCGACGCCAGGCGTCAGCGGATCGCCCGGATAGGTGGTCATGTCCATCACCGACCCGCGTTGCACGCCGCCGTCCGGCCGCGCGCCGCCCTTGGGATAGGCATCGCCGCGCGCATAGCCGTCATCGGCCGGGTCTGAATAGATCAGGCAGCCGATCGCACCATGTTCCTGTGCCAGCTTGGGCTTCAGCCCGCGCCAGCCGCCGCCATAGCGGGCGATGACGATCTTGCCCTTGACGCTGATCCCGCGGCGGGCGAGCGCGTCGTAGTCGTCGGGCATGCCGTAATTGACGTAGACCACCGGCGCGGTGACGTCGCCGTCACCCTGGTACGCGACATAAGGCGGTAGCGCGCCGTCGAGCTTGTCGGGGCCGAGCTGCGGTTCCTGCCCGCCCAGCGTCACGCGTTCGGACGAGAGCAGTTCGAGCGTGGTCGAGATCGGCGTCGGATAGAGCACCTTGAACGTCTCGATATGCGCGTCCCAGCCCCATTGCTTGAACAACGCCAGCTCCATTTCGGCATTGGCCTTGTCGTGCGGGCTGCCGACATGATTGGGCGCCGAGGACATCTCCTTTAGCCACGCGAGCTGGTCGGCGCTGCTGATCTGCGCGTCGAAGGCCTTTTCGAGTGCGGCGGTGCCGGCCGGCGGCGCCGTCTGCGCCGCGAGCGGCTGGGCCACGACCAGGGCGATCATCGCCATGCCCAGCGTTGACCTGGCCATCTTGCGGACGCGGTGCGCCCCCGACCGACCCCGATGCTGGTCCTTCGCCATCGCGCGCCCCTTTTGCTGGTTGTTCACCCCGTTCAAAACCGGCGCACCCTAGCGAAGTTGTTGGAAGTGACCAGTGTTTGCGAAGCGAAAAATTGCCGCGCCGGCGTTGTCCGGCAGCGTCCCGCAACAGGAATCGGCCGAGCCCCAAAACTATCCGGGCCAAGGTCATCGTCGCTGTCGGGGACGAATTTCGTCATGCCGAAGATCGAGCCACCCGGCGAAGCGGCGGCTGAGCGCGCCACTTCTTGGCGAGGGCTCAGCCCTTGCGCACCGGCGCCGTCGACCCACGGACGGCGAGTTCCGCCGGCACCACGACCGGTTCCTCGGGCACGTCTCTACCCGCGCGCTCGGCAATGATCAGTTCCACCGCGCGCGAGGTCACCTCGGCGATCGGCTGGACGACCGCAGTCAATGGCGGATGGGTGAAACGCACGATCGGCGTATCGTCGAAGCTCACCAGCGACAGATCGCGCGGCACTGCGAGCCCGCGCTCGCGCCCGACCTCCAGCGTAGCGAGCGCCATCTGGTCGTTGCTGGCGATGATCGCGGTCGGTGGGTCGGCGCGGCCGAGCAATTCCGCCGCCGCGATCTTGCCCGACGGATAGGTGAAGTCGCCGATCGCGAGCAGGCCGTCCGTCGGCAGGCCGGCGGCATCCATTGCCGCTCGCCAGCCGTCGATCCGCCAGCCGCTCAATTCGTATTCGGACGGGCCGGCGACAAAGCCGATCCGCCGATGCCCCAGTCCGACCAGATGCTCGGTCGCGATCCGCGCGGCGCGCTCGTCGTCCATCGTCAGCGCAAAGCCGGGGCCCGGCTTGAGCGATCCGATCCGCGCGAAGCTGATGCCGTGCGCGACGAGCTGATCGACGATCAGCGGATTTTCCGAATGCGGCGGGGTCAGGATCACGCCATCGGGCTGCAACGCCGCGATCGCGGCGAGCAATTCGCGCTCGATATGATCGCTATGCGTGTCGACCAGCTCGACGATCAGACGATAGCCATATTGCGCGCAGGTCAGCATCCCGCCGAGCAGCATCTGGTCGACCCAGTCCGTCCCCTCGCGCGATCGCCAGCCCTCGATCGTGCGTTCGCGATCGTTGAGCGACAGGATCAGATAGGATCGCGACCCGCCCATACGCTGCGCGGCGATCGACGGTACGTAGCCCAGTTTGGCGATCGACTGCCGGACCCGCTCGATCATCTCGGGCCGGACATTGGGCTCCTTGTTGATGACGCGGCTGACCGTCTGCAGCGACACGCCCGCATCGGCGGCGACGTGCTTGATGGTGACCGATTGCTTGCGCCGCGCCATTCGCCGCTCAGCCCTGCGCCAGTGCGGGGGCGGGCGCCGCCGGCTGCGCCGCGCCGCAATAGCGCGCGACATAGGTGCCGTGATCGGGCAATTGCGCGACCGTGCGCGTGACCCCGTCGCGCAGGTTCGTCAGCAGGGTGGCGAGTTCCTCGGCGCGCAGTTTCTCGGCGATCGGATGATAGGAACGCGGTGTGATGCCCTGTCCCATCATCACCTGAACCCAGCTGTTCTCCGCGAACAATTCCTCGTTCTTGCGGAAGACGCGGCCCGTTTCGCGGAAGAGCTCGATCTTCTGGGCCAACGTCTCGGGTATCTCCATTGCCGCGCAATAGCGCCAGAACGGGCTGTCGCGGCGCTCGGTAGCCTTATAGTGCAGGATCAGGAAGTCCCGAATCTGCAGCATGTCGGCATATTGCTGCTCGTTGAACTCGGCCACGTCGCGCGCGCTGATCCCGCCTTGCGGCATCATCCGGATCAGGCGCAGCACCGCGCGCTGGATCAGATGGATGCTGGTCGATTCCAGCGGCTCCATGAACCCGCTCGACAAGCCGATCGCGACGCAGTTCCTGTGCCATTGCTTGCGCCGCGCGCCGGTCGTGAATTTCAGGATATTGGGCTCGGTCAGCACGCTTCCTTCGATATTGCCGAGCAACCGCGCCAGCGCGTCGTCGCGCGACAGATAGCGGCTGCAATAGACCAACCCGTTGCCCGATCGATGCTGCAGCGGGATCCGCCATTGCCAGCCGGCATCATGCGCCATCGCGCGCGTATAGGGCATCGGCGGGCCGACATTTTCGGTCTGGACCGCGATCGCGGAATCGCACGGCAATTGATGCGTCCAGTCGTCGAATCCGGCATGTAGCGTCTGTTCGATCAGCAAGGCGCGGAAGCCGGTGCAGTCGACGAACAACTCGCCCTCGATCCGCGCGCCGGTATCGAGCACGAGCGCCGCGATATCGCCGCTTTCGGGATGCTGCTCGACCCGCGCTATCCGACCTTCGACACGCGTCGTGCCGTCGGCTTCCGCCATCCGGCGCAGGAATCTGGCGTAGAGCGTGGAATCGAGTTGGTACGCGTAGTTCATGCGGTCTTCGGGCAGATGCGCGAACTTGCCTTGCAGGGCCGCGACCAGTTCCAGGCAGTAATCGTCATATGGCTGGTCGTGCCCATTGGCGCGGCCGTGCATCCAGAAATGCTGGAAGCCCGCCGACCAGTGATCCTTCCCGGTCAGGCCGAACGAATGGAAATAACGCTCGCCGACCTGTTTCCAGTCGTCGAACAATATACCCAGCTTGAAGGTCGCCTGCGTCGCCCGCATGAATTCGGCTTCGTTGATACCGAGCAGGCGATTGAAGGTGATCAGCGGCGGGATGGTGGATTCGCCCACCCCGATCGTGCCGATCGCGTCGGATTCGACCAGGGTCAGGTCGACCGTGCGCCCCATCGTGCGCGCGATCGCGGCGGCCGTCATCCAGCCGGCAGTGCCGCCGCCCGCGATGACGACGCGGCGGGGATGATGGCTGGCGTCGGTCATTTGCTCAATTGCCTGAGAAGGAAGGAACGGATCCGGCCGGCGGTCTCGGCGGTCAGCGGCGCCAGCACGCTGCGGCCGGCTTCAGGGATATGGTCGGTCACGCCGGGGCCGTTGCCGAAGACGTAATAGTCGAACTGGTCGCGCCAGAACGCCTTCTGGTCGTCCGGAAGGTCGCGGATCGCCAGGATCGCGTGATTGAGCGCATCCTGCGGCTGCCCCAGGAAGCGCGGCGTTTCTCGCCACCAGTAATTGACCAGCACGTTGAACGGATCGAGCCCTTCGACATGGTGCCACCACAAAGCGGGGATGTAGAGCGCGTCGCCGGGCTCGAGGACCGCGACCTGGGCATGGGCCAGCGCCTCGTGGAAGCATGGATGGGCGGCGAAATCGGGGTCGTGGAAATCGACCATGCTGACCGCGCGCCCCGCCGGCGTGTTGTCGATCGGGCCGAGATAGAGGTTGCGGAACTGCTCGCGCGGGAACAGCGTGAAGCGCCGCCGCCCGACCGCGACGCAGGCGAGATTGTCGGGCACGTCATTATGCGCCGCGATCCGGGTCGGCGTGCCCATCCAGATGCTCGACAGCAGAACGCGATCGCCGAGATCGACATGGTTCGCCTCGATCAGGCCCTCGAAATACTCACGCATGTCGATCGAGGCGAGATAGAGTGGCCGTTTCTCCGCCCCCTTTTCGATCGCGTCGATCATCGCGAAGATCTCGGGTAGCTTGGCGCGTGCCATGGTGAAATTCATCGCCATGCCCGAATCGTAGAACAACCGCCCGTCGTCGCCGGGCCGCCCGACCGACACCGTGAACGGCCGGTCGCGATGATATTGCAGCAGATACGCCCGCGCCTCGGCTGCCGACCGCCGCGCCGCCGCGACCAGCGGCCAGCCGGCAACCAGCCCGCGCACGACGAACGGCGTCGTCGCCCCGCGCAGCCGGCTATCCAGCTCGGTCGTATCGGCCACGACCACATCCGGCACCCGCGCGATGCCGGCGAGGATGGCGGGGTCCGCCTCAGCCATGGCGCAGCTTGCGATTCTTGCGCGCGACGAGTTCGCCGACCCGGCCGATCGATGCCAGGGCCATGAAGATCGGCATCAGATGCCCGGCCTGATGCAGATCGCCAAGCGTGGCGCCATCGAGCGCCTGCAATCTGGCCTCGTCGATGATGTGGAAACCGACCAGCCGGTTGATCGAGCCGTCGTCCATCGTGATTTCGAGCGTCAGCGGCTCGAGCAGATCGTAGCGCGCGAGCGCCGCATAAAAATCACGCGATGCCCGATAGCCCTCGTCGAGCGCACCGAGCTTTTCGACCATCGCTTCGAGATAGGGGGTCGGACGGTCGAACTCGTCGAACACGCGCATGCCCTCGTCGCCGGGTGCGATGCGCGGACTCGCCATGTCGACCAGCACCTGCTTGGGGGCGTCGTCGTCGGGCGACCCGCCGATCAGGAAGGGCTGGATGTCGATCGACAGCGGCAAATAGCTCGCTTCCCAGCGGTCGTCCGCGAGGAACAGGTTCTCGCCATTCTCGAAACCGAACATCGCCAGCGCATTGAATTCGTCGCGGTCGACATCGCGGCGGAAGAGGATCGGATAATGGCCCTGCGCACGCCGGAATTCGTCGGGAACGACGATCGCGCACATCACCGCATCGCCCATCCCGGCACTTCTGCGCGTCTGGATTCGCAGCTCGCGATGCGCGTCGGGGACGAGAAGAACGTGGTCGGTCATCAGGCTGTCAATTCCGGCGTCATGAGGGGCCTAGCCGATCGCAGGGCGTCAAGATAGGCGCGGTTGGTGGGGAGCGCGGCGGCGAGCGCACGCGCGCGCTGCCGGGCCTGCGCCATCTGCGCGGCGACCGGCTCGATCGGCCCCGATCGGATCTGGCCGCGCGCCGGCGGCGCGAAGCCCATGCCGTACAGCACATATTGATAGCTCGCGGCGGGAAACAATTCGTCGATCGCGCCGAGGTCCGCCGGCGACGGCGGCTGGTCGCTCCATAACTCGAGCAGGTCGCGCAACCGATCCGGGATCGTGGCGGGATCGCGATGCGCGCGCCAATAAGGCTCGTCGCGCTGGCTGAGCACGTAATGCAGCTTCAGGAACTCGACGATCCGGTCCCAGCGAAACCGGAACAGTTCGTTGAACCGCCGCGCGTGCAGGTCCATCGCGCCGCGGCGCCGCGGGAAATTGTCGAGCAGCTCGGTGATCGACAGCTCGATCATCACGATCGCCGACGCCTCGAGCGGTTCGATGAACCCGGCCGACAAGCCGATCGCCAGGCAATTGCGTTCCCAGAAACGCGCGCGATGGCCCGTCGCGAAACTCAACCGGCGATAGACCGGACGCTGGTCGAGGGCGGGAAAGGCACGATCGATATAGGCGTCCAGCGCGCTGGCGGCCTCGTCGTCACTGGCATGGCGTGAGGAATAGACGCAGCCGATCCCGCGCCGCGCCGGCAGGCCGATGTCCCAGATCCACCCCGCCGCGTGCGCCGTGGCGTTGGTCTGCGACTCGATCGGGCTGCCGGGCGCAACCGGCACCTGCACGGCGAGCGCGCGGTCGTTGAACAGCACATCGCTGCGGTCGATGAAGGGAATTTCGAGCCGCCCGCCAATCAGCAAGGCCGACTGGCCGGTACAATCGATGAACAGGTCGCCGGCGACGCGGCCATGGCCGCGCGTCTCGACCGCCGAAATATCGCCATCCGCGGCGAGATGCACGGCGATGACGTGATCGCCCACATGGCGAACGCCGAGCCTGTCGCGCCCATGTCGCGAGAGCAGAGCGGCGAGCTTGGCGGCGTCGAGATGATAGGCGTAGTTCAACGCCCCCGAATAATCGGGCGCCGCCCGTTCGCGCGGGGCGAGGTGGCGATCGCATATCGCCGGCTGCGCGCAGACCGCCGCGGCGAAATTCCAATCGGGTGCCGCGCCCTGCCAGGCCGCGATCAGGTCGCGGGGAGTCGCGGCCATCGGCGGGGTGAAGGGATGATAATATCGATCGTCCGCCCCGCCGGTCAGCCAGCCGTCGAAGCGCGAGCCCTGCTTGAACGAGGCATCGCACGCGAGCAGGAAGTCGGCCTCGCCGATGCCGATCCGTTCGAGCGTGCGGCGGATGGTCGGCCATGTGCCTTCGCCCACGCCGATCGTCGGCACCTCGGGGGATTCGATCAGCGTGACCGAAAGCGGCGGCTCGGCGGCGCGGTCGGCGCTCGTGGCGATCAGGCAGGCGGCAAGCCAGCCGGCAGTGCCACCGCCGACGATCACCACATTGCTCACCACGCCGTTCACCCGATCACCCCCGAAACGCCCGCCGGCCGGATCGGGCCAACGGAAAAGGCCATCCTCTCGCGAAGATGGCCCTCCCGCAAGCTCGTCTGGCGCGGCCGGTTCTCAGAACGAGAACCGGACACCTGCCGAATAGCGCGCCGAACCCGGATTGACGAAAGTCACGTACCGCTCCGACCGCTGGAAGCCGCGTCGGCTCGCCCCGGTCAGGTTGATGCCTTCGGCGAACACCGTGATGCCCTTGAGGAACTCGTAGCTCGCGCTGGCGTCGAGCTGACCATAGGCCGCGACATATCCCGGATTGGGCCCCGTGCTCGCCAGGAACTTGTCGCGCCAATTGTACGCGACGCGCGCCTGGAGCCCGTTCTTGTCGTAGAACAGCACCGCGTTGGCGCTGTCGCTGAGGCCGGTCAGTGCGAACTGGGTCACGCTGGCAGGCTGGGTGTTGTCGTACTTCGCGTCGCCGCGCACGATCGTATAGTTCAGGATCGCACCGAACCCGGTGTTCCAGAAACTGTGCTGGATCGCGAATTCGAAGCCATAGAGCTTCGCCGTCTGCGAGCTGTTGACCGGCGTCGTGATCTGGAAGGTCAGCGGATTGTCCTGTGGCGTGCCCAGGATGCCATATTGATAATTGCCCGGCGTACCGCCGATGATCTGCACCGTGCTCGGGTAATTGGTGATGATGTACTGGCGGATCTGTGCCGCCGTCGCGTTCGGACCGATCGCCGCCAGCGCCGCCTGATAGCGCGGACCACTGGCCGGGTTGGTCAGGTTGAACGCGGTCGTGTCGATCCGCGTCGAGGCGATGAAGTTCGACACATCCTTGTGAAAGAAGCCCACCGAGATGTAGCTGCTGCGACCGTAATAGAACTCGGCCGACAGATCGATGTTCTTCGACTTGTACGGGATCAGCCCCGGATTGCCGCGGCTACCCGTGCCGTTGGCGATGCGGAACAATTGATCCAGCGTCTGGCCGCCCTGCAGGCTGGCATAGTCCGCGCGCGTGATCGTGTGGCTGTACGACGCCCGGAGCTTGAGATTGTGGATCGGCTCGATGTCGAAATCGACGTTGGGCAGCCAGTTCTGGTACGATCCCTTGAACCGGGTGAACGAACTCTGGCCCGAGAAGATCAGGTCGAATTCGTTCTCAGACACCCATTGCGTCCCCGACGGAACCGGGACCAGCGCCTTCGAATCGACCGTGGTCGTTTCGTAGCGGAGGCCCGCCCTCAGATGCGCCTTGCGACCATTGACGTCGAACGACGTATTGATCTGGAGATACGGCGCGAGCGTCTTTTCCTCGGTCCGCCGATCGACCGTGTACGGCGAGCTGCAATCGCCATCGCCACCGCAGACGTTGTAGAGGTTGTCGAGCAAGCTCACCATTCGCTTGAAGTCGAAGGTGTAGAAACTCTGGATCATCGCCGGATTATTGGCGCCCCCAAGCCCCTTGAACGCGCTCGGCACCGGCGTCAGCGTGAAGATGTCGTCCGGAATACTAGATGCTGGGCCGATACCGCCCCAGGTATCGTGCTGGATATAGCCGTAGGCCGACCGCACCTTGTTATCGACATAGGACACGCCCCAGTCGATGCTGTCGAGGAACCCGCCGGTATGTTCGTAGCGCCCGCGATACTGGATCTGGTCGATCGTGTCCTTGAAATAGGCATTGCGGAACGCATCGCCGGTCGGCGTGATGAGCGACGCATCGAGGGCATTGATGCCCGGATACATCTGATAGGAAATGACCGGCAGATAATTGTCGAAATTGATCGTCTGGTTCTGGATACCGAACACGGCGTTGCCGACCGAGACGCTCGATCCGTACTTGTTGACCGGCTTCGATTCAGCGGTCGAATGATGGGCATCCAGTTCCATCGTCACGCCGCCCGGCGCCTTCCAGGTCAGGTTCGCGCCCAGCGACTTGTTCTCGCTGCGGTTGGCGGTCAGCGCGCCCGAATAGGACAGGTCCTTACCGGTGGAATTCGTCGCGGGATCCGGCGCGCCGAACCGTTCGGTGTAGAAAACGGGACCGGCGATCGGGCCATTAGTCCACGAGCTGCTGGTGTCGCCGAAATTGTACCAGATGCCGACGCTGCTGTCGTGCACCTCCACGGTGTTGCGCGAATAGGTATAGTCGATCGTCGCGGTCAGCGAATCGGTGGGGCGGAATTGCAGCACCGCCTGGCCGTTGATCCGCTCGCGCTTGAGGTCGACGATGTCGTACGACGCATTCTGCGGGACCGAATAGACGTCGGTCGGACCGGGACGATTGGTGATGTTCGACGCGCCCGGACTACCCGGCTGCGGCAGCGACCCCCAATTGTTTTCCGACCCTAGATAGCCGTCGCGCCAGCCGACATTGGCCTGGTTCTGGCTGGCGAGGCGCTTCTGATAGGTGCCGGTGATCAGGATACCGATCCGGTCGTTGGCGAAGGTGTCGCTGATGATCCCCGACACTTCGGGGGTGATCGGATCGCCTTCGTTGCGCGAGGTGTCGAGCACGCCCTTGGCGGAAAAGGCGCCGTGCAGGCCCGGCTTGTCGAACGGCCGCGGGGTGCGGATGTTGATCGTCGAGCCGATGCCGCCCGATTCGATCGAGGCGCGACCGCTCTTGTAGACTTCGACGGCGGCAATGCCCTCGGACGACAAGTTGGCGAAGTCGAACGCGCGCGACGACGGCGGGCTGGCGCCGTCGCCCAGCGACGAGGTCGGCATCTGGCGTCCGTTGAGAGTCACCAGGTTGAATTCGGGACCGAAACCGCGGACCGTGACGAACGACCCTTCGCCGTTCGACCGGTCGATCGACACGCCGGTGATGCGCTGAAGCGATTCGGCCAGGTTGGTGTCGGGGAACTTGCCCATCTCTTCGGAGGAGATGGCGTCGACGATGCCCTGCGCGTCGCGCTTGATGTCGCGCGATTGCTGCAAGCTGGCACGAATGCCGGTAACGACGATGTCGGCCGGCGCGTTCTGCGCATCGGTCGATGCCGGGGTTTCGGTGCTGGAAGGAGGCGCCTCCTGCGCCATTGCCATCACGGGCACACCCGCGATCGCCGCAACCGAAACGCCAACGAATAGCCGCTTGAGCGAGCCAGCCTTGAAGCTGCGCATCAATCCTCCCCATCAATGTCCGGCGCGTTGTCGACCGCGCCTTATGAGAACGTTCACATGTTCCTTTCTCTTTTCTCTGTCAAGCGTCTAGCCCGTCTGCACGCATCGGACTTGTGAACGTTCTCAAACTGTGCTGTTTGCGCCACAGTCACTAGAAACGTTCAAGACGGGGGAGATTGAGAATGCCGAAAGCCAAGGCGATTGCGGCTGCGCTGATCGGCGTTTCCATTGCCACCATGACGGGCGCGCCCGCGCTGCTCGCGCGCGAAACCCGTACCGCCAGGCCGGTTGACGCCCGCGCCCGTGCCGCTGCGATCGTCGCCAGGATGACGTTCGCCGAAAAGATCGCCTTGCTCCACGGCCTGTTCCCGCCGCGCGCCGCCGGCAAGACGAAGAACGAGCTGATCCAGGCTGCCGGCCATATCGACGGCATCCCGCGCCTCGGCGTTCCGCTGATCCGGGAGAGCGATGCCTCGCTCGGCGTCGCCAACCAGATCGAGCAGCGCAAGGGCGACACCGCCACCGCGCTTCCCTCCAGCCTCGCCACCGCCGCCAGTTTCGATCCGGCGATCGCGCGCGCGGGCGGCGCGATGATCGGCGCCGAAGCGCGCGCCAAGCGATTCGACGTGCTGCTCGCTGGCGGCATCGGCCTGACCCGCGACCCGTGGAACGGGCGCAATTTCGAATATCTCGGCGAGGATCCGCTACTCGCCGGCGTGATGGGCGGCGCGCACATCGCCGGCGTCCAGTCGAACCGCATCGTCTCGACGATCAAGCATTACGTGCTCAATTCGCAGGAGACCGGGCGGATGGTGCTCGACGCGCGGATCGGCGAGGCGGCGTTGCGCGAAAGCGATCTGCTCGCGTTCGAGATCGCGATCGAACGCGGCAAACCCGGGTCGGTCATGTGCTCGTACAACAAGGTCAATGGCGACTGGGCGTGCGAGAACAAGTTCCTGCTCACCGACGTGCTCAAGCGCGACTGGGGCTATCGCGGCTGGGTGATGAGCGATTGGGGCGGGGTGCATTCCTCGGCCAAGGCGGCCAATGCCGGGCTCGACCAGGAATCGGGCCAGGAACTCGACAGCGAGATTTTCTTCGACGCCCCCCTGCGCGCCGACGTTGCGAGCGGCAAGGTGTCGATGGCGCGGATCGACGACATGGTCACGCGCTATCTGACGGGGCTGATCGAGACCGGACGGTTCGATTCGCCGACCCCGGCGGCCAACGCGCCGATTCCCTATGCCGCGCACGCGCTCGTCGCCGAGCGCGCCGCCGAGGCGGGGATCGTCCTGCTCAAGAACGACAGCAACCTGCTGCCGCTCGCGGCATCGGTGAGGCGCATCGTCTTGATCGGCGGCCATGCCGATGTCGGCGTGCTGTCGGGCGGCGGGTCGAGCCAGGTCCGCTCGGTCGGCGGCGTGCCGGTCGAGATTCCGCTGACCTCAGGTGCCGCTGCGTCGTTCGCGCGCATCACCTGGCACAATTCGTCGCCGCTGAAGGCGCTCCGGGCCGCCATGCCCGGCGCCACCATCACTTATGTCGACGGCACCGATCCCGCCGCCGCGGCCGCCGCCGCGCGCGATTCGGATCTGGCGATCGTCTTCGCCACGCAATGGACGACCGAAGCGGAGGACGTGCCCGACCTGTCGCTTCCCAATGGCCAGGACGCCATGATCGCCGCCGTCGCCGCGGCGCAGCCGCGCACCGCGGTCGTTCTCGAAACCGGTGGTCCGGTGACCATGCCCTGGCTCGACCGCGTGCCGGCCGTCATCGAGGCCTGGTATCCCGGCCAGCGCGGCGGTGAGGCCATCGCCAATATCCTGACGGGCCGCGTGACCCCGTCGGGCCGCCTGCCGATTACCTTTCCGGTCAGCGAATCGCAGGCGGTGCGCCCGGCGCCGGTCGGGCTCGACACGCTCAATTCGCTCGACGCGCAGGCCGCTGCCAACCCGGCGGACGCAGGCGCCTACAAGCTCAAGAGCTTCCCGGTCGACTATGTCGAAGGCGCCGATGTCGGCTATCGCTGGTACGAGCGGCAGAAGGAACGGCCGTTATTCCCGTTCGGCTATGGCCTCAGCTATACGAGCTTCGCCTATCGCAATCCGGTCGTGACCGGGGGCAAGACGCTGACCGTCTCGGTCGATGTGGTGAACACGGGCAAGCGCATCGGGTCGGACGTCGCGCAGGTCTATGTCGCCCGTGCCGGGTCGGCGACCCCGATGCGCCTCGCCGCTTTCGAGCGCGTCACGCTGAAGCCCGGCGAACGCCGCCGCGTCACCCTGACCGCCGAACCGCGCATCCTCGCCGATTATGACGTGAAGCTGCCGGGCTGGCGGATCGCCGGCGGCACGTACCGCGTCGCGATCGCACACGACGCTACCGATCGCGGGCTGGTCCTGACAGCGAAAGTGCTGCCGTCAACGATGCGGCCCTAAATCGCCCAACTGCTCCATTGCCGAGGGGGACCAGCGGGTACATGATGGCAGCGCTTTCAATGTCCCGCACCGCCCCTCCACTCGTCGACGGACGACTCGATCCGACCAGCGGGACAGCAACGGCCAAGCGGTCCACCGGTTTCCTGCTGATCTACGCGCTCGCCAATGCCGGCGGCGTGATCGGTTTCCTGCCGCTGCTCACGTTGCTGCTGCCGATCAAGATCGAGGGACTCGCGGGCGACGCGCGGGTCGCGTTGCTCACCGCAACCGTCATCGCGGGGTCGATCGCCTCGAGTTCCTCCAACATCCTGTTCGGTTGGCTCAGCGATCGTTCGGTCGCGCGCGGCGGGGGACGGCGGCGCTGGATGATCGTCGGCCTGATCGGTACGATCCTCGCCTACGCCGCGATCGCGCTGGCGCGCAGCCCGGCCGCGATCATCTGGTCGGTCGTGTTCTTCCAGGCCGCGCTCAACGCCGTTCTCGGGCCGCTCGTCGCGGTGATGGCCGACGAGATTCCCGATTCGCAGAAGAGCACCACCGGCGGTCTCTTGTCGCTCGGCTACCCGATCGCATCGGGCGTCCTGGCGGGCGTGATGGCGGCGAATATCCTGGGGGAAGGCGGGCGGCTGATGACGGTGGTGGCCATTGCCGCGATCTGCCTGATACCGCTGATCCTGACGCCGGCGCGCCGGGTGCCGATGGTCGAGGAGGCACATGCCGCGGTCGCCATGCATCGCCGCGACCTCGCCGCGGCCTGGTGCGCCCGATTGCTGTTCCAGATCGCGGGCTGCGTGCTGCAACTCTATCTGCTCTATTATTTCGAGAGCGTCGCGCCCGAGATCGGCAAGGCGGACCTGGCCGATCGCGTCGGTCACCTGTTGACCATCTCGTTCATCGCGCCGCTGCCGATCGCCTTGTTGTTCGGCCGGCTGTCGGACCGGCTCGATCGCCGCAAGCCGTTCATCGTCGTCGCGGCGATCGTCACCGCACTCGGACTGGCCGGCATGGCGGCAGCGCACGACTGGACGGCCGGCGCCGCCGCCTTCGCGCTCTACACGGTGGGCTATGGCGTGTTCCTCCCGCTCCAGGCCGCCTTCTCGATGCAATTGCTGCCCGACCCGCGCCATCGCGGCCGCGACCTCGGGCTGCTCAATCTCACCAATACGCTGCCGTCGCTGCTCGGGCCGTTGCTGACCTGGGCGCTGGCCTCGCCGCGCGACTTCACGATGGTGATGGCATTGCTCGCCGTGCTGGTGCTGGCCGGCGGCCTGACGATGCTCGGCGTGCGCGGGCGGCGGTAGATCGAGAACTGGTAAATGGAGACGTCCGAGCGTGGGTGGGGGCGGATGATTTACCTCTTGAGGTCCGATATCGTTTCGTCGACGGAACCGAATTGCCGGCGGGCTTCTTCCAGGGTCATCGCCGAGCAAGTGCGATCGAACGCGCGCCCGTCCAAACGGGCGAACGCGCGATTATAAGCTTCACCGTACGCATGGTATTGATTCACGCAGGTTATTTCCTGCGGCGTGAGTACATCGCCCGAGGGCAAACTCGGCCGAGGTCGACGGTTAGTGCGCAGCATCCTGCCGCCTCGGCCATAGATGAAATGGCAAGCCTTCCCTTGGTATCCAGGAATAAAGACGGCGCCGCCAGGCCCGACGTCCGTCATCAGATAGCCTTCACGATTGTGAAAATCCTGTGCAGCATCCTTTGCCGGATTATGCCCCACAAGAGACAAGCATTTGCCAAAAACACTGCTTGGAGGTTGGCAACTTGTTAGGGTGCCGAGGATCACGGGCATCAGGACCGTGATCGGTGCGTAGAAGCGGATCTTCATCCGGACAGCATGACGGTCAGAGCGATGTCTCCTCGTGCCCGGCGACAGACGGCTGGCGCTGGGAGAGCGGTGCGAGCCCAGCTGCCTTTCGCAAAGCCCCAGCTTTCCCCTCGCCTAGCTTCACCCACCGGCCTGGCTGAGAGAATGCGCAACTTAACCTTTGACGCAAACACCGGCAACCGGGTCCCTTACAGACCAGACCAATTGGGAAGACCGCCCCTAGATCGCCGGATACCGCACCAGCGTCTGCTTGATCGCGCCCTTGGTCGCCGCGGCGCCGGTGTCGTTGACGATGTGCGCGATCGTCCCCTTGCCGCCGCCGAGCGAGATCGTCGTCACGTCCTCGAAGATCACGCCGGGCGTGCGCGGGGCCTCGATCGCGCTGTCGACGACGATCCCCGGGTCGGCGGTGAAGTTGCAATAGATGCCCATACCCGCCGCGCGGTGATTGCGAACATGGTCTGCGACCTTGTAGGCCGCCCAACCGCGCGCGGAGCCGGGGCGATAGGCCGCCTGGCTCGGCGGATCGTAGGGCAGTTCGTTCTGGAAGAACCAGGTTCGCCCACGCTCGCCATTCCAGCTGACGTTCCAACGGCGGAAATGTTCGACGAACAGGCCGTGCATCGACACGTCGTCGCCGTTCACCACGAGCCCCTGATTGCCGATGCTCTCGGTCCAGCCGACATGGACGCGCCCGGTCGCGCGGTCGCCATGATCGGCGCGCCAGATCCACAGATGATCGCCGAGCACATGACGGCTGTTGACCTCCAGGCACGTCTCCGCGCAGCCGACCGCGACGCCGCCGACGCGGAAGAACAGGTCGGCGAGCAATGTCGGCGCGGCGGCGTGATCGCGACTGCTACCGCGGGGGCCGATTTCGACCAGCACCGGCGACGGCGATGGACCGGCATCGATCAGCAGGCCGGCGATCGTGACACCCGGCACGTCGGCGACGGTGATCGCCTTGCTGCCGCCTTCGGCGAGTATGGTCGCTAGCCCCAGGCCGAGTATGACGGTGCCGGGGCGCGTCACGCGGATCGGTTCTGCGACCGGATAGATACCGGGCGTGAGCAGCAGATGCTGCCCGCGCGCGAGTGCCGCGTTGATCCGCCGTGTCGTGGTGCCGGGCCGCGCAATGAAGAAACGCGACAGGGCGATCGTCGTGCCGGCGGGTTTGCCGGCGTCCCAGCCATTGCCGCGCGCCGCATGCCGGAGCGCCGGGACGAACACGCCCCAGTGCCCGGCGGCGTCGACATGCAGGAAGGGCTTGTCGCGGATCGCGGGCACCACCGGCAGACTGGTATAAGGCGGCGTCGGAAAGCTGGTCGGCGGCGCGCCCTCGACGCCCATGAACATCATGTTCCAGTTCGATCCCTGCCAGGCGCCGATCCGGCTGGATCGCGTGAACCATTGCTGTTGCGTGCCCGACCGGATCGTCCCGTCGATCCGGCAATCGGCCATGAACCCGCCGCTCGACCAGCCGCCATCGTCGAGCGCGAGGTCGCCACGCAGATGGATGCGGCGATAGGGGGCGGCTTGGGATACCGCCCAGCGATCCTTGCCGTCGGGCGGGCGTATTTCGAGATTCTCCGCGCCGCGCCAGAAATTGTCGAGCGCCATGCCATTCGCCCAATCGGCCTCGGCATGGACGTGACCGTCGATCGTCACGCCGCCCGGCAGCAGGCCCAGTCCCGCGACCTGGGTGAAGAAACCGACATTGACGTCGGCGGCGTAGCGGCCCGGCTTGAACAGGATGGCGTGACGATCGTCGGTAAAATGCGCGCGTTCCATCCGGGCGAAGATCGCGTCCAGCTTGCGCTGCACCTCCGCCGCCGGCATCGCCGGATCGAGGACAAGCACGTTGGGGCCGAGATCGGGATCGCCCGGCCGCGCCAGGCGCGCGGCGCCGGCGATGGCCGGATGTGCCGCACCGGCAAGCCCCGCGAGCCCGGCCAGGACCGAACGCCGGTCGTGCGATTGCGTCATGTCATGCTCCCTCAGCCGTGATCGAGAAAAAGCCGGTGACGGTCAGTCGGCCGTCCGCGGGGTCGGGCGACAGCGACGCATCGGCACCGATCAAGCCGCTGTGGAGAACGAAGCTCGGATAGACGATCGCGCGGTTGTAGCGCGGCTCCATCGCGAAGATGCGTTCGAACAACGCACCGTCGCCGGTCCAGTAATCGGCAGGCGGCGGGCCGCGGTGGCGCAGTTCGGCATCGATCTGGTCGGCATAGATCGCGGCGCGGCGCGTATCGACGCTCTCGAACCCGGTCGAGCGATGGCGGAAGAAGCCGGTGCCGTCGCGATCGCCCGGCGACAGATAATGGACCAACGCGATCCGTCCGGCGTCGTGGGCATCGCAATGCGGCAGGCGCTGCGCGATCGACAAGGCCGCGCGCGGCGTCGTCACGATCGAGAAGCTGGCATCGATCGTCTCGAGAGCCGCCTCGCCCGACATGCTCTCGACCGCGGCGTGGATCACCGGCAACTGCATCGTCAGATAATCGCCCGGCAGGGCGGCCCTGATGCCGGGATAATGATGCGCCGCCGGCCCGAAAACGGCCGCCACCGCTGCGTCACGCAATGCATCGGGGTCGGTCGCGAAATCGTCGATCACGACGACCGGCTGCCGTTCGCTGCCGATACGATGGACCGTGATGGCGGACACTACCGGCCTGCCGCCCGCCAATAGCGGACATAGTCGACCGCCATGGTCTGCGGCAGAGCGGCGTCGTCCACGCCTTTCGCCCCGCCCCAATCGCCGCCGATCGCGAGATTGAGGATCATTTCGTACGGCCGGTCGAACGGCCAGGCGCCGCGCCCACCGGGCTGATCGTTGGCGACGCGCATATAGGCGCGGCCGTCGACCCCGATGGTGATCGCGCGGGGCGTCCAGTCGAGCTGGTAACGGTGGAATTCGGTGCAGCTGGTCGGCACCGCCTTCTCGGCCCCGCGCTGCGTGCCACGGACGTGATTGAACAGCGCGGAGTGCAGGGTCGCATGGACGACATTGGGCTGCCAGCCCACCATCTCCATGATGTCGATCTCGCCTGCGTCGGGCCATTTCCCACTGTCGGGGAGCAGCCAGATCGCCGGCCAGGTGCCGCGCGCGCAGGGCAGTTTCGCGCGGATCTCGTAAAAGCCGTAGCCGAGCTTTTGACGGCTGATCAGCTTGCCCGAACTGTAATCCTGCCCGCCCCAATCGGGCATCGCCGCGAGCCTTTCCCTGCGCGCCTCGATCACCAGCGTGCCGTCGACGATCCGCGTGTTCTGCGGCCGGGCGGCGGCATAATATTGCCGTTCGTTATTGTACCAGCCGGCCTTGTTGCGCGCCGTATCGTAGCGCCATTTTCGGGTGTCGATCCGCGGGCCGTCGAATTCGTCCGACCAACTGGGCGCGGTGCGCGGCGCAGCCATCGGCGCATCGGCGGCGTAGTTGGACGCCGACAGGTTGGTCGCCTGTACGGCGAGCAGCAGCAAGGCCCGAGCGTCCATCTCTCTCCCTCTCGCGGCGCCGATACCCGCCGACCGATCGCACCCTTGCCGATTTTGAGAACGTTCACAAGAACGAGATCGGCCGACATGATACCGCTTCCGTCATCGTTTACGCCCGTGGAAAAGTCAGGGTTTCTTTCGCTTTAAATAAATCAAAACGACTGCTGCGCTAAGCGCGGCCGCATGGCTAGCCAACACAATGCTTCGCTTCATTCGTCGCAGGGCGGCGAATCCCCGGCCACCCCGGCCGCGCCGTTCGCAACCCCGCACGTCGTCGCGGACATGGCGAAGCGCCATCCCGACGCCATCGCGCTGGTCGCGCCTTGCGGCACGCTGACTTATGCCGAGCTCGACGCCCAGGCGCGCCGGGTTGCGGCCTGGCTGAAAGCGCGGGGCGTGGGGCGTGAAGATCTGGTCGGCATCTGCCTCGAACGCTCGTTCGACCAGCTCGCCGTCATTCTCGGCGCGTGGAAAGCGGGCGCCGCCTTCCTGCCGCTGGACCCGAGCTGGCCGGACGGCCGCCTGCAGATGATCGTCGGGGAAGCCGCCTGCAAATTGGTCGTCGGGCGCGACGACACCGCCAGCCGCGTGCCGAACAGCCCGACCCCGATCGTCGCGCTCGACTGGCAGGCACTGACCGACGACACCGAAGTCGAGACGCCCAACGACCCCGATGCGCTCGCTTATGTCATCTATACCTCGGGCACGACCGGCAAGCCCAAGGGCGTAGAGGTCACCCAGGCGAACCTGTCCTGGCTGATCGCCTGGCACAATGAGGCGTTCGGTGTGACGACCGAGGATCGCGGCAGCCACCTCGCCGGCTTGGGCTTCGACGCCTCGGTCTGGGAAGTCTGGCCGTATCTGTGCGCCGGCGCCTCGGTCGTGCTGGCGAGCGACGATGTCCGCACCTCCGACGAGCGCCTCCGCGCCTGGCTGATCGTACAGGGCGTGACCGTTGCCTTCGTCCCCACCGCGCTCGCGCAGGACCTGGTCCGTGACGATTGGGCGACCGGCACGCGGCTGCGCTACATCCTGACCGGCGCCGACCGCCTGCTCGGCCGCCCGCGTGCCGGCCTGCCGTTCGCGCTCGTCAACAATTACGGCCCGACCGAATGCACCGTCGTCGCCACGTCGGCGATCGTGCCGCCGGGCGATCAGGAGACCGGCCTGCCGGCGATCGGCTATCCGATCACTGGCACGACCATCCGGATCCTCGACGCCGACCGCAATCCGGTGGTCGGTGACGCCCAGGGCGAAATCTATATCGGCGGCCCGCAGGTCGCGCGTGGCTATCGCCACCAGCCCGATATGACCGCTGCGACGTTCGTCACGATCGACGGCGCGCGCTTCTACCGCACCGGCGACCGCGCCGCGTGGCGGCCAGACGGCCAGATCACCTTCCACGGCCGCGTCGACGACCAGGCCAAGGTGCGCGGCCATCGCGTCGAGCCCGAGGAAACCGCCAGCATCCTGCGCACGCATCCCGGCGTCCGCTCGGGTGCGGTGGTCGCGGCGCCGTCGCCCGATGGCGGCGACATGTTGGTCGCCTATGTGGTCGAGAAGGATCCGCTCTCGGCCGAAGAACTGCGCGAATTCCTCGGCAAGACCCTGCCCGAATACATGATCCCGAGCGCGTTCGTCCGCATGGACGCGCTCCCGCTGACCGCCAACGGCAAGCTCGACAAGCGCGCCTTGCCCGAACCGAGCGATGCCAACGCGCTCGCCTCGGCCGGCTTCGCCGCGCCCGAGACGCCGGCGGAAGAGAAGCTCGCCGAGATCCTCACCGAGGTGCTCGGTCGCGGCAATGTCGGCGTCGACGACAATTTCTTCCTGCTCGGCGGCCATTCGCTGCTCGGCACCCAGGTGGTGCTGCGCGCGGGCGAAGCGTTCGGCATCGACCTGACGCTGCGCGACCTGTTCCAGGCGCCGACCATCCGCCAGCTCGGCGCCCGGATCGAGGAGATCCTGATCGCGATGATCGAGGCGATGGACGACGACGAGGCGGCCAGCCGCGCCCAGCAATAACGGCCAACGGAGCGCCGACAGACATGACCGAGCATTCGCCTATCGCCGCGGCCCAGCCGTTCGACCCGAGCCTCAGCCTGTTCCAGCTGCTCGACCCGAAAGTGCACGCCGATCCGTTCCCCTTCTACCGGCGCCTCCGCGAGGAAGCGCCGGTGATGTGGGATCCCTTCATGCACACCTGGGTCGTCACGCGGTACGAGGACGTGCATTTCGTGCTGAAGGAATTCAGCGCCGACCGCACGCCCGACCCGACCAAGATGGAGGCACTCGGTCTGCCGTCGCTCGGCCCGGTCGCCGACCTGATGGCGCGGCAGATGTTGTTCCTCGACGCGCCAGATCACACCCGGTTGCGCAAGCTGTGCATGAGCGCCTTCACCCCGCGCCGGGTCGAGGCGATGGAGGACAAGGTTCGCGAGATCGCCTACGGCCTGCTCGACAAGGCGGTCGCGGGCGGCGAGTGCGAGCTGATCGCCGATTTCGCCGAACCGTTCCCGGCGATCGTCACCGCCGGTCTGCTCGGCGTGCCGCTGGAGGATCACCGTCAGCTCAAATCCTGGTCGGCGACCTTCGCCGAGATGCTCGGCAACTTCCAGCACAACCCGGACCGCATCCGCGACGTGCTCAAATGCGTCGCCGACATGACCGGCTATTTCCGCGACGCGGTGCGCGAGCAGGAACGCAACCCGCATGACGGGCTGATCCGCTCGCTGATGGATGCCGAGGTCGACGGCCAGCGCCTGTCCGAGGACGAGGTCATCGCCAACACCATCGTGACGATGGTCGGCGGGCAGGAGACCACCACCAACCTGATCGGCAACGGCCTGCTGACACTCACGCGGCAACCGGACAAGATGGCGCAATTGCGCGCGCATCCCGAGATCATCGAGACCGCCGTCGAGGAATTGCTGCGCTACGAGACGCCCAGCCAGCACACCGCGCGCATCGTCAAGCAGGATACGGAAATCGGCGGCAAGCTGATGAAGAAGGGCGAAGCGGTAATGGCGGTCATGGCCGCCGGCAATCGCGACCCCGATCGCTTCGCCAATCCCGACGAGCTCGATTTCATGCGAACCGACAATCGCCACCTCGCCTTCGGCTGGGCGGCGCATTTCTGCTTCGGCGCGGCGCTGGCCCGGATGGAAGCGCGGATCTCCTATCTCGCCTTGCTCGCGCGGATGGAGGACATCCGCGTCGCAGTGCCGGAGAGCAATCTCGAATGGCGGACCAATTCGGGGCTGCGCGGCCTCTCCGCCCTCCCGCTCGCTTTCCGTCCCGTCGAGGCCTGACCCAAGTGAACGCGCATGTCGACCTGTCCGCCTCGAAGCGGGCGCTGCTCGAGAAGATGATGCGCGGCGGCGGGGTTGCCGCCGCCAAGCCGCAGCCGATCGAGAAGCGCGCGCCCGACGCCGAGATCCCGCTCTCGGCCGACCAGCGCCAGGTGTGGCTCCACGCCATCATGGCGCCGGACATGCCGCTCTACAACGAATCGATCACGATCCATCGCTTCGGCAGCTTCGACCGCGGCGCGATGGAGCGCAGCGTCAACGAGATCCTGCGCCGTCACGAAGCCTGGCGCACCGCGTTCGTCGAAGAGAATGGCGTCCTCGTACAGCGCGTCCGCGAGCATCAGGACATCCCGCTGCCATACGACGATGTCAGCCATCTGCCCGAGGACGAGCGCGACGCCGCCGCTTTGGCGATCGGCCAGGAGGATGCCCGCCGTGCGATCGACCTTTCCGACGCGCCGCTGTTCCGTGCGCGGATCATCAAGCTCGCCGACGACAATCACCGGCTCTATTTCACGCTCCATCACATCATCTTCGACGGCGTCGCGATTTACCGCGTGATCGTGCCCGAGCTGGCCAAATTGTACGACGCCTTCTCGCGCGGCGCGCCGTCGCCGCTGCCGATGCCGGCGCTGCAATATGGCGATTATGCCGTGTGGCAGCAGGAGCATCTCAAGAGCGCGCCGATCCAGAAGCAGATCGAGTATTGGCGCCGCACGCTCGCCGACGCCCCGCCCAAGCTCGAACTGGTGGGCGACCGCACCAAGCCGGCCCGCCCGACCCATGCCGGGTCGATGGAAGTGTTCGAGATCCCCAACGGCCTGATCGAGAATCTGAAGCAGGTCGGCCGGCGCCACGGCGTGACGCTCTACATGACCCTGCTCGCCGCCTATCACACGCAGCTCCATCTCTATTCGGGCGAGGAAGACATCATCGTCGGCGGGGTCACCGACCTGCGCCGCCGTCCCGAACTCGAAAATGTCGTCGGCTATTTCCTCAATACGATCTCGCTGCGCGCCAAGCCCAGGGGCGAGACGCGGTTCAGCGACTTCCTGATCGAGGTCCGCGATTCCGTGCTCGGCGCGCTGGCGGCGAGCGAAGCGCCGTTCGACGAGGTGGTCCGCGCACTCGACGTCAAGCGCCAACCGGGCACGCATCCGTTGTTCAATTGCCTGTTCTCGATCGAGCCGCCGGTCGATCCGTTCCCTGACGGCTGGGACCTGACGCAGATGGACGTCGTCGTCGGCGGTGCCAAGTTCGACCTCTATCTCGAGCTCGACGAACGCCAGAACGAGGGGATGCACGGCCGCTTCCTCTATTCGACCGAATTGTTCGACCCGTCGACCGTGCGGCGGATGATCGGCCATTACATGACGATCCTGGAGGGCGTGGTCGCCGACGCGACGGTGCCGCTCAAGGATTTGCCACTGCTCGGCGCGGAAGAGCGTCAGCACCTGCTGGTCGACTGGAACGCGACCGAGGTCACGCCGGCGCCGGCGCTCCTTCCTGACGCGGTTCGCGCGCAGGTCGCCGCGCACCCGGACGCCACGGCGATCCGCTTCGGCGACCACGCTGTCAGTTACGCCATGCTCGACGCCTGTGCCGGGGCGATCGCGGCGTCGCTGCAAACGGCCGGCATCGAAAAAGGTGACTTGGTCGGCATCTGCCTGGACCGTTCGCCCGACATGGTTGCCGCGTTGCTGGCGGTGCACCGTCTCGGCGCGGCCTATCTGCCGCTCGATCCCGATTTCCCGGCCGCGCGGCTCGACTATATCGCCAAGGATGCAGGCGCGAAGGCGCTGCTCAGCGAGCATGCGCTCGACCATGTCCTCACCGATTGCGGCCTGCCGCGCATCCTGATCGACGACGTCCGGCCAGATGCTCCGGCTCCAGCCGCCGTGGCGGTGCAGCCGGGCGATCTCGCCTATGTGCTGTACACCTCGGGCTCGACGGGCAATCCCAAGGGCGTCGAGATCGGCCATGGTGCACTGATCAACCTGCTGGAGTCGTTCCGCGCGACCCCGGGCTTCAGCGCCGAGGATTCGCTGCTCGCGGTCACGACCTTGTCATTCGATATCGCCGGGCTCGAACTGTTCCTGCCGCTGATCAGCGGCGGCGAGCTGATCCTCGCACCCAAAAGCGTTACTGCCGACCCGCGCCAGCTCAACGAGCTGTTCGTTAGCGCAAAGCCCAGCGTCATGCAGGCGACGCCCGCCACCTGGCGCGCACTGATCGAGGCCGGCTGGCAGGGCGCGCCCGGCTTGCGCCTCCTGTGCGGCGGCGAGGCGCTGCCGCGCGATCTCGCCGAAAGCCTGATCCAGCGCTCGGGCGAAGTGTGGAACGTCTACGGCCCGACCGAGACGACGATCTGGTCGACGCTTGCGCGCGTCACCACGGGCGACGGCCCGGTGCCGATCGGTCGCCCGCTCGCCAACACCACGATCCACATCCTCGACCGGTATCGAAACACCGCGCCGATCGGCGTGGTCGGCGAATTGTTCATCGGCGGTGCCGGTCTGGCGCAGGGCTATCGCCACCGCCCCGACCTTACCGCCGAGCGCTTCGTCGAGATCCGGGGCGAACGGCTGTACCGCACCGGCGACCTCGCCCGCTACCAGGCCGACGGCACGATCCTGTGCCTCGGCCGGGTCGACAATGACGAGAAGATCCGCGGCTATCGCGTCGCGGTCGAAGAGATCGAAGGCGCGCTCGCCGAGCATCCCGAGATCGCCGCCGCCGCGGTCCGCAGCTGGCCCGACGCCTCGGGCGAGCGCGCGCTCGCGGCCTATGTCGTGACGCGCGGCAACGAGATGCCGAGCCGCGCCGAGTTGCGCGCGCATCTCGGCAAGACGCTCCCCAATTACATGATCCCCTCGCATTTCGAGCATCTGCCGGCGCTGCCGATGACGCCGAATGCAAAGGTCGATCGCAAGGCGCTGCCGCAACCCGGCGGTGCGGGTGCACGCAAGATCGAACCGCCGCGGGGCGAGACCGAGACCATGCTCGCCGCGATCTGGTGCGACCTGCTGCGCATCGGTCAGGTCAGCCGCGACGACAGCTTCTTCGAACTGGGCGGGCATTCGCTGCTCGTCGCGCGCCTGCTGGTCCGCATCGAGCAACAATGGGGCCGCCGCATCGGCATGGCCGAATTCTTCCAGGCGCCGGTGCTCGACAAGCTCGCCGAACGGATCGACGGCGACGCCACCGCCGATCTCGGCGACTGGGTACCCCTCCAGCCCAAGGGCGACCAATTGCCGCTGCTGTGGCTCGACGGCGGCCCGACGTTCATGGCGCTGGCCGAGGCGATGGGCACCGACCGTCCTTTCCTCGGCCTGCCGCTCGGCCCGATCCTCGAGCGCACGCTCGAGCCCGGCATGACCTTCGAGCAGATGGCATCGGCAATCGTGGCGGTGATCCGCGAGACTCGCCCCAAGGGGCCGTATCTGATCGGCGGCTGGTGCACCAACGGCATCATGGCGTTCGAGGTCGCACGGCAATTGCGCGAGAGCGGCGAGGACGTGCCGTTGCTCGCGCTCGGCCATTCGATGAACCCGGTCGCGTTCCAGCGCATCACGTCGGCGCAGATGCGGATGAGCAAGGCGCGCTATCATCTCGGCGTGTGGAACAACCTGCCAATCGGCAAGCGCCTCGATTATGCCTTCGACCGCGCGCGCGGACTGATGGAGGAGGTCGGTGTCGCTGAGATCGCCGAGCGCGAGGGCCGCTATCGCGTGTTCGCCGCGCAGATGGAACAGGCCGCCTATGGTTATTTTCCCGGCGCGTATGACGGCGCGGTCGCCTTGTTCCAGCCGGCCGAGCGCCTCGCGGTGCTCGACAGCCGGCCGGGCTGGGCCGAGGTCGTGCGCGGCCCCCTCGAATCCCACGATATCCCCGGCACGCACGGCACGATGGCGGAGCCGCCCAATGTCGCGATCTTCGCGGCCCGGCTGAACGACGCGCTCGACCGCCTCGGCCGTCCGGCTGGCTGAGCCCGCCATGGAAGTGATCGCGATCGACCCGACGCCGGCGGCGGCGACGATCGCGCTGGTCGACCTCGACGTCGGCGCGGACGATCTCGCCCGCTACGCCGCGTGGCTCGACATCGCCGAGCGCGAGCGCGCCGCACGGTTTCGCCACGATCGCGATCGCGATCGTTTCGTCGCGCGGCGCGGCCAGTTGCGCGAGTTGCTCGGCAACGATCTCGGCATCGCCCCCGACGCGCTGTGGCTGGCCGAGGACGCGCATGGCAAGCCGGTGCTGCTCGACGATCCCGACCTCCGCTTCAATCTCTCGCATTCCAACGGACGTGCGCTGATCGTGACCGCACGCGGCGTCGCGATCGGTTGCGATATCGAATGGCGCAATCCCGAGCTCGCCTGTCCGAAGGTGGCGAAGCGGCTGTTCGCGCCGGCCGAATACGACGCGCTGATAAAGCTGCCGCCGGAACGATGGGTCGCCGGTTTCTTCAATTGCTGGACGCGCAAGGAAGCCTATGTGAAGGCGCTCGGCCTCGGCCTGTCCTACCCGCTCGACGCCTTCACCGTGTCGGTCGCGCCCGGCGAGCCCGCGCGCTTCACCAGCGACGAAGGCGGCTGGATGCTGACGTCGTTCGAGCCGGCGCCGGGTTATCAGGCCGCGCTGGTGACCTGGGCGGGGCGCTCGTCAGCGCGATAATAGGGCTTGCCGCGCGCTGCCGAGACCGCTTCGAGCAACGTGGCCCGCGCGAACAGCCACAGCCAGCCGAGATAGGCGAGACCACCGGCGGCAACGAGGATCGTCAGCCGCACCTGCACCATCATCGCGGGCAACGCGCCGTCGAGCAACAGGACGACGCCCCCCATGGCCAGCGCGGCGACGACCGTCGGGAGGATGGCTCTCGCGAGCGCCCATCCCGACAGGCCGAGCACCGGCAGCACCCGCCACGCGGTGATGACGAGATAGAGGGCGTACGCGAACGACCAGGACGCGGCGAGGCCCGTCACGCCCCAGCGCAACCCGATGGCGAAAGCGGCCGGCAGGATCACCGCGCCGATCATTCCGGTATGGACGTTGATCCCCGGCCGACCCATTGCGCTGCACGCCGGGCTGAAAAGCACCTGCATCGTCATCGCCGGCATGGCGATCGCGAGCAGCCGGACGAGCGGCGCCGCCGCGACCCATTTGGGCCCGAGCACCGTCGTCACCAGCGGCACCGCGGTCACCGCCAGCCCGACATAGAAGGGCATCGCGACCAGCATCACCAGCCGCGACGAGCGCGCAAAGCCGTCGGCGACCGCGGCACGATCGTCCTGCATGCGCGCATAGATCGAGAAGGCGACGTCGTTGATCGCCGGCACGAACTTGGACACCAGGATCTGGGTCAGGAACAGCCCGGTCGTGTAGAGGCCAAGCGTCGCCGGAATCAGCACCCGCCCCGCGATGAACACGTCGGCCTGACTCTGCAGCACCCAGAACAGCTGCCCGGCCGCCATCAGCCCACCGAACTTGGCGAGGTCGCCCGCGCCGCGGAAATCGAACAGCGGCCGGTAATGATGTCCCGCCGCCTGCGTCATGCCGATCGCGCGCGTGCTGAACAGCACCGCCGGTGCCAGGATCAGCGTCCATACGCCGAGCCCGGCATAGGCCCCGGCCAAGGCCGCGAGCGCGCCGGTCACCGACGACAACAGATAGACCTTGGCCTGATGCTTGAAGTCGATCGCCCGCGCGAGCAGCGCATAGGGAAAGGCCACGAACGGCGTCGTGAAATAGAGGAACGACTGCACGCGCAGCAGGTCGGCGACGATCGGCTGACGGAAATAGGCGGCAACCAGCGGCGCGATCGCGAATTGCAGCGCGCCGAGCGAGAAATTGAGCGTGATCAGCATGCCGTAGAGCTGACGGATCGTGCGCTCGTCGGCGTCGGGTTTCTGGATCAGCCCGCTGGCGAGGCCGGCGCCGTTCAGCATGTTGAGCAGCGACAGCACGACCTGCGTCATCGCGAACAGCCCGTAATCGTGCGGATTGAGGATGCGGATGACGAGGAAGGTGGCCGCCCAGGTGATCATCTGTCCGACGATCTGCGCGCCCGACCGCCAGATTACCGCCGACCGCGCCTGCGCGAACAGCGAGGGGGCTGACGCCTCATTTTCGGGTTCCGGCTTGGCGACGGGCGCGTGGAGCATGACGATCTCCATGCACCCAACACGATTAAGTGCGCGTAAACCGCCCGCCCATTCGGCTATGCGAAATGTCGCATTCGCCGTGGCATCAATTGACCGAGATCGAGACCGTAATGACGTCCGAATAGGTCCCGGCGCGCTTCTGCGCGACGTTACCGATCGCGAAGCGGAACGGCACCGTGCGGCGCGCCCGATCGGTGCCAAGCGACGAGGTGTAGCTGGCATCACCGCCCAGGATCAGCGCACGGTCGCCGACGACGATGCCGTAGGGGATCGCCCAGTCGGTACCAGCGAGCTTCAGCTTGCCGTTATTCTGCGATTCGAAGGACACGGTGAAACCGCGAGTGCTCTCGACATAGAGCGACAATGGGACGGCGGCCACTCCTTCCTGAAGCGGGCCGAGATCTACCATTGCACGCCCTTCACTGCGGGTGAACGCCCCGGATAGCCCAACCAGCGCCGCCGGCTTGACATCGAGCCCGATCGTCAGTTGCCGGCTAGCCTGCGCTCCCCCCTGCTCGTCCTCGGCAGTGAGCCGGAGATTCTGGCTGAACAGGCCGTCAGTCCTGAGATCGTCGGTCGCAACGACCAATCCGAAACGAAGCGTCTGCGAGCCCCCGGGATTGACGACGACCAGCGGCCGCGCAGGGGAGGCGATGGTTCGACCGCTACGCGGCGTCACGTCCTCGTTACTGGTGCGGTTCAGCAAGGTGTAAACCAGCCGTGGGTTGGTTCCCTGATCGAGCCCGAACGGCTGCTGGTCGGTGTCGAAACTCGGCCGCACGCGACACGCCGCGCCGCCGTCATTGTAGAACGTCAGATCGAATTCGTCCGATGCCGGCGCCGACCCGAATGGATCGAAGCCACGGATCACCCAGTTCGATACCGGGGCCTCGATGCGGAGATGACATTCGGGCATGCGCGCCTGCGCCGCCGATACGCCTTGCGCGGCCGCCGCGCAGGGAATGCCCGCTCCCAGCACCACCGCCCCCATCGCCAGCAAGCGACCGATCGTCATGGCTATTCTCCCGCCTGTCCCAGCTTGACCGTGCCAAGCGTCACCAGGCCGCTTGTATCCGAGGGTACGTCGATTTCGAAATGGCCCGCGCCGTCGCGCAGCGTCACTTCGTACCGCACGCCGGGCTTCAGACTCATCACCGCGAAGCGCCCGACCGAATTGGTAAAGAATGGCAGTGCCGCGTCGTTGGCCTTACCTACCGGGCGAACCACGCCCACGCCGAGTTTGACTGGTGAGCCGTCGGCGTTGGTCAGCGTTCCCGTAGCGCTCACGAACGCGTCGGTGCCGACGCGAACGGCATAGCCGCTCTTGTAAGCAGGTCGCACACGATACACTCCTGGCCCGAGGTCATATCCGGCGGGGGGATCCTTGACGTCGTACGTTACCGACTGATCGGCGTAGGATGTCAGATAATTGTTGACCGCGCCGCCGGTAAAATCGCTCTTGCTGACATAGTCGGCATCGGCCACCGATTGGCCTGCGACCACCGTCTTTCCCTTGAGCGTCTTGTAGGGGTAAAGAATCGCGAAGCTGTCGGTAACCGGCCGGCTGGTCGCGAAATGACCGTCGGCGAAGACGATCGCGGTACCCAGACGCAAGGTACTCACTTGGGCGTTGCCGATTTTTCCCACTGTCGTGCCGAAGGTCGATTGCGATGCTGACAGGTTGAACCGGTTGGCAGTATAGTCGGCGTAGCCGGCGACACTGGCATTGCCGGGATCGCGCTCGACCGTTGCGCCATAGCCCAAGCTCCCGATCCGGCCCGAGCTCGACCGGTTGTACGACGCGCTCGCGGTATCAGTCCCCGAGTCATATCGCGCTTCGGCGCGCGAGCGGTAGTTGGGCTGATACACCAGCGATAGGAACGCCCCGATCCCGTGCTGACGCGCGAACCGGTCGGAGAAGCGGGCGTAATCGACGCCGGCGCGAATCCCCCACTTTTCCGTCAAGCGGTAAGACACAGTGCCGCCGAGCCGGTAGCTGTTTCCGGTGCCGCCGCGTCCCTTGAGATAACTGCCGTCGATCGTGACCAGCAACTTGGTGCTGAGCGCGCGAGTATATTGGGCATCGACGCTGAGCGCAGTCGAATTGTCGGGCAGGCTGTTGCCCAGCCCGCCGAAATAGCGACTTTGATAATAGACCCGGATCGACGCGGAGTCGACGTTGCCGCCACGGTCGAACGACTGGTCGTAACCGAGCGACACCGAATAGCCCATGCCGTTGCCCTTGGCGTTGCTGATGCCGCCGTCGAACTGGACCCGGCCACCATTAGGCAGCAGATATTGGGTCTGCGCGACCACCTGCTGAATCTTTCTGCTCGCCTGAAGGCCGATGCCGATCGCGGGCAGGTTGAGGAACGCCTTGCGATAGAAGCCGGTGAAGGCAATTTCGCGCGTGTAGTGCGGCGAGCTTCCCAATTGATCGCCCACGAAACCAATGTTCGCGCTATATTCGTAATCGCCCGGAACCAGATCGATCGGATCGAGATAGCTCTGATACTGAAAGTTCTGCACGCGCCCGGCATCATCACGCACTTCGACCCGTACGTCATTGCTGCCGGTCGACAGTGGCAGCGAGCTCAGATCGTAAACGCCCGATTGCAGCCTCTGCTGTTTGAAGAGCACGCCGTTGCGATAGATGCTGACCACCGAATCGTTGGTGAGTACTATCTGGCGATTGCTCTGCAGGATCGCGCTTCGTGTCAGGTCGAAGCGATTGCGCTCACGCGAGACACCGAAACCGGCGAGCTGGGCATAACCCTGCTGGCCGCGAATATCGGGAGTCAGATCACCCGCTTCCCAACGCGTATAGGATCGCGGGTCGTCATAGACCAGGCGGAGAAAATTGCGGTCGAACCGATATTTGGTGGCGGTGCCGTTCAACGTCGGATTATCGGCGAGATTGCCCTCACCTTCCAGCACGAAGCCGCCCATGCGGAAGGCACCCGAAAAGAAGGCAGAGGGGCCGACATTCCGGCCGCCGCTCCATTGGTAGCTCTGCGCGATATTGATGTTGACATAGCCCGACACCCCGGCCGGCTTGATGTCGGGCTCCAGCTGCTTGTCCTTGGGCCGATCGAACAGTCGCTCGGGCACCCTATCGCCGGCGTCGATCGACAGAATGACGATGGACAGCGTACTCGGATCGTATTGCAACTGCAGCCCGGTGCCCGCAAGATCATCGGGCGCAAAGCGCTCGAGCTGGCCGAGCTTGTTGGCCAGTCTCGTCTTGCCGCCGTCGTTGAGCAGCGAGTCGATCAACTTCTCGAACGTCTCGCGATAGACGAAGAAGCGGCTATCCTTGGTGATCAGGATTGGAATGTCACCGAGGATGCGATCACGATAGGTCAGCGGGACGGTGAGGTCGATGTCGCGGTTATAGGGGTTGATCGCGGGCGATAGTGGCGGAACCTCGCGCGGGCCGCCCGGCAGGGGCACCGTCGTCTGGCCGTTCACCGTCGGCGCGGGCTGTGCGGGCGAGGGTGCCGGGGCGGGCGGGGGATTGGGTGTGGGCCGCCCGCCCGGCAGGGGAATCGAAACTTGCGCGAACGCCGGCGGGGCGCACAGCAACGCGCTCGACGCCAGCAAAGCGAGGCGAATTTTCACGGCTGGAAGCGAATCTTCACCGACCCCGGAGCGAAGGTCTTGCCGATCGGCACCTCGAACACACGGGTACCGTTGCTCGGCGCGAGATAGCCTACACCGATCAGCCGCGAGAGATCCTCGCGAGACAATTCGACGTGGATGGGCTGCTTGTCGATGCCTGTGCCGTCGATCACCCAGCGCGCGCCTGCAAGCATCGCGTAGCGCGTGCCGGTGTTGCGGAACTTGACCGTCAGGCCCGGTATCTTGGCAGGCACCGGCTGGCCCGCCTCTGCCTTGGGCTGGACCATGACCGGCTCCGCCGACACGACCTCGACGACGGGCTTCGCGTTGGGCGGAGCGACGGTGATGAGCGCCTTCATGTGATAGATGATCTGGACCTCGCCGCCGGACTTGCTCGACGTCCCGTCAGGCGCGATCGCGATCGGCAGCTGGTTGACCGACATATAATAGCTTTTCGACGCCGGCATGTCGGCGCCCCCCAGCCATTGCAGGCGGATCACCTGGCGGCCGTTCGCGGGCAAAGTGCCTTGCGGTGGGAAAACGAGAAAGTCGTTGTCTGCCGGTACCTCGATTTGCTTGCCGTCAGCATCGTATTCGAGCCGGGTGATATGCGTTTCGAACGCCAGCAGACCAGTCCCCGAATTCTCGACCTCGACGCGCGCGGTCGCCTTCGCGCCGCTGCTCGCCATCTCGACGACCATCGGGGAAACACGCATCGCCCAGAGCTGGGCCCCCAGCGGCACCACAGCCGCAATGGCGCCGGCCGCGAGCCAGCGGATTGCCATTTTGTTGAACACTATCTCGTCCCCCGGGAAACATCGTCAGCCGCACCGCGGGCTATCCGCGGAGCGGCATCATGGGCGCTTGGCGCGGGGAGGGGCCCATGCGACCCCTCCCCTTACCGATGGCCTCTTACGAAGCGGTATCGACCGCCAGTTCGACGGTGATCGTGTCGGTGTAATTACCGGCGACGAGGCCCTTCGACTGGGCGGTGAAGACCAGGCCCATGTTCAGGTTCGAGCGCCACGCGCCGAGGTGAACCTGCTTCTGAGCATCGGTATCACCGAGCGTGATCGGAATATACGTACCAAGCGCCGGGCCGGTGGTGTTGGTCGTACCGGTCAGGCCTGCGTTGATCGTGTACGGGATGTTCGCGGTGAACTGGTTTTTGTCATAGCCGCCCGCCGCCGAGTTCACCAGGCCGTCGGCGCTCTTCTTGATCGTGACGGTGTTGTTGAAGTTGCAGCCCGCGCTGGTCGTGCTGATGTCCATGTTGAACGTCGACGCCTGGTTGAACGCGGTCGTCGCCGTCTCGGTATCGCCGTTCTTCACGCCGATCGCGCCCAGCGGGATGCTGTGGCTGGTCGACGGGCCACCATAATAGGAGCAATCCTTGGCGACGGTGCCGGTCAGCGTGAACGTATTGGTCACGTCCGGCGTAGCGGTAGTGGTGTCGTCAGGAATGTTCCAGCCGTTCACCGCCCAAATCGGGGGCTGATAGCCGGGGTTGCCATAATAACCCGGGGTCACCGAGTGGGTCGACGCGGTGGCGCCGGTCGCCGCGATCATTGCGATCGCCGCAGCGGTCAATGCGAAAGCCTTCTTCACGTTCTTTCTCCCTAGTTTAATCAAGCCGCCCGTGCCGCAAGCGACGCGAGAGACCTGGCAGCTGGATCAACAATCCGGCACGGCTGCCCGCGCGCCAAATATACCACCGCCCGCCGATCAACCCGGCTGGACCGTGATCTCGATAACTTCCGAATAATCTCCCCCGAGCAGCGCATCGTCGCCGCGCAGCCGGTCGAACTCGATCGTCATGTCGAGGCCGTCGATCGCCACGCCGCCATTACTGGAGAGCGTCGCGCCGCCGAGCATCTGGCCGCTTTTGAACGTGCCGGTCACCACACCGGGAGCCGGCTTGCGGATCGGAAGAGTCAGTCCGAGCTGGTAGCCCAGCTTGCCTTTATAGGGGCCCTGTCCGCTCGGATATTGGGTGTTGGCGAGTCCGCCGTTGGCTGACTTGACCGTGATATCGATCGGGATGTTGCAATCGAGCGCAATATGCTGGCGATATTCGCCGCGAACGTTCGACAGCTCCCCGAGCGCGAGGTCGGGGATAGACCCCATCGCGCAATGCTCGGCGATCTCGCCCTGTACCTCCAGCGTCAGCGATTTGGCTGCCGGAAGCTCGTCTGCGGCGGAGCCGCATGCGCCGAACAGCGCGACGAAGCCCACGACGATTGCGGCCGCGAAGCGCGGCTGTTTGCCCTGCATTCCCCCCACCGCGACTCATCCCTAACGTTCGATATACCAAATACATAAATCGGCATGGAGTCGAGTCTAACGGATGGTTAACATTGGACATTTACTTGTCCCGAAACCGACCGCCATTCCAAGATCACCCCAAGATGATAGAATCCAATGATTTTTTTTTGGAAGATCGGGCCGGATGGGGCTGTTCTTGTCCGTTTTTTACAAAGCAATATTGATCCTGATCATACTCGTTTTGGAAAATTTGTACTTTTGCCAATCCTTAACCGAGCCACCCTATTTTGACCGCCGCATTCTTCTGTGAACGGCGGGTATCATCATGAGTGGCAGAATCGGAAAGTTGATGGCGGGCGCGCTGCTCGCGATGGCGGGTACGTCTGTCGCCCACGGCGAGTCCTTCGGGATCAACCTGCTTCTACAGGTTCCGGTGATGTGCAATGTCAGCACCGGCGCCGGGAATTCGGGTGCGGTCGACGGCACCGCAACGCCCGGTTCGGTCGAGCTCGGCGCGATCCGAGAATATTGCAACGCGCCGCGCGGTTATGATCTGGTCGTCCATTACACGCCGGGCACGCTGAAGGGCATGACCCTGATCGCGGGTGACGCGCGCGTCGAACTCGACGGGTCGGGATCGGCGGTCGTCGGCCATTCGCCGATCCCGGCGATCAAGGTCCGCAACCTCGAAGCGATCCCGGGACCGCAGGGTTTCGACGCCGACCATCTCGACTTCGAGACCGTCGCCGCGCCGTTCTGATCGAACGTGCCGGCGGCCGAAATCCTGGCCGCCGATGACATTGCCGGGCGCCGTCCCCATGTCCGTCGTTCCACGCACGAGGAACGCGAATGCCCCATTCCATGAAGATCGATTTCGTGTCCGACGTCGCCTGCCCCTGGTGCGCGGTCGGGCTCAACGGGCTGGAACAGGCGCTGGCCCGAACCGGCGACCTGATCGACGCCACGATCACGTTCCAGCCGTTCGAGCTCAATCCCGACATGCCGCCCGAAGGAGAAGACGGCGCCGAGCATATCGCCCGCAAATACGGGATCAGCGCCGAGCAGGCGGCTGCCAATCGCGGCGTCATCCGCGACTGTGCAGCGGCGGTGGGATTCGACATGGGCGGGATGGACGGGCGCCGCGTGTATAATACGTTCGACGCGCATCGCCTGCTCCACTGGGCGGCAGGCGAAGGGCGGCAGGCCGCGCTCAAGCACGTCCTGCTCGAAGCCAATTTCACACACGGGCTCGACGTGTCCGACACCGATGTGCTGGTCGCGGCGGCCGAGCGCGCCGGGCTCGACGGCGACGCCGCACGGGAGGTGCTCGACTCGGGCCGCTATGCGCAGGACGTGCGCGATGCCGAGCGGCTATGGCAGTCGCGGGGCATCCACTCGGTTCCGGCGATCGTCATCGACGACCGCTACCTCATTTCGGGCGGCCAGCCACCCGAAGCATTCGAACAGGCGCTGCGCCGGATCGCCGCCGAAGCTGCCTGATCGCCAAGATTCCGCTTTTGTCGGCCGCCATGGTCTGACAACACACCCCCGGACATTTCGGGGAGTCGATGATGGCGATCAAGCGCGTTACGGGCCTGTTGCTGCTGGGGATTTCGGGACTGGCGCTGGCGCAGAGCGGCACGCCGAAGCCCAAATACGGCCCATGGGGCGTCGACTATGCGTCGATGGACAAGTCGGTGAAGCCGGGCGACGACTTCTTCCGCTATGCCGAGGGCACGTGGCTCAAGACCGCGCCGATCGCTCCCGACAAGGCGCGCGCGGGCTATAATTACGACATGCCCGACGAAGCGGAGGCGGAGGTCCGCAAACTGGTCGAGGATGCCGGCCCGCACCCCGCCGACGCCAAGATGCGCCGCATCGCCGACTTTTACGGCGCCTATATGGACGCCCCCGCGATCGAGGCGCGCGGGACAGCCCCGCTCAAGCCATGGCTCGCGCGGATCGACGCGGTCGGCAATACCGATCAGCTGGTCACGCTGATGGCCGAACCCGGCTTCGCCATGCCGATCAATATCGGGGTCAGCCCCGATTCGAAGAATCCGACCCAATATACGGTCGATGCCGGGCAGGCGCGGCTCGGGCTCGGGTCGCGCGATTACTATTTGCTGCCCGACGCCAAATATGTCGCCTTCCGCAAGGCGTATCACGATTATATCGCGCGGATGTTCGACCTCGCCGGCATCCCCGGCGGCGCGGCCAGGGCCGATGCGATCATCGCGCTCGAGACGGTGCTGGCGAAGGATCAGTGGACGCCCGAGGCACGGCGCGATCCGGTCAAGACCTACAACCCGATGACGCGCGCGCAGCTCGCCACGCTCGCACCGCAATTCGACTGGACGCCGGTCCTGGCGAAGATCGGGCTGGGCAAGATGCCGACCGTCGTCGTCGCCGAACCGAGCGCGGTGAGCGCGGCGGGCAAGGCGATCGCGGCGACGCCGCTCGCGACCTGGAAGGATTGGATGACCTTCCGCTTCATCAGCGACCATGCGCAATACCTGCCCAAGGCGTTCGACGACGCGCATTTCGACTTTTACGGCCGCACCCTGCAGGACGTGCAGACCCAGTCCGACCGCTGGAAGCGCGGCGTCCGGCTGCTCAACGACTATCTCGGCGAGGCGGTCGGCGAACTCTACGCCCAGCATCACTGGACCGCGGAAACCGATCGCCAGATGACCGAGCTGATCGGCGACCTGCGCGCCGCCTACAAGGAAAAGATAGAGAACGCTGCCTGGATGGACGAGCCGACCCGCAAGGAAGCGCTCGTCAAGCTTGCGGCGTTCGACCCGCGGATCGGCCATCCGGTCAAATATATCGACTATTCGGCAATGACCGTGTCGCCGACCGACCCGCTCGCCAATGCGATCGACGCGGACGATTTCCAGTGGAAACTCGAATTGTCGCGGCTGGGCAAGCCGGTCGACCGCACCCTGTGGGACATGAACGTCCAGGAAGTGAATGCCTATTACAACCCGCTGACCAACCAGGTCACCTTCCCCGCCGCGATCCTGCAGCCACCCTTTTTCGATCCCGCCGCCGATCCCGCGGTCAATTATGGCGAGACGGGTGCGACGATCGGCCACGAAATGGGCCATGGCTTCGACGACGAGGGGCGCCAGTTCGACGCCACGGGCAAGCTGCGCGGCTGGTGGACCAAGCTTTCGGCCGACCGTTACACCGCGCACGCGCAGAAGCTCGTCGCGCAGTTCGATTCCTATGAACCGATCCCCGGCGTGCACATCAAGGGCGAGTTGACCCTGGGCGAGAATCTCGGGGATCTCGGCGGGCTGGAGGCGGCCTATGCCGCCTATCGCCGCTACGTCGCGCGCCATGGCGAGCCGCCGGTGATCGACGGCTATACCGGCGACCAGCGCTTCTTCATCGCCTATGCGCAGAGCTGGCAGGGCAAGGCACGCGAAGGCGCGTTGCGCGCGCAATTGCTGTCCAATCCGCACAGCCCGGAGGAATATCGCGTCAACGGCATCGTCCGGAACATGGACGCCTGGTACGCGGCGTTCGGCGTGAAACCCGGCGACAAGCTCTACCTGGCGCCGGCGGACCGCGTCCATGTCTGGTAGTCCACGACCCCGATAGCGATCAGCCGATACGATGGCACGGTGGCCTTCGTGATCATTGCGTCCCGTTGAGTGCTGCCATCAGGTCGCGATATTCCTTTTTGTCGCGCAGGAGCTGCAGCTCGCGGTCACGATTGGCCGCGGCGGCGCCGCGCAGCGTGGTGAAGCCGTCGCCGGCGGCATTGACCACCGACGCGATACCGGCACCACCCGCCGTCGATCCGTATTTGAGGCGCGTCGGCGTTCCGGCGCCATCGAAATCCGCCTCTGCCTGCCGCGACCCGAACAAGCCGCCGCGCCCTAGCGGGATGGTGAAGATCGGCGACAATTGGGCGACGTAGATTTGCTTGGCCGCGGTGACCGCATCGTCCGAACCGTCCGGCACGCAATTTGCCATCGCCGTCTGGCAGGACGAGACCTTGACCGCGACCGGCACCGGCCGCCGATAGAGAAGGTAGGGTTGCGGATCGGCGGGGACGTCGGTTCGCCCGCTCGATCGGCCGAACGCATCGGCGATCGGCTTGTTCGCTGCCCAGTTCAGCTCGAATCCGTTGATCCCCGGCCGACGCGCGATCTTGTCGGGCACGGTTCCCTGGAACCAATGATCCGGATCGAATGGCTGGATCAACGCTTTCCCCGCGAGTGTGCCGTAGCGCGGATCGACCACCACCTTGCTCGTGACCGTCAGAGCATCGTCCGCATCGGCGAGCGCCGCGCGCCGTGCGTCCAAAAGCGCGGCTACCGCAGCGTTGCCTTGCCCGGTCGTCACCAATGCCTCCAGCCTCGCGACATCGGCCGCCAGCCCGTCCCGCCGATCGACCTTCGCTTTGGTTTGCGGCGTGCAGGAAAACGACAGACGGGCGAGCGGAAAGGCCGGCTGCGACTTGTCCATCTTCTCGGCAAGACCGACCAGCGGAACTCCGACCATTGCCGCGGCAACCGTGGTGGCGACCTTGATGACGGCACCTGCCACCTCGCTCCCTTCGCCTTCGGTCGAGCCGTTGAACGACACGAGCGTGCCGTCGGGATTGAGTTTGATCTCGGTCGTCCGTTTGGCCAGGAACCCGCTGCTCGTGTCGAGCCGGACATAGGCATCGGGGTCGGGCCTGACCGCCGAGCTGATCACGACCGTGGTTTCGATCACGGCATCCTCGTCGTCCGCCGTCGGACATTTGACCAGGCGCTCGGCCGCCGCCGCGCCGAAGCTGGTCCGCGCGAGGAAATAGCCGAACTCATATCCGGACTTCGGCACCGCATCGGCACGCCCGGCCGCTGTCGCCGCCAAACCGGCCAATGCGAGCGCCGAAGCCCGCCTCCGCCCCATCAACTGCTTCATCGCGAATCTCCCGATCGCTGGTGTCGTCTCCCGGCGTTGTACATGCGGCCGGGCCAACCCGCGCGTGACGGCGATCACGCTGAATCGGATCGAACAGTGATGGACTCGCGAGGCGACTCGGTGTTGATTTCGCGGCAGGGATCGCGGCTCTTGCCGCGGCGGGGGAAGGATATCCGATGTCGGGGGACACGTCCGCAGCGCGTCGCTACCGCGCCTTCATCAGCTACAGTCATGCCGATGCGGCATCCGCACGCCATCTCCATCGCGCGCTCGAACAATATCGCATCCCGCGCCGACTCGTCGGCAGCGAAACCGCCCGGGGCCCGGTCCCGCGCCAACTCGCCCCGATCTTCCGCGACCGCGAGGAATTGGCAGCCGCTGAAGACCTTGCCGTGCATATCCGCGACGCGCTCGCGCGGTCCGACGCGCTGATCGTGCTCTGTTCGCCCGCGGCGCGGGCCTCGCCCTGGGTCGCGCGCGAAGTCGCCCTGTTCAGGGAACAATGGCCCGATCGGCCGATCCTCGCCGCGCTGATCGATGGCGATCCCCGTGAGGCGTTTCCCGAAGCCCTGTCGCTTGCCGACGGCGCGGAGCGGGAACCGGTTGCCGCCGACTTGCGAGCCGGAGGCGACGGTCGGCGGCTGGGCCTTCTCAAGCTGGTGGCAGCGCTCACCGGGCTCGGTCTCGATGCGCTCGTCCAGCGCGACGCGCAACGTCAGTTGCGCCGCGTGACGGCGATCACGCTCGTAGCGTTGCTGGCCGCGCTAACCATGGCGGCGCTGCTCGTGTTCGCGATCAAGGCGCGTCGCGACGCGGAGGTACAACACGCCAAGGCCGAAGGACTGGTCGAATTCATGCTCACCGACCTGCGCACGCGATTGAGGAAAGTCGGTCGGCTCGACGTGATGGACGCCGTCAACCGCCGCGCCATCGCATATTATGGCGACAGCACCGCGCTCGCCACCTTGTCCGATGATAGCCTCGACCGCCGCGCGCGCATCCTGCAGGCACTCGGCGAGGACGCCCAGACCGGCGGCGACCTCGACCGTGCGCTGACCTGGTTCCACGAGGCCGCCGCCGCGACGGCCGCGGCACTGGCGCGCCATCCGGACGATCCCAAGGCGATCTTCGCCCAAGCGCAAAGCGACTATTGGATCGGCCGCACGCACGAACTGCGCGGCGAGTGGCCCGCTGCCCAAACGCAATATCAGCGCTATGCGGCGGGCGCCGGACGCCTGATCGCGATCGCGCCCGACAACCCAGATTATATGATGGAAATGGGCTGGAGCTCGCTCAACCTCGGGATCGCGCAGCAATATGGCCAGCAGGATCCGGCAGCGGCCGAGCCGTTGTTCCGGCGCGGCGTTGCCTGGATCGCCCGGGCCGCCCGTGCGCGACCGGCAGATGCCTCGATCCTGCGGGAGCTCGCCAACGCCTATGGCGACCTTGCGGACAGCTATTATGCGCGCGAATTATGGCGGCCGTCGCTCGACACGCGGTGGCGGCAGTATCGCCTCGACCTCCGGCTGCACGATGCCGATCCCGGCGACGTCGACAAGATCTATACGCTTGCCACGGCGGAACGTGCCGTCGGCAAGCTGTCGCTACGCGTCGGCGACGCCGCGGCGGCCGCAGCCATGACCCGCAGCGCCTATGCCCGCTCGCAATGGCTGGTCGCGCGCGATCCGGCCAATGCCGACTGGCGGTTGTTCGACGCGAAAGTCGCCTGCGACCTGCTCGACCTTCCGCCCGCCGCCGTCGCGCTCCCAGCCCCCGACCTGCGGCGGCGCATCGCCACCACCGCGGCCGTACTGGGGCGCCAGGGAAATCCAGGACTGACCGGGATTTCGATCTGCCTGAAGCGCGTGGCAGCCGCTCTCGCTGCCGAATGACGAAGGAGGATTCCGTGACCGATTCCCCCGACTATATCGAACTGTTGATCAACGACCTGCTGGGTCCCGGCATTGCCGGCGGCACCAATCACGACGTCTACGAGCCGAGGCCCAATACCGCGGCGCCCGACGGCGGCGGCGGCGGTTGGCCCCCTCCGCCCTTCAGTTCCACACCGTGCTGCGTCTATTTCTATTATGTCCGGTTCGATCGCGATGGCGCGCTGCGGGTCGACCATTATTTCTATCCCAACGGTCCGCTCGACCATCCCGAACAGTGGCAACCGATCGACGGCAGCGATCTACCCGCAATCATCGCCAAACTCGCACAGAACGGCCGCCCGTCCACGACGGTCAAGAATCCTCCCAAGGATCCAGCGCACAATTTCGAAAATATCGATTGGAAGCACATCAGCTACATCGCGATCTTCGTCGACGAGGCGAACTGGAAACTCCACAAGAGAACACACGGCCAAGGCGCCATCGTCTTCAACCCGGCAAAGGGAAGCACGCCCAACGCCAGCTTCTTCGATGCCCGCGACATCCTAGTCAGCATGCCGCTCGCCAGCGGCGGATCAGACGAACGCACCGCTGTTTATTTCGTCAACTACATGACCGTGGAAAGTGCGGGGGGCGGCATCGTCTGCGATCATGGCTCCAGCAAATATGTGTTCGACGTCTATTTCGACGTTGCCTTCGCGGAGCCCGCGGCCAACCCTGCCGTCATCATCTTCGATCCTACCGGCACCAACCAAGGCCCACCGGAAAAGCCCTGACAGTGACCTTTCCTCTGACCACCATCGCTGCTCTGGCCCGGTCGGGTGCTTGCGACCGGGCCTGGCTCTTGTTCGAACGCGAAGGCTATGCCGCCCGGCGCGACGACCCGGCCGCGCTCGCGCTGAAGGGGCGGCTGCTCAAGGACCGGGCGATGCGAGCCGAGGGCGCGGCGCGGCGCGCTTTGCTGGTCGAGGCGGCCGCCGCTTATGCCGAGGCCGATGCCCTGGCCCCGGCCCCCTATCTGCTGATCAACGTCGCGGCATTGGCGGCATTGGCCGGCGACACGACGCGCGGCGCGGCCATCGCGGGCGAGGTGCTGGATCGCCTGGACCACGAGGTCGCGGAAACGCCTTATTATCTCGCCGCGACCCGCGCAGAGGCGCTGTTGCTGCGGAACGATCGGGCAGGAGCGGAAAACGCGCTGGACCAGGCGATAGCCGTCCTGCCTGGGGGATGGGACGAGCGTGCAAGTACGCTGCGCCAGTTTTCCCGGATCCTCGCCGCGCGGGGCGAGAATGACGGCTGGCTCGACCGCTTCCGCCCGCCTGCCAGTCTGCATTATGCCGGGCATCTGGGCATCAGCCCATCGGACGACGCAATGCTGCGCGCACAGATCGAACACGCGATCGCCGGCCGCCGCATCGGCTTCGCGTTCGGCACGCTCGCCGCCGGCGCCGATCTGTTGCTGGCCGAGGCAGTGCTATCGGCGAGCGCCGAGCTCCACGTCGTGTTGCCCTGCGCGGCCGACGCGTTCGCACGGCAGTCGGTGGCGCCGTATGGCGACGCCTGGGTGCCGCGGTACGAAGCCTGCCTGTCCGCCGCGACCAGCATCAGGATCGTAGCACGCGCCGACCGCCAATTCGACTCGCTGGCGACCGCGCTGGCGGCGGAAGTCGCGATGGGCGCCGCCTTGCACCATGCCCGACAGCTAGCCGCCGGCGCCGTTCAACTCGTCGTGATTGACGAAGGAGCGGGGCAATTTGGCGACGGCGCGAGCACGGCGCGCAGCGCCTCGGCCTGGCCCGACGCGCCAGGAACGGATCAGCTGGTCCTGCGCTGGCCGCGCGATCCGGTCGTTCCGTCGTCGTCGGGCAAGCGGGAGTTCCGCCCCGGCCGGGCGTTGATGGCCGTCATCCTGGTGGCGCCGAGCAGCGAGACGGTCACCGAGGACGATCTGGACGACTGGATCGATGCGGTTCGCCTGCCGCTGCGGTCGGCGCCGCCTAAGCCCCGCGCGGACGTCGTCGCGTCTTACGGCAATGCCCTGCTGCTCGGCTTTTCCGACGTCGGGGCGGCCGCCGAGGCGGCGCTTGCCATCCGCGCACTGCCCGCGCTCGAACACCACCCGGCCCGGATTGCCGGCGCTTATGGCCTCGTCCACGCCGCATCGGGCGACATTGCCGGGTCGGCCGTCACGACCGCAGCGGCCGCGCTTGGCGCAAGCGTCGCGGGCGCGGTGACCGTCGACGACGCCTTTGCCGACGCTCTCGCCGTTCGCGCGCCTCACCGGACAACCGAGCCGCTGGGCAATTACGACTTGATAGCTGGCCGACCCTTGTCGCTTCACGCCTTGATCGGCGAACCGGAATAGCACCGGACGGCCGGGAGCAGCAGGGGGCTTCCAGATCAAGCATTCAACGCCGTTTAACAGGACAGTCCCTGTCCCCGAAAGGCGCCGCAACTCTGGGTTGTTGCTCCATACGTGCCCGCTAGCGCACAAGGGCGTAGCGGCAGACGACCGGGCGTTCGCTGGCGTAAACCTGCATGGCGAATATCTGCAATGGGATCGCTTGCCCACAGCCCTCTTTTTTAGTCCGCCGCTTAATAGACCAGCTCCTCGAGCCGGTGCGGGGCGACGATTTCCAGTGACTCGTCCGATCTGACGATGATCCCAGCGCGCTCCAGCGCGTTGATCGCCCGCGATACGGTTTCGCGCGTCGATTGGACGGCAAGCGCCAACTCGGCGAGGACGGGCGCGGGCCGGATGTGGCGCCCGTCATCCGATCGCGCCAAGCGCAGCAATTCGGCATGAACGCGCCCGGCGGCCGACAAGGTCGCGGTGGCGACCATGCGCCGCGTCGTTTCGTCCAGTCGACCCGACAGCGTGCGAAGGACCGCCTGCGCGACGCAGCGATGGCGTTCCATCAGCAAGACGAAGTCGAGCGCACGGAAGCGCCCCGCCTCGACCTGTCCGACGGCAACGACGTGGCTGCCATCGGCGGGCGCGGGCAGGCCGATCGTCCCGCCGAACAGGTCGCCGGGGAACAATCGATGCAGCAGGACGAGATGGCCCGCCGCCGAATACAGTACCGCATGGGCCTCCCCGATCAGCATCAACCACGCATCGTCGCCGGTTTCGCCGATCGCGACCATTACCTCGCGTGGACGGCTTTTTACCGAAACCAGTCGCGCGGCAAGATCCTCTGCCGTCCCCGTATCGCAACGAAACGCCGCCGCTATCACCGCAAGGTGATGTCGGTCGAATTTGCCGAAGCCAGGGTCGGAAGCGGTCACCGCCCCAGCCTGCCCCCATCGCGGCGCCGGTGCAACGGCGCCGGAGGCCGGCCGCTTGGCCGCGGTCAGCCCCCACGATAATCTGCCGGCACGATGCCGTAGCGCGTCATCTTGTCGTAGAGCGTCTTGCGCGGCAGGCCGAGCGCGGCGAGTGCCGGCGGGATGCGGCCCTGGCTCGCCTTGAGCGCGGCGCGGATTTCCCCGGCTTCGTAATCCGCCACCCGTTGTGGCAGCGGGCGCGCTGCCATGCGCGCCGCCCCTCCATCGTCGACCACGCCCAGCACGGCCTCGATCGCCGCATTACGCAATTCGCGGACATTGCCGGGCCAATCGTGATGCGCCAGCCGCGCGCGCGTCGCCGCATCGATCGACCAGTCGGCGCGATCGAACTGCTCGGCCGCGTCGCGCGCGAACAGGGCGAACAAGGCGAGCACGTCGTCGCCGCGCTCGCGCACGGGCGGCACGC
>CAZFTL010000011.1:0-59545 GCA_964521615.1 uncultured Stakelama sp. | reverse complement strand
GCTCGACGCCGCGATCTGGCCGACCCGCGACAGCCGCGTATGCGGCACGCTGTCGGAGGCGTGGCCGAACAGGTCGATTTCGGCGAGTCCTTCGGCAAGCGCGCCGCAATTGACCGCGACCAGCGGCCGCGCACGCCGGCGCCCCCAGCGATGGAGCAGCGTCGCGACGAGCTCCTTGCCGGTGCCGGTCTCGCCTTCGACCAGCACGTCGATATCCGCTTCGGCCAATTGGCGGACGACCTGGCGGAGCCGCTGCATCGGGGGACTGTCGCCGGTCAGCGGGTCGTCGGCGGGCGCCTCGGCCAGCGCCCGCAAGCGGCGATTGTCCATCACCAGCGCGCGATGGTCGAGCGATCGCCGGACCGCGGCGACGAGATGGTCGGTGGCGAACGGCTTGGTCAGGAAATCGGCGGCGCCCGCACGCATCGCCGCGACCGCCATCGCGACATCGCCGTGCCCGGTCATCAGGATGACCGGAATCTCGCGATCGATGCCGGTCACCGCGGCGAGCAATTCCAGCCCGTCCATGTGCGGCATCCGGATGTCGCTGACCACGATGCCCGGGAACCCCGTATCGATCGCGGCAAGCGCATGGTCGGCGCGCGCGAACGGCCGCACGTCCAGCCCCGCGAGGTCGAGCGCCTGCGCGGTCGCCAGCCGCAGCGTGTCGTCGTCCTCGACGAAGAGGACCGCGCTCATGCCGTCTTCAACCGCGCGACGAAGGTGGCGCCCGACGCGCTCGGGCGATGGACGATGTCGCCGCCCAGGTCGCGGGCGATATCGCGCGCGATCGCCAGCCCGAGGCCCAGTCCGTCGGGCTTCGCGGTCGCGAACGGCGTGAACAGGCTCGCCGCGATCGCCGGATCGAGGCCCGGCCCGTTGTCAGCGACGGTCAGTTCGACGATGCCGGTTCCGGCGACGGCGATCAGCGTGACGCGCGCGTCGGCCCGCTCCGCCACCGCTTCGATGGCATTCTGCACCAGATTGATGACGACCTGTTCCAGCCGTGTCCGGTCGCCCGCCAGGGGCATCGCCAGCAAGGCATCGGAAATCTCGACGCGCACGACTCCGCGCGCACGCTCGCCCAGCAGCAGCAGGACGCCGTCGAGGACCGAACCCAACGGCGCCGTCCCCCCGCTGCCCGCGCGGCGCCGTGCGAAGGCGCGCAACTCGCCGGTAATGGTGCCGATCCGTGCGGTCAGGTCGACGATCCGCGCCAGATTCTCGCGCGCCTTGTCGGGCGCCGCCCGGTCGATCAGCGTCGCGCCATTTTCGGCGAACGTCCGGATCGCCGCGACGGGCTGGTTGATCTCGTGCGCGACACCAGCGGTGATCTGGCCGAGCGAGGCCAGCCGATTGGCCTGCGCCAGTTCTTCGCGCGCCTCGCGATAGCGGCGATCGGCGGCGATGCGTTCCTCGGATTCGACGACGAGCTTGGCGTTGGCGTCGCTGAGTTCGGCGGTGCGTTTTTCGACTTCGCGCTCGAGCGCCGCGCGCGCCGCGGCCTGGATGCGCCGCGTTTCGGCCGACCGGATCGCGAACCCGGCCCCCACCGCGCCCACCAGCAACAGACCGAGCCCCAGCAGCAATGCCTGGCTGCGCGCCGCGGTCAGCGGCGGATCGAGCGGGGACAGATGGATCAGCCGCCCCGCCGCCAGCGGCGCCGGTTCGACCGCGACGCGATAACGCGTCTTGCCGTCGACCAGCGCATTCGCACCGTCGAAGCTCAGCGGCGCCGGAGCGGGCGGTGCGCTGCCGAATTGCAGCGTGCGACGCAGGTCCGCGAGGGTCCTGGCGTCGATCCGGCGCACCGCGTGGAATCGCCATTCGGGCACGCCGGTCACCAGCACGACGCCATGGGCGTCGACCACGAAACTCTTGCCCGGACTGCGCGCCCAGGCCGCCTCGACACCATCGAATTCGACCTTGACGACGACGACGCCCAGCGCCCGCCCGCCACGATCGACGCGCCGCGCGAGATAGAGGCCGGGGCGTCCGCTGACCGTGCCGAGCGCGAAGAACTCGGACTCGCCCTTCGCCATGGCGTCGCGGAAATAGGGGCGAAACCCGTAATTCTGGCCGACGAAGCTCGCCGGGCTGTTCCAGTTGCTCGCCGCCTGCGTCGTGCCGGTGGCATCGACGACATAGATCGCCGCCGCGTCGGTGCTCCCGGCAAGCTGTTCGAGCGTGCGGTCGAGCCGGGCGCGCGCCGTCGGGCTACGATCGCCGAGCGTCGCCGCCATGTCGGGATATTCGACCAGCACCAGCGGCAACAGGCGGAATTTCTGCAATTCGCTGGCGAGCAACGCGACATGCGTCCGCGCGGTCTGCCGAGCAACCGAATCCGCCGCCGCATCGGCCTGCGCCAACGACCAGCGTGCCCCGGCCCAGACCAGCAGCCCGGCGATCGCCGCGATCAGCAGGCCGGCCGCCGCGAGGCGCCGCCGGAGCGGCCGGGCGAAGGGAGCGAAAATCCGCACTATCGCCCCAAAGATGTGCGGAAATCCACACAGTTTTGGCCGTATCGGCGGGAAGGCTGCTTATAAAATTCCATTTAGTTCAAATATTTACTCGAAATCGGCAAACGGCTGGCCTGTCGCTTCATGCATTGCAAGAATGCACGACCAGGGCCCGGTGACAAGGGCCACGCGGCACCGCCCGCATCGCAGAGAGGAAGCATGATCGCCCATCCCGCCGAGGTCGCCGCCGCGCGCACGCCTTTCTATCGCCACCTCTATGCGCAAGTGCTCGCCGCGATCGTGCTCGGCGCGTTGCTCGGTCATTTCTGGCCGGCGGCGGGCGAAGCGCTCAAGCCGCTCGGCGACGGGTTCATCAAGCTGGTCAAGATGATCATCGCGCCGGTCATCTTCCTGACCGTGATCGGCGGCATTGCCGGAATGCGTGAGCTCGGTTCGGTCGGCCGCGTCGCCCTCAAGGCATTCGGCTATTTCCTGATCTTTTCGACGCTCGCGCTGATCGTCGGTCTGGTCGTGGCGAACGTGGTTCAGCCCGGTGCGGGAATGAACGTCGACCCCGCGACACTCGATATGAAATCGGTCGCCGGCTACGCCCATGACGCGCACGAAACCACCGTCACCGGCTTCCTGATGGCGATCATTCCGACGACGATGGTGTCGGCGCTGACCGAAGGGTCGATCCTCCAGACCCTGTTCGTCGCCATCCTGTTCGGGATTGCGCTGTCGCTGGTCGGCCGCCCGGCCGACCCCGTCCTCGAGCTGACCGAGCGGCTCGGGCTGGTCGTCTTCAAGCTCACCGGCATCCTGATGAAGGCGGCGCCGATCGGCGCGTTCGGGGCGATTGCGTTCACCATCGGCAAATACGGGCTCGGCAGCCTGGTCAATCTCGGCGCGCTGGTGGCAACCTTCTACCTCACGTCGCTGCTGTTCGTGCTGGTCGTCCTCGGCGCGGTCGCCCGCGCGCACGGTTTTTCGATCCTCAGGCTGCTCGGCTATCTCAAGGCCGAATTGCTGCTGGTGCTCGGCACGTCCTCGTCGGAAGCGGCGCTGCCCAACCTCATCGCGAAGCTCGAAGCCGCCGGCTGCGACCGCGGCGTCGTCGGGCTGGTCGTCCCGACCGGCTATTCGTTCAACCTCGACGGCACCAACATCTACATGACGCTGGCGGCCTTGTTCATCGCCCAGGCGACCGGCGTACACCTCTCGCTCGGCGATCAATTGCTGCTGATGGCCGTGGCGATGCTGAGCTCGAAGGGGGCCGCCGGCGTCACTGGCGCGGGCTTCGTCACGCTCGCCGCGACACTGTCGATCGTGCCGTCGGTGCCGGTTGCCGGCATGGCGCTGATCCTCGGCGTCGACCGCTTCATGAGCGAATGCCGCAGCCTGACCAATTTCGTCGGCAATGCGGTCGCGGCGATCGTGGTGGCACGCTGGGAAGGAAAGCTCGACCGCGCCGCGCTCGATCGCGCGCTGACCCGGCAGCCGCTGGTCGAAGAGAATCTGGAAGCGGCCATCGAGCCGCAAGTCATCGCATAAGACAAATAGGGGAGAGTGACATGAACCGATCGATCCGGCGCGCGGCCCTGGCCACCGGCACCGCCATGCTGGCGCTGATCGCCGCCAATCCGGTGTTCGCGCAGGACAAGCCGAATGCGACCGGGGATGTACCCGGCCTGGCCGAGGCGCAGAACGGCGACAGTCAGGCCAATGACCAGCCGGCGCCGCAAAAGGACATCATCGTCGTCGGCACCCAGATCAGGGGAGCGAAGACCACGGCGGCACTGCCGGTGACGGTGATCAGCGCCGACCAGATCGACGCCACCGGCGCCGCGTCGGGCGACGACCTGTTCCGCGCGATCCCGCAGGCGGGGGACGTCACCTTCAACGAATCCAACAATCCGCAGACCAGCAACGCCGCGCGCGGCGACGTCAGTTCGATCAATCTCAGGAATCTGGGCATCGGCTATACCCTGGTGCTGCTCAATGGCCGCCGTCTCGTCTCGCACCCGACCAGCCAGGCGGGCGAAGGCAATGTGCCGGTGCTCGGCTACAACGCCAATTCGTTGCCGGTCGCCGGGCTCGAGCGCGTCGAGATCCTGCGCGACGGTGCTGCCGCGATCTACGGCTCGGACGCGGTCGCCGGCGTGGTCAACACCGTTACCAAGACCGATCTCAACGGCGGCAATTTCAGTTTCCGCTATGGCGGCCCCGAAGGCACGCACCGCCGCGACTATGAACTGACCGGCACCTACGGCAAGAATTTCGGCGGCGGCCGGGGCAACGTGTCGCTCTATCTCGACTATACGCGCCGCACTGCCCAGCTGGCGGAGGACGAGCCTTATACGGCCACCGACAACCTGCTGTCGTTCTTCGCCAACGACCCCGCCTTTGCCGGCAATCTGACCGCCGACGGCCGCGCGACCCAGTCGCCCTGGGCCAATCTTACCGTGGTCGGCGGACCGGGCACGATCCGCATGAGCCCGGGCAACAAGGCGCTCACCTCGTCGGCGGGCTCGTTCCACACCCAGTCGATCCTCGATCCGGGCTGCACCTACATCCTCAACGCCGATACCTGCCTCGGCACCGGCAGCCGGGCGACCGCGACGACGCTGCGCGCCGAACGCTTCGACACGCGGCCGGGCACCACCGTCACGCCGTCGCTCAATCGCTACAACAGCTTCCTGAGCGCGCATTACGACGTGTCGGACCGCGTCACGCTCTATACCGAGCTCGGCTATTACCGCGCCGACACGCAGCGCATCCAGCCGCCGACGATCAATCTCAACGCGATCACCATCCCCGCGTCCAATTACTGGAACCCGTTCGGCCCCGTCACCTTCGCCAACGGCCAGACCAACCCCAACCGCATCCCGGGCCTGACCAACGTTCCCGCGGCCGGCCTGCCGGTGACGCTCAGCACCTATCGCTATCTCGATGCCGGCTATCAGGTGGTCAACACGGTGAACTGGCAGGACCGGTTCCTGATCGGTGCCAAGGGCAAGATCGGCAGCTTCGATTTCGATACCGGCCTGCTCTATTCGGAGGCCCAGGCGATCGACAATTCGAACGCCATCAACATGACCAAGCTCCAGGCGAATCTCGCGCTGTCGACGCCCGACGCCTATAATCCGTTCAGCGGCGGATGCTCGGCAACGCCCAGCCTCGGCGATTGCTCCCCCGCCAGCCAGTCGACGATCGACCAGTTCAAGGTCAATCTGCGCCGCCGGTCGAAGACCACCTTGGGCCTGGCCGATTTCAAGCTGTCCAAGCCCGATCTGATCGCGTTGCCCGCCGGCGGCCTCGGCATCGCGCTCGGCGTCGAAGCACGGCGCGAGACGCAGCGCGACGACCGCGACCCCAACCTCAACGGCACCGACACGTTCGTCGACCTGGTGACGGGAGCCACCAATCTGTCGAACATCGCCGCGGTCAGCCCGACCTACAATACGCAGGGCGACCGCACCGTCTTCTCGGCGTTCGGCGAGCTCGCCATTCCGGTCGTCGGACCCGACATGCACGTCCCGCTGATGCGTCGCCTCGACGTCCAGCTGGCCGGTCGGTACGAGCATTACAGCGACTTCGGATCGGTCGCGAAGCCCAAGGTTGCCGCGGCCTGGGACCTGGTCGACGGCGTCCGCCTGCGCGGATCCTATTCGATGGGCTTCCGCGCCCCGAACCTAGAGCAGCTCAATGCGGTCGCCTTTTCCCGCCTCAACACCAACAATGCCGCCTCGACCGATTATTACCGCTGCGAAGCGGACGTCCGCGCCGGGCGGCTCGCGGCCGACAAATTCTCGTCGTGCACGCGGACCATCGGCTATTCGATCTCGGTCAGCGGCAATCCCGACCTCAAGCCTGAAAACAGCACCAACTGGACCGCGGGTATCGTGCTCGAACCCAAGTTCATTCCGAGCAAGTTCGGCAAGCTGACCTTCACCGCCGATTATTGGTCGATCAAGCAGACCGGGATCGTCGGTCAGTTCGGGCCGCAGAACGCGCTGGTGCTCGACTATCTCCTGCGGCTTCAGGGGTCGAGCAACCCCAACGTCATCCGCGCCGCACCGACCAGCGACGATACGCCGATCTTTGCCGGGACCGGACTTGCCCCGGCGGGCGCGGTCACGCTGATCAAGGATCAGTTCGTCAACCTGCTCCCCCAGACGGTGCGCGGCTACGACCTGACCATGCAATACACGCTGCGTACCGGCATCGGACGCTTCAACCTGAACGTGAACGTCGCGCGCCTGACCAAATTCAGTCGCGAAACGCCACCGGCGGTACAGGCGCTGTTCGACGCGCGAGCGGCGGGCACGATCAACCCGGCGATTCCGCTGACCGATGCCAGCAATCTGCTGCAGGTGAAGGGCAAGCCGAAGTGGCGCTGGTCGGGGTCGTTGACCTGGACCCTCGGCGGCTTCCAGCTCGGCGGCTACGCCAATTACATCGGCACCGTCTACGATACGGACTTCCTGGACGCCAACGGCAACCCCTTCGTCGTCGACGGCCAGACGATGTTCAACCTGTACGCGCAATATCGCATCAAGCATGGGCCAATGGGCGGCACGAGCTTCCGGATCGGCGCGAAGAACATCTTCGACAAGCAGCCGCCGGTGATCGACTCGGGCTATCTGGGCTCGCTCTACGTGCCGTATGGCCGCTATTGGTACATGCAGATCGGGAGGAAGTTCTGACGATGACGCGATTGACCGCCCTCTTCGTTCCCCTGTTGGGCGCCGCATTTGCCGTCGCGGCGGCCGGCCCCGCCGCGGCGCAGGCGGCACCGCCGCCAGCCCCGGTTGCAGCTGCGCCCGCCGGCCCGGCGACGGTCACGCGCCCGCGCACGATCCTGTTCATCGGCAACAGCTTCACCCAGGGAGCGCATTCGGCGGTCAAGCGCTATCGCAACAACACCGTTTCCGACCTCAACGGCGACCTGTACGGCGGCGTCCCGGCACTGTTCAAACTGTTCACCCAGGAAGCGGGGCTGAACTATGCCGTCGCGCTGGAGACGCAGGGCGGCAAGACGCTCGGCTTCCACTGGAACGAGCGGCGTCAGCTGGTCGCCCGCCAATGGGACGTCGTCGTCCTCCAGGAATTGAGTACGCTCGACCATGTCCAGGGCGATCCGAGCGACTATCGAACCTATGCGCCGCAATTCGCGACGATGTTCCTGCATAATAATCCGAAGGTCGACATCTACCTGATGGCGACATGGAGCCGCGCCGACCTGACCTATCAGCCCGGCAGCCCGTGGTCGGGCAAGCCGATCACCGCGATGGCGCAGGATCTGCGCAAGGCGACCGATGGCGTGCGCGCCCTGTCGCCAGCCTTTCGCGGCGTGCTGCCGGTCGGCGAGGCATGGCTGCGCGCGATGGCGGCGGGGGTGGCCGACCCCAATCCCTATGACGGCGTCGCGTTCGGACAGGTCGATCTGTGGACCTACGATCACTATCACGCGAGCATCTTCGGCTATTATCTCGAAGCGCTGATCGCGTTCGGCCGGATCACCGGAGTCGATCCGACCACCCTGGGCGCGAAGGAACGCGCTGCCGACGATCTCGGCATCGACCCCAAGGTGGCGGTCGCGCTCCAGCAAGTCGCAAAGGATCAGCTGGCGCAGCCCTGAAGGGCCAACGCGCACCGGTGTCCAAAGCCTATCGGATCTTGTTCCTAGGCAAACAGGGACCAAGGGTAATCAAGTACATCGCGGCCCTGGGCTCCTGCTTGCGCAGGAGCACCTTGTCGCCCGACATCTCTCATCACCGTGCCGCCTCGCCAACCGCCGATCGACGTGCGGAGCGGTGGATGCCGGGACGAGCCCGGCATGACGGCAAACGCCGGCCCGGACAATTCCGCACCCGCTCCGGCAGGGCGATCCGCAAGCGATTGACGTGCCGGGCAGAGGGAGATGCGTCAGGCGGGGATGACGACAGGTCGGGCCGAGTCCGTCTATCGCGCCACGGCCGGCTGCGCAGCGGTCGGCGCAGCCGGCACTGTCGTCACGACCACGCACGCGCGCTTCGCCGGCATCGCGCCCTTCCCCGCCTGGTGATGCGCGGCGCCCGCCTTGCACGACGGCGTGCCGCGCTCGCGATAGGTCGCCGCGGGCGTCTTGCCGGCCGGGTGCCAGACCAGGTCGTGCGTCTCGTCGAGCGATTGCGCGGCCACCGGCAGCGGCAGGGACAGGGCGGCGGCAACGGCGATCAGGGGGAATTTCAACGTGGGACTCCTTGCGATTGAGCCCGCGCCTTTGCCATCCCGCCCGCGCCCGGCGCCTTGCCGCCGTGTAACAAATCATTGCCGCACACCCTCCCTTCCCTTGAGAGCGATGCGGTCGCGAACTAGGTCGCGGTCATGACACCGAAAGAGGCCGTCCGATGACCGCCCCCAATATCGTCCTGGTCGAGGACGACCCGCCGCTCCGCACGCTGACCACCCGCGCGTTGCAGGAGAACGGCTATAATGTCCGCCCCGCCGCGACCGCGCCCGAAATGTGGCGCGCGTTCGAACAAGGGCCGGTCGACCTCGTCCTGCTCGACATCATGTTGCCGGGCACCAGCGGCATCGACCTGTGCCGCGAGCTGCGCCGCACCAGCGACGTGCCGATCATCTTCATCTCCGCCAGGGGCAGCGAGACCGACCGCGTCGTCGGGCTCGAGCTCGGTGCCGACGATTACCTCGCCAAGCCGTTCGGCACGCGCGAACTGGTCGCGAGGATTCGCGCGGTGCTGCGCCGCCATGCGATCGAGCGCGGCCCCACCGACCGCGAGAAAGGCGAGCTCGGCTTCGAGGGCTGGACGATCAACCTGCCGCGCCGCGAATTGCTCTCGCCCACGGGCGCGGCGATCGACCTGACCGGCGCCGAATTCGATCTGCTCGTGGCGCTGTGCGACAACGCCCAGCGCGTGATCGCCCGCGAACGACTGATCGAATTGTCGCGTACCCGGCTCGGCGACAGTTCGGATCGCAGCGTCGACGTGCTGATCAGCCGGTTGCGCCGCAAATTGTCGAGCGCCGGCAAGCCCGCCCCGATCATCACCGTGCGCGGGATCGGCTACATGCTCAACGTCGCGGTCGAGCGGCGTTGACCCGCCTGCCCCATCCGACCCTGGGGTTGATCGGCCGCGTCTTCGCCATCCTGCTGCTCGCGGTGCTGGTCGAATATGGCGCGAGCACTTTCCTCTACGAACGCGCCAGCCAATTCTCCGTGCGTCAGGACGAGGCACATCGCCTCGCCGAGCATCTCGTCATCGCGCACAAGCTGATCGACGAGGCGCCGATCGGCGAACGGCCGGCGCTGGCGGCCGAGCTGACCACATCGCGCTACGCCGTGGCCTGGCGGCCGGTCCTGCCCGGCAGCCCGGCGGTCGCGCCGTCGCTCGACGCGCTGACCCGCCAGGTACTCGACTGGGAGCCGGACCTGCGCGACCGCGACCTGCGCCTCAATCTCACCTCGCCGGGGCGCGACGGCTTCATCACCGGCGCGCTCCGGCTCGGCGATGCCAGCTGGATCACTTTCCGCACGCGCCAGCCGGTGCGCGCGCTCGACATGGCGTTCGGCCGGATCCTGCTTGCGCTGACCCCGGCGGTTGCGCTGATCCTGATCGGCGGATTGCTGGTGCGCCAGATGCTCGGGCCGATGCGCGATCTGGCGCGCGCCGCCGACCGCGTCGGCCATGGCGAGGTCGAGCCGGTCCCCGAGCGCGGCCCGAGCGAAGTGCGCGACACGATCGTCGCGTTCAACGCGATGCAGGCGCGCATCCACACATTGATCGCCGATCGCACCCAGGCGCTGGCGGCGGTCGGCCACGATTTCCGCACGCCGCTGGCCCGGCTCAACCTGCGCGCCGATGCGATCGATGACGACGACTTGCGCGACGCGATCCAGCATGACGTGGTCGAGATGGACCAGATGGTCGCCTCGCTGCTCGCCTATCTGTCGGGAGAGGATGAGGCAGATGCCGAGCAGCCCGCGGCGACCGACCTCGCCGTTCTCTGCGCGACGCTCGCCGACGACGTCACCGACCGCGGCGGCCTCGCCGTGTATCACGGCCCCGACCATTGCGAGCTGATCGTGCGCCGGGTCGCCTTGAAGCGCGCGCTGACCAATCTGGTCGACAATGCGCTCCATTACGGTACCCGGGTCGACCTCCGCCTCGATGAGGCGCCCGAGGCGATAACGATCGCGATCGACGATGACGGCCCCGGCATCGCGCCCGCGGATCGCGCCCGCGCGCTCGAACCGTTCGTCCGACTCGATCCCGCACGCGGCCGCGACACGCAGGGATTCGGCCTGGGGCTCGCGATCGTCCGGCGCGCGGTGGCCGCCCATGGCGGCACCTTCACGCTGGAGACGTCACCGGCGGGCGGGCTGAGCGCCCGAATTGCGTTGCCCACGCGCTGATCCTCCTTCTACATCGCAGCGGGAGGGCTGTCGGCATGCTCACGGCGCTAACGAGGGGGTTGTTCGTCGCCAGCGTCGTCTTCGTCCTCGTCGCTGCGAGCCTCTGGCTATTGGAACGCCCGCCCGACTCCGTAATTCCTCGCGAATTTCGCGGCACCTGGCTTGATCAGGGTGCGGACTGTCAGGACGTTGCCGCCCAGTTTCGGATCACCGGAACCACCGTCAATTACGACCGATTGTCGTTCAAAGCAGACAGCATGGGGCAAAGGGATGGCGACAGCGTCTCCTTGACCGGGCTGTCTTATGCCAGTGGCGATGGTCAGCGAGAAACGATCCGGTTGCGGATGCTGGATAACCGCACCACGCTTGTCATCGCCGCACCGGACCTGCGTCAGCAGGGGCCTTTCGTCCGCTGCTCCATGAACACGGCGAATTGATAGACTCCGGCGCTGACGCAAACCTGGTTCCAGGCTGACCAAGGCGATTCCGACCGTCTGACCGATGCGGGGCAGGATGAGCCCGCATCGCAAGGATCGACGTCACCGCGTCTGGTCAGCCGCGTACCGATCCGTCGCGAATCGCCTTGGGGTCTTCGCCCTCTCCCCGAAATGAAGGAGCGGGAGGAACGCTACGCCTTGCGCCCGGCCTCGAACAGGAACCATGCGCGGCGTTCGGCCTGGTCGGTCCAATCGTCGATCATCGCGCTGGTGGCATTGTCCTTGGCGTCGTCCGCCAGGTCCTTCGCTTCGCGCAGGCTTTCGACCAGCTTCAGATTGTCGTCGCGCAATTCCGAGAGCATGTCCTCTGGCGCAACGAAATCCTTGTCGTTGTCCTTGATCGTCTGATGCCGGGCGATGTCGCCGATCGACCGCAGGGTGGTGTTGCCGGTCTTGCGCACGCGTTCGGCGATGTCGTCGGTCGAGGCGAAGATCTGCGCCGCCTGCTCGTCGAGCATCAGGTGATAGTCCCGGAAGTGCGGACCCGAGACGTGCCAGTGGAAGTTCTTGGTCTTGAGGTAGAGCGCGAAGGAATCGGCGAGGATCGCGTTCAGTGCGTCCTTGACGCTCTTGGTGGCGTTCGAGGCGAGATCGGTCGGCGTCTTGAGATCGGCGGTGGTCATGATGGCTCCGTTCGAACGAAAGGGTCGTTGCGATAACGGTCCAATATAGAATTGGCTCCCGCGATTACCGGGCAAAATGGTGCGCATAGTGATCGAATCGCTAGATCAAGCGCAACGCGGAGAAAGCGAGCCAGAATCCGGCAATGGCCAGGACCGCACCGATCGCCATGCCGATTGCGCGGTGGGGCAATGTTCGCCAGATCGCATCCCCCCCCATCGCCGCGAATCCGAGCACGACGGCGCTGCCGACGAACCCGCCGATTCCGGCGAGCGCCGCGATCCCGCCGACCGCGAGCGCCAATGTCACGAACTCGCTGCGGCCGCTCCATCCCGCGACGGTGAGCCGGCCAGCGGTATTCCAGAAGGGCCGGCGCGCCTCGCCCGGATCGAGCGCCTTGCCCGGCCAGACCGCGCCGCTCGCCGCGACCAGCAAGGCGAGGGCGACGAACAATCGCTTCGGATTGGGCGTCATGTGCGGGCCGAGCAGGAAGCCGATGACCGCGGCGATCGCATGCGTGACGAACATCGCCGCCAGCGCGCCGGCCAGCACGGCGCCGGCCTTGCCCGAGCGATCGGCCGCGCGCGCGGCATAGCCGGCGGTCGGATCGGTCACGCGAATCAGCAGGGCGGCGACCAGCGCCGCCATCAATGACCCCATCAGCCGGCCAGCCGCACCGCGCCCGCGGCGAGAAAGACGTGCCCGCTCTGCGCATCGGTCTGGCCGCAGCCCACCGCTTCGCCGAGCATCGCGATCCAGCCGCGCACGATCACGCCGCTTTCGCCACGCCCCAGCGCCGCTTCGAGCGCGCGCGCCACCGCCACCACGGGCAGCACACCGGCCGCTTCCGCGACACAGCGGATCGCATCGACTTCGTCGAGCAGGTCGCGCAACCGCACGTGGCGCGCCATCAGGTCGAGCCGCGCCACCCGCGCTGCAAGATCGTCGTTACGAGCAGAAACCCCCATTTCCCAAACTCCCGCTTCGCTTGCGCGAGAGTGCGACGAACATGGTAAAGGGGATGTTAACGGCGCGTGCGCTTGACATTCGCGTGCGCATCGGCCAATGGCCCGCCCCTGACAAGCGGCGGCGCGTCCGCCGCTTTTGCATTTCAAGCCAAACAGGAATTTGGGTCATGGCCAAGCCGACCACCGTCAAGATCAAGCTCGTCAGCTCGGCCGACACCGGCTTCTTCTACGTCACCAAGAAGAATCCGCGCACCCAGACCGAGAAGCTGTCGTTCCGCAAGTACGATCCCGTCGCGCGCAAGCACGTCGAGTTCAAGGAAGCGAAGATCAAGTAATCGAGCGGGCGGCGTAAGCCGCCGATCGATCATCCCGGCGCAGGTCGGGATCCAATGGGCCGCAGGCGGATGCCTCGCGGCCTTTTTGCTTTTTGGCCAGCCGCCTGTCATCCAGATCGGACGGCGAACATGCAGTTCGCCGGGGGGACATCGATGGTTCTGATAGGTGGAATGATCGGCGGAATCCTGGGCATATGGATTCTCAAGACGCTTCTCGAATGGGCCATTTTCAAGCGGGTGATGAGCGACCCGGTGGCCGGCAAGCTCGCCGCCGTGTCATGCGCCTATGTGCTCGCCATCTCGATCTATGGCTATCTCGCGCGGAATGGGGTCGGCTTTGCCGCGCTGGTGTATTTTCCCGGACTCCTGCTCTGGGCCATCCTCGGCTATGTCCGCGGCATGAAGATCAGGGCGCAGATGGCTGGGGACCCGCACCAAGTTTTCGAGTGACGCGCCGCTACAACAACCCGTTCACTTCCTCGACGAATCGCGCGACCGAAATCGGCTTCGATACGTACGCGTCGGCGCCGGCCGCGCGGATGCGATCCTCGTCCTCGCGGCCGGCATAGGCGGTCACCGCCATGATCGGCGTCTTGCCGAGCGCCGCGTCGGCCTTGATCTCGACGATCAGTTCGTAGCCGGTGACGTGGGGCATCTGGATGTCCATGATGATCAGATGCGGCGCGAAGGCACGGGCACGCTCCACCGCCTCTCGACCGTCGCGCACCGGTTCGGTGTCGAACTCGTGCGCGCGCAACAGGTCGCAAAACAGCTTCAGATTGAGTTCGTTGTCCTCGACAACCAGCACGCGCTTTGCCAACGGGGTCTCCTTGGACCCGACGATAGCAATGAACCCTGCCGAGACCAACGATGCCCCGACGCTCGCGCTGCACGCGCTGGCCTGGACCTTGAGCGATTCGGGCCGGGCACGGCGCCTGCTCGACCTGACCGGGCTCGACGCCGACACCCTGCGCGCATCCGCCGCGAATCGCGCGACCCAGGCGGCGGTGCTGGGCTTCCTCGAAGCTCATGAACCCGATCTGGTCGCGTGTGCCGCCGACCTCGGCGTCGTGCCCGACAGGCTGATCGCCGCGCGGCGCTCGCTGGATGGGGGGCTCGACGCATGACCCGTCCCCTGCTGATCTGCGATTGCGACGAGGTGCTGCTGCACATGGTGCGGCATTTCGGGACCTGGCTGCGCGAACGTCACGACATTCATTTCGCGCACGAGACGGGCAGCTTCGTCGCGATGACCCACGCCGATGGGAGTCCGGTCGACCATCAGCGGATCTGGGCGATGCTCGACGAATTCTTTCCCGCCGAAATGGAACGCCAGACACTGGTACCGGGTGCGGCCGAGGCGCTGGCGGCGCTCGGCGAGGGCGCGGACATCGTCATCCTGACCAATCTCGGCGACCATTGCCGCGACCATCGCATCACCCAGCTCGCCAGCCACGGGATCCGGCATCGCGTGATGACCAACCAGGGGGGCAAGGGCGGCCCGGTCGCGCGACTGGTCGCGGAGTATGGCAATCCGGTCACGGTTTTCGTCGATGATCTCGCGACCCATCACGAATCGGTTGCCAAGCACGCGCCTGCGGTCCACCGGCTCCACCTGGTTGCAGAGCCCGCGATGGCGCCCCAGGTGCCGCCCGCGGCGCACGCGCACGCACGGATCGACGATTGGGGGGCAGCACGCGACTGGATCGCCCAGCGCTTCGCCGCCGCCCAGCCGGCCATAACAGAAGGGATTTCCGCATGACCGACCGTATCGACCGCAAGCTGGAGGAAATGGGCCTCAGCCTGCCTTCGCCCGCCGCTCCGGTCGCGTCCTATGTGCCGACGGTCGATGCCAATGGCCTGCTCCACATTTCGGGTCAGCTGCCGTTCAAGGACGGCAAGGTCGTGACCGGCCGGCTGGGCGACGGCGTCGACAAGGTCGCCGGACAGGAAGCCGCCGAATTGTGCGGGTTGATGCTGGTCGCGCAGGTCAAGGCGGCGCTCGGCGGCGATCTCAGCCGCGTCGAGCGCATCGTCAAGCTCAACGTCTTCATCAACTCGGCGCCCGATTTTACCGACCAGCCCGAAGTCGCCAACGGCGCGTCGAACCTGATGGAAGCGCTGTTCGGCGATGCCGGCAAGCATGCCCGCAGCGCGGTCGGCGTCGCGGCGCTGCCGCGTGGCGCGGCGGTCGAGGTCGACGCGGTGGTGAAGCTTCAGACCACGATTTAGCACAAGCTAAATCGGGATCGGGCTGAAGCTCGGCCGGCGCTGTCTCAAGGCAGCGACCGACGGCGCGGCTTTGCCGCGCCGGGCCTTGCCGTCAGGCTCCCCCATCCGCATATCCCTGACATGCAGGAAGCGCGGCACGGTGGTGTGTGGGCGACATCATGTCCCCCGGACATGATGTTGGCTTGCCGGGGGCAGGCAAAAGCCCGCACACGGCATACGGCCGGGATGACGAAGGAAGGCGGCGCTTGAGTCGCGGCTCGATTACCGCCCGCATCTCCGAAGGCGTGTCGCAAGTCGCGGCCGGCGACTGGAACGCCTGCGCGGGCACCGCCAACCCGTTCGTCGGCCACACCTTCCTGTCGATCCTCGAGGAATCGGGCAGCGTCGGGCGCGGCACCGGCTGGCAGGCGCTGCCGGTGATCGTCGACGATGCCGACGGCCGCCCCGCCGCGATCGCGCCGGCTTATGCCAAGAGCCACAGCCAGGGCGAATATGTCTTCGACCATGCCTGGGCCGATGCCTGGGAGCGCGCGGGCGGCGATTATTATCCCAAGCTCCAGATCGCCACGCCCTTCACCCCGGTTCCCGGCCCCCGCCTGCTGCTACGCGACGCAGCGCTGGGGTCCGCCTTGATCGGCGCGATCGAGGCGCTGACCGACCAGAACGGCCTGTCGTCGGCGCACGCCACGTTCGTTGCGCCCGATCAGATTCCGTTGTTCGAGGCGGCGGGCTGGCTGATCCGAGAGGGCACGCAATTCCATTGGCGGAATGACGGCTATGCGACGTTCGACGATTTCCTGGCCGCGCTCGCCAGCCGCAAGCGCAAGGCGATCCGCCACGAACGCGCCAGGGCGATCGAGGGCCTGACCATCCGCCATCTCACCGGCAGCGAACTCAGCGAAGCGCATTGGGACGCGTTCTGGACCTTCTACCAGGACACCGGCAGCCGAAAATGGGGCCATCCGTACCTGACCCGTCCCTTCTTCTCGCTGCTCGGCGAGCGGATGCCCGACGAGGTGCTGCTGATCCTGGCCGAACGCGATGGGCGGCCAATCGCCGGCGCACTCAACCTGATCGGCGCCGATGCGCTCTATGGCCGCTATTGGGGGTGCGTCGAGGACGTGCCCTTCCTCCACTTCGAACTCTGTTATTACCAGGCAATCGATGCCGCGATCGCCCGCGGACTGCGCACGGTCGAGGCAGGCGCGCAAGGCGAACACAAATTGGCGCGCGGCTATGTTCCGGTGCCGACGTGGTCGGCGCATTACATTCCCGACCGAAATTTCCGCCGCGCGGTGGCCGATTTCCTGGTCCGCGAACGCGCCGGCGTCGAAAGCGACCAGGACTATCTGGCGCGGATGACCCCGTTCAGAAGAGGGGAACCTTAGACCGGGGCGGCAGCGGGAATTCGCCCTTCTTGGTCTTGGGCGCGACGTCGACATGGTTGACCTTGAACACCACGCTGTTGCCGTTACCGCCCCGCCAGATCGGCGTCAGATCCTCGACATATTTGGCGTGATAGGGCGGCGGGCTGATCAGCCAGACATAGTCGAACGCCGGCCGCGGAAAGAGCGCCAGGCTGCGGTCGATCGGCCGCCACCATTCGCGCGGACACTGGCGTTCGGTGACGATTTCCGACGGGTCGTGCGAGAAATGCCCGGCGGCGACGTACTTGGTCGTCAGCAATTGCGCACCGGGCATCGACCATTGGTCGTTGGTATAGGCGGCGTTGCGCTCGAGCGCGAGCGCGGGAAGGTGTTCGAGCCGGCTCATCAGCCATTCGTTGTTGCAGGTCTTGCCGACGAAGCTGACGAGCCGCGCACCGACCGGAATATGATCGAGCGCCTGCAGCTCGCGATCGTAATTCTGGTCGAAGATGTAATAGCTGATCGTCGTCGCAGTGGTGCGCACGAGCACGAAGGCGAGGCCGAGATAGGCGACCACCGCCATCGCGCGGCGCGACACTTGCGGCTTGGGACGGATCGCCAGCACGCCGATCGCGACCATGAACGGCGCCAGCCGCATGTCGGCATAGGCCGATCCGAACACGATCCGCGGCAGCAGCAGGAACACCGCGATCAGGAACAAAGTCGACAGCCCGACGGCGCGCGAATATTCGAAATTGGGATCGCGCACCGCCTTGAACACGACCAGGCCGATCACCGCGACCGACGAAATGTCGAACGCCATCCAGCGGTCGCGCAACATCATCGTCAGCCAGCTGATCTTGGCGTGCCAGTTGAACCAGTCGCCGGTTTCTCCGGTGACGTGCTGCCCGCTGCGCCACGCGACCATCATGATCATCGGCAAGCAGAGCGGAAGGCAGTGCAGCCCCGCGCGGATGAATCCCATCGCCCAGCGCTTCGCGCCTTCCCACGTGATCGGACCGATCCGTGCGCCGACCTCGTTCTTTATCCGGTCGTGTTCGCGAACCATTTCCGCCGAGAAGGCGAGCACGCCGAGCACGCCCCAGCCGAACGTGTGACAGACCCACAGGATACACGACAACGGCACGAAGATGATCGCGCGCAGGCGAAACTTCTTCAATCGGGCGAGACGCAGCCAGAGCGCGAACATCGGCAGCGCCCACGCCATCGAGAGCATGAAGTTCACGAAGCCGAACTGAAACGGATAGCAATAGGCCAGCGGCAACGCGAACAAGGCAGTCGGCGGGATTCGACCATGGACCTCGCGCGCGATCCACAGGATACCGATGACGATGAACGGCGGGATCGACAGCACGATCAGCTTGACCGACAATTCGAGGCCGAAGATCGGCTTCATGATCTCGACCAGCAGATCGACGCCGAGATTGCCGATCAGCGACCATTGGAAATTGTACCAGTCGAGCAGCCAGGGATAGGTTTGAAGGTCGACCTGAACGCGATAGCGGCCCATATGGCCGGGCAGATCGACGAGCGGCGGAATGTCGGGCCAGAGCAGCGGCACCATCGCCAGCACCGCCATCACCACCACGAAGGTGCGCGTCTGCCACCAGTTGAGCTTGCCGTCCGCTGACCCTTGCATCGCGCCGCTTTAGGGCGTGCGCCTGCCACCGGCAACGGGCTAGCGGCGAGGAGAGTTCACCGCGAAAATCCGCGCGCCCGACGGGACCCGCTCGACCGGGCGTAGCCAGTCCGGGCTGGCGCCACGATTGAGGTCGGCCGAAAACGGCGCCGCGATGCCGGGAAACCCGTCGCACGCCACTACCCAGTCCACGTGCCACTGGCCGGCGAGCAGGCGCGCGCGATCGGGCGACGCGCGATAGAATTGGTACATCGCGAGATTGCCGGCATTGTCGCGATGATAGGCCCCGGCGATCAATTGCTGGCGCGTTTCCGCGATTGCCGGCCCGCCCGTATCGATCGGCGCCATCACGCGCCCTCGCGGCAAGCGGCCCAGTGCGGCGATCAGATCGGGCGCAGTGCAACTCGCACCGGACGGCTCGGCGCGCGCAGGTATCATTGCCTGCGCGGCGATCGGATAGAGCATCCCGGCCGAGGCGAGCCACGCGCCGATCAGCGGCACCGCCCCCGCCCGGCGCGCGGCGACGATCGCCGCACCGAGTGCGGGCGCGGCGAGGATCGAACCGGCATAGGCACCGCGCAGTTGCATCACCGTCACCGCCGCCGCGCCGAGTTGAAGCGCGAGCAGAACCCACCATCCGCGGTCACCGGAGCGCCGGACCTGCCAGAGGCCGGCAACGAGGCCCGCCACCGCAAGACCGGCATAGCCGATCGCAACCGCCGGCTGCGCGCCGAACAGCGGTTGGGCTTCGCCGACCCGGGCCAGCCACAATTTCTGGAGCAGCGGCGCGACTCGTCCATAAGGCGACAGGCATTGCGGGGTCGATCCCGCCAGCGTCGCCGCCAGGGCGAGGCCGCTCGCGAGCGCAAGCGCGAGCCGTACCTTCGGGCTGCTGTCCCAGCCGATCAATGCCAGACCGATCGGGGCGAACGACGCGATCATCAGCGCACGCGCCGAGATGGCGGTGAACCCGTCGCAGGCCGGATAATCCCAGGCGAGCGGCCGGAAGATGATGCTGCACGCGACGGTCGCGGCGCACAAAGCGATGCCGAAGCCCATCAGCCGGTCGCGTGCCTCGCGCCCGCCTTTGACCCAATCGGCGACCGCAATCATCCCCGCGATCGCCAGCATCGGCATCATCTCCATACCGATGACGAGGCTGAGACTGGTCGCGATGCCCGCCACCAGCCCGGCGGTCATCGAGCCGCGCCTGACCAGCATCAAGGTAGTCAGGAGCAGCAAGACGACCTGCAGATTATGATGATCGATCCGGCCTGGCACGAACAAGGTACTGGCCGGAAAGGCGATCGCCGCGACGATCATCGCCGGGCGCGCGATCTCCGCCCCGCCGACGGCGCGCGCGATCCGCCCGGTCAAGGCGATCGCGGCCGCCAGCATCAGCGCTGGCCAGACGATCACCGCGACCAACTCCGCATCGTGACGTCCGACCATTCCCTGCAACGCCGCGATGATCCCGCCGGGGACGAGATCGGCCAGCCGCGACCAGTGCATCGCAACGCCGTTTTCGCCCAATCGGTATTGAGTGAGGTCGGAAAAGCTCTGTCCGTCGATCCAGTCGCGGATCTGCTGCAGCCGCATCATGTCGTCGGCATCGGGCAGGTGCAGTGCCGACAGGTTGGCCCAGTCGCGCCACGCCCATGCCGCCGCCAGCGCGCAAGCGAGCACGCAGGCCACCAGCGCGTCGATCCACGCCGAGCGGTCGATCCGTTCCATGGGACCGGCCTAGCGCGGCAGGGTTAAAGGCGGGTTAGGTGCGGGCAGGAAACATCCGTTCCCGACCCATTTTGGTGGGAACCACACCCCCAACCATCACCCGAGCACAAGCTGGTGTTTCAAGCGAAGGCGCGATCCGATCCGGCACGAGATCCCAGCTTTCGCCGGGATGACGATGATGCTGGCAAGCGGCGGACGCTGGTCAGCAGGTGGATCAGCGATCGCGCCGCCCGAGCAGCCGCAGCCGCAACGCGTTGAGCTTGATGAAGCCCGCGGCATCGCGCTGGTCGTACGCGCCCTGGTCGTCCTCGAAGGTCACGACCTTCTCGCTGTAGAGCGAGTAAGGCGACTTGCGGCCGATGACATAGACGCCGCCCTTGTAGAGCTTCAGGCGCACCGTGCCGGTTACCTTTTCCTGGCTGTAGTCGATCGCCGCCTGGAGCATCTCGCGCTCGGGCGAGAACCAGAAGCCGTTATAGACCAATTCGGCATAGCGCGGCGCGAGCTCGTCCTTGAGGTGCGCGGCGCCGCGGTCGAGCGTCAATTGCTCGATGCCGCGATGCGCGAGATGGTAGATCGTGCCGCCCGGCGTCTCGTACATGCCGCGCGACTTCATGCCGACGAAACGGTTCTCGACCAGATCGAGGCGGCCGATGCCGTGCTTCTTGCCCAGTTCGTTGAGCTTGGTCAGCAGGGTCGCCGGCGACATGCCCTCGCCGTTCAGCGCGACGCCATCGCCCTTCTCGAAATCGATCGTGATGATCTCGGGCGTGTTGGGCGCATCCTCGGGATTGTCGGTGCGCGAATAGACGTAGTCGGGCACTTCCTCCCACGGATCCTCGAGCACCTTACCCTCGGACGAGGTGTGGAGGAGATTGGCGTCGGTCGAGAACGGCGCCTCGCCGCGCTTGTCCTTCGACACCGGGATCTGATGCTGTTCGGCGAACTCGATCAGCCGGGTACGGCTGGTCAGGTCCCATTCGCGCCACGGCGCGATCACCTTGATGTCGGGGGCGAGCGCGTAATAGCCGAGTTCGAAGCGGACCTGGTCATTGCCCTTGCCGGTCGCGCCGTGGCTGACCGCGTCGGCATTGACCAGTTTGGCGATCTCGATCTGACGCTTGGCGATCAGCGGCCGCGCGATCGAGGTACCGAGCAGGTAGAGACCCTCATAGAGCGCGTTGCCGCGCATCATCGGGAAGACGTAGTCCTTGACGAATTCCTCGCGCAGATCGTCGATGAAGATGTGCTCGGGCTTGACCCCCGCCATCTCGGCCTTCTTGCGCGCCGGCTCTAGCTCCTCGCCCTGGCCGAGATCGGCGGTGAAGGTCACCACCTCGCACTGATAGGTCTGCTGGAGCCATTTGAGGATGACGCTGGTGTCGAGGCCGCCCGAATAGGCAAGAACGACGCGATTGATCTTTTCCGACATGGCGGCTCCGAACTTCGAATAGGGGAATCGCGAGCGCGTCTAGGTCCCGGGAGACGGTTCCGCAAGCGGTGGGGGCGTTCCGACTTCCCGAAGCAGCCCTGGCCACCACAAGCCGAGTGCCGCCGCGCGATAGACGTAGCTGAGCGTGAGCGCGATCCACACGCCGAATGCACCCCACGGACGCATCGCGAGATCGGTGAGGACGTAGAGCGCGGTCGACAGGATCGCGGCGTTCCGCAATGCCCTGCCGCGCGTCGCGCCGATGAAGATGCCGTCGAGCAGCCAGGCCGGCGCGCCGATCAGGGGCTGGAGCGCGGCGAACGGCGCGAGCGCGAAGGCGCGATCCTGAACCTGGGGATTGCTGGTCATCAACTCGATCAGCCAACGCCCGCCGAACGCGATCGCCAGCACGAATACCAATCCACTGGCGAAGGAGAATTCGGCGGTCAGCCGGATCGCCCGGAGGAAATCGCCGCGCGACTTCGCTCCGATCGCCTGGCCGACCCGCGATTCGGCGGTGAAGGCGAAACCATCGAGCACGTACGCCGCGACCGCGACGAATTGCGACAGGACGTGATTGGCGCCGAGCTGCACCGGCCCGAGCCGCGCACCGGCATTGGCGAACCAGCCGAACAGGATCAGCAACGCCACGGTGCGGACCATGATGTCGGCATTGACTCCGAACAGCCGCCTGAGCGCCGCGGGGTCGAAGGCGCGCGCCATCTCGCGCCGGATCGCGACGCGGCCGTTGCGCCCGAGCACGAAGGCGGCGATGCCAAGTCCGGTCGCGAGCGCGATCCACTCGGCGCTCGACGTGCCGAAGCCGACGCCGCGCGCGCCCCAGCCGAAATGCCAGACGAAGACCAGATCGAGCGTGATATTGGCGGTGTTCATCACGATCTGGAGCAGAAGTGCCGCGCGCGTCCGTCCGAGCCCGAGCAGCCAGCCGTTGATCGCGAAGCCAGCCAGCGCAGCAGGCGCGCCGAACAGCCGCGCGGCGACGAAGCCTTCGGCCACCGCGTCGAGTTGCCCCGATCCCGCGAAGATACGAAACGCCAGGGGAATGAGGATCGGCTGAAGCGCCAGCAGCGCGAGCCCCAGCGCAAACCCCATCGCGATGCCGCGGACCAGCAGCGCGCGGACCTCCACGCGATCGCTGGCGCCCTCGGCCTGCGCGGTCAGCCCGGTCATCCCCATCCGCAGGAAGCCGAAGGTCCAGAACAGGAAGGTGACGACGAAACTGCCGAGCGCGACCGCCGCCAGCGCGACGGCGTCGCCGGTGTGCCCGATCACCGCGGTATCGACCAGCCCGACCAACGGCACGGTGATCTGGCCGATCATGATCGGCCATGCCTGCGCGACGATCGCGCGGCGAGTGATCGCGGCGGAGGTCATGCGGCGGGGGTTAGTCGGCGGTTCCGTTCGCGTCACGTCGAAGTTGGCTGATTTTTGTCCTCCACCCCGCCCCAACTACTCCGTCATCCCGGCCTTGTGCCGGGATCCACCGGGAGGCTGACGGAGAAGCTGGAGGCACTTGCTGTTGGTTCGCGGCATGGTGGATCCCAGGACAAGCCCGGGATGACGAATTAAAGGTAAGCCAACCGGGGCAAGTCAGGCCCGCCCTACACTTTCGCGGCGATCCGCCGCTCCTCGTCCCTCATGTAATCGCGCGTGATCGGCAGGGCGTCGCGGTTGCGGGCGAATTGGAGCTGATAATTGACCATCCCGCCATACAGGAAGCTGACGCACGAGCCCGCCAGGTAGAAGATCCACATATTGTAGAAGACCTCGTCGTACATCGCGACGATCTTGTCGCGATTGGCCACGGCGCGGTCGTACCAGGCCTTGAGCGTGTAGCCGTAATGGAGGCGCAGCACCTCCACGTCGGTCATGTAGTAACGCAGCCCCTCATAGCCCTTGGCGATCTCCGACAGCGCCGGGATGTAGCCGCCGGGGAAGATGTACTTGGCGGTGAACTCGTCGGTCACCCCTGCCCCGCCGGCGCGGCCGATCGTGTGGACCAGCATCACGCCGTCCTCGTTGAGCAACTCGCGGCATTTCCTGAAGAAGGTGCGGTATTGCGGCGGCCCGACATGCTCGAACATGCCGACCGAGACGATGCGGTCGAATGTGCCGGTCATGTTGCGATAGTCGATCAGCTCGAACTTGACGTGGTCCGACACGCCGGCGTCCGCAGCGCGCTGTTTCGCGGTCGCGATCTGCTCGTCGCTCAAGGTGATGCCGACGACGTCGACGCCATAGGTCTTGTGCAGGTAGAGCGCCATCCCGCCCCAGCCGCAGCCGATATCGAGCACGCGCATGCCGGGCTTGAGCGCAAGCTTGGCGGCGATATGTGCCTTCTTGTCGAGCTGTGCCTGTTCGAGGCTTTCGTCGGGATCGACGAAATAGGCGCAGGAATATTGGCGATCGCCGTCGAGGAACAGATCGTAGAGCGCATTGCCGATATCGTAGTGATGCTTGACGTTGGCGCGGGCGGCCCGCGCCCGGTTGAACTGGTCGAGCTTGCGCTTGACCCCGACCACCGCGCGCGCGGCGAGGCCCGGATCGAGCGCGCCGGTCGCATCTTCCCAGCGATTGTTCTTACTGGCGAGGCCGAGCAACTGCATGATGTCGCCGCGCTCGATGATTACGCGGCCGTGCATGAACCCCTCGGCGAGCCCCATCGCCGGATCGCGAATGATCTGCCCCGGAACGCTTTTCGAGGCGAAGCGGATCGCGACATCGGGAAAGTCCGGATCGGGTGTTCCGAACGTCCTGGAGGTGCCATCGGCATAGGTGACGGTGAGAGTGCCGCGCTTGAACGCGCGCGTGAGGAACAGGTCGATCAGCGCCATAGGTTTTCGCTGCTACCGGCTGAATGCGGCGACGGGAAGACGGGAGGCGGTCCAAATGTTCCCCTCGGCACTAGCGGCAAAGGAGGTCAAATGCCCGCATACCAGTCGTAATTGACGTGATCTTCCCAATAGCCGCCCTTGCCGAGGCCGATGCCGGCCAGACTGGCGACGGCATCGATCCGCATGACGAACTTAGCCTGCTTGTAGCCGAGTTGGCGCTCGACTCTCAGCCGGATGGGGGCACCATGGCCGACCGAGAGCCGATGGTCGTTCATCGCCCAGGCCAGGATCGTCTGGGGATGGAAGGCATCGACCAGGTCGATCGATTCGTAATAGGGCGCGCCGCTCCACAGGTCGGCGCAGGTGAAGACGATGAACCGCGCGCCCGACCGCACCCCCGCCGCCTTGAGTACGCTGCCGAGCATCGGCCCCTGCCATTTGGCGATCGCGCTCCATCCTTCGACGCAATCGTGCCGGGTGATCTGCGCACGCTGCGGAAAGGCGCCAATGTCGGACATGCCGAGGCTGAGTGGGCGCTGGACGAGGCCGCCGACCTCCAGCCGCCAATTGGCGAAATGCTCGGCGACATGCGCATTGTAGTCGGGCGTGTTCGGATTGGTGTTGCCATTGGTGCGGAACACCGGCGACATCTGGTCGGGCCGATATTCGGGCGCGAGCGCGCCGCGATTGGTCAGCGCGCGCTGCAGCCCGCGATTGATCTTCTCGCCCGAGAACAGGATGCGCCGGAATTCGGGCTGGTTGGCGAGCTTGTCGCATCCGGACAGCAATAGTCCGGCGCCGAGCGCGCCACCGGTGACGATGGTGCGGCGGGTGATGAGCGTCATTCGGCCGGCTCCGGTTCGGGGGTCGCGCCAGCCTGCGCTTCGGGCAGATCGTGGGCCGGCAATTTCCAGCGGCCGGTGATCATCGACCAGACCTCGTTGATCGGTCCGGCGAGGATGACGAGCGTCAGGTGGACGACGATGAAGACGACGATCCCGCTGGCGGCGATGAAGTGGATCGACCGCGCCGATTGCCGCCCGCCGAAAATATCGAGCAGCCATGGCCAGGCCGCGTCCATGCCCGGCGACATCGCCAGCCCGGTGAAGATCATCGCCGGGATCAGCACGAAGATCGTGACGACATAAGCGAGCTTTTGCAGCGTATTGTACGCGGCCGGATCGTCGGGATTGTGAAAATCGAAGCGCAGGTGCGCGAGCAGGTCGGCCCAGAGGTGCCGCGGCCCGACTTCCCTCGCGCGGACGCGCAGGTCGCGCTGGAAATGGCGATTGATCAGGCTGGCGATCATGAAGGCGAGCAGCCCGAAGCCGAGCACCAGCGCGAACAGCAAATGCCAGCGCCGCGATATCGCCAGGTTGTAGCCCGACGGAATGGTCAGCCAGCCCGAGCGGAGGAAGCCGCTCACCGGTTGCAGATTGAGCCAGGCGTGATCGAAATTGGCGCCGTATTGCCCCCAATAGAGCCGCGGATGCGCGTTGAGGATACCGATGCCGCTACCGATCATGATGACGATCGTGACCGCGTTGATCCAATGCCAGATCCGCGTCGCGAGCCGATGACGATAGACCGTCGCCGGAGGTGACGCCGGAGGACTGGGAGGTGCGGCTGGCTCGTCCATGGTCCCTCTATTCGCTCGAGGCGCCGCAACGGTTACACGCAATCGCGGCGCAATTCACCCATAAGCACGCAGGAAGAAGACGACGGTCGTCACGCCGGTCACCAGCAGGGTCCACGCCCGTACCGCGGTTGGCGGCAGCATCTTGCCGATATGCGCGCCGCCCCACCCGCCAAGAATCGATCCGACCAGCATCGGCAGACAGATCGTCCAGCGCACCATCCCGGCGACGATGAAGACGATCGCCGCGGCGAAATTGGCGATCGCGAGCATCAACGTGCGCGGCGCGAACAGCTCGCGCGGCGTGTGTCCGGCGAGGAGGCCATAGGTCGCGGTCGTCATCAGCCCGACCCCGCCGCCGAAATAGCCGCCATAGATGCCGAGTACCGCTTGTACGCCCATCAGCGTACGCGGCCCGATCGACACGCGCGCCTGGAGCCATGCCGACGCGCGTTTGCCGAACGCCAGCACCACGAACGCGTACAGGACCAGCCAGGGAATGATGACGTCGAACGACTTGCTCGGCGTCAGCACCAGCAGCACGCTGCCGGCCAGCCCGCCGAGGAACGTGATCGCCGACAGCGCCCGCACGCCCACGCCGCCAACCGGACCGAGTTCGTCGCGGAACGCCCAGGCGCTCATTCCCGCCCCCGGCAGCAACGCGACGTTCGACGTGGCGTTGGCGGTGTTGGCGGGTAGCCCGATGGCGAGCAGCGACGGCAAGGTCGCGAAGGTGCCGCCCCCGGCCAGCGCGTTCATCGCGCCGCCCACCGCACCGGCGGCGAACGCGAGGAGGAGGGAAAGGGTGTCGGTCACCGCGGCCTATTCGCGGAGGTGGGAAGGTTTGTCGAGCGATGTGGAATGAATCCTCCCCAAGCTCGCTCGGGGAGGATTTGCACGCGGCGAAACCGCCTGCTCATTCTGCCTCATTGACCACTTCATTATCTACCGCGTATTTTCACCCGGCCGTTAGTGAATACGCACGGCGAAAGGGAGGGCGATGCGCGACGAGGCCATATCTCCGACTTCAGTACCCGCCGGCAATCTGACGCGGCGCTCGGTCGTCGCCGGCGCGGCGCTGGGACTGAGTTGCGCCGCCACGGCGAGCGCCGCACCGCTTGCCCGCCGCCGTGCCCTGCCCAACGGTTTCCTCTGGGGAACCGCGATCTCCGCGCATCAGAGCGAAGGCAATAACGTCAACAGTGACGCCTGGCTGATGGAGAACCTCAAGCCGACGATCTTCAAGGAACGATCGGGCGACGCCTGCGACAGCTACCATCGTTATGCCGAAGACATCGCGCTCGCCGCCGGGCTCGGTTTCAATTCCTACCGGCTGGGAATCGAATGGGCGCGGATCGAGCCCAACCAGGGCCATTTCTCCAACGCCGAGCTCGACCATTATGCCCGCGTGCTGGAGACTTGCCGCGCGCACGGGCTCAAGCCGATCGTGACGTTCAACCATTTCACAACGCCGCTCTGGTTCGCGATGCGCGGCGGGTTCGAGGTCGCCGACGCGCCCGATCTGTTCGCGCGCTATTGCGGCACCGCGGCGGCGCATCTCGGCGCGCTGATGCATGCCGCGACCACCTTCAACGAGGCCAATATCGGCCTGCTGGTCAATGTCATGCCGCAACTCGCCAAGGCGATGGACGTCGCCAGGGCATCGTTGGCGGTGGCGGCCAAGGCGACCGATTCGCCCCGATTCTCGCGCCTCGCTTATGCCGACCCGACAATCGTTACGCCGGTGCTGCAGGAAGCGCACCGGCGCGGCTATGACGCGATCAAGGCGGCGCGCCCCGGCCTGCCGGTCGGGCTGACGCTGACCACGCAGGACATCCAGTCGGTCGCCGCGCCGTCGCTTGCCGACGAATACCGCCGGCGCCTCTACGGCGACTGGGTCGCGGTGGCGCGCAGCCATGCCGATTTCATCGGCGTCCAGACCTACACGCGCATCCTGGTCGGACCGAACGGGGCAGTGCCGCCCCCCAAGGGCACCGAAATGACCGCTGCCGGCTACGAATTCTATCCGCAGGCGCTCGCCAACACGATCCGCTGGGCGCACCAGGCGATCGGCAAGCCGATCTACGTCACCGAAAATGGCATCGCGACCGACGACGACACCCGCCGCATCGCCTTTATCGGCCAGGCGCTGGCGGGATTACGCGATTGCCTCGACGAAGGGATACCCGTCCATTCGTATCTCTATTGGTCGCTGCTCGACAATTTCGAATGGGGATCGGGCTATGGCGTGCATTTCGGCTTGGCATCGGTCGATCGCGCGACGTTCAAGCGGACGCTGAAGCCGAGCGCGCGGTATCTGGGCGCGATCGCGCGGGGAAACAGGATATGATCCGATAAAATCCTCCCCGTTTACGGGGAGGGGGACCAAGGCGCGCAGCGACCTGGTGGAGGGGGGAGGCCGCCGGGCGAATCCGAGGAGGATAGCCCCCTCCACCACGCGGCTCCGCCGCGTGGTCCCCCTCCCCATGAATGGGGAGGAATTTTTATCAGCCCAGCGCCGCCAGTTTCTCTTCCGCCAGCCGATCCAGCTCCGCGCGGCTCTTCCGTTCCGCCGCGGTCTTCAACTGCCCGCACGCCGCGTCGATGTCGCGGCCGCGCGGGGTGCGCACCGGGGCCGAAATCCCCGCCTCGAAAATGATCTCGCTAAACCGCCGCACGCGCTCGGGCGTCGAGGTGTCGTACGGCGCGCCAGGCCAGGGATTGAACGGGATCAGGTTGACCTTGGCCGGCAATTTGTACTTGCGGATCAGCCGGACGAGCTCGTGCGCGTCCTCGTCGCGGTCGTTCTTGTCCCTGAGCATCACATATTCGAACGTGATGCGCCGCGCATTGTTGGCGCCCGGATAATCGGCGCATGCCTGGAGCAATTCCTCGATCCCGTATTTGCGGTTGATCGGGACGATCTCGTCGCGGATTTCCTTGGTAACCGCGTGGAGCGAGACTGCGAGATTGACCCCGATCTCCTCGCCGGCGCGCGCCATCATCGGCACCACGCCCGAGGTCGAGAGCGTGATGCGGCGCTTCGACAAGGCGAGCCCGTCGCCGTCCATCACGACGCGGAGCGCATCGCGGACATTGTCGAAATTGTAGAGCGGCTCGCCCATCCCCATCATCACGATGTTGGTGAGCATGCGGCCTTCGGGCTGCGACGGCCACTCTCCCAAAGCATCGCGCGCCAGCATGACCTGGCCGACGATCTCCTGCGACGTCAGGTTGCGGACCAGGCGCATCGTGCCGGTGTGGCAGAAACGGCAATTGAGCGTGCAGCCGACCTGGCTCGACACGCACAGGGTACCCCGATCGGCGTCGGGGATGAACACCATCTCGTAATCCTGGCCGTCGGGCGCGCGGAGCAGCCATTTGCGCGTGCCGTCGGTCGAGACCTGCGCCTCGACCACGTCGGGCCGGCCGATCACGAAGCGCTCGACCAGCCACGGATGCTGCGCCTTGGCGATGTCGGTCATCGCGGTGAAGTCGGTCGCGCCGCGATTGTAGATCCAGTGCCAGATCTGCTTGGCGCGCAATTTCGCCTGGCGGGGCTCCATGCCCGCGGCGAGCAGCGCCTCGCGCAATTCGTCGCGCGACAGGCCGACCAGGTCGACGCGGCCATCCTCGCGCGCTACCGCCTGGCGGGGCACGGGCACGGGATCGATGTGCCCGGGGATGGGCATGGGCGCGGCCGAGACTGTCTGCATGGCGCTGCACATAGGGGAAATATGGTCGATTTGCTAGCTAATCGACTGAACGTGCCGACAGGCAACTTAATCCTCCCCCGCCAGGGGGAGGTGGCACGCGAAGCGTGGCGGAGGGGGCGGAGGGCGATAAACCATCGTCATGCTTCCTCCCCCTTCCGTCAGCCTCCGCTCTAGCGGGGGCTGCCGCCTTCCCCTGGCGGGGGAGGATTGAACGCGGTTGTCGCGCTCGGGCTGGAGCGCCGGTACTTCCTACGGCGTTGCACGGCGGCGATAGGTGAAATCGTAGCCGGGCGACCAGGTCTTGCCGTCGTCGGTCGAAAATTCGCCGCGTTGACTGACCGAGCCGTCGGGGTTGCGCTTCACCGTCATGCGGTTGGTGACCGGGCCGTTCTTCGACAGCAGCACCATCGCGCCGTCGACGATCCCGCCGGTCAGCGTTGCCGCGGTCCCGCCCGAATCGACATAATATTGCCGCCAGTCCTTGTCGGTTGGGACGTAGGCACTGATCGAACGGCCGTGATAGTCGATCGGCTTGTTGCCCGGACCGGCGAACTGGTCGAACGTCTCGCTGATCGCGCAGCCGACGATCTTCTCGATCCGGCTGTGCGCGACGATCGTCGACGAACCGGTCGCATAGACGTCCCAATCGCCGATCCAGAAATCGAACGCGGTGTGATCGGCGTCGGTGCAATCGACCTTGGGCGGTTTGGGCGGCGGAGCCGGCGGCGCGGGCGGGCTGGTCTGCGGCGCGGCGATGGCGAGGAGCAAGGCGATCGGGCTCATATATTCCCTCCCGGTGTGCCATCAGACTGACACACCGGGAGCCCGGCTGCAACTCAGCGGCAGCCGAGCGCCGTCAGGCTGGTCGCCATCGCGACGTCGAGCGGCGTGTGCGGCTCAGAGCCGATCGCGGCGACCAGATCATCGTTGTCGAGCCGGACGGGATGTTCCCAGAACGGTCGCATCTCGACCATTTCCTTCATCGTCGGATTGAACAGCCCGACCAGCGGCAGCGCCGCCCACGGCATCCGCCATGTCCGGATCGGCCGCCCGACCGCCTTGCCGATCGCGCCGGGGATACGGGTGCCGTCATCGTCCCAGATACCGGCGAAATGATACAGCGCGAACCGCGGCAGATCATCGCTCCTGTCGAGCAGGCGTGCGAACGCCTCGCCGACATCGGGCAGATAGGCCCAGGCATGGCCGACTCCTGCCTTGCCCGGCACCATTACGCGGCCGACCGGCTTGCCCGGCGTGACGAGTCCCTGGCTCAGCCAGCTATTGCCCGGCCGCGGACCGAAATAGTCGCCGGCGCGCAGGATCACTGCCTTCACCCCCGATTGCTCGATCGCGCGCTCCATCGCGACGCGGATCGCTCCCTTTCGGGTATTGGGCCGCTGCGCGGAGCCGGGCGCGATTACCGCCGACTCGCGCGGATCGTAATTGTAGATCGTGCCGGGCAACGCGAGCCGGGCGTCATTGGCGCGTGCGGCGGCGATGCTGTTCTCCAGCATCGGCAGAACCAGCCTCTCCCAGTCGCGATAGCCCGGCGGGTTGACCGCATGGACAATGGCGTCCGCGCCCTCGGCCGCGGCGAGCACTGCGTCGCTGTCCATCGCATCGCCGATCCGCCACTCGATCCCGTCGCCGGCGCGCGGCGACCGCGTCAGTCCGCGCACCGTCCAGCCATGCGCGATCAGCGCGCGCGCCGTCTCACCGCCCACGCCACCGCTCGCCCCCAGCACCAGAACCGTCTTCGTCATCGTTCGTCTCCTCAATCGGATGACGGGGAGTATCGGCGTGGAGTGAGCTATATAAAATTGTCATGATGTTATGATCAGATCATACATATTTGATAGGGCAACGATCGGAACCCGGAACATGGTTAACCAAGTCGCGCGACTACGGATCGGGAAACCCCTAGCTAGCCGGTCGGTCCGAAATGGACGAAACAGACCCTGCGGCCGAGGGTTCCGCTTTCCGGGCGTGGGTCGGGCGGGGATCGTATCCCCGCCCGATTTCTGTTCTCGGGCAGCCACGCAATGCCGTGACGCGGCATCGCGGCAATCTTCATGACCGAGGATTGGGAACGCCACCGCGCCTTTCTCGCCGTTCTGCGCGAAGGCAGCCTGTCGGGCGGTGCGCGGCGGCTGGGACTGGCGCAGCCGACGGTGCGCCGCCGTATCGCCGATCTCGAACGCGGGCTGGGCGTGGCCTTGTTCACGCGTGCGCCCGACGGACTGGTGCCGACCGAGGCAGCGCTAGGCCTGCGCCAGCACGCCGAGGCGATGGAGATCGCCGCCGCCGCCTTCGCGCGCGGCGCCACGCAGGGAAACGAGGTTTCGGGACTGGTCCGGGTTTCGGCTAGCGAGGTGATCGCGGTCGAGGTGCTGCCGCCGATCCTCGCCGAGCTTCGCCGTCGTCACCCGCGGCTCGTCGTCGCCCTCTCCCCCAGCAACCGCAACGAGGATCTGCTGCGCCGCGAGGCCGATATCGCGATCCGGATGGTGCGCCCCGAGCAAGGTGCGCTGGTCGCGCGGCGAGTCGGTGATATCGAGCTGGGATTGTACGTCCGCGCCGATGCGATTGCCGGCGGGCAGCCACCGGCCAGTTTCGAGGACGTCGTCGCGTTCGGGGTGATCGGCGTCGAGAACGACAATGTAGTGGTCCGCGCGATGCGCGCCGCCGGCATCCCGATCCGGATGGAGGATTTCGCATTCCGCTCGGACAGCGACCTCGCGCAGATCGCCGCGCTCCGCGCCGGTCTGGGGATCGGGTTCTGCCAGACGCCGCTGGCACGGCGCGATCCCGCGCTGGTGCGCATCCTGCCCAATACGATCCGCCATGCGCTCGACACCTGGGTGGTGATGCACGAGGATCTGCGCGCCTCGGCCCCCGTGCGCGCGGTGTTCGACGCGCTGGTGACGGGGCTGAAGGATTATCTCGCCGAAGCCGAGTGACCACCGACGCGCCGCCATATGTATTTGTTATCCTGACTACTTTTTACGAACCCGACGCGCATTTTCGCGGATGATGATCCAGTATCTGCCCCGCTTTGATGGAAGCGAAGCAGTGTTCCTGCGAAAGCAGGAACACGATTCAGATTGAACGGGACATACTCTACGGCACCAGCACCGTGTCGACCGCGACCGGCAGCGTCTCCGGATAATCGAGCGTGTAGTGCAGCCCGCGCGATTCGTGGCGGTGGAGCGCCGAGCGCACGATCAGGTCCGAGGTCTGGAGCAGGTTGCGCAGTTCGATCAGGTCGGGCGTCACGCGGAAGTGGCCGTAATAATCCTCGACCTCACCGGTCAGCATCTTGATCCGGTGCGCCGCGCGTTCGAGCCTCTTGGTGGTGCGGACGATGCCGACATAATTCCACATGAAGCGGCGAATCTCGGTCCAGTTCTGCTTGATCACGACCTCTTCGTCCGAATCGGTCACGCGGCTTTCGTCCCACGGCCGGATCGCGGGCGGCGGCGGCAGGTCGTCCCAATGGTCGTTGATGTGCCTGGCGCACGCCTCTCCGAACACGAAGCATTCGAGCAGCGAGTTGGACGCCAGGCGATTGGCGCCGTGCAGCCCCGATTCGGTGCATTCGCCGGCCGCGTAGAGATGCGGCAAGTCGGTGCGGCCATCCAGGTCGATGACGATCCCGCCGCAGGTATAATGCTGCGCCGGCACGACCGGGATCGGCTCCTTCGTCATGTCGATCCCGAGCCCCATCAATTTCTCGTAGATGGTCGGGAAGTGATGGCGGACGAATTCCTCGCCCATATGGCTGATGTCGAGATGGACGTAATCGAGCCCGAGCCGCTTGATCTCATGGTCGATCGCGCGGGCCACCACGTCGCGCGGGGCGAGTTCGGCGCGCGGATCGAAATCGGGCATGAAGCGATAGCCGGTCTCGGGGATCTTCAGCTGCCCGCCCTCGCCGCGCACCGCCTCGGTGATCAGGAAGTTCTTGACCTCGAGATTGTAGAGGCAGGTCGGATGGAACTGCATCATCTCCATGTTGGAGATGCGGCAGCCCGCGCGCCACGCCATCGCGATGCCGTCGCCGGTCGCGCCGCGTGGCGCGGTGGAGAAGAGGTAGGTGCGCCCCGCCCCGCCGGTCGCGAGGATCGTCGCGTTGGCGGTGAACAACTCCACGCGGCCCGTCGCGCGGTTGACCGCGTAGACGCCCCAGACATTGCCTGCGCCCGAATAGCGTTCCTCGTGCTTCGAGGTGGCGAGGTCGACCACCACCATGTCGGGCACGAGCGTGATGTGGGCATGCGCTTGCGCGGCGTGGAGCAAGGCTTCCTGTACCGCCCAGCCGGTGGCGTCGTTGACATGGACGATGCGGCGATGGCTGTGCCCGCCCTCGCGCGTCAGATGGAGGTCGCCCCCTTCCTTGTTGAACGGCACGCCGAGTTCGATCAGCCGCTCGATCGCGCGCGGCGCGTTCTCGACGACGAATTCGACGGTCTTGCGGTCGTTGAGCCCCGCGCCGGCGATCATCGTGTCCTCGATATGGCTCTCGAACGTGTCGCCCGGTTCGAGCACCGCAGCGATCCCGCCCTGCGCCCAGGCGGTCGACCCCTCGGCCAGCCCGCCTTTTGCGAGCACCGTGACGCGGAACCGGTCGGCGAGGTTGAGCGCGGCGGTGAGCCCGGCTGCGCCCGAGCCGATGATCAGGACGTCGGATGTGTGGGGATCGGTCACGCCAAACTCCGTTCGTGTCGAGCGTAGTCGAGACACGCTGCCGTTCGCTTACGTTTCTCGACTACGCTCGAAACGAACGGGATTACAACTCACGCCGCGTTCGCCGCCCGCGTCAGATTCAGAAACACGTCCTCGAGATCGGGCTCCTTGGTCGACACGTCGATGATCCCCAACCCGCTCTGCTTCACCGCCTCCAGCACTTCGCCGGCATTGGCGAGGTCCTTGCGATAGGTGATCGACAGCACGCGCTCGTTCTTCAGGTCGACCTTCTGGAAACAGCTCGCCTGCGGCGTCGCGGCGATGTCGCGGTCGACCGTCACCTCGACCACCTTTTCCTGCGCCATGCCGACCAGGTCGCGCGTCGGCTCGTTGGCGATCACCTTGCCGTGATTGATGATCGCGATGCGGTCGCACAGTTCCTCGGCTTCCTCGAGATAGTGCGTGGTCAGCACGATCGTCACGCCGCGCTGGTTCAACTGGCGGACATAGGCCCAGAGCTGCTGGCGCAATTCGACGTCGACGCCCGCGGTCGGCTCGTCGAGCACCAGGACGGGGGGCGAGTGGACCATCGCCTTGGCGACCATCAATCGCCGCTTCATGCCCCCCGACAGCGTGCGCGAATAGGCCTTGGCCTTGTCCTCGAGGTGCACCGCGCGGAGCAATTCCATCGAGATGCGCTTGTTCTTCGGCACGCCGTACAGGCCGGCGGTGATCTCCAGCGTCTCCAGCGGGGTGAAGAAGGGATCGAAGGTGATCTCCTGGTTGACGATGCCGATCGAATATTTGGCGTTGCGCGGGTGCTCGTCGATATCGAAGCCCCAGATCGTCGCGGTGCCGCTGGTCTTGTTGACCAGTCCGGCGAGGATGTTGATCAGCGTCGACTTGCCCGCGCCATTGGGGCCGAGCAGGCCGAACACCGATCCGCGCGGTACCTCGAAACTGACGCCTTCCAGGGCGCGCTTGCCCCCCGCATAGGTCTTGGAGAGCTGGTCGATCGCGATCGCGGCATCTGTCATGATCGCGGACTTAGGCGCGGTCGCGCCCGACGCCAAGGGCCACGCGCCTTTCCGCCCACGATCGGCGCAGGTACAGCACATCGCCGATGAGCGCCTTCGTCCTCGCAGATCCGGGCATTGCCGCCGCCCTCCTGTCCGGACGGAAGACCGAAATGCGCGTGCTCGCCCGCGGGCCGCTGGGCGCGGTGCTGCCGGGCGAGCGCATCCAGGTGCGCGAGGCGTGCATCCCGGCGCGGATCGTCGGCGGCACGCTCACCGCCACCAGCCGCGGCCGCGCCGAGCTCGCGATCTTCTCCGACGGCTGGCGGCAACATCGCGACGGCGGCCACGAGCGCGGGCGGCCGCCGACCGACGAATACAGCCAGTGGCTCGGGCCGATGCACATGCCGGCCTGGGCGACTCGCCTGACGTTGACAGTGGAGGGGGTGGGGCCAGACCGGCTGTCGACGATGACGCGCGCACAGGCCCGGGCCGAGGGCGTGGTACCGCTGGCCGGCGGGTTGCTATGGCGCTGGCCGAAACCGATCCGAGGCCTGTATCTCGACCCCCGCCGCGCGGTCCGCGCGCATTGGGACCTGCTTCATTCGCCCGGCGACCGCTGGGCCGACGATCCCGGTGTGGTGGCGATCGGATTTCGCGTCGAGCGTGCAGGCGTAACCGCAATTCCGCCCCGTGCCGGGGAGGATTGTTATCCTATTTGACTTCCGGCGCGGTCAAAGCGGGGGCAATCGTCAGGGTCTGCTGGGTCGTGACGGTCGTCGCGGCCACCTTGTCGGTCACCGTCGCGACGACCAGATAGTCGCCGAACGGCCCTTCCGAATCGACGCCATAGCCGAGCGCGCCGTCGCCGAGCATCGGCTTCTTGGGATCGGCGGGCGCGGCCTTGTCCCACACCACCACGCCCTTGTTGTCCTCGTTGGTGGTGCCGTCGGGGCGCCTGATCGTGAAGTCCGCGACGATATTGCATTTGCCGTCGGCATCGGCCTTGCAGCCGCGGAAGATCAGGAAGGTGAAGAGCGGTTTGTCGGCGACGGTGCGGGTCGAGGCCGCCTTCACGCCATTGCCGATCTTCCACGCGGCGGTGAACGCCTGGGCGTCGGGTGCCGCGACCTGCATGACGCCGAACCCGTCTTTTTCCGCGATGTTGAGCGCGGGCGCCTGGAGCTTCGGTTTCGCCTTGGCCTTGGCGGCGGGTTTGGTCGCGGCCGGTTTCGCGGACTTGGTCGCGGCGGGCTTGGCCGGCTTCTGGGCAGCGGCAGGCGCCGTCACGATCAGGGCGGCGATTGCCGCGCGGTACAGGAACGTCATCGTGCGATGGTGCGCCGCGGCACCGCGCTTGGCAAGACGGCAGGCGATGGCGTGGGAGATTGATGCCGCCGACGTGCCTTGCTATCGCGCCGACATGATCGCACCGCCCGAAACCGTCCGCGTCTCCCACGCCCGCGTCGCCTGCGACGGCGCGACCGACATTCCCGGCGGCGCCTCGCTCGGCCATCCGCGCGTGTTCCTGCAGATCGACGAGAGCGGCTATGTCGATTGCGGCTATTGCGACCGCCGCTTCGTGCTGATCGGCGGCCCGGCCGACGGTGCCGACCAGAGCCAGCTGCCCGATCATCCGGCTGGCGCCAGCCTTTGAAGACGCGACCGTCCGCAAAATCAATCCTCCCCCGTAAGGGGGAGGTGGCAGGCGCAGCCTGACGGAAGGGGAGGAAGCACGACGGCCAATGTGTTGCCGTCCGCCCCCTCCGTCGCCTTCGGCGCCACCTCCCCCTGGCGGGGGAGGATTTTATCTCCCCTCCGCCGGACCGGAACGTCGATACTCCGGGGACGGTTTACCTTGGCGGCGCGCGCTCCTACCTATCGGGCATGACCAGCCCCGCCGATCCCCGCCAGTTCCTCTACCGCGACCAGCTCACCCCCGATGAGGCGAAGCGGCTGACTGCGCAGGCGCTCGATCATGCCGATGATGGCGAGCTCTACCTGCAATATGCCAAGTCGGAGGCGTTCGGTTTCGACGACGGCCGGCTGAAGACGGCCAGCTACGATACGCATTCGGGTTTCGGCCTGCGCGCGGTGTCGGGCGAGACCACCGCCTTCGCCCATGCCAACGAGATCAGCGCGCCGGCGATCCTGCGCGCGTCGGAGACGATGGCGCTGATCGATCCGTCGACCGGCCCCAAGGCGCCGCCGCCGCAGCACACCAACCGGCACCTTTATACCGATGCCGATCCGCTCGACCTGATCCCGTTCGCCGACAAGGTGAACCTCTGCCAGACGATCGACGCCGCCGCCCGCGCCCGCGATCCGCGCGTGGCCCAGGTCTCGGTCGGTCTTTCGGGGTCGTGGAACGTGGTCGAGATCGTGCGGCCCGACGGCTTCACCGCGACCGACGTGCGTCCCCTCGTCCGGCTCAACGTCTCGATCGTCGTCGAGCACGAGGGCCGGCGCGAAACCGGCACGTTCGGCATTGGCGGCCGTTATCTCTACGAATCGCTGTTCGATCCCAAGACCTGGAACCGCGCGATCGACGAGGCGCTGGCCCAGGCACTGGTCAATCTCGATTCGGTCGCGGCACCGGCCGGCGAGATGACCGTCCTGCTCGGGCCGGGCTGGCCGGGCGTGCTGCTGCACGAGGCGATCGGCCACGGGCTCGAGGGCGATTTCAATCGCAAGGGCACCAGCGCCTTTTCCGGCCGGATCGGCGAACGCGTCGCGGCGCCGGGCGTCACCGTGGTCGACGACGGATCGATCAATGCGCGGCGCGGCTCGCTGTCGATCGACGACGAGGGCACGCCGACGCGCGAGAATATCCTGATCGAGGACGGCATCCTCAAGGGTTATATCCACGACCGCCTCAACGCGCGGCTGATGGGCGTCGAGCCGACCGGCAACGGCCGCCGCGAATCGTTCGCCCACGCGCCGATGCCGCGGATGACCAATACCTTCATGAAGGGCGGCCGGGACGATCCCGCCGAATTGCTCAGCCGGGTCAAGAAAGGCATCTTCGCCAAGTCGTTCGGCGGCGGCCAGGTCGACATCGTCTCGGGCAAGTTCGTGTTCAGCTGCACCGAGGCCTATCTCATCGAGAACGGCAGATTGGGCGCACCGATCAAGGGCGCGACGCTGATCGGCGACGGACCGAGCGTGCTGACCAAGGTCACCGGCATCGGCAACGACTTCGCGCTCGACGAAGGCGTGGGGATGTGCGGCAAGGGCGGGCAGAGCGTGCCGGCAGGCGTCGGCCAGCCGACCCTGCTGGTCTCGGGGCTGACAGTCGGCGGGACGGCCGTCTGACAATCCAAGCTTGGCCGTTGCCTCGGTTGGCCGCGTCGCTGCGGCTGCCCGGTCGCGACGGCTGGCGGCGGGCAATGCCCATAGCGATCGGCGGACTGGCGTTGATCATGGTCGCGTCGTTCGCGTTGGGCCTCGCACGGGTCGCACCGTTACTGGTCAGCTGGATTTGGATTCGTTACGCGCTGATCCTGTTGGTCGTACCAAGCCTGGGCGAGGAAATTCTGTTCCGCGGCCTGATCGTCCCGCCGCCTGGACAACCAATGCCACCGCTCGTCGCGATCGCCGCCGTCGCCGCATTCGTGATGTGGCACCCGCTACAGGCCGTGACGTTCGGGCCACCTTGGGCCGCGACGTTTCTCGATCCCGCTTTCTTGTTCGTCGTTGCCATTCTGGGCACGACTTTGGTCTGGATGTATCGGCGGAGCGGGAGCATCTGGCCCGGCGTGATCGTTCATTGGCTGGTGGTGGCGGGGTGGAAGCTGGTATTCGACGGACCGATCCGATGAACGAGATGACGCAGCAGGATTGGCCCGAGCTCGACTGGAGCACATGGCGCGACACCGCGATCGGGCTGCAATTGCGCTGTCAGATCGTCGGCAAGGTGCGGCTCGCGCTGACGCCGTGGCTCAACCATAGCTGGCACGTTCCTTTCTATCTGACCGCGCGCGGCTGGACGACCTCGGCGATTCCGTGCGGCGACCGCATCCTGCAGATCGACTTCGACCTGATCGGCGATGTGGTGAATTTCGCAACTAGCGACGGCGCGACGCGCTCGATTGCCTTGGCGGCCGGCACGATCGCGGACTTTCATCGCGACGTGATCGCCGCGCTTAAGGCGGTGGGCAGTGCATCCGACTTCGACGGAAACCCGAGCGAGATGCCCGGCTATCCGCCCTTCGCGGAGGACCGCGAGCAGCGCCCCTATGACGCCGATGCGGCCCGCGCTTTCTGGCGTAGCTTGATCCAGGTGCAGCGCGTCTTCTACCGCTTCCGCACCGGCTTTCTCGGCAAGGCGAGCCCGATCCATCTGTTCTGGGGCAGCTTCGACCTCGCCGCGACGCGCTTTTCGGGCCGCGTCGCGCCCAAGCATCCGGGTGGGATGCCCGGCCTGCCCGACGATGTCGCCTGCGAGGCGTATAGCCATGAGGAAGCGAGCGTCGGCTTCTGGCCGGGCAGCGACGCCTTCCCGCACGCCGCCTTCTATGCCTACGCCTATCCCGAACCGGCGGGCTATGCCGATGCCGTGGTCGAACCGCACCAGGCGGCATGGAATCCCGAGCTGCGCGAATTCATCCTGCCTTATGCCGTCGTCCGCGCGGCGGACGACCCCGATGCGGCGCTGATGGCCTTCTGTCAGTCGACCTATGACGCGGCCGCCGACCTTGCCGATTGGGATCGCTACGCCCTCGAATGCCCGGTCGGCCGTCCGCGCGTACCTCGGCAGGTCTATGCCAACCCGTCACCCCAGCGAACGCTGGGGTCTCGGGCGACGGTGTGATACGGCGTTAGATCAGTGACCGGTCGGATCGTCCGGGGGACGATCCGACCGGTCACTCTTGCGCTGGGATGACGGGACGAGACAATGGCCGACTTCTTCGACACATTGAGCGACCAGCACATCGCGTTCGTCGAGCGCCAGCCGGTGTTCTTCGTCGCGACCGCGGCGGCGGACGCCCGGATCAACCTCAGCCCCAAGGGGATGGATTCGTTCCGCGTGCTGTCGCCCGGCCGCGTCGCCTATCTCGACGTCCAGGGGTCGGGGAACGAGACCAACGCGCACCTGCTCGCCGACGGGCGCATCACGATCATGTTCTGTGCGTTCGACAATCCCGCGCTGATCCTGCGCCTCTATGGCCATGGCCGGCCGGTCCTGCCGCAGGATACCGATTGGGGCGACTTCGCCGGGCATTTCACCCTGCTGCCCGGGACGCGCCAGATTTTCGTGATCGATGTCGACCAGGTGCAAACGAGCTGCGGCTGGGGCGTCCCCCATATGAGCTTCGATCGCGAGCGCGAGACATTGAGCAAATATCATCGTCAATATGGCGAGGAGGTTCGCCAGGCCAAATATGCCGTCCGCCTGACCAGCATCGACGGCCTGCCGGTGCGCAACCCGACGTGCGGCGCAGTCGCGGCGGACCAGCAGGCGCAGCAACAGCAATGAGCCTGGTCGAACTGGGCGGCTTTTCCTACCCCGAAGCGCATATCATCATCGGCAGGCTGGAGGCGGAGGGCATCCCCGCGATCGCCTTCGACGCGGGAACGCACATGGCGGAGGGATCGTTCCGGCTGATCCCCGTGCGCGTGATGGTCGATGACGAGGATATCGAGCTGGCGCGCAGGTTGCTCAAAGAATGGGCAGATGGCGCTGCCTGAAAATTGAGCAGCACTTCGCAACTGCACAAATTTTAACGCACCCGTAACATTTGATTGCGCGATTCCGCGCGGAATCGCGTCAAATCGACTCTGGCACGCCCCTTGCGACGCAACATCCGGACAAAACGGAAGGGGGCGCGATGAAGCTCGTCATTGCCATCATCAAACCGTTCAAACTCGACGAAGTGCGCGAGGCACTGTCGGGCGTGGGCGTCGCGGGCATGACCGTGACCGAGGTGAAGGGGTTCGGCCGTCAGAAGGGCCAGACCGAAATCTACCGCGGCGCGGAATACAGCACGAACATGGTTCCGAAGATCAAGATCGAGATCGTGTGCGGGTCCGACATGGCCGGCGCGGTGGTCGAGGCGATCCAGGCATCCGCCAACACCGGCGCCATCGGCGACGGCAAGATCTTCGTACTGGACGTCGGGCAGGCGGTGCGCATCCGCACCGGCGAAACCGACGACAGCGCTCTCTGAGATGGGGGGAATGATGAATCGATCGACCAAGATACTGGCCGGATTGGGCGCCGTCGGCGTCGCCGCCTTGATGTGCCACCCGGCCTTCGCGCAAGCCGCCGCGGCGGCCGCGCCCGCGCCGGCCGCGACGCCGGCGATCGCCACGCCGTCGCTCGCCCATATGGACAAGGGCGACAATACCTGGATGCTGGTGTCGACGCTCCTGGTGCTGATGATGTCGGTGCCGGGTCTCGCCTTGTTCTATGGCGGCCTCGTCCGCACCAAGAACATGCTGAGCGTGTTGACCCAAGTGCTGATGATCGTCTGCATGGTCGGCGTGATCTGGGTGTGCTGGGGCTATTCGGAGACCTTCACGACCTACAGCGCCTATGTCGGCAATCCCTTCACCAAGCTGTTCCTGAAGGGTGTCGATTCAAGTTCGGCGGCGGCGACCTTCTCGAACGGCGTCTATATTCCGGAACTGACCTACGTCCTGTTCCAGATGACGTTCGCGATGATCACCCCGGCCTTGTTCGTCGGCTCGGTGGCGGAGCGGATCAAATTCTCGCCGCTGATGCTGTTCGTCGCGCTCTGGGTGACCTTCGTCTATTTCCCGATCGCGCACATGGTCTGGTATTGGGACGGGCCCGACGGCGTCGCCGCCGCCGCGCTCCAGGGCAAGGCTGCGCTCGACGCCGCGAACGCCGATGCCGGCTGGCTCTTCCAGAAGGGCGCGATCGACTTTGCCGGAGGCACGGTCGTTCACATCAACGCCGGCATCACCGGCCTGGTGATGTGCCTGCTGCTCGGCAAGCGTCTCGGCTATCCGAACGAGCCGATGCCGCCGCACTCGCTGACCATGACCATGATCGGCGCCAGCCTGCTGTGGGTCGGCTGGTTCGGCTTCAACGCCGGATCGAACCTCGAAGCGTCGTCGGTCGCCTCGGTCGCGTTCATGAACACGATGATCGCTACCGCCGCTGCCGGTATGAGCTGGCTGCTGACCGAACAGATCGTTCGCGGCAAGCCGTCGCTGCTCGGTGCCGCCTCGGGCGTGGTCGCCGGCCTGGTCGCCGTCACGCCCGCCTCGGGCTTCGCCGGGACGATGGGGTCGGTGATCCTCGGCCTGATGGTCTCGCCGATCTGCTTCTTCTTCGTCAGCTACGTGAAGTCGAAGTTCAAGTATGACGACTCGCTCGACGTGTTCGGCGTCCACTGCATCGGCGGCATCACCGGCGCGCTGATGACCGGCATCCTCGCCAATCCGGCGTTGGGCGGCCAGGGCATCGCCGACTACAGCTCGAAGCCGGGCACGCTGGTCGTGGCGCCCTATGACTGGGTCGCCCAACTGACCACCCAGGCCGAGGCCGTGGTGATCACCCTGCTGTGGTCGGGCATCGGCGCTGCGGTCCTCTATGTCATCATCGACAAGCTCTGGGGCTTCCGGGTTTCGGAAGAGGTGGAGCGCGAAGGTCTCGACATCGCCGAGCATGGCGAGCGGGCCTACCACTACTGACACGATCGGGGCGCCGGCCCGGCGAGAAGCCGGCGCACCCAACCTCGTTCCTCCTGCGGACGACCTGGGCCGGTGGCGACAGTCACCGGCCTTTTTTTGGGCGTCGACTGCGCCAGCGTTCGACGCGCAGCCCCCTCGGATCGACCCTATAAATCTCCCCTCCCTGAAAGTGGGGGGATCAAGGGGTGGGTGTAGCGCCGGGCGAGGCTCGATGCCTCGCTTGGCGCTGTTTTGGCGATCCGCATGAGAGTCTTTAGCCGCGCAGACGCGTGCACCCACCCCCTGCCCCTCCCTTTTCAGGGAGGGGAGTTCCTCAGCCCGCCAGATCCGCCTTCACGAAATCGGCGCAGCGTTCGCCGATCATGATCGACGGCGCATTGGTATTGCCGCTGACCAGTTTGGGCATGATCGACGCGTCGGCGACATACAGTCCCTCTACCCCGCGTACGCGCAGCTGCGGGTCGCACACCGCATCGGCGTCCGATCCCATCCGCGCCGTCCCCACCGGATGATAGACGGTGTCGGCGCGGGCGCGGATCAGCCGTTCGAGCGCGTCGTCGTCGCCGAAATCGATCGGATAGCGGTCCTTGCCGCGATGCGCGCTGAGCGGCGGGGCGTTGAGGATGCGGTACATCGTCCTGACCCCCGCCTTCATCACTGCCATGTCACGCGGATCGGTCAGGAAGGCGGGGTCGATCAGCGGCGTATCGCGCGGATCGGCCGAAGCCAGCCGGACGGTGCCGTGGCTTTCCGGCCGCAACACGCAGACGTGGCAGGAAAAGCCGTGCGCGCGGACTTTGGCACGGCCGTGATCCTCCAGCACCACCGGCACGAAATGGAGCTGGATGTCGGGAACCGGCGCATCGGGCATCACCGTCAGGAAGCCGCCCGCTTCGGCGAACGGCGTCGTCATCGGCCCCGACCGGTTCCGGAGCCAGCGCAGCACCGCACCGGCCATGCCCACCGTTCCCGCGAGCGACTGGCCCATGAAATAGCGACCCGGCACCTCGAACGCCGCGACATAATCGATATGGTCCTGCAGATTCCCGCCGACCGCGGGGCGATCGATCGCGACCTTCAGGCCATGCGCGGCGAGGTGCGCCGCCGGGCCGATGCCCGACAGCATCAGCACTTGCGGCGTCCCGAACACCCCGCCCGCCAGCACCACCTTCTTTGCGCGAATCACCTGGCTTTCGTTGCCGCGCCGATACGCGACGCCCCACACCTTGCCGTCCTCGAACAGCACGCGCTCGGCGAGCGCATCGGTGACGACGTGGAAGTTCGGCCGCGACAGCGCGGGCTCGACATAGGCGCGGCTCGACGTCCAGCGCTCGCCGCCCTTTTGCGTCACCTGATAGATGCCGACACCGTCCTGCCGCGCGCCGTTGAAATCCTCGTTGCGCGGGATCTGCAGCATCGCCGCCGCCTCGACGAATTCGGCGCTGCCGGGGTGCGACCAATGCTGGTCCGACACCGACAGCGGGCCGTCGCCGCCATGATAGTCGCTGGCGCCGCGCTCGTTCGCCTCGGCGCGCTTGAACACCGGCAGGACGTCGGCATACGTCCAGCCGTCGCAGCCCAAAGCCGCCCAATTGTCGTAATCCCAGGCGTTGCCGCGGATGTAGAGCATCGCGTTGATCGCGCTCGATCCGCCCAGCCCCTTGCCGCGCGGCTGGTACCCGCGCCGGCCGTTCAGCCCGACCTGCGGCACCGTCTCCAGCCGCCAATTGGTCTTGTCGGTCTGCAGCGCCATGAAGCCCGGCACCCGCGTGCGCAGCCCGGTGTTGCGGCCGCCCGCTTCGAGCAGAGCTATTGTGTGGCGGCCGTCCTCGCTGAGCCGTCCGGCCGCCGCGGCGCCGCCCGATCCTCCTCCGACGACGACGATATCGGCTTGGTCCACTCCACTCTCTCCCGTGCGCGTTCGCGCTCTTCCCAGAGCGCCTTTATCGTTTCCGATGTCTCGCGGCTGCCGTCGTGGCTCCAGCCCGGCGGCTTGGCGATGTAATTCCATTTGGCCTTCAGCCCCGGCGCCGCCCACACGTCCTTGGCGATCCCCACCCATTCGTGGAACGCCGCCCAGATCAGGTTGAAGCTGCCCAGATTCCTGACGATGCCGTAGCGCGGCGCGTCGTCGTCGCGCTCGGGTTCGAACGTGCCGAGCCAGCGATCCCAGACGATGAACACGCCGGCGTAATTCCTGTCGAGATAGCGCGGGTTGGTCGCGTGATGGACGCGGTGGTGCGACGGCGTGTTCATCACCGCCTCGAACCAGCGCGGCATCCGCCCGATCACTTCGGTGTGGATCCAGAACTGGTAGATCAGATTCACCCCGCCGACGAAGATCACCATCGCCGGCGGGAACACCAGGAACAAGGGCAGCCGGAAGATGAAGGCGATCGAAATGAACCCGGTCCAGGTCTGCCTGAGCGCGGTCGACAGGTTATAATGCTGCGAGCTGTGGTGGATGACATGGCTTGCCCAGAACCAGCGCACGCGATGCGCCGAGCGGTGGAACAGGTAATAGGCGAAATCGTCGATCACGAAGCACAGGACGAACCAGTACCACGCCCAGGGATGCGGCAGGTCGACGATCCGGAAATGGCCGTAGAGCCAGGTCGCCATCGCGTAGATCGCGCCGGCGGTGATGGCCCCGGCGACGGTACTTCCGGTGCCGAGCGCGAGGCTGGTCAACGTATCCTTGGGTTCGTAGCGCGTCTTGTCGCGCGCCCAGGCGACCAGCATTTCGGCCAGCACCAGCAGCACGAAGCCGGGCACGGCGAGCGAAACGATATCGGGCAAGTGCGGCGCAGTCATTCTTGTCCCTTGTGCCGCACCGGCCCGCTCCCCACCCGGCCTCCCAGACGATACTGCCGTTGGGAGGCCGGGTGGGGAGCGGGCCGGCACCGCCTATATCAACGACTCGTTGCTTACACGAGTGTCAGTGGCGCTGCCAAGCCGCGAACCTGATCGCTGGTGATACCGAACAAGGTGACCGGGCCGAACAGCCGCTCGCCGGTTTCGACTGTGGCGCCCTCGACCGCTTCATGCACTTCGATCGGCGGGACGAGGCGGCGCACCGCGACCTTGGCGCCGTGTCGCTTGAGCACCGCGACCGTGCCTTGTCCCTCGACCAGAGCCGCGCATCCATCGCCCGACAGCAAGACGCGGCCGCCCTCGAACCCGGCCAGCGCCTGTTCGGCGAAACGCCGGGCGTCATCGGCATTGGCGATGCGGCTTTCCCCCAGCTTGAGCCAGCGCGCGACCCCGGCCAGCGCGAGAATCGCGACGGTCGACCCGGCAAGCTGGATCAGCTGGGCGTGGGTCATGCGTGTGCCTTCAACTGGTCGAGCAGCGGGCGGATGCCCTCGAGATCATAGCCCGCACCGGCCCCCTTCGCGATCAACTCGTCGGCATCGGCACCGTTCTTCGCCTGGGCGAGCGCCCAGAGATTGCACGACCGCGTGCCCGAGCGGCAGAAAGCGAGCACCGGTCCTTCGGCATCCCCGAGTATCTCGGCCATTGCCGCGATCTGCGGATAGCTGAACCCGGCATGGGTGATCGGGATCGCCGCATAGGTCAGCCCGGCCTCGACCGCGGCATCGCGAATCGCCACGCCGGCGGGCTGCCCCGATTCCTCGTCGTCGGGCCGGTTGTTGACGATCCCGGTAAAGCCCGCGGCCTTGATCTCGGCGACGTCCACAACCGAAATCTGCGGCGCCACCGAAATGCTGTCGTCGACCTTGCGGATCATCGCCACTCTTATCTCTCCGTCACGGCTTGGCGGCGACTCATGCCGCCTCCCGGATCACTTGCAGGAAAGCATCACCATAAGCATCAAGCTTGCGATCGCCCACGCCCGAAATCGTGCCGAGCGCGGCGCGCGTGCCCGGTTTGAGCGCCGCCATCGCGCGCAGCACCGAATCGTGGAAGATGACATAGGGCGGCACGCTCGCTTCGCGCGCGAGCTCGCGGCGCTTGTCGCGCAGCGCCTCGAACAGCGGATCGCCGACCGGGTTGGTGCCGCCCGATGCGGTGCCGCCGCGACGACGGCGCTCCCGTTTGGGCGGCAGGACCAGTTCGACGCGCTCGTGTTCCTTCAGGATCGCCCGCGCGCCGGGACCGAATTCGAGGCCGCCATGTGGGTTGGTGCGCAGCGCATCGCGGACCTGGAGCGCGCGGCCGACCGGGCGCAGCAGGGCGGCTTCGTCGCCGTCGACGATGCCGAACACCGACAAGGCCTCATGCCCGTTCATCAGGCTGCGCTCGCTCGACTGGCCGGTCAGGATCGACTCGACATAGCCGCTCCCGAAGCTCTGCCCGGTGCGGAAAACGGCGGAGAGGTATTTCTGCGCCACGGTGGTGGCGTCGACCGCGGCGGGGGGATTGAGGCAATTGTCGCAATTGCCGCAGCGGTCGGGCACGTCGCGCTCGTCGAAATGCCCGAGCAGCAGCTTGCGGCGGCACCCCGCCGTCTCGACCAGCGCGCCCAGCGCGTTGAGCCGGATGCGCTCGCCGGGCTGGCGCGCGGGCTCGACCTCGCCGATCCGCTGGCGGGCGCGCGCGAAATCGTCGGCGCCCCAGAACAGGTGCGCGACCGCGGGGTCGCCGTCGCGCCCGGCGCGTCCGGTTTCCTGATAATAGGCCTCGATCGACTTGGGCAGGCCCGCATGCGCGACGAAGCGGACGTCGGGTTTGTCGATCCCCATGCCGAACGCGACCGTGGCGACGATCACCATATCCTCCGACGCGACGAAATCGGCCTGGTTCCTGGCGCGTATCTGGGGCTCGAGCCCGGCATGATAGGCGCGGGTCGGGCGGCCGGTCCTGGCCAGGGCCTCGGCCAGTTTCTCGGTCGCGGCGCGCGTCTGCGCATAGACGATGCCGGGGCCCGGAGTCTCGGCGATGAGGTCGGCGATCTGGCGCGTGGTGTTGTCGCGCGGGGTGATCGCATAGCGGATATTGGGCCGGTCGAACCCGGCGACGATGAGGCCGTCCCGGGGAATGCCGAGCTGCTCGAGGATGTCGGCGCGGGTATGCGCATCGGCGGTCGCGGTGAGTGCGAGCCGCGGGACGCCGGGGAATTTGTCGAGCAGCGGCCGCAGCAGGCGGTAGTCGGGGCGGAAATCGTGCCCCCATTCGCTGACGCAATGCGCCTCGTCGATCGCGAACAAGGCCACCCGCCCGCGGTCGAGCAACTCGCGGAAATCGCCGCCCGAGGCACGCTCGGGGGCGACATAGAGCAGGTCGAGCTCGCCATCGAGGAAGCGGCCGCGCGTCTCCGCCCGGTTCTCGTCGACGCTGGTCAGCGTCGCGGCGCGGATGCCGACCGCTTCGGCCGCGCGCAACTGATCGTGCATGAGCGCGATCAGCGGGCTGACCACGACGCAGCAACCATCGAGCATCACCGCCGGCAGCTGGTAGCAGAGCGACTTGCCCGCGCCGGTCGGCATCACCGCCAGCGTATTTTCCCCCGCCAACACGCGGGCAACGACCGATTCCTGCACGCCACGGAACGCGGAGAAGCCGAAAGTCGAATGAAGAACGGAGACGGGATCGGTCACGCTATCGCCCTACCCGTCAGGCGCCGGCAAAGTCGAGCGCCCTCAGACGCACGGGACCGGATCGCCCGGCTTCCACGCGACGAGACGCAGTTCCGACAGGTCGAGCGCATCGATCGCGAACGGCCAGAATTCGTTGCCGAGCTTGCCCGGTATCACCAAGCAGACGTCGGTCGGCTGGCTGTCCTTTCCAACGTGCATCACGGCGCGATAGACGAACGCGCGGTCATAACCGTTCTGAATCGACAGCAACGACTGGTCCTTGCCTGGGGTTCGGATGAAGCGCAGCACGATCTTGCCGGGTGCCGGCTTGGGGGCGAGTGCGCCTGATCCATCCGGGCCCATCGCTTGCACGTTCGGGCCGATCGCCTGGTCGTAATCGCCACGCTGCGCCTCGGCCGAGCTGACGATCTCGAAATTGGTCGGCGCGGTGTCGGCCCGCTCCGCTTCGCGTGCGCCATTGTCGTCCACGGTCAAGGTTACCGTCTCGCCGCGTTTGATCGTCACCGTCTGCGCGCTCGCCGCGGCCGGGGCCACGATCAGCGCGACCGCCAACATCCTTCCGAACATGCCCTATACCTCCATCAGATCGCGACCGACCACCACCGGCCCCGCATAATTCCTGCGCACCGCTGCGGTCCACATCGCGTCGCTCACCCCGGCACCGGGCACGAGGTGCGACAGGACCAGCTTCTTCACGCCCGCGCGCGCCGCGACCAGCCCGACCTGTTCGGCGAGCGTATGGCTACGACGGAGGTGGTCGGCCAGCGTGGCGGCATTCTCGCCCGCCATGCGGTCGATCATCGGGCCGTAGATCGCTTCGTGGATGAGCAGGTCGGCGCCCCTGGCGAGCGCGACGAGATTATCCGAATAGCGCGTGTCGCCCGAAATGACGATCGAGCGGTCCGGCGTGTCGAAGCGATAGGCGAAGGCGGGCCTGACGGTCTCGTGATCGACCAGCGCCGAGGTCACCGTCGTGCCGCGGTCGCGCACCACCATGCCGGGGCCGCTTCGCTCGTCGACCGACACGAGCGGATCGAGGGGGATGCGCCCTTCCTCGCGGATACGCGCCGCAATGTCGTAGGACAGCGCCGTCAGCTGATCGCGGACGATCTGCCGGATCGGCGGCGGACCGTGGACGATGACCGGGGTTTTCAACCCCGACGACCAGGCGATCTCGATCAGATTGCCGACATCGGCGACATGGTCGCTGTGATCATGCGTGACGAAGATGCGCGCCAACCGGTCGAGCGCCATGCCCGCCTTGGCCAGTTGATTGGCCACGCCATTGCCGCAATCGACCACCCACGCCGCACCGTCGATCTCGATCAGGGTCGCGGGCTCGGCGCGGCCGGGCACAGGCGTCGGCCCGCCCTTGGTCCCCAGCAACACCACGCGATTGCGCCCGGCCGGCGCCGTCCCCACCAGCGGCATAGCGGCGATGGCGGCGAGGATCGTGCGGCGGCTGGCTTGCATGGTGGCGTGCTACCGTTAAGCGGGACGCGGAGCTAGCGGAGAACAGGCATGGGCGAGAACACCGTCACCGACAATCGCGCCGAGAACGAATTCGAGCTCGAGGTCGACGGCCATCGCGCGATCGCCGCGTACCAGCTCGACGGCGACACGATCACCTTCACCCATACGTTGGTGCCCAAGAAGCTCGAAGGGCGCGGGGTCGGATCGAAACTGATCCGCGCGGCGCTCGATTCGGCGCGTGACCGCGGCCTCCACGTCATCCCGATCTGCCCGTTCGTGAAGGCGTTCATCGAGCGCCATCCCGAATATCAGGCATTGGTCAGGCACCCGGCCTGAAGCGGGGCGATGGCCGACCCCAACCTCCACCCGAGCTGGCTCGAACCGCTGCGCGGCGAGTTCGCCAGCGACTATATGGCAAGCCTGCGCGCGTTCCTCGTCGCCGAAAAGGGCGCCGGCAAGGCGATTTTCCCCAAGGGGCCGGAGTGGTTCCGCGCGCTCGATTTGACCCCATTGGAGGATGTCCGCGTCGTCATCCTCGGCCAGGATCCCTATCACGGCCCGGGCCAGGCGCACGGCCTGTGCTTCTCTGTCAGGCCGGGAACGCGCACGCCGCCGAGCCTGGTCAACATCTACAAGGAAATGGAGAACGACCTCGGCATTCCGCCCGCGCGGCACGGTTTTCTCGAACATTGGGCCGAGCAGGGCGTGCTGCTCCTGAATGCGGTGCTGACGGTGCAGATGGGCATGGCGGCCTCGCATCAGGGGCGCGGCTGGGAACGCTTCACCGACGCGGTGATCCGGCTGGTCAATGCCCGCGAAAAGCCGGTGGTGTTCATGTTGTGGGGCAGCCACGCGCAGAAAAAGGCGGCGTTCGTCGAGTCGATCGAGCGCGGCGGACGGCATCTGGTATTGCGCGCGCCACACCCGTCGCCGCTCTCGGCCTATTCGGGCTTTTTCGGCTGCAAGCATTTCTCCAAGGCCAATGCGTTCCTGCAGGCGCATGGCGAAAAACCGATCGACTGGGCATTGCCGGCGGTCGGATGATGCACGGCTCGGCGAGGCGGAGCGCCTCTCGTCCCTCCCCATTCATGGGGAGGGGGACCAAGCCGCGTAGCGGCTTGGTGGAGGGGGCGGGCAGCAAGCGAGTCCGTCGCCCCCCTCCACCACGCGGCTGACGCCGCGCGGTCCCCCTCCCCGCAAGCGGGGAGGATTTTCTTCAATCGCACTCACGCTACCTCACTGAAACAGCGGAAGTTCTGGCGCGAGTTGCCAGCGATCGACGATCTCGTGGCGCGTTTCGCCGACATGGCTGTGGATCAGCACGAGTTCCTCGACCTGCCACAGGATCGGATCGATCGCGCGCGAAAAGGCCGGTTCGTCGCGATAGCCGAGAGTCATGTGCGGGTTGAAGGTCCAGCCTTCGCGCGGTTTCAGTCCGGCGTCGGTCACGCGCTCGCGAATCGCGCGCTGGAGCAACGCCAGCCCCGTGGAGCGGCCATTGGGCCGAAGCGCGACCGACCGCGTCGTCCCGACCACGCGCCCCATCGACAGCAGGAACCCCGGCATGTCGATGTCGTTACCCACCGCGACCAGCCGGTCGAGGAGCATTTCGGGCAAGCCGATATGGTCGTCGAAAATCTCCATCGTGACATGGAGATGCTCGCTCCGGACCGGCCGCCCCGCGCAATAGAGCCGGCATGTCGCCTCGATCGTGGGAATGGCGTGCATCGCCGGCTTGATGGCGAAGAACAGGCGGTGAAGCGTTTGCACGATCATTCTGGCAGTCCTCCGAATCGGCTGATATGTTCATGATATGTTCTTACGTTGAAGGAGTCGACTCATGACTGAGCCCCGGAGCAATCGCGGTGCCCTGCACCATATCGACCTGAGCGTATCGGACGTTGCCGCGGCGAAACGCGTCTATGGTCCGGTCCTGGAGTTCCTCGGCTATACTCAGGTCAAGGACCGGGCCGATGGCTGCGAATGGGACCTGAGGGGGCGCGAGCCGTTCGGCGCGTCGATCGGCATCCGTGCCGCGACCAGCGGCGGCGGCCATGATCGCTATGCGCCGGGGCTGCATCATCTCGCCTGGCGGGTCGAAAGCCGCCAGGCGGTCGACGATGCCCATGCCCTGTTGATCGACCACAATATCGCGGTGCTCGATCCGCCGGCGCATTATCCCGAATATTCGGGCGATTATTACGCCGTCTTCTTCGCCGATCCCGACGGGCTGAAGCTGGAGATCGTCAACGCGCCGGGCTGGATCTGACGCCGCCGCGCGAAGGGTCGCCGCAGCCCGCGCGTTGTCCCGTCGGGGATCGCGAATGCCCCGATAGGAGAAGAGACATGCGTACCAAGCTCTTGTGTGCCGCCGTGATCGGCCTGACCGCGCTGGCCGCGGCCGGCCCCGCCGATGCGCGGATCAACCAGCGCCAGTCGCGCCAGCAACAGCGTATCCAGAACGGCGTCGCGTCGGGCGCGCTCAATGCCCGCGAAACCTACCGGCTCGAACGCCGCGAGGGCCATATCGCCAATTACGAAGCACGCGCCCGCGCGTCGGGCGGCGGCCTCGACGGCCGCGAACGCTATCGCATCGAACGCATGCAGGACCGCACCAGCCGCGCGATCTATCGCCAGAAGCACGACGGCCAGACGGGTTGAGGTTCTTCCAGCCCCTCCCCTTAACGGGGGTGCTTATCCCTTTGCGACAAGTGCGCGACTTTCCACGATCGTTCCCCCGCGCAGGCGGGGGTCCAGGGTCGCGGGCGACATCGCTATTTGGCTCTGGCCCCCCGCCTGCGCGGGGGGACGGCTTACCCTTGTTCGAAGGGGATAAACGCCCTTAAGGGGAGGGCTGACCAGCTGACTCAAGCGGCCGGGCGCCGCAACGTCGTCCAGGCGAAATAGAGGACCACGATCGCCACCACGCCCTGCGTCGCCAGCACCGCGGGCTCGTTCCCGATCGGCGCAAGCGCGTGGAGCGCGGGGATTTTCTGATAGCTCTGCACCACCAGCACGACCATGTTGAGCCATTGCGCGAACAACGCGGTCGCCAGGAACACGCGGCGCCAATTGCCCGCGAGCTTGCGGCCATAGAGCGCGTACAGGGCTATCGCGAGGACCACTAGCGACACCACGCCGAAGATGAACGGCGGCCCGATCGGCTTGGGCGGGAACAGGAAGCCGGTAGCGCTGGTCAGGATCGTGAAGGTCAGGAACAGGCCGTTGACCAGCGACAGCCAGCGGCCGCCGATCAGCGCGGCGAAGAAGACCAGCCCGGCAACGATGCCGACCAGGCTGATCGCGACATGCAGTTCGGTGAAGGCAGGGACCGAGAGGCCGAGTACGGTGTTCATCGCATTTCCCCCATCGATGACGCGGCCGGATCGTACAGCATCGGGCAGCGCCGCGCGAGCCGATTCGATACCGCAACGATTCCAACACCTTGTGCCATAATGGGTAGGATCGGCATCGTCTGCCCACTGGACAGCACGAGTGTCCTATTCTAGCGGCACACCCCCGGCTCGCCGTCCTGGCGACTGCCGGTCTTCCAAGAAGAAACAAGGGGGAAATCATGAAGAAGTTTGTCGCGCTCGCCGCGTTGGCGGCGTGCGTCCCGGGTGTCGCGTTCGCGCAGGACAAGACCGACGACGCGAAGCTTTCCGGCGTCCGCCTCGAAGCGCGTATCGGCTACGAAACGCCGACCGTCAGCGACAATAGCGGCGTCTACAAGATCGGCAGCGCGGTGTCCTATGGCGGCGAGGCCGGTTTCGACCTCCGCGCAAAGAACGTCACGATCGGCGCCTATGCGGTCTATGAAGGATCGAGCGTCTCGGTCTGCGACGGCACCGACTGCCTCAAGGAGAACGGCAATTTCGGCGCCGGCGGCCGCATCGGCTTCGTCGTGTCGCCGCGCGTACTGATCTACGCCAAGGCCGGCTATGCCCGCATCAGCTTCAAGGCGAGCAGCGGCGGCGCCTCGGCCGACGCGCACAAGGACGGCGTGCAGGGCGCGCTGGGCGTCGACGTCAACCTGACGAAGAACGTCTATGTGATGGGCGAATTCAACTACGCCGATTACGGCAGCTTCTACGGCATCAACCTGCAGCGCCGCCACGTTGCGGCGGGGGTCGGCGTCCGCTTCTGAGCGGGCACTCGACTGCCGAAAAAACGGGGGCGTCCGGCAGGTCCGGGCGCCCCTTTTCGGTCGTGCGGTCAGCCCGCCGGGGTGAACTCACCGACGGTGATCGCGCCGAGATCGTGGTCGAACGTCTCGGTCGTGGCGGTGCCGTTGCCGCGCATGGTGAAGGTGCCGGCCTCGACATAGCCGCCGCTGTTGGTCGGATCCGACAACACTTTGTAGGTCATCGGGGCCAGTCCGCTGGTGACGGTGATCGTCGATTTGCCGCCGGTATCGGTATAGGTCACGCTGATCGCGCCCTTGTCGCCGATCGCGGCGGGGACGAGCAATTGGTGATGGCCGCCCGGCCGCAGCACGAACGTCCTCGCCTCGCCGGGCTTGAGCCCGATCGTCTCGACCGCGATTCCCGGCGGCGGCGCGACCTCGTCCTGCGCGACGGCGGCGGCGGGCAACAACACCAGGGCAACGGCAAAGAACGGCAGGCGCATGACTGATCTCCTCAACCCGCTCGGGGGGAGGAACGCGCCGGGGGCGAAACGGTTCAGCGCATGGTGGCGCAAAATCCTCCCCGGAACGGGGAGGATTTAGGCGGCGTTCGGATACCCCTCCGCGAACTGCACCAGGTCCCAGAGATTGCCGTACAGGTCCCTGAACACCGCGACCGTGCCATAATTATAGGTCGCCGGCGGCCGCACCCATTCGACCCCGGCGGCGGTGAACGCCGCGTGGTCCCGCTCGAAATCGTCGGTGGCGAGGAACAGGAACACGCGCCCGCCCGCCTGATCGCCGATATAGTCCGTCTGATGCTCGCTCGACGCCCGCGCGAGCAGGATCGTTGTCGCCTCCGCCGCGGCGCCCGGCGGCCGGATTGTCACCCAGCGTTTGTCCTGCTCGGGCTGGTACGTGTCCTCGACCAAAGTGAAGCCGAGCTTGCCGACATAGAAGGCAAGCGCTTCGTCATAGTCGCGGACGACCAGCGCGACATGGGCGAGATGGGGCATTGGTCACTCCGGCCGTCGGTGAGCCCGACGGGTAGCACGATTGCTGCCACGATCGGCCCGAAACGGGCAACCGCGCGGCGTGCCGATTCCGTCGTTTGCTTGACTCGCCATCCGGTGCGGCGTCCTAATGTCCGCCGACACATAAGGAGAGGATGCGCATGAACGAGATCGCATCGCCGCGCGCGCTGACGCGCATCACAATCGCCCCGCTGACGCCGCAGATCGGCGCCGAGATCAACGGCATCGACCTGGCCGAGGAACAGGACGACGCGGTCATCGCCGACATCCGCGCCGCCTTGCTCAAGCACAAGGTGATCTTCTTCCGCGATCAGCACATCACTGCCGAACAGCATATCGCCTTCGCCCGCCGCTTCGGCACGCTGGAAATCCATCCGGCGACGCCGAAGGACCAGCCCAATCCCGAAGTGCTGCACATCGCGCACGGCCCCAAGTCGCGCGGCACCGAAAATGCCTGGCACTCCGACGTCACCTGGCGCGCCGAGCCGTCGCTGGGATCGATCCTGCGCGCGATCGAAGTGCCGGAGGTCGGCGGCGACACATTGTTCGCCGATATGGGCGCGGCGTTCCGCGGCCTGTCGCCCGCGCTCCAGGACTGGTGCCGCACGCTGACCGCGTCGCATGATATCGCCCGCGTGTTCGCCAAGAAGCTCGGCGTGCGTCCCGAGGAACTGCACGAGAAATATCCGCCACAGAGCCACCCGGTGGTCCGCACTCATCCCGAGACGGGCGAGCAGGCGCTCTACGTCAACACCGCCTTCACCAGCCATATCGAGGGCCTGTCGGCGAAGGAGAGTGACTGGCTGCTCCAGCACCTCTACGCCCAGGCGGCGATCCCCGAATATCAATGCCGCTTCAAATGGCGCGCCGGCTCGATCGCCTTCTGGGACAACCGCGCGGGTCAGCATTACGCGGCGTCCGATTACTTCCCCGCGGTGCGGCGGATGGAGCGCGTGACCGTGGCGGGGGACCGGCCGTTTTATCGGGATGAGCGGTAGAGGGAGGCCTCCCGGCCGCACGCCGATCTTGAAGTTTTGTACGGATTATTGTACATAAGCGCCATGCGAACCATGAGCGTTTCCGAAACCCGCGCCAATTTGAAGGCAGTGCTGGACCAGGTCGTCGCCGACAAGGCGCCGGTTGCGATCACGCGCCAGAAGGGCGAGGGCGTGGTGATGATCTCCGAGAGCGAATGGGCGTCGATTGAGGAGACGCTCTACCTCCTGCAATCGCCGGTTAACGCCAAGCGCCTGCTCGACAGTGTGGCCGAGCTCGATGCGGGCAAGGGTGAAGAACGCCAATTGATCGAGCCATGAAGCTCGTCTTCTCGTCGCGCGCCTGGGAGGATTATCTTCACTGGCAAGGCGACGATCGGCGCGGGCTGGAGCGCGTCAACGCGCTGATCAAGGAATGTATGCGCGATCCGTTCCGCGGAACCGGCAAACCCGAGCCGCTGAGCGGCAATCTGTCAGGCTGGTGGTCGCGGCGGATCAATCGCGAGCATCGGCTGGTGTATCGAGTGAGTGGCAAGGATGACGCGCTCGAGATCGCGCAGTGTCGGTATCACTATTGAGCAGGCCGGCCTCGCAAGAATTGATTTATATCTGTCGCCCACACAGCGATCGGGGCGCATAGGATCCGCGCGTAGATCGGTGCCATCGTGAGCGGGTAGATCGGTTGTGAAACCGACCTTATTATTTAGCTTGTTTCTTCAATTCATTTATAGCTTCCAAAAGTCTTATAGTCGCATTTCCGTCCAAAGACTCTCCTTCATACCTAACTTCATATAGTCCTTGAAGATTAGATGGAAGCTTAACCCCATCTTTTACTAGCAGAATAAATTTCTTGCCATATAGGGCCATCGCGGCACCTATTTCGATTAACACATTTGGATTCAAGACAATGTGCTCTTTTGCCTCGGAATCTATGAGCGTCATTTCTCCCTCAACATGAATGATTGCAGCACCGCAATCCCGCATATCATTCATTACCTTCTCAGGCACCGGCTGTGAAACCGATTGGCGCTCCACTGAGACAACGGCCTCCATCTCACCAAAGGAGAGAAGCTTTTTAATTGGTTCAACTAAGCCTTTGTTACGGCCGTGTGTAATAAATACCTTCTTATTATTTATAGATCGGTCACCGACAGGAGGCTCTGATTCCCGATCTCGCTGCGAGGCTTCATGCTCCAACGAGCTCGCCCGGTCCTCTTCGTCCCCTTCCGGAACCTCATCCTGATTTATTGCAAGGTTTCTGCTCGGATTAGCAGCGGCCGCTTTACGGCCGAGGTTTATGTACTTCTTTCCTTTGATCTCCTGAATCAACTCTAGCGACGCCGCTCCTTCAATAATTAGTTTATATGTTGTGGCCAAACGTTCTCTCGGAACTCCCATGCTACCAAGTACATTGAAAGCAATATTCTCCGGCGGCAGCGGGCTATTATTGTATTTAGATAGGAATTGACCAATAATGTTTGGCGTTAAAAGCGCTTCGCGCTTCGCACCAACATCATCTCCTTCCTCGAGAGGAGATAAAATCCGCATAGCCAAAGGCGTAAGGGAAATTTCCACAGCATTATAACCCCCTGCGGTCAAGCCATAAGCGATTGACGAACCCGTCAACATTTTAAAGTGACTAGAGTTCGGTGCCAAGTTCATCGCAGCTGCGACTTCAAGCGGTTTTGTGGGAGCGGAAGCATAATTGTCTGCAATCGCAGTGGCCACACGGAGGGCGTCACCCAGCGAATACGCTGGGACATCGGCCTGACTTACGCGCACCCGCTTTGTCGTCTGATCCGCTTCCGCCTGCCGATCTTTATCTTTTCCCGCGATCGAATCCCCCAAAATCAGTCGGAACAAAGAGAGAGGATGGATTGGGGGCGAGGATTCTTCAAGTATTTGAATCGTTGCCATGAGACGACGGCAATAACCCTTGGGTAGCAGCTAGTGCGCATCACAGAAAACTACGCCGGGAAGCGCTCCCTGCACGCTTCCCGAATGACGTGCTCAAATGGACTCGCTGAGCAATGAGAATTGAGTGATCGACCAACACCTTGGTGGTCCAAACTCGATCCTTGAGGTGTCAATCGTGCTCCCGCCCCCCAGCACCCATGTACAACTCCCGCCCGGTCTCGTTGTACAACTCACTCATCTTCGCCATCCCGGCTTCCGCTTCCTCGGCGGCGATAAACGTCTCCGGCGCCGAATTCTGCTTCGCCGCGAAGGTCCCGAGTTCGAGATCGCGGCCATCCCCCGGATGGCCACTATTTGCCGCGCGACCCGCGGCAAATTCTCGAACTTCCTGCGTGATCTTCATCGAGCAGAATTTGGGTCCGCACATCGAGCAGAAATGCGCGGTCTTGGCGCCTTCGGCCGGGAGCGTCTGGTCGTGATATTGCTCCGCCGTATCGGGATCGAGCGACAGGTTGAACTGGTCGCGCCAGCGGAATTCGAAGCGCGCGCGGCTCAATGCATCGTCGCGCATCTTGGCGGCCGGATGGCCCTTGGCGAGATCGGCGGCGTGCGCCGCTAGCTTGTAGGTCACCACGCCGACCTTGACGTCGTCGCGGTCGGGCAGGCCGAGATGCTCCTTGGGCGTGACGTAGCAAAGCATCGCGGTGCCGTACCAGCCGATCATCGCGGCGCCGATGCCGCTGGTGATATGGTCGTAACCCGGCGCGATGTCGGTGGTCAGCGGCCCGAGCGTGTAGAAGGGCGCCTCTCCGCACGCCTCGAGCTGCTTGTCCATATTCTCCTTGATCTTGTGCATCGGCACGTGGCCGGGGCCCTCGATCATCACCTGGACGTCCTGTGCCCAGGCGCGCTTGGTCAGTTCGCCCAGGGTGTAGAGCTCGGCGAATTGCGCCTCGTCATTGGCGTCGGCGATCGATCCGGGGCGGAGACCATCGCCGAGCGAATAGGCGATGTCGTACGCCTTCATGATCTCGGTGATCTCGTCGAACCGCTCGTAGAGGAAGCTCTCCTTGTGGTGCGCCAGGCACCATTTCGCCATGATCGAGCCGCCGCGGCTGACGATGCCGGTGACGCGCTT
>CAZFTL010000010.1:0-168799 GCA_964521615.1 uncultured Stakelama sp. | reverse complement strand
GGACCATCTGGTCGCGCTCGTACTTCATGTTGTCGCGCAGATAGTCGAAGCCGAATTCGTTGTTGGTGCCATAGGTGATGTCCGAGCCATAGGCCTCGCGGCGCTGGTGGTCGGTCAGATTGGGCACGATTACCCCGACGGTCAGGCCGAGGAACTTGTACACCTGCCCCATCCAGTCGGCGTCGCGCTGGGCGAGATAGTCGTTGACCGTGATGACATGGACGCCGGCACCGGGCAGCGCGTTGAGATACACTGCCAGCGTCGCGACCAGCGTCTTGCCTTCGCCGGTCCGCATCTCGGCGATCTCGCCGCGGTGGAGAACGATGCCGCCGACCATCTGGACGTCGTAATGGCGCTGGCCGAGCACGCGCTTGGCCGCCTCGCGCACCGTCGCGAACGCTTCGGGCAGCAAATCGTCGAGCTTCTCGCCATTGGCCAACCGTTCGCGGAACAACACGGTCTGGTTGGCCAGCGTGGCGTCGTCCATCGCCTGCAGCGCGGGTTCGAAGCCGGCGATCTTGTTGACGATCGAGCCGAGCGACTTGACGTAGCGGTCGTTGGACGACCCGAAAATGGATTTGGCGAGTCCGCCGAGCATGATGAGATTCCTGTTATATGGATGCGCGCGCGACCGCGCGGCCGCGCCGATGGGATGCGAAGGGAAAGGGCTCGGCCGGCGCTATTCGCGCCGACGGCTCGCAAAAGCGGGGATCGCATCCGACAGGGCGAAATCCGGCAACGCCATGACCATCGCGTGGACCGGAGCGGCCACCGGCTGGACCGGACGCGAGGCGACCTGATGCCGAACCGCAGCGGCCGCCTTGACCGCGGTCGCAACGATATCGCTGCTGCGGCTCAGCGCGGTCGGCGCCTGCGCCGCACGCGCACCGCCAGTGCCGCTCAGCGCGGACAACAAGGCGGAGAGGAGCAGGATCAGGTTCAAGCGTGCGCTACTTCATCGGATGTGACCGACGGTGACATAGGGACGCACCGGTAAAAGGTCTATCAAATACTCGTATCGCCGCGTTTCAGCGCCCGGTCCGCCCGTCATTCGCTCGCGGCCGTTACGGCTTTTTCGCAGTCGGCGCACGTTTGCCCGCAGCGGGGTTGGCCGCCGGGGCCGTAGCCGGAACCGACGGTGAGGAAGGCGCTGCGGACGGTGGGAGTACCGTTCCGGGTGCAGGGGCCGGAGGCGGCGCCGCCACCAGCTTCCATGTCATCGCCGAGCTCCACGTTCCCATCGTCGGCTTGTTCTTCTTGTTGCGCGGCACTTCGAAGCGGCCGTTCGCGGTCATGAAGTTGCAGGTGCTTTCGTCGAGCAGCGGCGATTCGGAGCTCTGCGTCACCTTGCACTCGGATACCCGGCCGGTTTCGTCGACGGTCAGGGTGAAGGCGACGCGCCCTTGCTCGCCGCTCGCCGCCGCTGCGGGGGGATAGCCGTTCGCGGGAATCCAGGTCGCCGGGTTGCCGATCGGCTTCGCTTTCGGGACGGGCTCCTCGTCCTGCGCCGGGGCGGTGCCGGGAAAGGCCATCGCGAGCAGCGCGAAGCCTATGACGATACGCATGTTCTTCTCCACCTGTCGGCACAACGCTAGCGCATCCCGCCCCATATTGTAACCGCGCCTTTGCCTGCCGGGTCGCCCGCATTATGAGAGCCGCCATGACCGACCGCTCTCCCCTCGCTCCAGCCGCTTTTCCCGATCTGCCCGAGATCGCCGGAGTGATCCGCCGCGTCTCGCGCGCCCAGTACAAGACATGGGATCGCTGCGACCTGACCTATATCGAGCTGACGCCGGGGACCGCGGTCGCCGGGGTGACGACGCAGAGCCGCTGCGCCTCGCCCGAAGTCGACTGGTGCCGCGCCGCGCTCGTGCTCGGTCGCGCCCGCGCGCTGGTCGTCAATGCCGGCAACTCGAACGCCTTCACCGGCAATCGCGGCCGCGCCGCGGTCGAGGGGCTGGTCGCCAATGTCGCGCACCATCTCGACTGCCAGCCTTCGGACGTGTTCGTCGCCTCGACCGGGGTGATCGGCGTGCCGCTGCCGCTCGACAAGGCGGAAGCCGGGCTCGCCGCCGCATTCGCCGCGGCGCCCTGCGGCTGGGAAACGGCTGCCGAGACGATCATGACCACCGATACCTTCGCCAAGGCGGCGGTCACCCGCGCGGTGGTCGACGGCAAGCCGATCAGTCTAGTCGGCATCATCAAGGGGTCGGGGATGATCGCCCCCGACATGGCGACGATGCTCGGCTTCATCTTTACCGATGCCGCGATCGATCCGGCCTGGCTGCAGGGCGCGCTCAGCCGCGCCAACACCCGCAGCTTCTCGTGCATCACGGTCGACAGCGATACGTCGACCAGCGACACCGTGCTCGCCTTCGCGACCGGCGCGGCGGGCAATGTCGCGATCGCGCATGACGACGATCCCGGCGCCGACGCGTTCGCCGCCGCGCTCGACGACCTCTGCCTGCAACTCGCCCATCTCGTCGTCCGCGACGGCGAAGGCGCGACCAAGTTCATTTCGGTCGAAGTGACCGGTGCGGAGAGCGACGCCAGCGCGCAGCGGATCGGCATGAGCATCGCCAATTCGCCGCTGGTGAAGACCGCGATCGCCGGCGAGGACGCCAATTGGGGCCGTGTCGTCATGGCGGTCGGCAAGGCCGGCGAACCCGCCGAGCGCGACCGCATCGCGATCCGCTTCGGCGAGACCCAAGTCGCTCGCGACGGCCTGGCGGTCGAGGGCTATGACGAGGCGCCGGTCGCTGCGCACCTGAAGGGCAGCGAGATCTCGATCGGCGTCGATCTCGGCCTCGGCGATGGCCGTGCGACCGTTTGGACCTGCGACCTGACGCACGGTTACATCTCGATCAACGCAGATTACCGGAGCTAGAACCGATGCTCACCATCTGGGGCCGGCTCAACTCGCACAACGTCAAGAAAGTCGCGTGGTTCGCCGAGGAACTGGGTCTGGCCTATGTCCGCCACGACACCGGCGGCCAGTTCGGGATGAGCGACGCGTATCTGGCGATGAATCCGAACGCGCTGATCCCGACGATCGAGGATGGCGGGTTCGTCTTGTGGGAATCGAATGCGATCCTGCGTTATCTCGCTGCGCGCCATGGCGGCCCGCGCTGGTGGCCCGACGAGCCCCAATTGCGCGCGCTTGGCGATCGCTGGATGGATTGGCAATTTACCTATGCCGACGCGCAGCGCGACGCCTTCGTCCATCTGGTCCGCACCGCGCCCGACAAGCGCAATGGCGAGGCAGTCGCTCGTTCGGTAGCCCGCGCGTCCAAGCTGATGATGATCCTCGATCGGTATCTCGCCGAGACGCCCTGGCTGTCTGGCGGGGATTTCGGCGTCGGCGACATACCGATGGGCGTCTATGCCCACACCTGGTTCACGCTCGATATCGAGCGGCCGGATCTGCCCAATGTCGTCGATTGGTATCATAGCCTGCAAGCGCGCCCCGGTTATGCCAGCCAGGTGATGATCCCGCTGACTTGACCGCATCGTCGATCACGCCCAGAGGAGCCGCCCGCCGCGATCCTGCGGCGCAGATCAAGGGAGGCCATCATGCATCGCATCGACCATCTCGCCGACCTGCCCTGCTTTCGAGGTCAGCTCGAAACGGCGTAAAGGCTATCCGTCCGAAACATGCGTGAAGCGCGGTTTGCGCTTCGTCCATGGTGACATCGAACTCGTCGAGAAACTGGGCCGCAACGATCCGTGTCCATGCAGGTCCGGTCGCCGGTTTCAAGGCGTGCTGCCTGACCAGCGGGCGCTTTCGATGGTGCGGAGCGCCATGACTATTACCGGTAGGTAGAAAAGGGCCGCATCCATCGGGATGCGGCCCTCAAATCGACAGGTCGCCTAGTTCAGGCTGCCGACGTCGCCGCCGTGCCCAACTCGCCCTCGAGCCAAGCCTTGATACGGCCCTTGGGTTCGGCACCGATCTTGGTCGCGGCCGGCGCGCCGCCCTTGAACAGGATCATCGTCGGAATGCCGCGCACGCCGTACCTGGCCGGGGCATCGGGATGATCGTCGATGTTCAGTTTGGCGATCGTCACCTGCTCGCCGAGTTCTTCCGAAATCTCTTCCAGGCTCGGGCCGATCATCTTGCACGGGCCGCACCATTCCGCCCAGAAATCGACCAGCACGGGCTTGTCCGAATTGAGGACGTCGGTCTGGAAGCTGTCGTCGGTGATCTGCTTGGTCGCCATGGGGAATCTCCTTTGAAGCGGAATGTAGGCGCGACGGAGCGCTTGCTCAACGGGTGCGACCCTAGCTTTGCTCCGTGGGAACAAAGCCGGGCTTGTGATCGGCGAGCAAGGCGTCGGGCAGATCGAACAGGCGCGGCGCGGCGGTATAGAGCAATGCCGCCTCGACGTTGCGGCCGGGGAAAATCACCCGCAGCGCCTCGGCATAAGCCGACATCTGGCGCAGATGGAAGGTCGGCACTTCATCGAGCCCGAGCGGCACGCGGCGGCCGGTCTTGAAGTCGATCACCCGCACGCGATCCGCCGAGACGAGCAGGCGGTCGACAGTCCCCGCGATGACATAACCGCCCTGCACCACTGCCGAGATCGGTGCTTCGCCGAGCGAGCCGGGGCCGAACAATTCGGCATGGACCGGGTCGTCGAGCACCGCGAGCACGGTCGCGACGATCTGCTGGCGTTCCCCGGAATCGGCGACCGCGCCGACCGTGGCCAGCCAGCGCTCGGCAGCGGCTACGCGGCGATCGGGCGCGACGGCGGGCAACCGCTCGAACAAGGCATGGATCAGACGCCCACGCTCGGCGGCGGCGCGCATCGAGGCAGAGGGCGGCGGATCGGCGACATCGTCCTCGCCAAGCGACGACGGGGCGAGCGGACGCGGCGGACGTGCCTCGATCGGTGCCGGCAGCCGCGCCCAGGACGGCAGCTCGATCCGCGTCGTCCCGGTCACGCGTGCCGGCTTCATCCGCACCGGCGGTTGCGGCTCGATCCCGGTAAAGGAACGACGTGCCTCCTCCCCCTCGCACTCAGCGGCACCCAAGGCCGCCAGCGCCGCCTCCGCCGCCGCGTACCAGCTATTGTCCGATGGCGTGCCGTTGGCACGCGGGCCGAGCGCGCCGGCGATCTCCAGCCGCTCCTCGGCACGGGTGGCAGCGACGTAGAACAGCCGCCAATGCTCGGCGAGGTCGCGGGCATCGGCGGTCGCGATCGCCTCGGCCATCGCGCCCGAGCGTTGTTCCTTGCGCGGGCGAAACACCGGGAGTTTGGTGTCGGCATCGGCCTGCCAGTCGAGCGTCGAGCGCGGTCGCGCTTCGGGATCGGCGGTGGCGTCGGCCAGAATCACCAAAGGGGCCTGCAAGCCCTTGGCACCATGCGCGGTCATCACGCGCACGGCGTCGAGCGGTTGCGATGGGTCGCGCACGATCTCGACATCGCCGCGATCGAACCAGTCGAGGAAACGCTGCAACGACGGGATCGCGACGCGCTCGAACTCCAGCGCTGCGTTGAGCAATTCGTCGATCGGATCGCGCGCTTCCTGGCCGAGCCGGCGGATCAACTTCAGGCGGCCATCCAGCGGCCCGGTCAGCATCTGCTCGAGAAAGACATAAGGCGTCGTGAAATCCGCGCGGCGCAGCATCGCCAGCAGCGGCTCGATCCGATCGGCCGGTTGCGTCGCCTGGAGGTGCGACCACAGGCCGCCGCGCCGCTTCATCGCGGCGTGCATCAGTTCGTCCTGGCTCCAGCCGATCAACGGCGAGACGAGCAGGCTGGCGAGCGCGAGATCGTCCTGCGGCTGCAGCACGAAGCGGATCGCGGCGAGCAGGTCCTGCACCGCCAGCGGCGCGGTCAGCCGCAAGCGGTCGACACCCGCCACCGGCACGCCCTCGGCATAGAGCCGGGCGACGATCAGCGACGCGAGTTCGCCGCGCCGTTTGACCAGAATCATGATGTCCTCGGGACGCAGCGGCCGTCCCTTGCTTTCGAGGATCAGCGGGTCCTTCGGGTCGAGCCAGGCACGAACCTGCGCGGCGATGCGCGTGGCATGGGCGCGGACGGCGTCGGCGACCCAGCCCTCCTCGCCTTCATCTTCTCCACCCGCGATGGTCGGCGACCAGAGATTGACCCGGCCCGGACCCTCGACCTTGCTGGCGTGGCGCTCATTGTCGTCGACCCCGAGCCCGCCCTCCGGCAGCGCAGCGATCGCAGCATCGACGAAGTCGAGGATCGGCTGAGTCGAGCGGAAGGAAGAGGTCAGTGCGAGCTTCTCGAACCGCGTCGGCTCGATCTCGCCTATCTCGCTGTCGACATCGGCGAGTTGCTCGAAATGCCGTTCCGCCCAGCGGAAATTGAGCGGATCGGTGCCCTGGAAACCGAAGATCGCTTGCTTGTAGTCGCCGACGGTGAAGAGCGTCCGCTTTTTGTCGCCGCGCGTGCCCAAGCCGGTGAAGAAGTCGTTGGAGATCGCGTCGACGATCTCCCATTGCCGCAAATTGGTGTCCTGCGCCTCATCGATCAGGACATGGTCGGTTGCCTGGTCCAGCTTGAATCGGACCCACTCGCCCATCCCGTCCTGGCGCAACAGCGCGACCGCGGCATCGATCAGATCGTCGAAATCGACCGCGCCCATCCGGCGCTTGGCGGCGCGATAGGCGATCGCATAGTCGCGCCCGACCGACAGGCCAGAGGCAAGCAGATCGGCATAGTCCGCCATGTTGCGCATCAGGATCAGCCGCGCGACTTCCTCATGGAAGTCGGTGGCGAGGGGCGCATAGTCGGGATCCTGCGGTGCCTGCCCCTTGGCGAAGGAGCGCAGGTCGCCATCCTGTTTCGCCCAGACGCCATGGAGATCAATCAGCGTCGCGGCGCGTTCCTCGGGCGATCTGGCGAGCCAGGCGGTGACGAGATCGGCGCGAGCGAGCCCGTTCTTGGTACCCCAGGCCTGGTTGTAGTCGCGGAGCTGACCGAGCAGCCCGTCGTCGAGATCGGCGCAGCCCTGCGCGATCGCCGCCTCGACATCGTCGACGCCGACCAGCGCGCGGCGGATATACGGCCCGACGCCCTCGCCCATCGGCAGCGCAGCCATCGCGGCGGGTGCGCGGGCACAGGCGCGGAGGAACGCTTCCGCGCCCTCCTCGCCCAGCCTCAGGCTCAAGGCTCCGACCGCGCGGACGGCGGCATGGCGGCCTTCGCGCTCGGCGTCGACCAGCAATTGCGCCAATGTTTCGCGCGCCAATGCGGCTTCCTCGCGCCCCTCGAGCGGACGGAAACCGGGCGTGAGGTTCGCCTCTACCGGGAACGCTGCCAGAAGCGACTGACAGAAGCCATGGATCGTCTGGATGCGCAGCCCGCCACCCGGGGCGTCGAGCACCTTCGCGAACAAGGTCCGCGCCCGCGCCAGATTGGCCGGGGTGACCGGGACGTGGAGTGCAACCAGATCGGCCCGCAAATCCTGCTGCGCCGCGCGGACCCAGCGCGCCAACCGGCGGTTGATCCGGCTGGCCATTTCCGCCGCACCGGCCTTGGTGAACGTCAGGCAAAGGATTGCGCCGGGATCGGTCCCGTCGAGCAACAGACGATAGACGCGCGCTGCCAGCACCTGCGTCTTGCCGGTACCGGCCGACGCGGCGAGCCAGACGTGCGACGACGGGTCGCTCGCACGCGCCTGCTCGTCGACGAGCCGGGGAAGAATCGAGTCAGCGCCGCTCACGGCCATACCATTCGTCGCGGCGCATCAACTGGTCATAGTCGCCGAACGGCGCATATTCGGGCTTCAGCTTGGCCGTGAAGGGCTCGCCGCCCGTCAGCCACGCCGCCGCCGCCTCGATGAAGTTCGTTCGCGCCTCGGCGACGAACTCGTCGGCTGGAATCGGATCCTTCTTGCGCGGATCGCACGGCGAATCGACATAGCCGAACCCGCCCGAACGGTTGCGCGCCAGCGACCAATATTCGAACCCGGCCGCTTTCCCCGCAACGCCGGCAAACTTGCCTTCCTCCGCGATCATGCCGAGCAGGCCGAGTTGCAGGCTGAACCCGGCGCGCACGGCCGCCGTGGAGGGCGGCTGGCCGGTCTTGTAGTCTACCACCACCAACCCGCCGTCCACGGTCCGGTCGATCCGGTCGAACCGCCCCGACAGATCGACCCCGGCGAGGTGCAGCATACCCTTGCCCTCGACCGCCAGAATCTGACGATCGCCCGTCCAGCCCGACACCTCGCGTGCGATCCAGTCGACCGCCTCGATCAGCCGCGGCCCCCATAAAGCCCTGATCATCGGATGCGTGCGGACGTCGCCAAGCAGCGCTTCGGCGCGGGCACGCAGGGTTCCCGGGTCGGCACCATCTTCGCGGAACCAGTCTTCCAGGATTGCATGGACCTGATTGCCACGCCACGCTGCGCTAGGCTCGGCGTCAACCGGATCGATGGGGCCGAGCCGCAGCATCCGCCGGGCGTAAAAGGCATAGGGATCGGCCTTGAGGCGGTCGACTTCGGTCACCGAAATCTGGCGCGGGCGATCCTCGATCGCGGGCGATGGTCCCGGCCGCGGCTCGGGTGTGTGCTCCCCGGGATCGTCGATCGCCGCGGCCCAGCCGGCAAGGTCGGGGTCGTAGGTGAACTGGCGCCCCGCCAGCGCTTCGAGCCGCAACCAGAAACGCGACGCCAGGGTCGGCGACCGCCCGTCGCGCCGGGCCCGCGTGATCAGCACTTCTGGTGCCCCGAGCGCGTTCGCGAAATCGTGCGCGGCGACGCCGATCCCGCGCTCGAGTCCCGGCAAGCCGAGCTCGGCACGAATGCGCGGCGCGAGCCACGGATCGGGCGCGGCAATCGAAGGCCAGGTGTCTTCGTTGAGGCCGCCGAGGATCATCACATCGGCAGTCTGCAGCCGCGCCTCGATCAGACCGTAAATGGCGAGGCGCGGATGCCCACCCTGCGGCGGCCGGACCGCGACTTCCTCCATCAGCGTGCGGAGCAACGCGGCCACGCTGGCGGGATCGACCAGGGCCGGTCCCTCGGGTGCGTGCACCTCGAGATCCGCGAGCAATGCCGCCGCCTCGCGCCCCGCAGGACCCGCCCAGACGGCGAAACCGCACAGCGCCTCAGCGCTCTCCCGCAGGGTCGAGACCATCGCCGCCAGCGGCTGGTCGCCGCCCGAAAAACTCCGAGCCAATGGATCGAGCAGATCGCGGATCGCGGGCCACACCTGCCGCGCCGTCGCGCGGACATTGGCCTCGCGCTCGTCGCCATCGAGCAGATGCGCCTCGATCCCGGCGAGGCCGGGCGCCGGCCGCGGCCCGCGCAGCGCGCGATCCAGAGCGCGCACGCCGTCAAGCCACAAGGTGCGCGGCTCACCGCTCTGGACCAGAGGATGTTTGAGCAGCGCCAGCAGCGCGAGCGGCGCGAAATCCTGCGCCGCCGCTTCCGCCATCATCGTCAGCAAGGTGCCCGGCGCGCGCGTCGCCAGCGGCCGGCCGGCCGTGTCGTCGATCTCGATTCCCCAGCGCTTGCAATGCGCGGCAACGCGCTCGGCCAGCGCGCGATCGGGCGTGACCAGCGCGGCGGTGCGTCCCTCCACCTCCAGCGCGCCGCGCAAGGTCAATGCGATCGCCTGCGCCTCGTCGGCCGGCGTCGCCAGCTCGACCGCGCGAATCCCGCTCAACCGGCGATCGGCAGCGTCGAGATGCGTCCATTTGCCGGTGAAATCGGCCGGTGCGAAGGCATTGGCGATTGCCTTGCCCCGCGCGACCGAAGCGTCATGCTCGCTGCCTTCGCGCCAGGCACGGACCTCGCCGCGCCCCACGCTCATGCGTTCGAGCAACAGTTTCAACTGGAATTGCGGATGCGTCTCGATCGACCGCGCGCGACGACCGCCCGCATCGCGCTCGTGCGGGCCAAGCGCATCCCATTCCTCGCCCGGCAAGGCGGTAGCCAGGTCCTGAAAGACGACCAACCCCTCGTCCAGCTCGGCCACGCGGCGCAGAAGAGCGGCAACCGCGGGCGCCGGATCGGTGATCCCGGCGGCGCAAACGAACCCGGCCGGCGGCATATCCTTCCAGCGATCGGCCAGCCGCCGCAGCATCGCCGCGCGCCGCGCCGCCGCATCCATCCTGCCCAGCCTATCGAGCTCGCGTGGCCAGCGATCGATCACGATACGGAAGAGATCGAGCGCGCGCTCCCAATGGCTGGTCAGGTCCTGCGCTACCGTCAGCTCCTTCAGCCGTGCGGCCGGGACGTCCTCTACCAGCAACTGATCGAGCGTCCGCGCCAGGGCGCCGGCGAGCCGAACCGCTTCGTCGGCAGCCACCGGTTCACCGCGCCGTGCCCGCTCTTCCGACACCAGCCGCGCTAGAACCATACGGCGCGCAAGCGGATCGACCGGCGGCGGTAGCGGGTCGAGATCGTCGGCCGGATCGAGCAGGACACCGGCCGCCTCGTCCAGCGCGGGATCGCCGATCGTCACCAGCCGGGGGAGCAACAGGCCACCACCACTCGCCCGGACGAAGGCATCCTGCACCGCACGCCGGCCGCGATTGTTGGGCAGCAGCACGAGGCCTCGCGCCAGCCGCAGCGGATCGTCGCCGAAGCGGCGCATGATGCCAGTCACAAGGGCGTCGGCAAAAGCCCGCTGCGCCGGGATGGTGTAGAGAGCGAGCCTCATATCCCGACCGTCACCCCGGCCTTGTGCCGGGGTCCACGCCTCCACCGGCGAGGGCAGGCGTCATTGCGCGGCGGATGCCGGGGCAAACCCGGCATGACGAATTGGGGGTAGGCCCACGCGACACGAGCGATTCTTCACTCGCCCACTAAGCATCGATCAGGAGTGCTTCCGTCTTCGCGATCGCCGGGGGCGTGCCGACGTCGAACCATAGCCCCTGATGGACGAAGCCATAGGCTCGCCCGGCCGCGATCGCGCGATCCCAGAACAGGTTGGTCGAAAACGGTCCTTCGGGCCAGTCGCGGATCAGGCGCGGCGACAGGATCTGCACGCCGGTATAGACGAATGGCGCCACCCTGCCCGGCTTGCGGCGGCCGGTGATCCGTCCGTTGGCGTCGATGTGGAAATCGCCCAGCCCACCGTGATTATGGGCGCGCGCCAGCGGGACCAGCAGCAGCAGCGCGTCCATCGTCGCGTCGTCCCAGCGCGACGCGAGCAGCTTGATCGTGTCGGCAGGGCCATCGACCCAAAGATTGTCGGCATTGACGGCAACGAACGGCTTGTCGCCTATGAGGTCGCGCGCCTGGACGATGCCGCCGCCCGTTTCCATCAACTGCCGGCGTTCGTCCGAGACGATCACCTCTATTCCCTTTACATGGGTCCTGAGGTGAGCTTCGAGCGCGTCGGCCAGATAATGGACGTTGACCACCGCGCGCTTGATCCCCGCCGCGCGCAACCGGTCGAAGACATGATCGAGCAGAGTCTGGCCGGCGACCTGGATCAGCGGTTTGGGGCGCGTCGCGGTGAGCGGGCGCATACGCTTGCCGATGCCGGCCGCCATGACCATTGCGGTTTCCGGCACCACACCGCCCGGGTCGGGCCGGATGGCCAGCGTGCGTTTCGGCTTCATGCGCCGATGATCTCCATGGGATCGCCGCGTTTGTCGGCCGGGATATTGGCGTCGAACCAGGCCTTGACCGGTGCCAGAGCGGGATGGTCGAGATCGTTGTTCAGGTAGCGCCAGACGCGCGGGCACATCGCCGGATACCGCGGCTTGCCGTCGCGCTGCCACAGCCGCGTGAAGATGCCGATGATCTTCGCGTTCCGCTGCGCCCCCAGCACGTGATAAGCGGCGTCGAAATCGTCGCCTGCCCCGGTCACACGGCGGTAACGGCCAAGCATCGCGGCCTCGATCTCGGGTTCGACGTCACGCCGCGCATCCTGGAGCAGCGACACGAGGTCATAAGCGGGGTGGCCGGCGAGCGCGTCCTGGAAATCGAGCAGGCCCAACGCCTCCGTGCCGCCGATCAGCATCAGATTCTCGGCATGATAGTCGCGCAGCACCGTCACCGGTTCGGCCGCCAGGGCATGCTCGAATACCTTTTCCCAGGCTTTGGCATAGCCGTCGACGTCGACCGCCAGTCCGATCGCCGGACAATACCATTCGGTCAGCAAATCGGCTTCGCGCTGCAATTCCCGGCGATCATAGGCGCGCCACGGCCCCGCCGGTTCGCCCCGCAACCGGATCAGGATATCGACCGCCGCCTCGTACATGCGGAGAAGGCTTTCGGGCGCGGCGTCGACCGTCTCGCGCATCCGCGCATCGCCGAAATCCTCGATCAGCACCAGCCCCTGGTCGAGATCGGTGCCGAAGATCGCTGGCGCCGGAAACCCGTGGCCGACCAGCCATTCGGCGACCGCGATGAACGGCCGGGGATCCTCGTGCGGCGGCGGCGCGTCCATCAGGATCGCGCTGCGGCCATGGTCGGCGACGCGGAAATACCGTCGGAAAGAGGCATCGCCGGCCAATGGCAGCACCTCCCCTTCTCCCCAGCCCAGACTGGCGAGGAAGTCGGCGGCGCCCGGCGGTGGATTCATTTCAGGAACCATCGGCCCTCCCATGCCGAGGGCACGATGGCTGTCAAGCGACGTCCGCCATCGGGTGCGAAGTCCAAGGTAAGTGCCAGTGCGTCGGGCCATCGTCCCGGCGCGCGTTCCGGCCATTCGATCAGCAACAGCGAATCGCCCCGCACCTCGTCGAGGCCGAGCTCGTCGATCTCTTGCGGCTCCTCGATGCGGTACAGGTCGACATGCATCACGGGCATGCGCGTCTCGGGCGGTTCATAGGGCTGAACGATCGCAAAGGTCGGCGACGGCGCCTCATCCTCCAGCCCCAAGCCGGCGAGCAGCCCGCGCGCGATGCTCGTCTTGCCCGCGCCGAGCGGACCGGAGAGTGTGACGACATCCCCCGGGCGGACGAGATACGCCAGCCGCGCGCCGAACGCTTCAGTCTCCTGCGCATCGGCCAGGATCATCAGAAACCGCTCAACAACATATCGATTGCGTTCATGATCGCATCCTGCTGATCGGCGAGTGACCCGACCTGACGGCCCAGTTCGCTTTTCGGAACGCCGACCAGCAACGTCGTCATCATCATCACGCGCGTATCAGCGACCTCGAAAATCGGGTGCAGTCTCGGAAGACCGCGCTTGTACGTGTCGGCGGGAAACAACGGCGCGACAAGACGCGTCTCGATGCTCGTCAGAAAATCGGTCTGGCAGTCGAGCAGCAGGGCACCGCTCGGCGTGCGATACACGTCGAACCGCGCCATCAGAACTGCCGGTATTTGGCGAACGGAAGCTCGTTGTTCCGCACCCACTCGTTATACTCGTCGAGCGCGTCCTTGTTATCTTCCAGCCAGCGGCGCTGGCGTTCGGCCTTGATCTCTCGGGCCAAGCCTTCCTCGCTGGCGCGCGATACATTGATCCCCAGTGCCTTGGCATCCTCGACGAGGCGCGAATCGAGCGAGACGTTTGTCGGCCGCCGATAGGGTGTGCTGTCTTCGCGGACTCGCGCCATGACCATCTCCTGTGCGCATATCTTATGCGCATTCGGCACCATCTGCAATCAGCGCGGCAGTTCGACCGTGAGCAATGTCCCTGCCCCCGGTTCGGACAGCAGCTGGATCGTTCCGCCATGCGCCTCGGCGAACTGCTTGGCGATCGGCAGGCCAAGACCGAGCGCACGGTCGCCATCGCGCGCTTCGTGTTCTGCAAAGCGGTCGAAGGCGTGTTCGACCTCGTGCGGCGTCATGCCCGCGCCGTTGTCCGATACGATGATCCGCGCCGACCGCGCATCGCCGTCGGTGTGCAACAATACGCGGCCGTTCTTCGCCGTCCCGCCGACGGCATGGCGCAACAGGTGCTCGATCATCTCGCGCAGTTTCCGCGCATCGCCCTTCACCGTCCCGGTCGACGGCGCGACCTCGATCGCGAAATCGATTTTCTTGCGCTTGGCCAGCGGCGCGATCGCCTCCGCCGCGTTATGGGCGGCGGACTCGAGATCGACATCGAGCCGCTCGATCCTGTTCTTGTCGCCTTCGGTCAGATTGAGCACGTCGTCGACAAGACCCGACAACCGCGCGACCGATTCGAGGATCGCGTCGACATAGCCGTCAGCCTGCTTGCTGAGCTTCCCCGCATAGCCCTCACCAAGCATCTCGGCGAAGCCCTGGATCGATGTCAGCGGCGTGCGCAGTTCGTAGCTCATGTTGGCGACGAACGCGGTCTTGACCTGATCCGCCGCCTCCAGCGCCTCGTTGCGGTCGCGGAGCGCCTGCTCGATCTTCCGGCTGTCGGAAATGTCGAGCATCGTGAACAGCGCGTTGCCGTCGGGCAGCGGCACGCCGGCGAATTCGAAATGGCGCCCGTCGGCAAACGCGACGCGGCCGCCGCGCTGCTGGCGACCGACGGCCGCCGAACGGACGATTTCGGCGATCACCGCCGCCCGGCCAGGCTGCGCCAACCGATCGGCGCCGCGCTCGACCAGTGCGTCGATACGTGGGTGACTGGCGAGATATTCCTCGTCGAACCCCCAAAGCTGGCGGAATTTGTTGTTCCAGATCTGAAGGCGCCCGTCGCCGGCGAACACGCCCAGCGCTTCGAACAGATTGTCGAACGTCGCCGTCCGTACGCGCAACAGCGTATCGCGCGCGCTCGCGAGCTGAACCTGCTCGGTACGATCCTCGAAAATCAGCAACAGGCCGCCATCGGGCAAGGGATTGGCGACGACGCGCAGATGCACGCCGCCGGGGAGCGTCCAGGGTTCGTCGATCGCGCCCCCGGTGGCCAGGAACCAGTCGCGCCGTTCGGCCTTCCAGCCCGGGAAGTCGCGTACTTCGGGCAGGCGGTTGGCCTCCCGCATCCGTTCGAGCACGCGATCGAATTCGGGACGGTCGGCGAGCCATTCGCCGCGCATCGCGAACATCCGCTGAAACGGCTGATTGCAGAAAGCGAGGCTGCGGTCGGGCGCGAACTGGGCGACGCCGGCCGACAGCCGGTCGAGCATCGCGCGCTGCGCGTCGGAAAAGCGCTTCATGCCGCCGCGGGCCTGTTCGAGATCCTCGATATCGATCGCGAAGCCCGCCACCCCGCCCGGAGGATTGGGCAAGGGCACGTCATGGACCCGGAGCATTCGCCGCGCGCCGCCGATCGTCGCGGGCATCGCCTGAACGTTGGGACGATCGGTGTCGCGCGCGACGATCGCGCTCGCCAGCGGACCGCCGATCCCGGAGCCCTCGATCAGTTCGACCTGGCGCGACACGACGTCGCGCGCATCGCTGGCCTCGACCGCGCGGACATAGGCGGTGTTGACCATCGCCAGCCGCATGTCCGGGCCGCGATACCACATGGGAAGCGGCGCGGCCTCGATCAGACCGCGCAGGGCCGAGAACGCCTGGCCCAGCTCGACCGTCTCGTCGAGCAACTGCCCGATCTGCGTCTGGCTTTCGGTGGCGTCGAAGAACCACATGACCACGCCGCCGGGCGATCCGACCTCTCGCGGCGCGCGCTGGCCGCGCACCGCCAACGTGCGGACCGACCCTTGCGGCCGGATCGTCAGCGCGAACGGCTCCCCGGCCTTTTGCGCGGCGGTGACGGCGTCGGTCAGCAGGACGGCGTCCTCGCTCGTCAGGCCGGCGCCCGGCGATACGAGTTCAGCCAGGTATTTCGGCGGCGGCACCAGCCCGAGCCAATCGGCCAGCCGGTCGGGCAATTCGAGCCTTCCGTCGGCACGCACGACCATCGACAAAGCGGGACCGGAGGCGAGCAACGCGCGAAGCTTGTCGTTGCCGGCAAGCGTGTCGGCGGCACCGGCCCGCGCACGCAGGCCGGTGAAGAGAATCCAACAGGCACCGACGATCGCCACCGCCAGGCCGGCGCCGACCAGACCGAGAGTCGCCGTCGATACCATCAGTTACGCGCCTGCCCCGTCACCGCACCCCAACTCCGTTCGCCCCGAGGTTTTCGAAAGGCGTATTGCACGGGTTTACCGCGCCAGCGGACTTCGACAAGCTCGGTCCGAACGGTGAAGAGAACGGCTCGCGGTCCGTTCAGCGATAGCAGACCCTCTTGACCGCGTTTACGACCTTGTCGGCAGAGATCAGCGCGAGCTTCTCGAGATTCGCGGCATAAGGCAGCGGCACATCCTCGTCGGTCACGCGGAGCACCGGTGCGTCGAGGTCGTCGAAACCTTCCTCCATGACGAACGCCGCGATTTCTGACGCGATCGAGCAGGTCGGCCAGCCTTCCTCGACCACCACGATGCGGTTGGTCTTGGCGAGGCTCCTGAGCACGGTCTTGCGATCGAGCGGACGCAGGGTGCGCAGATCGACCACTTCGGCGTCGATCCCTTCCTTGGCCAGCTCGTCGGCGGCTTCGAGGCTGATCCCGACGCCGATCGAGTAAGACACGATCGTGACGTCCTTGCCCTCGCGCATGATTCGCGCCTTGCCGATCGGGAGAACCCAATCGTCGACCTGCGGCACGTCGAACGTCCGTCCGTAGAGCAATTCGTTTTCGAGGAAGACGACCGGATCCTCGCTACGGATCGCCGCCTTGAGCAAGCCCTTGGCGTCCTGCGCGTCATACGGCGCGATCACGATCAGGCCGGGCACGCTGGCGTACCAGGGGCCGTAATTCTGGCTGTGCTGCGCACCGACGCGGCTCGCCGCACCATTGGGGCCGCGGAACACGATCGGGCAGCGCATCTGGCCGCCCGACATGTAATTGGTCTTGGCCGCGGAATTGATGATGTGGTCGATCGCCTGCATCGCGAAGTTGAAGGTCATGAACTCGACGATCGGGCGCAATCCGCCCATCGCCGCGCCCGTGCCGACGCCGGCGAAGCCGTATTCGGTGATCGGCGTGTCGATTACGCGCTGATCGCCGAATTCGTCGAGCAGGCCCTGGGTGACCTTGTACGCGCCCTGATATTGCGCGACTTCCTCGCCCATCACGAAGACGCGCTCGTCCCTGCGCATTTCCTCGGCCATGGCATCGCGCAGCGCCTCGCGCAGCGTCACCTTGACCATCGCGGTCCCGGCGGGAACTTCCGGATCGGCGACCTCGGCATCGTGCCTGGCCGCTTCGAACATCTGCCGCGCGCCAGTCTCGACGCGATGCGGCTCGGGCGTGCCGCTCTCGGCGGCCTGCTGCTCGACCTCGGGCGCCTCGGCCTTCTCTACCGGTGCCGGCGCGGCGGTGGGCGCCGCCTTCGACACCTCCTCGCCCTCGGCGGCGAGGGTCGCGATGACCGTGCCGACCTTCACGTTATCGGTGCCCTCGGCGACCAGGATCTGCGCGATCGTACCTTCGTCGACCGCCTCGAACTCCATCGTCGCCTTGTCGGTCTCGATCTCGGCCATGATGTCGCCCGAGCGGACCGTATCACCTTCCTTGACCAGCCACTTGGCGAGCGTGCCTTCTTCCATCGTCGGCGACAGCGCCGGCATCTTGATCTCGATCGCCATCTCAGTACGACTCCACCAGCACGTCGGTATAAAGCTCGCCCAGCTCGGGCTCCGGCGTTTGCTCGGCGAAGTCCGCCGCCTCGTTCACCTGCTTCCTGATCGCTGCTTCGGCCGCCTTCAGCTCATCTTCCTTGACGCCGAGCTTCTCGAGCAATTGCTTGGCATGCTCGATCGGGTCGGACTTGTCGCGGACCGCCTGGACTTCCTCGCGGCTGCGGTATTTGGCCGGGTCGGACATCGAGTGACCGCGGTAGCGATAGGTCTTCATCTCGAGGATCAGCGGCCCCTTGCCGGCGCGGACCCAGGCCAGCGCCTCTTCGGCAGCACCACGGCACGCCAGCACGTCCATCCCGTCGACCTGGATGCCGGGGATACGGAAGCTCTCGCCACGGCGATAGAGCTGGTCCTCGGAACTGGCGCGGTTGACGCTGGTGCCCATGGCGTACTGGTTGTTCTCGATCACGTAGATGATCGGCAACTTCCACAGCTCGGCCATGTTGAACGATTCGTAGACCTGGCCCTGATTGGCCGCACCGTCGCCGAAATACGCGAGGCAAACGCCGCCATCGTTGCTGTACTTGTGCTTGAAGGCGAGGCCCGTGCCCAGCGACACCTGCGCGCCGACGATGCCGTGCCCGCCGTAGAACTTCTTCTCGGTCGAGAACATGTGCATCGACCCGCCCTTGCCCTTCGAGATACCGGCGGCGCGCCCGGTCAGCTCGGCCATGATGATCTTGGGATCGATGCCGTAGGCAAGCATGTGGCCGTGATCGCGATAGCCGGTGATCACCGAGTCCTTCTCGCCGTCGAGCGCCGACTGGAGCCCGACCGCGACCGCTTCCTGGCCGATATAGAGGTGGCAGAAGCCGCCGATGAAGCCGAGGCCGTAGAGCTGTCCCGCCTTCTCCTCGAAGCGGCGGATCAGGAGCATCTGCTTGTAGAGTTCGAGCAGCTCTTCCTTCGACGCCTTGTAGGGCTGCGGCTCGTCGGGCCGCTCGCGATTGGTCTTGGGGGGCTCGCTCTTCGCGCGCGCTGGGGCTTTTGCCACGATGGGGAAACCTCGTTTCCGTAGGGGAGAAAGCGCGGCCTATAGGCCGGGTGCGTGACGGTTTTCAATCGTGCGTTGCGAGATGGCCGGTAGCGACCTAAACTTCATAACGGACAAGCAACGCCACGGTTGCGGAATGCGGGGCCGTCCGCCTAAGGCGGGACAGATGTTCCCTCCTGGCCATCCCTTCCGCATCGCCAATTTCCGCTTCTATTGGCTCTCGCGCTTCGCCAGCACCGTCGCGCAATCGGCGATGTCGATCATCATCGGCTGGCAAGTCTATGGCATCGCTCGCGATGTTCATCATTTGAGCATCAAGCAATCGACCTTCCTGTTGGGCATGATCGGCGTGGCGCAATTCGTGCCGTTGTTCATCCTGACACCCATCGTGGGACTCGCCGCCGACACGTTCGACCGGCGCTGGATCGTGCGGGGAACCACCGGCTTGCTGGTCGCGACCACGGTGATGCTCGGCACCCTCACCTGGCTCCATGCGCTGAGCTTGCCGGTCCTGTTCCTCGCGGCGGTCATGATTGGCGTGGCGCGTGCTTTTTCGGGCCCCGCCTATTCCGCGCTTGCCCCCAACCTGGTCCCGCGCGAGGTGTTGCCGACAGCGATCGCAGTCAGTTCGATCGCGTGGCAGGTAGGCGTGATCATCGGCCCGAGCCTTGGCGGATTCCTTTACGCGATCCATCCCGATGTCGCCTATGGCACATCGACCGCACTGTTCCTTATCGCGCTCGGCATGATCTTCCTGATCGGCAAGGTCCCGCAGCCGCAAGCCCAGGCCGATCATCGACCGCTCCATCGCATCGTCGAGGGATTTCGCTACGTCCGGCGCAACCGGCTGGTGCTGGCGTCGATCACCCTCGATCTTTTTGCCGTGATGCTGGCCGGCGCGACCGCATTGCTGCCGGTGTTCGCGCGCGACATCCTGCATGTCGGATCGCAGGGTCTCGGACTGCTTGCAGCCGGCATGGGTATCGGCGCCACATCTACCGCCTTGTTCTTCTCGGTACGACCGATGAAAACCAATGTCGGGATCAAGATGCTCGCCGCGGTAATCGTCTTCGGCCTCGGTATCCTGACTTTCGGGACCGCCCATCTCATCTTGCCGGCGCACGCCTTTTATCTCGCGCTCGCGGGCCTGATCGTCGCGGGCTGCGCCGATATGGTGTCGGTCTATGTCCGGTCATCGCTGATCCAGCTTCACACGCCCGATGCGATGCGCGGGCGAGTCAGCGCGGTCTCGCAATTGACGATCTCGGCCTCGAACGAGCTCGGTGAAGCCGAGAGCGGTCTGCTCGGATCTTTGCTGGGGCCGGTCGGCGCCGTCGTGTTCGGCGGGGTGGGCGCGATCGTCGTGACAATCCTGTGGGCACGACTGTTTCCCGAACTCAGGCTTGCAAAGACCTTCGACCCTCCCGAAATTCTAGAAACCGCCCCCGAACACGGAGTCGTCACGCCATGAAGGCCAACACCATCCTGGAAACGATCGGCAACACCCCGCACATCCGCCTGCAACGGCTGTTTCCCGACAGCGAAGTGTGGATCAAGTCCGAACGGTCGAATCCCGGCGGGTCGATCAAGGACCGTATCGCGCTGAGTATGGTCGAAGCGGCCGAGCGGGACGGCAAGCTGAAGCCGGGCGGCACGATCATCGAACCGACCAGCGGCAATACCGGCGTCGGACTGGCGATGGTCGCCGCGGTCAAGGGCTACAAGATCATCCTGGTGATGCCGGAGTCGATGTCGATCGAGCGCCGCCGCCTGATGCTCGCTTACGGCGCCGAGTTCGACCTGACACCGCGCGAAAAGGGCATGAAGGGTGCGATCGAGCGTGCGCTCGAACTGGTCGCGGAAACGCCGAATTCCTGGATGCCCCAGCAGTTCGAGAACCCTGCGAATATCGATGTCCATGTCCATACGACGGCACAGGAAATTCTCACAGACTTTGCCGACGCACCGATCGATATCCTGATCACCGGCGTGGGTACGGGCGGACACATCACGGGCGTCGCGGAAACGCTGAAAAAAGCGTGGCCGAATTTGAAGGTCTATGCGGTCGAGCCCGAGGCCTCGCCGGTGATTTCGGGCGGCCAGCCCGGCCCGCACCCGATCCAGGGCATCGGCGCCGGCTTCATCCCCGCCAACCTTCACACCCAGGCGCTCGATGGCGTGATCAAGGTCGACGCCGCCGTCGCCAAGGACATGGCGCGCCGTTCGGCGCGCGAAGAGGGCTTGCTCGTCGGCATCAGCTCCGGCGCGACGCTCGCGGCGATCCTGCAGAAACTGCCCGACTTGCCGGTCGGCACGCGCGTGCTCGGGTTCAATTACGATACCGGCGAGCGCTATCTGTCGGTGCCGGACTTCCTGCCCGAAAGCTGAACACGGCGGCGCGACGCCCGCCGCGTGACGGCGCGTCGACGTCAGGATCGGGACATCAGGATCGGAACTAATGCCGACTTCGGGGTTTTGGCAGCGGACGCTTTGCGCTATGGCCCGGCGTCCGCGCTAGTGCACGCTGTCCGCCGCGCGCCCTCCACAGGTAGAGACTTGATCGATTCGCCGCCCCGCACCCCGTCGCTCGCGCTGCGCCTGATTCTCGGCGCGGTGGCGATCCTGCTGGTCGCCGTGCCGGCGCTGATCGTAACGACGATGCCCCGGGTTCGGCCCGTGCCCAAAGGCGTGACGGTCGTCCCGCAACGCGTCGTCCCGAAATCCGAATTGCCCCCGGTCGAACCGGTCGAATTCCAGTCGGTCGACCCCAGTGACGCTCGCGCATTCAATGCGATGGTCCCGTTCTCGACCTTGCCCAATCCGCCGGCCCGGCCCTTTCTGTTCTCGGGCTCGACCGACGCGCGCTTGCGGGCGATCGATTGCCTCGCCGTCGCCGAACTTTACGAAGCCGGCGACGACAGCGAGGGCGAACGCGCGGTGGCGCAGGTCGTGCTGAACCGCGTCCGCCACCCCGCTTTCCCCAAATCGGTCTGTGGCGTGGTATTTCAGGGGTCCGATCGCAGCACAGGCTGCCAGTTCACTTTCGCGTGCGACGGCGCGATGACGCGCTGGCGGCCGAGCGACGTGGCATGGAAGCGCGCGCGCGAAATTGCGACCGCCGCTCTGAACGGCGCGGTGTTCGCCAAAGTGGGCTATGCGACGCACTACCATACCGATTGGGTGGTGCCGTATTGGAGTTCGAGCCTCGACAAGATCGCCGCGGTGAAGACCCACCTGTTCTTTCGATGGACCGGTTGGTGGGGCACACCCGCCGCCTTCGTGCGCACGGTATCGGGTGACGAGCCCAACATCGCCGCGCTCGCCGGTCTGTCGAGTGCACATACCGGGGCCGTCGACGTCGCCAGCATCAATCCCGCCGAGATTACCGAAGCGCCCATGGCGGGCGAGACGGCGGGATCGCCACTGTCGATCGACCCCAACAGTTTCCTGGTCACGCTGGATACCCGCGCCGGCGCGGACTCGTTTCCCGCCGTCGCAATGAAGACATGCGGCGCGCGCGACTATTGCAAGCTGATGGCCTGGACCGACAAGGCACGCACGCCCGCCAGCTTGCCGCTCGGCCAGGCGCAAATCGCCACGATGTCGTTCAGCTACCTGCGCGACAAGGCGCATGGCTATGAAAAGGCGCTGTGGAATTGTGCGCAGTTCAAGCGTGCGTCGAAGGGCGAATGCATGAAACTGCAAGTGCTGGGAACGTCGCTGCCAGAGACCGCGACGCCACCGCCCGGAACGCGGCCGCTGGCGCCGTTGCCAGCGACATCCGGAACCGTGCCGGTCAAGCCCGGTGCGTTGCCATCGACGGTGGCCTTCTCGGTCAAGCCCAGCACCACGACCGCGCCCGATGGATTGAACGGTATTCGCCGCAAGGTCGGCGACGGTGCGCCGCAAGCGGCGCCCACCCCGTCGCTGCCCTACCGGCCCTAGACTCGCCTTGTCGCCTCGTCGGAGGCCACGCGCTGGGTAGCTTAACGGTTTGATGCAACGTGCGCCCGGCAGATCCGGTGGAACATGAACGACATCCGGGAATTTCCTTTCCGGAATTGATGCTGCGCGTGATCGGCAACGTCTTTCCGAATGGGTGGCGTTAGCGACACGACGGTGGGGACCGTCGGGCGCCAGTGGACGGAATTGCGTATGTCGGGACCCCATCGGAATGCATGATCGCACATCGTCCGCCGGGACAGTTCGCTTCGTAGCGCCGCCGTTGGGCCGACCGGGTTCGCGACTTCTGCCGTGGATGGCGCCGGGCGCGCTCGCTCGACGGCATGGCGAGCAATGGTGGGCGCGCGCCGTCCTGCTGCTGCTCGTCGCCATCGCCACCCGTGCGCCGTTGATCGGCAATCCGGTGATTCAGGTCGACGAGCAATTCTACCTTTTCGCGGGCGACCATCTGCTCCACGGCGCCTGGCCGTTCGTTTCGATCTGGGACCGCAAGCCCGTCGGACTGTTTCTCCTTTATGCCGGTCTGCGATCGTTCGGCGGAACCGGTATCGTTGCCTATCAGGTGGCGGCCGTGCTGTCGGTTGCCGCCACGGCGTTTGTCGTGGATCGCTTGGCTCGCCGGATCGCTGCGCCGTCCGGCGCGCTGATTGCCGCCGTCCTCTATATCCTTTGCCTCCCGATCATGGGTGGCATCGGTGGACAAGCCCCGGTTTTCTATAATCTTCCCGTGGCGGGGGCGGCGCTGATCGTGCTGCGGCTGGTCGAGACCGACGGCGAGGAACTGCGCCGCCGTCTGTTCGGCGGCGGCCTCGTGGCAATGGCGCTGATCGGCGTCGCCATCCAGATCAAGTATAGCGCGGTGTTCGAGGGTCTGTTCTTCGGAATAACATTGTCGGCATTGTCACTGCGCCACCGCGGCAATATCGCCACGACGATCGGCGAATGCACTCTTTGGGCGTCGATGGCGTTGTTGCCGACGTTGCTGGCACTGAGCGGCTATTGGCTGGCGGGTCACGGCCAGGATTTCATCTTCGCCAATTTCCAGTCCATCTTCCTTCGCTCGGACGATCCGCCCGACCAGACGATCGGCCGGTTCTGGGGGATCGTCGCCTTTACCTCGCCGCTGCTCGTGCTGACTTGCCTGGCGCCCTTTGCGCGCGGCCGGGCGGCGATATCCGTCCCCCTCGCCTTCGCTCTCGGTTGGGCCGCCACCGCCTGCACGGGCGTCGTGGTATTCGGCAGCTATTTCGATCACTATGCGCTGCCGCTTTTTGCTCCCTTGTGCGTGGCCGCCGCGCCGATGCTCGGCGTTCCGCGCATCGGCCCACGCATCGGGGTCGCGCTGATCGTCACGGCGCTGATCGCCGGAGTGCTCAACGTGCGGCGCGACGTCAGGAAGCGCGGCGATTGGAATACCGTCGCGCCGATGGTCGCGATGATAGGGCAGCATCCCAAAGGATGCATCTACATCTTCGACGGCGATCCGATCGTCTATCATCTGACCCAGTCGTGCCTGCTGACACGCTGGCCATTCCCGCCGCATCTCGCGAATCGCCGCGAAACCGACGCGCTGGGCGTCGACGCCGCCGCCGAGACGCGACGGATCATGCAGCAACGCCCGACCTGGGTAATCACGACGCGCGGGCCCGACAGCGGCCTCACCAACCGGCGCAATGCCGCGATCGTCAACCAGGCGTTGCACGATCGGTACAGGCTGGTGATGGAGATCCCGATCGGTCCGCGCGTCCGCCAGCTCTACCGTTTGCAGCCGGTGGAGCTGGCGCAACGAAATTGAGCCGACAGGTCAGGCGGCGGCGAACATTTCCGGCGGCAGCGCCATCAGCGCTTCCGCTCCGCCCTCGATCTTGCGGCGCAGCGCACCGGCATCGGGCATGATCCGCTCGGCGAAATAACGCGCCGTCGTCAGCTTGGCGTCGAGGAAGGCCGGATCGCCCTCGCCCGCCGCCTTGAGCTTCGCCGCGGCGACGGCCATGCGCAGCCACATCAGCCCGACCGCGACGACGCCCATCAGATGCATATAGCTGTGGGCGCCGGCACCGACATTGTTCGGGTTGGTCATGCCGTTTTGCAGGAACCACATGGTCGCGGCCTGGAGTTCGCCATTGGCCTTTTCCAGGCGCGCGGCGAAATCGGCGGTGGCGGGGTCGGCCTTCGCCGCGGCGACTTCCTCGCCCACCACCTTGAACAGCGCCTGGACCGCGCGGCCGCCATTGGCGGGCAGTTTGCGGCCGACCAGATCCATCGCCTGCACGCCATTGGTGCCTTCGTAGATCATGGAGATGCGGGCATCGCGAACATATTGCTCCATCCCCCATTCCTGGATGTAGCCGTGGCCGCCATAAACCTGTTGCGCGTTGGTCGCGATGTCATAGCCCTTGTCGGTCCCATAACCCTTGATCACCGGGGTCAGCAGCCCGACGAGGTCGGACGCGAGCTGCCTTTCCTCGTCGCTCGCGGCGGCATGTTCGAGATCGACCTGCAGCGCGCCCCAAAGGCACAAGGCGCGCAACCCCTCGGTCAGCGCCTTGGCGTCCATCAGCATGCGGCGCACATCCGGATGGACGAACAATGTATCTGCCTTCTCATGGGGTTCGGCGGGCCCGGTGAGCGCGCGACCCTGGCGGCGGTCATGCGCATAGTGGACCGCGTTCTGATAGGCCGTTTCCGCGACGGCGAGGCCCTGAAGCCCGACGCCCAGCCGCGCAGCGTTCATCATGATGAACATTGCGGCGAGGCCCTTCATCTCCTCGCCGACCAGCCAGCCTTTGGCACCGTCATAGTTCATCACGCAGGTGGCGTTCCCGTGAATGCCCATCTTGTGTTCGATCGAGCCGCACGACACCGCGTTGCGCTCGCCGAGCGACCCATCGTCATTGACCATGATCTTGGGCACGACGAACAGCGAGATGCCCTTCGAGCTATCAGGCGCGCCCGGCGTCTTGGCCAGCACGAGGTGGATGATGTTGTCGGTGAGGTCGTGCTCGCCGGCCGAGATGAAGATCTTGGTGCCGGTGATCGCATACGATCCGTCGGCCTGCGGCTCGGCCTTCGTACGGATCAGGCCGAGATCGGTGCCGCATTGCGGCTCGGTCAGGTTCATGGTGCCGCCCCATTCGCCCGACACCATCTTGGGCACGTATTTCTGCTGCTGCTCGGGCGAGCCCTTGACCAGCAAGGCCGCGATCGCGCCGTGGGTCAGGCCGGGATACATCGCGAACGCCATGTTCGAGGAGATCATGTACTCCTGAAACGCGGTCGAGACGACGTGCGGCATTTCCTGCCCGCCGAACGCCGACGGCGCGCTGAGCGTGCCCCATCCCGACTCGACGAACTGTCGGTAGGCTTCCTTGAAGCCCTTGGGCGTCGTTACCGTGCCGTCGTCGTGGCGCGTGCAGCCTTCCTCGTCGCCAGACTGATTGATCGGGAACAGCACCTCGGCAACGAAACGGCCGCCTTCCCCGAGCACCGCGTCGATCGTGTCGGCGGTGGCGTTCTCGAAACCGGGCAGATTCGCGTAGCGCTCGATCCGGAGCACATGGTCGAGCACGAAGCGCGTATCGCGCACCGGGGGGGTGTATTGCGGCATGATCAGTCCTTCTGGTGGTCGGCGCGCGCGCCCTCTTCGAGCAACGCGATGAATTCGTTGAGCTCGGCGATCGCGGCGTCGATATCGTGCTTCTGGTTGTGGAGCAGGTCGACCCGTTGCTTGCAGTGGTCGATGGTACGCTGCCGCTGGGTTCGGCGGCCATCGCCCAAATCATACAGGTCGATCAGCTCCCGAATCTCGGTCAGCGAGAAGCCGACCCGCTTGCCGCGCAGAATCCAGGCGAGCCGGGCGCGATCGCGATGCGAATAAATACGTTGGGTGCCGCGCCGCTCGGGCGAAATCAGCCCTTCGTCCTCGTAGAATCGCAACGCGCGAGCGGTAACGCCGAATTCCGCCGACAGGTCGGAAATCGTGAAACTGTGCCGGTCGTGAAGCGGCTCGATCGGGGCATAGGAAGGAACCCAGGGCATGGTGGCATTTTACGCCTGCTTGACGTTAACGTCAAAGGGGTCGTTCGGTCACTTCGTCGTACAGAGGAGGCGCCCCTTCCCGTCGCGCAAGGCCCCCGCCTCGGAGGGCGAATTGCTCAGTCGCTCGGCGCTCAGCCCGGCGAGCGACGCGCGCGCCGAACACGCTTTCTGGCAAGCGTCCGGCAACCGGCCCGGTAGCACGATCCGGTCACCTTCGAACCGCGCATCGAAAGCACAGCCGGGGGCATTGTCCAATTCGACGTGCAACGTCTCTCCAGCGCGCGTCGCCTCGCCCTGGCCGCTGCAATAATAGGTCTCGCCGTAGTCGACATAGATACCGATGCGAAAGGCCGTCGCACTCGGAACGACGCAGATGCGATCGCGATCGCGCCGATAGAGGCCGGTGGGGTCGGTATTGGCGGGGTCGGAAACGATCCCCGCCTCGATCGCCGCCGCCTCGAGGCTGGAGGGTGTGGCGGTGGTTTGAGGAGAAGGTTGGCTGGCGTGGCAGGCCACGAGGGCAAGCGGTCCCGCCATGGCTATGGCGACGGCGGCGCGCAGCGGTACGTTTCGGAGGGGAAGCGTGAACGAGAAAGATCGTGACTTCACCATGTCACTCGATCCGCTCCAGTCCACCCTTCGTCAAACGACGATAGAAACAAGACCGCTCGCCCGTATGGCAGGCCGGCCCCGCGGGATCGACGATCAGCCACACCGCATCCTGGTCGCAATCGATCCGCAAATCGCGCACGCGCATCACATTTCCCGACGTCGCGCCCTTGCGCCACAATTCGCCGCGGCTGCGCGACCAGAACACGGCCTCGCCGCTGTCGACCGTCGCTGCGAGCGCCTCTTCGTTCATATGCGCGAGCATCAGCACCGCACCGCTGTCGCCATCGGTGACCACCGCCGTGATCAGCCCGTCGGCACCCCATTTCGGATCGAGCGTCAGCCCGGTTTCGCGCGAGTCGGCCATGTTCCTCCCCTAGCCCGCTCCCGCGATCCGACAAAATCGGCGGAACGATATGACAAAAGCGCGACAAACCGGATGACCGTCACTATATGGCCGAGCGCCACAGCATCCCGGACCCCATGCTGACCACAAATCCATTCGACCCCGAACTAAATGGGGACAAGCTCCGCGAGGAATGCGGCATTTTTGGCGTGTCGGGCGCGGACGGCGCCGCGGCGCTGGTCGCGCTCGGCCTGCACGCCCTGCAGCATCGCGGGCAGGAGGCCGCCGGCATCACCAGCTGGGACGGCAAACATTTCCACAGCCATCGCGCGATGGGCCATGTCGCCGGCAATTTCGACAAGGACGAGATCATGGCGGCGCTGCGCGGCGATACCGCCTGCGGACACGTCCGTTACTCGACTACCGGCGAAACCGCGCTGAGAAACGTCCAGCCGCTCTACGCCGAACTCGCCTCGGGCGGATTCGCGGTCGCGCACAACGGCAACATCTCGAACGCTTTCCGACTGCGCAACGACCTCGTCCAACGCGGCGCGATCTTCCAGTCGACCAGCGATACCGAGGTGATCATCCACCTCGTCGCGACCAGTTCGTACCGCGATCCGCTCGACCGTTTCATCGACGCGCTGCGAAGGGTCGAGGGCGCCTATTCGCTGATCGTGATGACCCCGAACGGCATGATCGCCTGCCGCGACCCGCTCGGTATCCGCCCGCTGGTGATGGGAAAATTGGGCGACTCGATCATCTTCGCCTCGGAGACGGTCGCGCTCGACGTGGTCGGGGCCGAATTCGTCCGCTCGGTCGAGCCCGGCGAACTGGTCATCGTCGAGAACGGCAAGATGCGGTCGCTGCGCCCGTTCGGCCAGACCGCCGCGCGCCCCTGCATTTTCGAATGGGTCTATTTCTCGCGTCCCGATTCGATCGCCGGGGACCAGTCGGTCTATTCGGTGCGCAAGGCGATCGGCGCGCAGCTCGCGCTCGAATCGCCGGTCGAAGCCGATCTGGTCATTCCCGTTCCCGACTCGGGCGTTCCCGCCGCGATCGGCTATGCCCAGCAATCGGGCATTCCCTTCGAGCTCGGCATTATCCGCTCGCATTATGTCGGCCGCACCTTCATCCAGCCGGGCGCCGAAGTCCGCCGCCTGGGCGTCAAACTCAAGCACAACGCCAACCGCGCGCTGATCAAGGACAAGTCGATCGTCCTGATCGACGACTCGATCGTCCGCGGCACCACCAGCCTCAAGATCGTCGAGATGATGCGCGAAGCCGGCGCGCGCGAGGTGCACATGCGCATCGCATCGCCGCCGACCACGCATTCCTGCTTCTACGGCGTCGATACGCCCGAGCGCGAAAAGCTGCTCGCTTCTCGCTTTTCGGTCGAGGGGATGACCGATTTCATCCACGCGGACAGCCTGGCGTTCGTTTCGATCGACGGCCTGTACAAGGCGCTCGGCGAAGCCGGCCGTGACGGCCCCGCTCCCAAATATTGCGACGCCTGCTTCACCGGCGATTATCCGACGGTGCTGACCGATTATAGCGACGCGCATATGGACGAGCAGCTCGCTCTCCACCCCGAAGCCGCGGAGTAAGCGTCGCCAATGACCATGAAGTTCGAAGGCCAGCTTGCGCTGGTGACCGGCGCGAGCCGGGGAATCGGCGCGGCCACTGCCAAGGCGCTCGCTGCCGAAGGTGCGCATGTCATCCTGACCGCGCGAACCGCGGGTGCGCTCGAGGAAGTGGAGGGAGCGATCCACGCCGCCGGCGGCACCGCCACGATCGCGCCGCTCGACCTCATCGAAACCGACAGCATCTCGCGCCTGGCCGGCGCCGTCGCCGAACGCTGGGGCGCGCTCGATATCCTGGTACTCAATGCCGCGACATTAGGGTCGCTGTCGGCGGTCCAGGCAATCGAGGCGAAGGAGTTCGCCAAGGTCCTGACGCTCAACGTCAGTGCACAGCAGGCATTGATCGCCGCATTCGATCCGCTGCTGCGCAAGTCGAAGCGCGCGCGCGTCGTCGCCGTTACCTCGAAGGTCGGCCGTCATCCGCGCGCCTTCTGGGGCGCCTATGGCGCGTCCAAGGCGGCGCTCGAGACGTTGGTCCAGGCCTATGGCGAGGAAGTTTCGGGGATCAGCAACGTGCGCGTCGCGATCATCGACCCTGGCGCGACCCGGACCGAGATGCGGGCGCGGGCCTATCCCGGCGAGGACCCAGCCAGCGTCAAGCTGCCTGACATCGTCGGCGAGAAGATTGCCGACCTGGTCGCGAGCGATGTTGCGTCCGGCCATGTGGAGCGGCTGGGCTGACGATCGCCCATCGGACCAAAGGGCGTACTAGTCCTCCCGACACCGACACCCCGGCTTGAAGGCCGGGATCCGGCGTGCCGCAAGTCGCGGTCGTGACGCTCTCACTTGTCCGCAGCCGCTTCGATCTTCTTCCAGAACATCGCGCGTTCCGCCGACAATTTCTCGCCCGTTGCCGTCGGCCACGAACCCGACATCACGACGACCAGCTTCTTCGCCGGATCGACCATGATGCTCTGCCCGAAAATTCCCAGCGCGGCGAATCGGCCGCCCGGCATGGTCCACCATTGATAGCCATAGCCGAAACCACCTTCGTCCTTGGGAATGGGAACCTGATTGGTGGTGGCGTGGGCAAACCAGCTGTCGGGCACTACACCCTTGCCGCCCGACAACGCGAACAGGCCCATCCGGGCATAGTCGCGCAGCGACACCGAAAGACAGCATCCGCTCACTTCGCCGCCGGCGGCATTGGTCATCCAGAAAGCGTCGCGCTCCATGCCCCACGGCTTCCAGATCTTTTGCGCCAGATAGTCGGCCAGCGACTTCTTCGTCGCACGCTCGACCAGCACGCCGATCAAATTGGTTTCGCCGGTCTTGTAGACCCATTTTGTCCCCGGCGCGCTCTCGCGCGGCAGTTTCCTCATGTACCAGACGGTGGGGTCCCGACCTTCCGGCACCGCCTCCGAGAACATCCGCGCCACATCGGAATTGGGGTCGGTATAGTCCTCGTTCCATTTCACGCCCGAAGTCATGGTGAGCAACTGGCGAATGGTCACGCCGTCATAACCGCCACCCGCAAGATCGGGGATGTAACGCGTCACCGGATCGTTGATCGACCGGATATAGCCATCACGGACCGCCGCCCCGACCAGGGTCGAGGTAAACGACTTGGCGACCGAGAAGCTGGTCCAGCGTCCGGCCGGTCCGTACCCCATCGCGTATCGTTCGAGGCGGATTCTTCCATCCTGAACAACGATCAGACCAGCGATGTCGAGCCGTGCCATCGCCGTGTCGACATCGGCGGCGGCGAGAGGCAGCGGCCGGCCAGCCGGCAACGGGCGCACCTTCTTCCCGGCCCTGACGACATGGCCGGGAAATATCTTTTCCATCTCGCGGAAATTCCGGTCGCGCTGCTGCTGGCTCCAGAACAGCACTTCGGCACCGACCTGACGAAGCCGGGCGGAATTGTCCGGCGTGACCGTGACCGATTGCGCCGACGCCACGCCCGCGAGCACGAGCGCAGCCAGCAATCCCACTCCCCTCATCACCCCTCCTTGACCAACGTCACCTGTGCCACCTCGATCCCGCCACCGCGGAATCCACCTTCACAATACATCAAATAAAATCGCCACAAGCCTATGAAATGGCTATCGAATCTCTCTGGCAACTTTCCCGCGACAACGACCGCATCGAACGCCTGGCGCCACCGTTTCAGCGTTTCGGCATAATCGAGGCGAAAGGCGTGCCGGTCGCGCCAGGCGAGCCCGACCTTCTCCGCCAATGCCTTGAACCGGCTTTCCGAGAGCAACATCCCGCCGGGAAAGACGTAACGCTGGATGAAGTCGACGTTGCGCGCGTAAGCGTCGTACATGGCATCGTCGATCGCGATGTACTGGATCGCCGCCCGACCGCCCGCCTTCAACGCGCGAGCGATGGCGGCGAGATAGTCGGGCCAATATTCCTCGCCGACCGCCTCGACCATTTCGATGCTGGCGACGCCGTCATAGCTGCCCGCGATGTCGCGATAGTCGATCAGTTCGATCTCGACCTGGTCGAGTCCCTGCCGGGCCATGCGCGCCTCGGCATAAGCTTTTTGCTCGGTCGACAAGGTGATGCCATGGACGCCGATGCCGGCCTTCGCCGCCGTCTCCGCGAACGAGCCCCAGCCGCACCCGATTTCGAGAATGCGGTCGCCCGGTTTCGTCGCAGTCCGGTCCAGGATGGCTTTCAGCTTGGCGCGCTGCGCGTCTTCGAGGCGCTCATCGGGCGTATCGAAGATCGCGCTCGAATAGGTCATGGTCGGGTCGAGCCATAATTCGTAGAATTCGTTGCCCAGATCGTAGTGGTCGTGGATGTTGCGCCTGGCCCCCGCCCGGTCGTTGCGATGCGCCCGATGCCACAGCCGGCGCAGCAGCCTGGATAGGCCGTGGGCTCGCCCGGTGTCCGCAAGCGCATGGCGATTGAGCGAAAAGATCTCGAACAGGGGCACCGGATCGGGGCTTTCCCATTCGCGGGCCGCCCAGCCCTCATACCAGCCCGACGACCCGCCGGTCGCCAGCCGCCACAGGGCATGCCAGCTGTTCAGGATGACGATCGCCTCCGGGCCCGGACCGCGCCCGCCGAGACGCATGGGCGCACCGCCGCCGGGCAGCGAAACGGTGATCGCACCCTGATCGAGGCTGTGGTCGATGCGCGCAAGCAGCGGCCGCCCGATCAAGGCGAACGCTCCTCCGCGGCTGCGCTGCCCCCCGTCCATCCTCGGCGCATCCATGCTCAACTCAAAGCACGTCATGCACGCTTCGCCAAGCGATTCGGAGGGCTCACCCGACCTTTTTGCCTGCGGCCAGCGCGCGCTCCCGGGCTTCGCGATGACCGATCAGCTTGGCGGGATAGCTCGAGGGCCGGCATCCCGCCGCGTCGGGATCATGGATGGCGGGATCGGGAATGCCGGCGAGTTCGGGCACCCATTCGCGGATATAGGCGCCCGCATCGAACTTTTCCGACTGGCTGAGCGGGGCCATGATCCGCCCCCACATGTTCGCGTCGATTCCGGTTCCGGCGACCCACTGCCAGTTGACGCTGTTATTGCCGTAATCGGCGTCGACCAGCGTATCCCAGAACCATTGCTCGCCCTCCCGCCAATCGATCAGCAGATGCTTGATCAGGAAGGACGCGGCGATCATCCGCACGCGGTTGTGCATCCAGCCGCTCGTCCAGAGCTGGCGCATCCCGGCATCGACGATCGGATAGCCGGTCTCGCCGCGCTGCCAGGCGCGGAGATCGTCCGTCGCCGCCTTGCCCGAGCGCCAGGGCAGCTCGTCGAACCGGTCGCGGCCGTTGCGCGCGCCATAATCGGGCAATTGCAGGATGACGTTCTGGGCATAATCGCGCCACGCCACTTCGCTCAGAAAGACATGGGTCGAGCCGCCCTTCCCCGCCAACCGGTGCCAGACATAGCCGGGCGACACCTCGCCGAAATGGAGATGCGGCGACAGGCGCGAGCTCCCCTCGACCGACGGCAGGTTGCGCCGTTCGTCATAGCCGGCGACCTCATCGACGAAATCGTCGACCCGCGCGTGCGCGCCCTTCTCGCCCGGCGTCCATTCGCGGGCAAAGCCGGTCGCCCAGTCAGGTTCGGTCGGCAGCAAGGCCCAGTCGCCCAGTCTATCGCTGGTCGGCCAGGAGGACGGCGCCGGGATCTCACGCGGGCGGTTGAGCGGGTGCGACGGCGGCATGACGTCGCGCAGCGCGCGCCAGAACGGCGTATAGATTTTGTAGGGCGCGCCGCTCCCAGTCGTGATCGATCCCGGCGGCGCGAGGAAATTTCCGTCGTAGCACTTGAGGTCGAGGACCTTGGCCACCGCCCGCTCGGCATTGCGCCACCATGGTTCGTAATGGCGGATCGCATGAACGGCACCCGCGCCGACCTCCTTGGCGACCTTGGCGAGTTCCTCCTCGCTCTTTCCCAGCCGCAAGATCAGCCGCGACCCCTTGTCGCGTAGCGCCTTGTCGAGCGCGTCGAGACTGTGATGCAGCCACCAGCGCGATGCGCCCCCCATCTTGCGATGCCTGGGCGTCTCGTCATCGAGGACGTAGACCGGCACGACCGGCCCGTCATGGACCGCCGCGGTCAGGGCGGGCTGATCGGCGAGCCGGAGGTCCTGGCGCAGCCAGAGGATGGTCGGTGCGGTCATGACGGCTCGCTCTGGATGATTGATTCACGCAAAGGCGCGGAGGCGCGAAGATGCTACGCTGAGACGTCATCCGCATACAACGTCATCACCGCCTGCCGGCGCCTAATTTTATAGATTCGCGCAGAGGCGCAGAGGCCGCAGAGAAGCCGTTGCCCGTCGCGCCTATCGATCCTGACAAAATAACAGATGCTTCGCTACGCGAAGCTCAAAATTGCCTCTGCGCCTCTGCGGTTCTGCGCGAACAATTATCACCCCGGCCGGCCGCAAAACTCCGCGCCGCCGCGCCTCCGCGTGAACGAATTTCTTCGCGCCTTGGCGCCTTTGCGTGAATCAAAAATCACTCAGCCCGCGGTTCCTTTTCGACCTGCCACGTCTGGCCTTGGCTGAGCAATTTCTGCAAATTGGCGGTCTTGCCTTCGCTGGCTTGCCTGTTCTGCAGCGTCACCGCGCTGTCGAAGGTCGGAGCGGGATCGTCGTAGATTACGCCGAGCGCCATCGGGAACAGCCCGAACGGCATCTCGACCAGCATATGCGCGAGGCCGCGATTGGTCTGGTCATGGACCGCGACATGGGCCGCCTGCCAATCGCCATCGACCACGTCGACGACCTTGAGAACCAACCGCTCGGTGTCCATCGCCAGGCCCTTGGTGCCGCCCGCGAACAGCAACGGCTTGCCGTGCTCGACCCACATCTGATTGCCCGCGGCGTTGGCCTTTTCGGTGAACGGCGCGAACACGTCGTCATTGTAGACGATGCAATTCTGGAAGATCTCGACGAACGCCGCGCCCTGATGGGCATAGGCCGCCTTGAACACCGCCGGCAGGTTCTTGTGGACGTCGATCCCGCGCGCGATGAACCGCGCGCCCGAGCCGAGGGCGAAGGCGCATGGCGTCGCCGGGCGATCGACCGATCCGAACGGAGTCGAGGGGCTGCGCGTGCCGACGCGGCTGGTCGGGGAATATTGCCCCTTGGTCAGACCGTAAATCTCGTTGTTGAACAGCAGCACCTGGCAATTCAGGTTGCGCCGCAGCAGGTGCATCGTGTGGTTGCCGCCGATCGACAGCGCGTCGCCGTCGCCGGTGATGATCCAGACGTCCAACTCGGGATTGGCGAGCTTGACCCCGGTCGCGATCGCCGGTGCGCGGCCGTGGATGGTGTGGAAGCCGTAGGTCTCCATGTAGTAGGGAAAGCGCGACGAGCAGCCGATGCCGCTGACGAACACGGTGTTCTCTGGCCGTGCGCCGATCTCCGGCATGGTCCGCTGCACCGCCTTCAAGATGGCGTAGTCGCCGCAGCCCGGACACCAGCGTACTTCCTGGTCGGTTTCCCAATCCTTGGGCAGGGACTTTTGCGGAGGGGTCATGTCGTTCATGCGAGAATTCCTTCGATCGCCGCCTCGATCTCCGCGATGCGGAAGGGCTGGCCCGACACCTTGTTGAGCGGCCGGGCGTCGACCAGATACTGGTCGCGCAGCACCGTCTTGAGCTGACCGGTGTTCATTTCCGGTACGAGGATCTTCTCGTAACCCTTGAGCAGATCGCCAAGATTGGCCGGCATCGGCCAGATATGACGCAGATGAATGTGGCTGACATCGAGTCCCTTGCGGCGCGCCCGTTTCACCGCCTGGTGGATCGGGCCGAAGGTCGATCCCCAGCCGACCACCGCCAGCTTGCCGCCCGGATTGCCGATCTCGATGGCCTGGTCGGGCACCTTGATTCCGTCGACCTTCGCCTTGCGGGTGTTGGTCATTTCCTGGTGGTTGGCCGGTGAATAGTCGATATTGCCCGTACCCTGCTTCTTCTCGATGCCGCCGATGCGGTGGAGCAGTCCGGGCGTGCCCGGCTTGACCCACGGCCGCGCCAGCTTGTCGTCGCGCGCATAGGGCAGGAAACCGCCTTCCGGCACGCTCTCGAGGAAAGCGACCGGAAACGGCTCGTACCCGCTCACGTCGGGTACCTTCCACGGTTCGGCGGCGTTGGCGATGTAGCCGTCGGTAAGCAGCATGACCGGGGTCATATATTGTGTGGCGATCCGGCAGGCCTCGATCGCGACGTCGAAGCAATCGGCCGCCGAGCGAGCCGCGATCACCGGCATCGGCGCGTCGCCGTTGCGGCCATAGACCGCCTGGTAGAGGTCCGATTGCTCGGTCTTGGTCGGAAGACCGGTCGACGGCCCGCCGCGCTGCGAATTGACGATGACCAGCGGCAGCTCGGTCATGATGGCGAGACCGATCGCTTCGCCCTTGAGCGCGATGCCCGGGCCCGACGAGGAGGTCACGCCGAGCTGGCCGGCATAGGACGCGCCGATCGCACTCGCGACCGCGGCGATCTCGTCCTCCGCCTGGAAGGTGGTGACGCCATATTCCTTGAGGCGGCTGAGATGGTGAAGGATCGCCGAGGCCGGCGTGATCGGATAGCCGCCGAAGAACATCGGCAGATCGGCAAGCTGCGCGCCCGCGACGAGTCCCATCGAGATCGCCTCAGCGCCCGTCACGGTGCGGTAAAGACCCGGCTCGGCAGCCGCGGCCGGAACGTGATGCTGCTTGAGCGGGCCCGACAGCTCGGCAGTCTCGCCATAAGCGTGGCCGGCATTGAGCGCGGCGATATTGGCTTCGGCGAGGTTCGGCGCCTTGGCGAACTTGGCCTTGAGCCAGTCGATCAGCGGCTGGCGATCACGATCGAACATCCAGAGCGCAAGGCCCAAGGTCCACATGTTCTTGCAGCGCAGCGCTTCCTTGTTGCCGAGTCCGAACGGCTTGACCGCCTCGACCGTCAGCGCCGAAATGTCGAACGCCAGCACTTGCCATTTCGCGAGGCTGCCGTCGTCGATCGGGTCGGCGTCGTATTTGGCCTTGGTGAGGTTGCGCTCGGTGAACTCGCCAGTGTCGGCGATGATCAACCCGCCGGCCTTGAGCTCGTCGACATTGGTCTTGAGCGCCGCCGGGTTCATCGCGACGAGCACGTCATAGGCGTCGCCGGCGGTCTCGATCGCGTCCGATCCGAAATTGATCTGGAAGGCCGAGACGCCGAACAACGTGCCTTGCGGCGCGCGGATTTCGGCAGGGAAATCGGGAAAGGTGGCCAGATCGTTGCCGGCAAGCGCGGTGGACAAGGTGAATTGCCCCCCGGTCAGTTGCATACCGTCACCGGAATCTCCGGCGAAACGGACGACGATCGATTCTGCGGGTGGGTTGGCCGACGCCTCTGCGGGCGTCACTTCGTGGACGGCGGTCGCCATGTCAGCACTAAATCCTGCGGTCGTGTTCGGGGCTCTCTCTATGCGTGGAGCCCCTTGCGGCCAACGTAGATCGGTTACGCTTCCGTGAAAACCGTTCTTTAGCGTACCGTTGCCACGAAATCCGCTGGGCGAGTTCCGGCAAAGGCTTCCCCGAGCGTCAGGATCGCCGTCACGTGGCGCCGCGCAATGGCAACAACGTCGTCGCCATACCCCCCGCCGACCGTGCTCGCGAGCGGCAGGCCCCGGTCGATCGCCAGGCGGGCAACCAGTCGCTCGCGTGCGACCAGCCCCTCGTCGGTCAGGCTGAGGCGACCGAGCCGGTCGCCTTCGAACGGATCGACCCCTGCCTGGTAGAGAATGACGTCCGGCCGCTCCGCGTCGAGCAACGGCACCAGTGTCCGTTCGAGCGTCTCCAGATAGCCATCATCGCCCAAACCATCCGCCAGCGGTACATCCACCGTCGATCGCGCCTTGCGGGCCGGAAAGTTCTTGTCGGCATGGATCGAATAGGTCGCGATGCCGGGGCGGCCGGCAGTAAGCGCCGCCGTCCCGTCGCCCTGATGCACGTCGCAATCGACGATGAGGACGCGCCGCCCCTCTTCGGCCAGGCGGATCGCCGCGATCGCGAGGTCGTTGAACACGCAATAGCCGGCGCCGGTATGCGCCAGGGCATGATGGCTGCCGCCCGCACTGTTCGCCGCATAGCCATGGTCGATCGCCAGCCTCGCGGCGCGGTAGGTACCGCCCGGAACGAGCTGGGCGCGGCGCGCCACGGTCTCGTTGACCGGGAAGCCGATCCTCCGTTCCTTCTCACGCGGCACCCGCGCCTCGATCACTTCGGCGACGTAATCCGGATCGTGCGCTGCCTCGATCCAGTGGCGGGGCGCCGCGTCGGGCTCGACCCAGCGAATCCGTTCTCCTTCCGCACGGAGCAGATCGCGGATCGCTCCGTTCTTGTTCCATTGATACCCCGATTTCGGCTGGCCCGGGGCGACATAGTCGGGGTGATGGACGACCGCGATCATAGGTTTTAGTTAAGGACCTAAATCGCGTGAGAGAAGAGAGAGGAAGACACGAATGACCGAGCCCTTCGTCCGTCCCGACGTCCGCGGATTTCTCGATTTCCTGAACACCCTGCCCGGGCCGAAGATGCACGAACTTGACGCCGCGACCGCACGCCAGATGTACGTGGCGATGAAGGATGTCGGCGATCCGCCGGTAGGTGATCTGGGCACGCTGCTCGATCTCTCCATCCCCGGGCCCGGCGGCGACATCCCCGCGCGGCTCTACGACCCGCGCGCCAGCCGCGAGCCGGGCCCGGCGGTCGTGTTCTTCCATGGCGGCGGCTTCGTGATCGGCGACCTCGACACGCATGGCAGCTTCACCGCGGAAATGGCGCGCGTTCTCGACCTGCCGGTGATCGCGGTCGACTATCGCCTGGCGCCCGAATTCCCCTGGCCGGCAGCGCCCGACGATTGCGAAGCCGCTGCGCGCTGGGTCGCCGCGAGCCCTGGCGAGATCGGCCGGTCGGTCACCTCGCTCGTTCTCGCCGGGGACAGCGCCGGGGGCAATCTCACCATCGTTACCGCGGCGGCACTGCGCGACGCCCCGGCGGCAGTACCGGTCGTCGCCCAGCTGCCTTTCTATCCGGCAACCGACGCCAGCAAGGAATATCCGTCCTACACCGAGTTCGCCGACGGCTATCTGCTGACCAAGGACAGCATGGAATGGTTCATGGCTGCCTATAAGGGAGAGGCCGACCATATCCGCAGCTCGCCGCTGCTCGGCGACCTCGCCGGCATGCCACCCGCGGTCGTGGTGACCGGCGGCCTGGACCCGATCCGCGATCAAGGCCGCGCCTATGCTGCCGCGCTAGCGCTGGCGGGTGTCCCGGTCGTATTCCGAGAGGCCAAGGGCAACATCCACGGCTTCATCACGCTCAGGAAAGCGATCCCGTCGAGCGTCGGCGACGTGATGGGAGCGCTGGCCGCTCTCAAGGACATCATCGTCGAAGCCGAAGGCGACCGCACCATGGCGCAAGCGGCGGAATGAGCGCAGGGCTCGCGAGGAGCAATTCCTCCCCGGCACGGGGAGGGGGACCATTGCGTCAGCGATGGTGGAGGGGGGCCGCGCCCAACGTTGCGCAAGCTCTTTGGGGAGTAAGTCGCTGGCCCCCTGCACCATTCGCTTTGCGAATGGTCCCCCTCCCCGTGCCGGGGAGGATTTTGTGGTGACCGACCTCCCTTATCGCCCCTGCGCCGGGATCATGTTGCTGAACCGCGACAGCCTGGCCTTCGCGGGTCAGCGGATCGATACGACGATGGAAGCCTGGCAGATGCCGCAAGGCGGGATCGACCCGGGCGAGGATGCCGGCGAAGCGGCACTCCGCGAGCTGGAGGAAGAGATCGGCGTCGGTCCCGACAAGGTCGAGTTGATCGCGCAGGCGCCCGGCGAATTCTATTACGACCTGCCCGACGACCTGATCGGCAAGGTATGGAAGGGAAAATGGCGCGGGCAGCGCCAGACCTGGTTCCTCTACCGCTTCCTGGGGGAAGATCTCGACATCGACCTCGCCACGCCGCATCCCGAATTCAGCACCTGGCGATGGGTCGACCCGGGCGAGCTCCCGAAGCTGATCGTGCCGTTCAAGCGACAGCTCTACGAGGACGTCATCGCCGCATTTGCGCCCCATCTCGTCGGCTAGGGTCGTTTCGCATACGATTGCGCGAGCGGATCGTCGCGGAACCGATTTCAATGGCAGGATAGCTGTACTATGTCCCGCGCCATGCGCCTCCCCCTGCTCCTCGTCGCGGCAGCGCCGATGCTGCTTGCCAACGCCGACCCCGCGTCGATCCCACCGCAGATCAAGTCGATGCTGGACGCCGCCATGGCGTCGGGCAACGAGGGCGAAGTCGCCACGATCGTCAAATATGCCAGCAACGCGGCGCCCGACAGCAAGGAAGCCATCGCCAAGCTGGCCAGCGACTGGAAAAAGAAGCGCACCGACGACAAGACCGCCAAGCTGCAGGATGCGGGCTTTTTCGACCTGTGGTCGGGCCGCGCCGAACTGTCGGGCTATATCTCGACGGGCAACAGTGAGAGCGAGGGCGTGTCGGCCTCGCTCGCGCTGACGCGCGACGGCCTCGATTGGCGCCAGAAGCTCAAGTTCCAGACCGACTATCAGCGCAGCCTGGGTGTCACGTCGCGCGAGCATTATCTCGCGGCCTGGGAGCCCAATTACAAGATTGACGACCGCTCCTACGTCTATGGGGCGGGGCAGTTCGAGAGCGATCGCTTCCTCGGCTTCAGGCAGCGTTATTCGGCATCGGTCGGCGCCGGCTACAGCGCGCTCAAGACCAACAAAGTGAAGCTCGATCTCGAGCTCGGGCCGGCCTATCGCGCGACCAGCTTCACCGATGGTGGGAACGAACGCAGCATCGCCGCGCGCGGCAGCCTCGATTTCTCGTGGAAATTCGGCAAGGGCCTGCAACTCACCCAGAATGCCAGCGCCTATGTCGAGCGGTACAATTCGACCGTGACCGGCACCACGGCGCTCAACGCCAAGGTGCTCGGGCCGCTATCGGCACAGTTTTCGTACAACGTTCAATATGAAAGCATGCCGCCCGAAGGCCGCGTGACGACCGACACGATCAGCCGGGCCGGATTAGTTTACGCCTTCTGAGTTGCGCCCGCTTGCGTTCGTGCGGCGCGCCTGACATTTTTTCCCCGCGACTTTCATCGAGGGGGATAGAGTATGCGTCCGATCATCGCACTTGCAGCAACCGCGCTCTCATTCTGGTCGGCGCCGGCCATGGCGACCAATTGGTATCTGGTGGGTATCTCCGATTCGCAAACGACCGCGTCGTTCGTGGACAAGGACAGCATCACCGACATGGGCGAGAACATGCGCCGCGCGCGCACCTATCAGGTGTTCTCGGAAACCGCGAGCGACGGATCGGCGGCGTATAATCCATATCTCGAATTCGACTGCATCCAGCCGCGCTATCGCTTCGTCAGCATCAAGAGCATCGACATCAACGGCAAGGCTTTCCGTGACGACGAAGGATCGGGGAAGTGGCGGCACATCGACAAGGGCTCGCTCGACGAGGCGCAGCAGACCTTCGTCTGCTCGAACGGCGCACGACCGGCCAGCGCGGTCAGCTATGGTGCGGGCCCGCTGATCGAGCGCGGGCGGGCGAAGCTGAGCGGGATCAAGAGCTACGGGGGGCATTGAGCCCGCCACCGACCCTGCCGCGGCCCCTCACCGTTCCGGGCGTTGCCGGTTGGCGGGACAGGTCCTAGAGCGATCCAATGACCGACAATAGCGAGGCCGCGGCGATCGAGCGCGTGCGCGACGAGCCGATGCTCGAGCACACGCGTGCCTGGGCGGCGATCAACAGCGGTACGCGCAATCTGGATGGCTTGCGCACGATGGCCGGGGCCTTGGCCGACGCCTTTTCGGTACTGCCCGGCGAAGTTTCGCTGATCGAACCGGAAAGTGCCACCAGCGTTGCCGCCGACGGCACGGTTGCGGCGATCGACCATGGCCGTCACCTGGTGGTCAAGGTCCGGCCCGAAGCATCCGTACGGATGTTGTTCACCGGGCATATGGATACCGTCTATCCGGTCGATCACCCGTTCCAGGATCAGCGCTTCCTCGACCCCAACACGCTCAACGGTCCCGGGGTTGCGGACATGAAAGGCGGCCTCGCCTTGCTGCTCGCCGCGCTCAAGGCGGTCGAGGCGTCGCCGGTGGCCGAGCGGATCGGCTATGACGTGATGATCAATTCGGACGAGGAGACCGGGTCGTTCTCGTCGGCCCGCCTGATCGCCGACCTCGCGCGCGGCAAGGTCGCCGCGCTGACGTACGAACCCGCGCTCGCCGACGGCACGCTGGCCGGCGCGCGGGGCGGCACCGGCAATTTCTCGCTCGTCGTCCACGGCAAGAGCGCACATGCCGGACGCAATCCCGACGACGGCCGCAACGCGATCGTCGCGGCCAGCGATCTGGCGGTCAGGCTGTTCGCGGCGAAGGAAGAAGGGCTCGCAGTGAATCCGGCGCGGATCGACGGCGGCGGACCCAACAATGTCGTTCCCGACCTCGCCATCCTGCGCATCAATTTCCGCCCGGGCACGCCGGAAGCGATCGCGCGCGCGCAGTCGGCGATCGACGAAGCCGTCGCCGACATCTCGGCGGCGCGCGATGTACGGATCGAGGCGCATGGCGGTTTCAACCGGCCGCCCAAGCCGATCGATGCCGGCGCTGCAACATTGTTCGAGGTGGTGAAATCGGCCGGTGCCGATCTCGGCCTCGCGATCGGCTGGAAAGCGACCGGCGGCGTGTGCGACGGCAACAACATCGCCGCCGCTGGGTTACCAGTGGTCGACACGATGGGCGCCCGCGGCGGCGCGATCCATTCTCCGGAAGAATTTCTGCTGGTCGACAGTCTGGCGGAACGCGCGGCATTGTCCGCGCTCACCATCTTGCGCATCGCCGAAAAGGGGGGATTGTGAGTTTCCGTATCCGTGCCGCCAATGACGACGACCTCGATCATCTCTACGAGATGGCCAAGCTGACCGGTGGCGGCTTCACCAACCTTCCCGCCGATCGGCCAGCCCTGCGCCGCCGCCTCGCCGCGAGCAGTGCGGCGTTCGACCGGAAGGACGATACGCTGGGCGACGAAGCGTTCGTGCTGATGCTCGAGAACGTCGACACCGGAGAGGTTCGCGGCACCTGCCAGATGTTCAGCCAGGTCGGGCAGAACCACCCCTTCTATTCGTATCGCATGGGGACCCTGACGCAGAAGAGCGAGGAACTGGGCCGCACCTTCCGGGCCGAGATGCTGTCGTTGACCACCGATCTCGAAGGATCGAGCGAGGTCGGCGGGCTGTTCCTCCATCCCGGCGAGCGCGCCGGCGGACTCGGCATGCTGCTCGCGCGCAGTCGCTATCTGTTCATCGCGATGCACCGCGCGCGCTTCGCCGACCGTATCCTCGCCGAATTGCGCGGGATCATCGACGAGGCGGGCGGGTCACCCTTCTGGGACGGCCTTGCCGGACGATTCTTCGGGATGAATTTCCAGGACGCCGACCAGTTCAACGCGACCCATGGCCACCAGTTCATCGCCGACCTGTTTCCCAAACACCCGATCTATGTCGCGATGCTGACCGAGAGCGCGCGGAGCGTCATCGGCCTGCCCCATCCCTCCGGGCGCGCGGCGATGAGAATGCTGGAAAACGAAGGCTTTGCGTTCGAGAATTATATCGACATCTTCGACGGCGGCCCGACCATGACGGCGCGCACCGACAAGGTGAAGAGCATCGCCCATGCCGTGACACGCAAGGTACTCGCGGTCGATGACGATGGCGGCGAAAGCGTGCTCGCGGCGACCGGCCGCCTCGATGGCTTTCGGTGCGCCTATGCCAAGGTGCGCGAGGCAGCGGATGGTGTCGTCATCGACAAGGCGGGCGCCGCCGCCCTGGGCGTCTCGGACGGCGACGACATCACCTATATCGGACGCTTCTGATGGCGCTGGTCGAGATCAATTTCGACGGCATCGTCGGGCCGAGCCACAATTATGCCGGCCTGAGCCTGGGCAATCTCGCGGCGACCAACAATGCCGGGCTCGTCTCGCGTCCGCGCGAGGCCGCCCTGGAGGGCGTGGCCAAGATGCGCGCCAACCTGCAACTGGGCCTGACCCAGGGAATCCTGCCGCCGCACAATCGCCCCGACGATCGCTGGCTCGCATCGCTCGCGACGGACTATGCGAGCGCAGCGACCTATTTGAAGGCGCAGGCGCTGTCGGCGTCGCCGATGTGGGCGGCGAACGCCGCGACGGTTTCCCCCGCCCCCGACGCCGCCGACGGCAAATGCCACCTGACCGTCGCCAATCTCGTGACCATGCCCCACCGCAGCCACGAATGGCCCGAAACGCTGGCCCAGCTCCACCTGGCCTTTTCGGATCCGGCGTTCGCGGTGCATGGCCCCGTGCCGCCGCCCTTCGGCGACGAAGGGGCGGCCAATCACATGCGGATGTGCGAGCGACATGGCGCGCGCGGGATCGAAATCTTCGTCTATGGCGAGGGCGGCGGCCCGTTTCCAGCCCGCCAGCGCCGCGAGGCCTCCGAAGCGGTGGCCCGCGCCCACATGCTCGATCCCGCCCGGACGATCTTCGCGCAGCAATCGGTGGAGGCGATCGCGGCGGGTGCGTTCCACAACGACGTCGTCGCGGTCGCCAACGAGCGCGTCCTGTTCGCGCACGAACGGGCGTTCGAAGACAAAGCCGGGCTCTACGCCGACATTGCCCTCAAGGCCCCCTGGGCCGAGATCGTCGAGGTTCCGGCCAGCCGCGTAAGCCTCGCCAACGCGATCCAATCCTATCTGTTCAACGCGCAGCTTGTGACGCTCGCCGATGGAACGATGACACTGATCCTGCCCGGCGAGGCGCGCGACAATGCCGCCGTGTGGACGTGGCTGAACGAGATGATCGCGGGCAACGGACCGATTCGCCGGCTCGACGTAGTCGATGTCCGGCAATCGATGCGCAACGGCGGCGGGCCGGCATGCCTGCGTCTGCGTGTCGTCTGCGCCCCGGCAAGCGTTGATCCGCGCTTCCTGGTCGACGACGCGAAGCTCGACCGGATCGCGGCGGTCGTCGAGAAACATTGGCCCGAGGAAATCGCCATCGCCGCGATCGGCGACCCGGCGCTGATTGCTCGCATCCGCGCCGCGCGGCAAGCCCTGCTCGAAGAACTCGGTTTGATCGAACTGATCGATCGATAACCGAGCTCTTCGCGCGACCTCAGTTCTTCCACACCTTGTTGCAGTCGCTGCCGACCTTCGCCAGCGTCTCGCACGATAGCGTCTTGGTCGATGCATCCTCGTCGATCGAGACCATCCAGTCGCCATTGCCACAGGTCACGTGCCACATGTCCATCTTGTCCTCGTGCCCCTTGAGCACCGCGGTGGTCACGCTGTCACACTGGTTGCCGGACGATTCGATCATCCCCTTGAGCGCTGCGAGGCGTGCCGGACCATCCATGTCGTAGAGCTTCTGCGACCATTTGTTGGCTGGCTTGGCATTCGAGCCCGGTTCGGACGGCGACGCGTCGGAGACGCTCGACTGATCGTTCCCGTCCGCCGACGTCACGTCCGCTCCGCATCCGGCCAGCATCATTGCCAGCGCGATCCCCATTCCCAATCGAGTCATCCGCTCCTCCTTCGCCGTTCAAAAACGATCCGCCCTCCCGTACCGCGGCCCAACCTACCGCGGGTCGTACCGCACCTTCTTCGAAGGCGCCGCCCTGACGGATGCGGGCAAAAAAACACCCCGGCCGGGAGGGTGTGGACCGGGGCGCAAAGGAAAAGTGCTCGCCAATTCGAGTAGGGAGAGCCGCGGGGACACTCAAGCGGAATTAGGGCCATGATGGATCAGTCTCCCCGCCGATGGACGTGGCGCCGCGGGGGAGCTTCCTTGCCGACCTGTCGGATTAATTGACAGGTAACCATGTTCATTAAGGCGAAACGGCGCATTTCCGCCATTGGCACGGCTCATGCTTAAATTTGGACATGCTTCGCAAGATCGCCCGCCTGTTCGTCATCAAGACCAAGTTCGAGGCGTTCATGGTGATCTATGGTCTCGGCCTCGGCGCGGTCGAACGCGGGGTCCATTACGTTCATCAATATCCCGGCTTCGGTGGGTGGATGCTATTTTCGGTCTGCCCGATCGCCGTGTTCATGGCCGGTGCGCGGATCCTCGACTCGGTCGAGCGCAACAACTCGCTGGGCTGACCGCGGGTCACCCCAACAGGTAGGCGACTGCGTCTTCCTCGTTATCGAACAGGCCGATCTCACGCTCGCCGATCATCCGGCGCACCTGCATCTTGTTGAGGCCATAGCGTGCGACGATCGCGAGGCGCCGGGGCTTGATCGGGATGGTGTCGGTGGTGTGCTGGACCAAAGCCACGACCTCCGCGGCCTGGATTTCCAGCGCGCGGGCATCGATCAGGAACAGGTGCGTGCCGGATGGCACGTTCAGGCCCTGCACCGCCACCTGCTCTTCCGCGGCGATACGCTGGACGTCATCGGGCGTCATGAAGCCGGCCAGCCGCAGCGTCACCAGCAGTCGCGCCGGATCGACCGCGATGGTGTGCTGCGCCGGTTTGCCCAACGGTCGCGTCACTCTAGCCTCTGAAAAATGGTGGTTGCGATAACGGCGCGGATCGAGCCGTGCCGTCTACCACCAGGCGTCGGGCCGTGCCTTGAATCCGGCGCGTTCCTCGATCGCGAGGCCCGCGTCGAGCACGCCCTGCTCGTCGAGTGCCTTGCCGATGATCTGCAGACCCAACGGCAGACCCGCCTGGTCGAGCCCGCCCGGCACCGACATTGCCGGCAGGCCGGCAAGGCTCGACGGCACGGTGAAGACGTCGTTCAGGTACATCGCGATCGGATCGGCCGATTTCTCGCCGAGCGCGAATGCCGCCGAAGGCGCGGTCGGGGTGAGCAGCAGGTCGCACTTCTCCCAGGCCCGGTCGAAGTCGCGCGCGATCAGCGTCCGGACCTTTTGCGCCTGGGTGTAATAGGCGTCGTAAAAGCCCGCCGAGAGCACATAGGTGCCGATCAGGATGCGGCGCTTCACCTCGCTACCGAAGCCCTCAGCACGAGTCGCGGCGTACATTTCCTGAAGGTTCGCGCCCTCGGGGAGGTCGCGCAGGCCGTATCGCACGCCGTCATAGCGCGCGAGGTTGGACGACGCCTCCGCCGGGGCGATGATGTAATAGGCCGGCAGGGCATATTTGGTGTGCGGCAGCGACACTTCGACCACTTCGGCCCCGGCATCCTTCACCCAGTCGATGCCCTGTTGCCACAACGCCTCGATCTCGGCCGGCATGCCGTCGACGCGATATTCCTTCGGGATACCGATACGCTTGCCCGCCAGGCTGGCGTTGAGACCGTCTTCCCATTTGGGCACGTCGAGCTGCAGGCTGGTCGAATCCTTGGGATCGAACCCGCTCATCGCCTCCAGCATGATCGCACAGTCGCGCACGTCGCGGGCCATCGGCCCGGCCTGATCGAGGCTCGAGGCGAAAGCGATGATTCCCCAGCGCGAGCAACGGCCGTAGGTCGGTTTGATGCCGGAAATGCCGGTGAAGGCGGCAGGCTGGCGAATCGAGCCGCCGGTGTCGGTGCCGGTCGCCGCCGGGCAGAGCCGCGCCGCGATCGCTGCCGAGCTACCGCCCGAGGAGCCGCCCGGCGCAAGCGGGGCGTTGCCGCCATCGGCGCGCCGCCAGGGCGAGATGACGTTGCCGAAATAGCTGGTTTCGTTCGACGAGCCCATCGCGAACTGGTCCATGTTGAGCTTGCCCAACATGCCCGCACCGGCATCCCACAATTTCTGCGAGACCGTTGATTCATATTCGGGCTTGAACCCTTCGAGGATGTGGCTGGCGGCCGCCGACTGCACGCCCTTGGTGCAGAACAGGTCCTTCATGCCGATCGGCACGCCGGCCAATGGCTTGAGCGTCTCGCCAGCGGCGCGAGCAGCGTCGGCTTCGTTGGCCGCCGCGATCGCTTGATCGGGGGTTTCGACCAGGAAGGCGTTGAGCTGCCTCGCCTTGCTGACCGCGACGATGAACGAATCCGCCACCTCGCGCGCCGAGAAGGTGCCCGCGCGAACGCCGTCGCGCAGTTCGCGGACGCCGAGATCGGTGAGATTGCTCATTATTCGATCACCTTCGGCACGGTGAAGAAGCCGTGTTCGGCCTGGGGCGCATTGGCGAGTACCGCGTCTCGCTTGTCGCCATCGGTGACGACGTCCTCGCGCAGCCGGAGCTTGTTGGGGATCACCGCGGTCATCGGTTCGACCGACGACGTGTCGACTTCCCCCAGTTGCTCGATCCAGCCCATGATGTTGTCGAGCTCGGGCGCGATCTTCGCGACCTCCTCGTCGGTGATCGCGATGCGGGCCAAGCTCGCGATCTTCTTCACGGTTGCGGCGTCTACGGACATGGCGCGCGGCTAGCAGAGCGGCCGCCACGATTGCAACCGCCGCGACGATGGGGCACGGGACCACGACGCCATCCGGAGTGCATTTTGGCCCGCAAGTTCCTCTATTTCATGATCGTCCTGATCCTGCTCGTGGTTGCAGGCGGGTTCGTCTACCATTTCTACGCCAAGGACCTGATGAAGGCCGCGCTGGTGCCGAGCGCCCGGTTCGAGGGGGGCGCCGCCACGACCGAACAGGCTTACGAACAAGCCGATATGTGGTTCGCACGGCCCGACATCCCGAACAATCCCGCGCTCTGGACTCCGGCCAATTTCGCGCCCGGCGACAAACCCGCGGCGGCGGTGTTCTTCATCCACCCGACATCGTACATTGATCGATCGCACTGGAACGCGCCACTCGACGATGCCCAGGCGAACAGGACCGCCGAAGTGTTCCTGCGCGGCCAGGCGTCGGCCTTCAACGGCGTCGGAGAAATCTGGGCGCCGCGGTATCGCCAGGCGACCTTCGGCGCCTTCCTGACCAACCAGGCCGAGGCCCAGAAGGCCTTCGATTTCGCCTATCGCGACGTCGTCGCGGCGTTCGACGAATTCCTCAAGGAAATCGGGCCCGACCGGCCGATCATCCTGGCAGGGCACAGCCAGGGAGCGTTCCATCTCGAACGCCTGCTGCGCGAACACATTGCGGGGACGCCGCTCGCCAAGCGAATCGTCGCCGCCTACGTCGTCGGCTGGCCGATTTCGCGGACCACCGACCTGCCCGCGCTCGGCCTGCCCGAATGCGCGACCGCAAACCAGGCCAATTGCATCCTGTCATGGCAGAGCTTCGCCCAGCCCGCCGATCCGTCGATGATCACCGACATTTTCGACGCGACCACCGGCTTCAACGGTCAGCCCCGCAAGGGCACCGATATGGTTTGCACCAATCCGCTGACGGGTACGCCGAATGCAGCGGCGGAGGCGAAGCAGAATCGCGGCACACTCATTCCCTCCAGGGATTTGAACAGCGCTATTTTGGCCGTTCCGGGCGTGCCGGCGAAATGCTTCGGCCGCGGCTTCCTGTCGATCGGCACCCCGGTGGACCTCGGCGGATATGTGTTACCCGGCAACAACTATCACGTGTTCGACTATTCGATGTTCTGGGCCAATGTCAGGCATGACGCCGCTCGCCGGTTGAAGGCATTCATGGGCGGCAAGCCTGCATCGTCGGGCGCCCGGCCGGCACCGTCGAACCGATGATCACCGAGGACCGCGTCGTATTCCGCACGGCACTGCCCGACGGCGGACGCCTGCTCGGGCTCGATGTCGGCACCAAGACGATCGGGACGGCCTTGTGCGATGCCGGCTGGAGCTTCGCGAGCCCGGCCGAGCTCATCCGGCGCACCAAGTTCACCGCCGACAAGGCCGCGCTTGCCGCCCTGGCCTCGGCGCAATCGGTCAAGGGCATCGTCGTCGGCCTGCCGCTGAACCTCGACGGCACCGATTCGCCGCGCACCCAGTCCACCCGCGCCTTCGCGCGCAACCTTGCCGATCTCGGTCTGCCGATCCTGCTCTGGGACGAACGCTGGTCGACCCAGGCGGTGGAACGCCAGATGATCGCCGAGGATTTGAGCCGCGCCAAACGTGCCGAGCGCGTCGACAAGCTGGCGGCAAGCTACATCCTGCAGGGCGCGATCGACGGGCTGGTCGCGATCTGAACGACGCGCGCAGGATGCGACCATGGGCCGCCCATCAGCTATTGATCCCGTCTGACATGTAGCCCCTGGACCGGCGCGCCGAGCACCCGGCGGCGTTCCTCCGCCGCGCGACGCAGGGCCTCGCGCGGTAGCCGGAAATAGGCGAGCGGAGTCATCCCCATATACGCCTTGAAGTCGCGGTTGAAATGCGCCTGATCGTAATAGCTTGAATCGATCAGCTGGCCGAGCGGCTGGTCGAGATGGTCGCGCACCCTTCCCAAGGTGCGCAGGAAGCGCTGGCGACGCAGCAGCCGCACGGGCGGGAAACCGAATACCGAGGTGCAGATGCGATGCAGCGTTCGGTGTTCGATTGCGAGTGCATCGGCGAGATCGGCGACGTGATCGGCACAGCCCGACGTCAGCGCTTCCTGCACCCGCACCGCCATGTCGAGATACGTGCTGTGCGACGTTGGCCGGCCGGACAGGATCGTGTCGAGGATGGCGACCCGGGCCTCGTCTCCGTCGGCGGCGGCCAGCTGGGCGAAGATTTCGGGACCGGACATCCCCAATTGCCGGCCGAGCGGCACGATCAGATTGGCAAGATCCGATGCGTCGCTGCCAATCAGGGTCAGCCAACCGATCGGCGTCAGGCCCACCCCGAGCACCAGGCCGCCGTCGGTCATGAAGCGTCGCGCGCGGTCGGTCGGACCAAACAGCGCGGCGCGCGACGGCTCGATCGCGTCCCCTTTGCCATCCTCGAAGCGCCATTCGCCCTTTAGCGCGAATCGGATATTCGCCCATTCGGGATGCGTGAAATCGGACAGCGGGCCGGGCGATTCGAGAAAATAGTAGGAAGTGACGAGGGATCGCAGACCCGGCGCCGGCAGATAGAAACGGACATCCGGTGCGCCGTCCGGCGCAGTGGAACCTGGCGAACCAGTCATCTCTTCACCCCCATGCAGTCCATCCTGTCCAAAATCGCGCAAGAGCGGAAGCGGAAAACGATTTGACGCAGGTCAAGCGCCGCGCGCGCTTGCGCCTCCGCGCGACCGGGTCTAGGCGACGGCTTTAATGCGACCATCCGATCATCGTCCCGCAGCCCTTATCGAGGGCGGCGCCGTCTTTCCGCACGGGCATCTGACGGGCATTTCGGGGCTCCAGCCTCATGAGATCGCGTTCCTGCTCGACGAAGCGGAGCAATGGATCGACGCGAACCGCGCGCGCGCCAAGCCGGACAAGCGGCTCGCCGGCCTTACCCTGATCAATGCCTTTTTCGAGAATTCGACCCGCACGCTGCTGTCGTTCGAGATCGCGGGCAAGCGGCTCGGTGCCGATGTCGTCAACATGGCGGTGGCGCAATCGAGCGTGAAAAAAGGCGAGACGCTGATCGACACCGCGATGACACTCAATGCGATGCGCGCCGACGTCATCGTCATTCGCCATTCGAGTTCGGGCGCGGTGCGGCTGATCGCCGACAAGGTCGATTGCCCGGTACTCAACGCCGGCGACGGCAGCCACGAACACCCGACCCAGGCCCTGCTCGACGCGCTGACCATCCGCCGCCGGCGCGGGTCCATCGCCGGGCAGCGCGTGGTGATCTGTGGCGACATCCTGCACAGTCGCGTCGCGCGGTCGAACATCCTGGCGCTGACAGCACTCGCCGCCGAGGTGCGCGTCGTCGCGCCGGCGACGCTGATGCCCGCGGCGATCGAGCGGATGGGCGTGACTCCCTATGCCGATTTCGACGCCGCGCTCGACGGCGCCGACGTGGTGATGATGCTGCGGTTGCAGAACGAACGCATGTCGGGTGCGTTCATACCATCGACGCGCGAATTCCACCTCCGCTACGGACTGACTCCCGAACGGCTCGGTCGGGCCAAGCCCGACGCGCTCGTGATGCACCCGGGGCCGATGAATCGGGGAGTGGAAATCGATTCGAGCGTTGCCGATCATCCCGACCGCTCCGCCATCACCGAACAGGTGGAGATGGGCGTGGCGGTCCGCATGGCCTGCCTCGACGTCCTCACACGGCGCGAGCGCAAGGTGGAGGGCTGGGCATGACCGCACTGCGCTTCGTCAACGCGCGGATCGTGCGCCCCGACGGCGTCACCGACGGCGAGTTGTGCGTGGCGGGCGATCGTATCGTCGAGAGCGCGCCCGATGCCGAGGTCATCGACTGCCGCGGCAAGCTGCTGGCGCCCGGCATCGTCGATCTGGGCGTGTTTGCGATCGACGGCGACGCCTTCCGTGCCGGTGGCATCGTTCGCGTCGGGCTGATGCCGGACCAATCGCCGGTGCTCGACGGGCCCGGGCTCGTCCAGCGGGCGTCGCTGATCGGTAAGCCGTCGCTATGGATCCATCCCATCGCCGCCGCGACGAAGGGCCTCGACGGCGGCGACCTCGCCGAGATGGCGATCATGAAGGACGCCGGGGCGAAGGCCGTGGGGACCGGACGGCGCTGGATCCCCAGTTCGGGTGTGATGCGCAAGGTGCTGGCTTATGCCCGCGACCTAAATCTGACGGTGATCGTGCATGCCGAGGATGCCGGACTTACCGGCAACGCGGTCGCGACCGAAGGCGAAACCGCCACCCGACTGGGGTTGAGTGCCGCGCCGGCGATTGCCGAAGCGCTGGCGATCGCGCGCGATATCGCGCTCGCCGAGGATACCGGCGCGCGACTGCACTTCCGTCAGGTCACGACGGCCGCCGGGTTCGATCTGGTGCGCGCAGCGAAGCGGCGTGGAGCCCGGGTCACCTGCGGCATCACCCCGGCCCATCTGCTGCTGTCCGACACCGCGATGAGCGACTTCCGGACCTTCGCGCATTTGTCGCCGCCGCTGCGATCGGAGGACGACCGCAAGGCCGCGCTCGCCGCGGTGCGGGACGGGACGGTCGACGTGCTGTGTTCGGGCCACGATCCGCGCGGCCCGGAGGAAAAGCGCCTTCCCTTTGCCGATGCATCGCCGGGCGCGTCGGGGGCGGAGACCCTGCTCGCGCTTGGGCTCGGCCTGGATCTACCGGTCGAGCGGCTGTTCACGATGCTGGCGGCCAATCCGGCAAGGGTGCTCGGCCTCGACAGCGGCGTGCTCGCCGCCGGTCAGCCCGCCGATCTGGTACTGATCGACCCCGATGCGCCCTGGCAGATCCGCGGCGAGGCAATGACGGCCCGCGCCGGCAACACGCCGTTCGACGGCCTGCCGACCCAGGGCAAGGTTCTCCGCCTGTGGAAGGGCGGGAAGGAAATCAGCGCGTGAAAAACCCTCCCCCGCGAGCGCGGGAGAGGGTTTTCATTCTCCTCGCCCCCTCCCTCCCGAGGGAGGGGATCGGAGATTATTTGAAGCTAGCGCCCTTGTCGCCGGCACTGGCGCGAACGAAGCACTTGCCGCCCTTGGCCCGATATCCGGCGCAAAGACGCTTCGCACCAGCTTGATCGAAACCGCCGACCGACAGGCGATAATAGCTCTTGCCGTTGACCGTCGCCTCCATGCCCGACGGGGCACGGTCGGCAAAGGGAGAATAGGCGCGTGAGGCCCGGCCCCAGGCATCGCGGGCAACGCCCACGCTGTCATAGGCGCCGAGCTGGACATAGAAATTGCCCTTGCCCACGCTCAACTTGGCAGCGCCCGGGGTGGTTGGAGCGGCCAGGTTATTGGTGACGGCGGCCTTCATGGCCCCCTTCGGCGCCTTGATCAGCGGCGCCTTGCTGCCGACTGCCGGACGCACCGGCAGCGGCTGAACGACTTCGACTCGCGGGCCGAACACGACGGTCGAGACCGCCGGAGCGGGCACCGGCGCCACGGTGGCGACGGCCGGCGGCGCGGACGTACCGGCATCGGCGACGACCGGGGCCGGCGTCACGACGGCCGCGACCGGCGCCATTTCCATCGGGGGAGTCGCGACGATCGGCGTATTCGCATTGAGCGCGAGCGCGACGGGCTGCCCCGGATCGGCAGCCGGCGTTACACCGAGCAGCGTCGCGACCTGGTCGTAACGCGATGCCGGACGTGCGAACGCCGCCCATTCGGTGATGCGCTTGTCGGCTTCGGTCGGCGACAGGTCCATGCCCGCGACGAGCCGCGCGTCCTGCCATCGGCCACCCAACGCGAGGCTGAGCGCCAGGTTCTGGCGCAGCTTGGCATCGGCGCCGGGCTGACGGGCAACCGGCAGCAGCAAGTTGACTGCTCCCGCGGGATCGCCCGCCAACGCCATGGCGAGGCCGCGGTCGCTGACCGGAATGGAGCCCGAATTGCTGTCCAGGGTCTGGTGAGCGCCGGTATAATCGCCCTCTGCGATCTGGGCGAGCGCGAGGTTGAGTGCGACCTTGCCGTCGCCGGGCGACAGCGTCAGCGCGTCGTTGAACGTCGTGCGTGCCGAGGCGAACCGGCCGGCGAGCAGGTAGGCCTGGCCGAGCACGGCGCGATATTCGGCGACCTGGGGCCGCAGTTCGACGGCTGCCTCAGCCCAGCGCACCGCCTCTTCGCCCTTGCGGCCGGCGAGCGCCTTCTTCGCCTTCGCGGCATCGTCCGACGCGGCGCGGTCATCGACCGCGCTCGACTTGGCGCCGGCGAGCGCCGCACCGTGATAGACGCCGCCCAGCGCCGCGCAGAGCGCCAGCGCCGACAGACCCGCGGTCAAACCCTTCGACTTCATCACAAAGTCCCCCACTTCACCCCTTGGCCCGGGCCGGCAACTGGCGTGCCAGTTCGTCGACTTCGGGCAGCGATTCGAGAAAGGCGTCGAGCGCCCCGGTAACGATCTGTTGTGCCGACTTGCCGCTGACCGCGCTCGCGAGACGCAGGCGCAGGTGACGATCCTCGTCGAGGCGCAAAGTGAATGCCGCCTTGTGGCGATGCTGCGTGGCGCGCGCGATCCGGCTGGCCGCGGCAACCGACACCGGGCGCGGCTCGAGCGAGTCGGCTACAGGCTCGCGCGTCGGCGCCGAAACGAAGACGTCTTCCGGCTCCGCCGCCTCTTCGGCCCCGATACCGTCGAGCATCGGCGGCTCGAATTCCTGCTTCAGCACATGACGCTGCGCCAGGACCGGCGGCACGCCATCCGGCGGCGGCAGGATCTGGCCATCCTCGTGCAGCGGATGGACATCGGCGACCGGCTCCTCGGCATGGCCCATGTCGTTCCAGCCGAGATCGTCGAGATTGTTGGCCAGGGACACATAGCCGCCGGTAAATCCTTGCGGCCGCATCGCCGGACGCGCCTGGCCCTTGCGGGCAAGCAGACCCGAGGACAGAGAGGCAAAGGGCTTGGGTTCGCTCATCATCGCGCCGCCCTCAGCTCATCACCCGACGGCCGAAGCCGCCGCCGGCCTGAGGCCGTGCGCCGAACCCGGGATGTTGCATCGCGGTCGGCGCCGAGAAGACGGTACGACGAAAATTCTTTTCGAGACGATCCGAAATATAGGCCCAGAGCTCGGCAACCTCCGCGGCCGATCGGCCCTTGGGATCGACTTCCATCACCGTGCGGCCATCGATCATCGACGCCGCAAAATCGGTACGATGATGGATGGTGATCGGGGCGACGGTGCCGTGCTGCGACAATGCGACGGCCGCTTCCGAGGTTATCTTGGCCTTGGGCGTCGCCGCATTGACGACGAAGATCAGCGGCTTGCCTGCGCGTTCGCAGAGATCGACGGTGGCACCGACGGCGCGCAGATCGTGGGGACTGGGCCGAGTCGGGATAACGATCAGTTCGGCGACCTGGATCACGCTCTGGATCGCCATGGTGATCGCCGGCGGCGTATCGATGATCGCCATCTTGAAGCCCTGCTGGCGCAGCACTTCGAGGTCGGCGGCAAGCCGCGCGACGGTGGTTTGCGCGAAGGCCGGAAATTCGGTCTCACGCTCGTTCCACCAATCCGACAGCGATCCCTGGGGGTCGATGTCGATCAGCACAACGGGGCCGGCACCGGCGAGCTGCGCCTGCACCGCCAGGTGCCCAGACAGCGTCGTCTTGCCCGATCCGCCCTTCTGCGATGCCATCGCGAGAACGCGCATTGATCCTGTTACTCCCCGCTATTCAGACGGCGAGGTGCCACGGTCCGGACTAAGAACAGGTTAACGCGCTGCTATTCAGTCGTCGGTCTGTCCCACGAATGGCTAACCTTTTCTTTGCCATTCGCTCGGTACAGCGCGATATTGCCTTTCAGGGTGCAGACCCGAGGGTGTACTGGGCGGGACACGAGTAACATGCGAACGCTGATCGGCGCTGCGACGCTTTCTTTGGCAATGATCGCGGCGAGCGTCGCCATCGGGACGCCGGCGATGGCCGACACCAAGGCAGGCGTCGATGCCTGGAACCGCGGCGATTACAAGACCGCGGTCGACGAATGGCGCAAGGCGGCGATCGCCGGCGATGCCGACGCGCAATTCAATCTGGGTCAGGCCTACAAGCTCGGGCGCGGCGTGCCGGTCGACTTGCCGATGGCGGAAAGCTGGTATCGCAAGGCCGCGTTGCAGGGGCACCCCCAGGCGCAGGACAATTACGGCCTCGCCCTGTTCCAGGACGGCAAGCGCGCCGACGCCGTGCCCTGGCTGGAGAAATCGGTCGCCCGCGGCGAACCGCGCGCCGAACTCGTGCTCGGTACGATGCTGTTCAACGGCGACGGGATCGAACGCGACTGGGTGCGCGCCTATGCGCTGATGACACGATCGTCGGGCGCGGGGCTGCCGCAAGGGTCGCAGACGCTCGCCGAAATGGACAAATATATCCCTGCCGACCAGCGCCAGCAGGGTATCGAGCTGGCGCACAAGATGGATGCGCAGATCGCCAGCAACTCCAATTACGCCCCCGAAGTTCTCGGCGGCGGGCCGGGCGGACCGGCGATCACGACCACCGACCTGCCGCCCTCGACCGCAGCCGGGCCCAATTATGCACAGCCGGGTGCTCCCTATCCCGCACCGGTCAGGACGCGGCCGGGCAAGAATCGTCCGCCCGTCCTCGCCGCCAACCCGCCCCAGGGCTATACGCCGGCACCCGCCTACAATCCGGTTCCGAGCTACACGCCGTCGGTGCCGGCGCCTCGACCGGCGCCGGTGCGACCTGCCCCAGCCCCCATGGCGGTCGCCAGCAGCGCGGGCGGATGGCGCGTCCAGTTCGGCGCGTTCCGCGACGAGGGCAACGCCAAGGCGCTCTGGACCCGGCTGAAGGGACAGGTTGCCGGCCTTTCGGGCATGCAGCCCTATCTGCGCCGGGTCGGTGCCATTACCAAGCTCCAGGCCGGCCCGCTCCGCTCGCAAGCCGATGCCGCGCGTCTCTGCACCGCCGTCAAGCGCGCCGGCTCGGAGTGCGTGCCGGTCGCGCCCTGACAATCACGCGACCGGGCCGGTATAACCCGGCCCGTACACTGCCTGGCGGATGTCGTGGTGCAATGTCCCGTCGAAGGGGATGACCTGGACGAAGAACACCGCCGCCAGATCGTTGACCGGATCGACCCAGAACAGGGTGGTTGCCGCACCGTCCCAGAAGAACTCTCCGACCGTGCCGCGATTTTCCGCCGCGTCCTTGGGCGGCGCGATGCGCACCGCGAAATCGAGCCCGAACCCGACCGCGCCCTTGCTGGGGAGGAAGAAACGGTCGGTGATCCGCGGGTCGAGCTCATCGGTCGACATCACGCGGATAGTGTCGGGCGACAGGATTCGCGTCCCGTCGAGCGTGCCCTTGCCGAGCAGCATGCGGGCGAAGCGCATATAGTCGTCGATCGTCGAAGCGAGCCCCGCTCCGCCCATCGTCAGCTTGCGCGGCCCGAAATTGAGCGCGCGCGTCTTCTCGTCGGGAATGCGGTTCAGCGCGCCTCCCGGCGCTTGAGTATAAGCCGCGGCGAACCGCGACAGCCGCGCCTGCGGCTGCGTCCAGCCGGTATCCTTCATTCCCAGCGGATCGAGGATCGTGCGGCGGACGTGCGGCTCGAACGGCTCGCCGGTCAACTGCTCGACCAACAGCGCCTGGACGTCGACGCCGGTGCTGTAGCTCCATTCAGCACCAGGATCGAACAGCAGCGGCACACTGGCGAGCTTCGTCCCGAATTGCTCCAGCGTGTTGGTCAGCGCGAGCGGATCGACCTCATGGAAGATCTTGTCCGCCGCCGTATCGCGCATGCCATAGGAGAAGCCGGCGGTATGCCGCATGATGTCGCGAATGACGATCGGCCGCGTCGGATCGCGCAACAATGGCTTGCCGTCACCCCCGGTTCCACCCGCCAGCACCTTCACCTTGCCGAAGTCGGGCAGATAGTCGGCCAGGCGATCGTCGAGCCCGAACTTGCCCTGCTCCCATAGCTGCATCAGTGCCGTGCCCGTCACCGGCTTGGTCATCGAAAAGATCTGCACGAGCGTATCGCGCGCCATCGCCCGCTTCGCCTCGCGATCGGCGAACCCGAACGCTCCGAAATAGCGTTCGGCACCGTGCTGCCAGATCAGGCAGGAAGCGCCGGCGACGCGGTTGGCCGAGACCATCTGCTTGAGGGCGGTATCGATGCGGGCGCGATCGGGCGAGAAGCCGGCCGCCCTGGGCGTCATGGACCGTCCGGCCGCGACCGCCGGCATCGCCAGCCCCGATGCCAGTACCGCCAGCGCGCTTCTCCGGTCCATTGGCCCCTCCGCTTCCTTGTTGTGAACGTTCACTATTCAGTCGAATTGCCGTCCGACGCAACGATTTGTTCGAAGGGTATCACGCCCTTGAGCTCGAGCTGACGGCGGACGGAGTCGGCGTAGCGATGAGCGAAAGCCTCTCGTTCCTCCACCGCGCGCGCGAAATAGGCGTCGCTCAGCGCGCGATAGTCGCCGCCGCGTGCACATGGTGTTTCGACCTTGTCCAGCCAGTCGGCCCAGTGACCGATTTCGTGCGGCAATGTTCGATAGAGCTGCGTTGCGCGGGCGGCCTCCCTGGTCGGCAAAAAGACCTGGTGATGCCCGGCTCGCTCGATCCTGTGACCGTCGGATCGCAAGCGCTCCAGTTCATCGGCCATGTCCGGTCGCAACGATGCCGGCCACTTGATTCTTCCCGCCGGGTCGATCGCTTCCAACAGGATCGCCGGACCGCGTGCGACGGGTTTCCTGTCGGGGCGTCCCAGTTCGGCAAAATAGAGCAATCGTCCCCAAGCGGGAGCGACGATGCGCTGCTTTCGGGTGGGTTGGCGCAACACGATGGTCGACAGGCCGGCCCAGTCGCTGTCCGGCAGATACGACAAAAGATGGGCGATATCCTCGACCGAACAGGCATGGACGCAGCCGCCAGTCGTTTCTTCCACGAAGAAATCGACCGGCTTTCCGCTGACCTCGATCACCAGATGGCGGTGCAAGCCCAATTGCTCTTTCCAGCTCTGCGGATGCTCCGCCGGCTGGGGGATGACCAGGCTATTGTTCCGCCCGTGTCCCTGCCTGGCAGTGCCGATGTTCCGGTTCCGGCGGGTCGGGTTGAACGACATGGTGCGGGTTTAGAGCCATTCGCGGCGCGCGACACCCTGCGCGAACAGCAGCGCCGACAGGTCGCCATGATCGATCCGCGCACCCGCCGCCGCGGCGACGACGGGCTTGGCGTGATAGGCGATGCCCAGCCCCGCCTGGGTGATCATCGCCAGGTCGTTGGCGCCATCGCCGACCGCTAGCGTCTCGGCAGGGGCAAGACCGAGATCGAGCACCGCTTCCGACAAGGTCGCGAGCTTGGTGGAGGCATCGACGATCGGCTTGGTCACGGTGCCCGCAAGCTTGCCCTCGGCGATCTCGAGCACGTTGGCGATCGCTCGGGTGAAGCCGATCTCGGCCGCGACGGGTTCGGCGAAACGGGTGAAGCCGCCCGAAACGAGGATCGCGGTCGCGCCCCAGCCGCGCATCGTCTGCACCAGCGCCTTTGCGCCCGGCATGATCGTCACGCGTTCGGCGAGGCAGCGGTCGATCACACTTTCGGCCAGTCCCTTGAGCAACGCCACGCGCGCATCCAGTGCCTCGCCGAAATCGAGCTCACCGCGCATCGCCGCCTCGGTGACGGCGGCGATCTGCGCCTTGATCCCGGCATAGTCGGCCAGCTCGTCGATGCATTCGACCGTGATCATGGTCGAATCCATGTCGGCGACGATCAGTTTCTTGCGGCGATGCTCGATCGGCTGGACGACGACGTCGTAGCCCTGCCCCTCCAGCGCCGCGCGCGCGGCCGATGGGTCGCGGCCGAACTGGAGGTCGATCGCCTCGCCTTCCTCCACCCAGACCTTCGCCACCGGCAGGCAGCCGGCGCTATCGAGCCGGTCGCGTGCGGCAGAAACCTCGCCCTTGGGCAAAGCGGGAGCTATCAGGGTAGCGATGAACAAACTTGTCCTCCTCGACGCCGCCGCCCTAACCGTTCGTGTCGAGCGAAGTCGAGACACGTTTGGTCGTGGGGAATCGCTTCTCGACTTCGCTCGAAGCGAACGGAGCTGAGGGATTGGTTGCGCTTTCCAAGGTCGCGCTCATCGCAGGGCCGACCGCGAGCGGCAAGTCCGCGCTCGCGCTGATGCTCGCGGAACAGCATGACGGCACGATCATCAATGCCGACAGCGCGCAGGTCTATCGCGACTTCTGGATCGTCACTGCCCGCCCCTCGCCCGAGGAAGAAGCGCGAGCGCCGCATCGCCTGTTCGGCCATGTCGATGCCGCCGATACGCGTTATTCGGCGGCGCGCTGGGCGGCCGAAGCGCGGGTCGAGATCGATCGTGCAGCGGCAGCCGGCAGCCTGCCGATCCTGGTCGGCGGTACCGGCCTCTATCTGCGCACGCTGATCGACGGCATCGCCCCGGTGCCCGAGATCGATCCCGCGATCCGCGCCGAGGTACGCGCGATGAACCTTTCGGATGCCTATGCGGCACTCACGGCGGTCGACCGGGCGGAGGCGGCAAGGCTCAACCCGGCCGACACCACCCGCATTTGTCGCGCGCTCGAAGTGATCCGATCGACCGGACGCCCTATCGCCGAGTGGCGCCGCGATCGCGTCGGCGGGATCGGCGATCGCATCGCCCTCACCGCCACCATCCTTCTTCCACCGCGCGACTGGCTCTACGAGCGGATCGATCGCCGCTTCGCCGCGATGGTCGATGCCGGCGCGATGGCCGAGGTTACCGCCCTGATCGCGCGCCAGGACGTTCCGCCGGATGCCCCGATCCGCCGCGCCATCGGCATGCCGGAGCTCGCCGCCGCCGCGCTCGGCGAGATCACGCTCGCCGATGCGATCGAGCGCGCCAGCCTGGCCACCCGGCAATATGCCAAACGCCAGTATACCTGGTTCCGCAATCAGCCGCCCGAGGGGTGGACACGGACCGCCGAGATAGATAGTTTCAGACAGCTTCACGAAATAGCAATAAGATTACATCATTGACGGTTGACGCGTAGTTTTCATACCCGTAGAGCCGCGCGTCTGCAATCATGTTGCGTATGCGAACAAGGAGTGACTGTCGTGGCCGAGAAAAGTGGAGCCGATATCCTGGTCGAGGCGCTGTGCGATCTCGGCGTGGAAGTCGTGTTCGGCTATCCCGGCGGCGCGGTGCTTCCGATCTATGACGCGATCTTCAAGCAGAAGCGCATCCGCCACATCCTGGTTCGCCACGAGCAGGCCGCGACGCATGCCGCCGAGGGCTATGCGCGCTCGACCGGCAAGCCCGGCGTCGTGCTCGTCACCTCGGGCCCGGGCGCGACCAATGCCGTCACCGGGATCACCGACGCGCTGATGGATTCGATCCCGATGGTCGTCATCACCGGCCAGGTCGCGACGCACCTGATCGGATCGGACGCCTTCCAGGAAGCCGACACGGTCGGCATCACGCGCCACTGCACCAAACACAATTATCTGGTGAAGGACCCGGCGCGGCTGGGCGCTGCGATCCACGAGGCGTTCCACATCGCGACGTCGGGCCGCCCCGGACCGGTCGTGATCGACATCCCCAAGGACGTCCAGGTCGCCACCGCCAAATACGTCAAGCCGGGCCCGATCCAGCACAAGACCTATCGCCCGCAGATCAAGGCCGATCCGGCGGTGATCGAGCAGCTCGTCGACATGCTGGCGGCGGCCGAACGCCCGATCCTCTACACCGGCGGCGGCATCATCAATTCGGGTCCCGGCGCGTCGCAATTGCTGCGCGAGCTGGCGAAGATCACCGGCGCGCCGGTGACCTCGACGCTGATGGGCCTGGGCGCCTTCCCTGCGTCGAGCCCGCAATGGCTGGGCATGCTCGGCATGCACGGGACCTACGAAGCCAATTGGGCGATGAACCAGGCCGACCTGATCATCGCGCTCGGCGCGCGCTTCGACGACCGCGTCACCGGCCGGCTCGACGCCTTCGCGCCCAACGCGCGCAAGGTCCATGTCGATATCGACCGGTCGAGCATCAACAAGACCGTGCGCATCGACCTCGGCATCGTCGCCGATGTCGGCCATGTGCTCGAGGACATGGTCCGCGTGTGGAAAGCACGGCAGCATCCCAAGCCCGACACCAGCGAATGGTGGCGGCGGATCGAGGGCTGGCGCGCGGTGAAGAGCCTCGACTTCCCCGAGACCAACGCCAAGGAGATCATGCCGCAGCGCGCGATCCGTGCGTTGTGGGAAGCAACCAGGGACAAGGCGCCGATCATCACCACCGAGGTCGGCCAGCACCAGATGTGGGCGGCGCAGCATTTCGATTTCGAGGCGCCGAACAAATGGCTGACCTCGGGCGGGCTCGGCACGATGGGTTATGGCCTGCCCGCCGCGATCGGCGCGCAGCTCGGCAACCCCAAGTCGCTGGTCATCGACATCGCCGGCGAGGCGTCGATCCAGATGAACATCCAGGAACTGGCAACGGCGACGCAATACCGCCTGCCGGTCAAGATCTTCATCCTCAACAACGAATATATGGGCATGGTCCGCCAATGGCAGGAACTGACCTATGAGGGCCGCTATTCGGAGAGCTATTCGGACAGCCTGCCCGATTTCGTGAAGCTCGCCGAGGCCTATGGCTGGAAAGGCATATTGATCGAGGAACGGTCGCAGCTCGACGGCGGCATCGCCGACATGCTTGCGCATGACGGCCCGGTGATCGTCGATTGCCGCGTCGCCAAGCTTGCCAATTGCTTCCCGATGATCCCGAGCGGTGCGGCGCATACCGACATGATCCTGCAATCGGACCAGGTCGCGGGCACGCTCGACGACGAAGCCAAGGCGCTAGTGTGATGAGCCTGTTCGTCGCCCCGGCGAAGGCCGGGGCCGCCGCGTTATTGCGCGTCCGCCCGACCCATTCACCGGCCCCGGCCTCCGCCGGGGCGACGAGTTAAACCTATGCACATCAAGGAAGAGAAAGCCGAGCGCCACACGCTCGCGGTGATCGTCGACAACGAGCCGGGCATCCTGGCGCGGATCGCCGGCCTGTTCACCGCGCGGGGCTATAACATCGAGAGCCTGACGGTGAGCGAGATCACCGAAGACAAGCAGGTCAGCCGGATCACGATCGTGACCTCCGCGAGCCCGCACGTGCTCGAACAGATCGTCGCGCAGCTCGACCGACTGGTGCCGGTACACAAGGTCCGCGACCTCACCACCGAGGGCGCGCATGTCGAGCGCGAGCTGGCGCTGGTCAAGGTGCGCGGCACCGGCGAAGCGCGGATCGAGGCGCTGCGGCTGGCCGAAGTGTATCGCGCTCGCGTGGTCGACGCGACGATCTCGAGCTTCGTGTTCGAAGTGACCGGCGGGACAGAAAAGATCGACAAGTTCGTCGAGCTGATGAACGAGGTCGGCCTGATCGAGGTCGCGCGGACCGGCATCGTCGCCATTTCCCGAGGGAAGGACGCGGCTTAATTCCCTCTCCCATCGGGAGAGGGAGAGTTCGGGCTTTGACCTGCCCCCGGCAGGTCAAGGTCCGGTCCGGGGGACCGGACCACGGTCGAACTCGCCGCAGGCGCGGAAGGGTGAGGGCAGCGAAAGCCACCGCCCCTGCCCTCACCAACTTCGACTAGCCGGCAAGCCGGCAAGTCTTCGTATCCTCTCCCACAGGGAGAGGAATTGAGATCAAAGGGAGCTACCAAATGCGTGTCTATTACGATCGCGACGCCGATCTGAACCTGATCACCGGCAAGAAGATCGCCATCCTCGGCTACGGCTCGCAGGGCCATGCCCATGCCCAGAACTTGCGCGACAGCGGCGTAAAAGAGGTCGCGATCGCGCTGCGCGAGGGCTCGGCCACGGCAAAGAAGGCCGAAGGCGCCGGCTTCAAGGTCCTGTCGAACAAGGAAGCGGCGCAATGGGCCGACATCCTGATGGTCCTCGCCCCCGACGAGCATCAGGCGGGGATCTGGGAGAACGACCTGAAGGGCAATATGCGCCCCGGTTCGGCGATCGCCTTCGCCCACGGCCTCAACGTGCATTTCGGCCTGATCGAGCCGCCGTCGGACATCGACGTGATCATGATCGCGCCCAAGGGTCCGGGCCACACCGTGCGCAGCGAATATGTGAAGGGCGGCGGCGTCCCCTGCCTGATCGCAATCCATCAGGATGCGAGCGGCAACGCGCATGACATCGCCCTCGCCTATGCCTCGGGCGTCGGCGGCGGCCGCTCGGGCATCATCGAGACGAATTTCAAGGAAGAGTGCGAGACCGACCTGTTCGGCGAGCAGGCCGTCCTGTGCGGCGGCATCACCCACCTGATCCAGGCCGGGTTCGAGACGCTGGTCGAGGCGGGCTACGCCCCGGAAATGGCCTATTTCGAGTGCCTCCACGAAACCAAGCTGATCGTCGACCTGCTTTATGAAGGCGGCATCGCCAACATGCGCTACTCGATCTCCAACACCGCCGAATATGGCGACATTACCACGGGCCCGCGGATCATCACCGACGAGACCAAGGCGGAGATGAAGCGCGTGCTCGCCGACATCCAGTCGGGCCGGTTCGTCAAGAACTTCGTCCTCGACAATCGCGCCGGCCAGCCCGAACTGAAAGCTGCCCGCAAGGCCGCCGCGGCGCACCCGATCGAAAAGGTCGGCAGCGAACTGCGCGCGATGATGCCGTGGATCGGCGCCAACAAGCTGGTCGACAAGGACAAGAACTGAGCTCGGGCGGTTGAGGCCCCTCCTCGCCCTTTCCCTTCGGGAGCTAGGGGTCGGTTGTGTCAGACCTGAACAGCCCCGGGGAACCGTTCGCCCGGAACGAGATCGGCTGTGGGGCCGCTCCGCAAGCGCGTTGCTTGCCGGAGTCGCCCCACCCAATCTCTCCCCTGAAAGGGAGGGGCGAAGATCGATCCAAGTGCGCCCCGCTCTTCCCCATGGACGCGCCGCTCGTTTCGGATAACGTCGGTTTCGTCGTAAAAGCGGGGTTCGAAAGCGAGTGAGCGAAGACACAGAGGGCAAGCCCGGCGTCGGCCGGGTCGAAGCGTTTTCCGACGGCGTGCTGGCGATCATCGTCACCATCATGGTGCTCGAACTGCACGCGCCGGAGCAGCCCGGCCTGGCGCGGCTGATCCCGCTCTGGCCGGTGTTCCTCGCCTATGCGCTGAGCTTTGCCTATGTCGGGATCTATTGGGCCAATCATCACCGGCTGTTCAGCCACGCCAGGGTGGTGACCAACGCGCTGATCTGGCTGAACCTCGGCCTGCTCTTCTCGCTGTCGCTGATCCCGTTCACCGCCGCCTATCTCGGCGAACAGCATTTCAGCCGCGACGCGACGTGGGTCTATCTCGCCTCGATGGTCTTTCCAGGCGTGTTCTACGTGCCGTTGCAACAAGTTATCCGGACGACCGGGGTGCAGGGACCAAATGCCGACACCTATCATCGCCAGACTGTGCGCAAGGGCGTCGTCGCGGTCCTGATCTATCTGTGCGGGGGCGCCCTAACCTTCGTCTCGCCGTGGCTCGGCATCGCCTGTGCGGCGATCGTGGCGATCTTGTGGTTCCTGCCCAAGAGCCCGTTCGACCCCCTGTTCGGGGATTGACCGACTAGGCGGGCTGCAACGCCCGGAAATGGCCGACCGTCTCATCAGATACGCCCGCCAACAGCACGCGCAGCCGATCGTCGAAAGCATCCGTCGTCTCGCGGCGGTCGCGATAGATCATCGTCCAGTCGCCGAACTCGCGATGCTCGATCGGGCGATCGACCAGTATCTTGAGCTCGTGATGGCGGTCGTCGCCGTGCAGCCGGGCCAGCAAATCCGTCATGCTGTCCGCCGGCCCCTCGATCGCCTGGAGAAAAGCGTCCTCCTCGGTGTAGAGTAGTCCGGTAATGCCCTCTATCCCGTTGCGCGCAACCGCCTGACGCAGGATGCCGGGAATATCGTCCGCCGCCCGCCCGGTGCCGGCGGTCGTGGTACTGCGATAAATGACCTGACGCATGAGCAACTCCTTACAGGACAGCAAAACTGCCACAATCGACACGCGGAGTCCTTGCGATGGATCAGTGCATAAACGCGCTGGACTTTCTTAACCGCGCCGCGCTAGGGCTGATGCCAAGATGACGATCGGGCTCGGCCTTACCCTGCTTCGACTTACGCGCCCTTAGGCGCGTACCTCATCCCGCGTGCCGGAAACGGCACGCAGCGCGCCTAAGGGCCTGACCTCCACGCCGCTCCCGACGACGAGAAGAGCCATAGCCATGCTGCGCGAACCATCCACCAAGTACCGAGCGTTCCCGACCATCAACCTGCCCGACCGGCAATGGCCGTCGCGGACGATCACCAAGGCGCCGATCTGGCTGTCGACCGACATGCGCGACGGCAACCAGGCGCTGATCGACCCGATGGACGCCGAGAAGAAGACGCGCTTCTTCGATCTGATCGTCAAGACCGGGATCAAGGAGGTCGAGGTCGGCTTCCCCGCGTCGGGTGCGACCGATTTCGATTACATCCAGGGGTTGGTCCGCTCAGGCCGGGTGCCCGCCGACGTCACGCTGCAGGTTCTGACGCAGGCGCGGCGCGACCTGATCGAGACGACCTTCGAGAGCCTGCGCGGCGCGCCGACCGCGATCGTCCACCTCTACAACGCGGTGTCGCCGGCGTGGCGCAAGATCGTGTTCGGCATGTCCAAGGACGAGATCAAGGCGATCGCGGTCGAGGGTGCGAAGATGCTGCGCGATTGCGCCGCAGCCCAGCCCGATACCGATTGGCGTTTCGAATACAGCCCGGAAACCTTCTCCACCGCCGAAGTCGATTTCTCGGTCGAGGTCTGTGCCGCCGTGATGGAGGTGCTCCAGCCGACGCCGGCCAAGCCGATCATCTTCAACCTGCCCGCGACGGTCGAGTGCGCGACGCCCAACGTCTATGCCGACCAGATCGAATTGTTCGGCCGCTCCATCCCCAACCGCGACAGCGTGCTGATCAGCCTGCACACGCATAACGATCGCGGCACCGGCGTCGCGGCGGCCGAACTCGGCCTGATGGCCGGCGCCGATCGCGTCGAGGGCTGCCTGTTGGGCAATGGCGAGCGGACCGGCAATTGCGACATCGTGACCGTTGCGCTCAACATGTACACGCAAGGCGTCGACCCCGGGCTGGATCTCTCCGACATCGACGAAGTCATCAATACGGTGACCTATTGCACCAACCTGCCGGTCCATCCCCGCCACGCCTATGCCGGTGAGCTGGTCTACACTTCCTTCTCCGGCTCGCATCAGGACGCGATCAAGAAAGGCTTTGCCGCCCGCGAACAGCAGAATGACGAGGTCTGGGAGGTCCCCTATCTGCCGATCGATCCGGCCGATCTCGGCCGCACCTACGAAGCGGTGATCCGGGTCAATTCGCAGTCGGGCAAAGGCGGCGTCGCCTGGATCCTGGAGCAGGACAAGGGGTTGAAACTGCCCAAGCGCCTGCAGGCCGATTTCTCGAAGCACGTCCAGGGCCTCGCCGATGAAACCAGCCGCGAACTGAACGCCGACGATATCTGGCAACTCTTTCAGCGCACCTATCTTCCCTATGGCGGCGAGCGTCTGCAGCTTCAGGCCTATGACGAGACGCGCGCGTCGAACGGCGACCGAATCTTCGCCGGAAGCATCGCCGACCTCGGCAAGGTTACTTCGGTCAGCGGGCGCGGTAACGGCCTCATCTCTAGCGTGCTGGCCGGCGTACGCGAGGGTTTCGGCATCGAACTCGACGTGATCGACTATGTCGAGCATGCGATCGGCCACGGCACCGACGTCCAGGCCGCGGCCTATGTCGAATGCCGGACGGCGAGCGGAGAGACGGTCTGGGGCGTCGGCGTCGACGAGGACGTCGCGACGGCGAGTGTTAGAGCGGTGCTGAGCGCGGCTAACCGGGCCTAGAGTATGCCCTGTTCAATCTGAATCGTGCTCCTGCAGAAGCAGGAGCACTGGCTTCGCTTCAATCAAATTGGGACGAACTCCAACGCACGGAGCGAAAACCGGGGTGCCGCGCCGCGAAAGCAACGCGGCTACTCTCGCCTACACCTTCAAGCGCGGACGGCCCATGAAGTCGCGCTTGCCGAGCTTGACGCCCTTCCAGCGCAGGATGTCGTACGCTGTCGTCGCGTGGAAATAGAAATTGGGCTGCGAAAAGGAGAGCAGGAAGTCTTCCGCGGTGAAGGGCATCGTCGTCTCGCCCATCGTGAAACGCATGTCGCGCCCAACGAAGCCGTTGATCTCGCCGGGATCGAGCGCCTGAACCGCGGCGAGCGCATGATCGATCGCCTCACGCAATCCGTCGAAGCTCGTCGGCCATGGACTCCTGTCGGGCGAGAAGACGCCGGCGCGAACGCCCTCGATCGCTCCGATCGAATGCGCCGAACACGATTTCACCTGATAGCCGAATGGTAGCATGTCCTCGGCCAGGCGCGCCTTGTGAAGGTCGTCAGGATCGCAGCCGGTCTCGGCACAATGTGCCTCCGCCTTGTCGAGCAACCCGCGCACGGCACCCAGAATCTGAACGTAATTGGGAACGACGGCGGAATAGAGCGACAGCGTCATATGGTCCTCCCTGCTTGATTGCCGTTCACGGCCGTGACTCGGGATCACGCGTTCGAACGATCTCGCACCCGATCTGCGCGTCGGGATAGATATCGGGTTTGGTCGACCGTACGGTCACCGCGACCACCCGCGGATCGGCGAGACATAAACCGGCAATGCGTTCGCACAGCACTTCCTGGAGCATGACATGCTCCCCGGCCGCGATCTTCCGGATGCCGTCGCGCAGGCGATCATAATCGACCACCGCCTCGATCCGGTCCTCCGGTACGGCGGGATAGACGCACGTCATCGCCACCGACACGAGTACGCGCTGCGGGCCCGCCAGCTCGATGGCGTGAATCCCCAGCCCCATCCGGACCTCGAGCCCGTCCAACCGGATCGTATAGGTCGCCTCAGCCATCGCGGCGCCCCGGGGTCGAGAACATGACGTCCCCTCCGCGCTTCAGGAAGCGCTGACCATTGTCGAGGAAGATGTTGTGGCCCGTCACTGCCGGCGTGGTGAGCAGATACTCGACCGCGCGCGCGACCTCGTCGACCGGCACCGGCCGGCGCAACAGGTTCTCGCTCGCCACACTGGTAAATTCCCCGTCACTCTGGTCACCGCTGGGGAGCGTCAGGCCGGGCGACACGGCATTGACGCGGATACGTGGCGCCAGGGCCTGGGCGAGCATCGTGGTCGCGCCCTCCAGCGCCACCTTGGTCAGCGTATAGCTGAAGAAATCGGGATTGAGGTTGGCGACCTTCTGGTCGAGCAGGTTGACGACAGCCCCATCCTCGATCCCTTCCTGCGTCGCCATCGCACAGGCCAGGGCCACCGGCGCCGACAAGTTCACATCGACGAGCCTCGTCAGCAGCCCCGGGTCGAACGCCGGCGGGCGGTCGAACTCGAAGATGGAAGCGCAATTGACCAGCCCGTCGATCGCGCCGTGCATCGCATTGCGCGCCGCGCGCAGGATCGCCCGAGCCGCGTCGGGCGCCGACAGATCGCCGACCACCGTCGCGACGCGCTCGCCCGAAGGATCGAGTTCCTGCGCCAGCGACACCGCATCCTCGTCATGCGCATGGTGATGATGGATCACCACGCGATGCCCGGCGCCCGACAGCGCGCGGACGATCGCCGCGCCGATCCGCCGCGATCCGCCGGTGACGAGGACGGTACGGCTCACGCGCGGCCCTGCATGTCCATCAGGGCGAGCACTTCGCGCCGGCTGCGTTCGTCGTCGCGGAACACGCCCATCATGCGGCTGGTGACCATCGAAACGCCGGGCGTCCGCACGCCGCGCGCGGTCATGCAGGCATGCGTCGCCTCGATCACCACCGCGACGCCTTGCGGTTTCAGGTTTTCCCAGATGCAATCGGCGACCTCGGCGGTCAGCCTTTCCTGGACCTGGAGCCGGCGCGCGAAGCCATGCAGGACGCGCGCGAGCTTGGAGATTCCGACCACGCGGCTTTTCGGCAGATAGGCGATGTGCGCCTTGCCGATGATCGGCGCCATATGGTGCTCGCAATGCGACTGGAAGGGAATGTCCTTCAGCAGCACGATGTCGTCATAGCCGCCGACTTCCTCGAACACGCGCTTCAGGTGGATGGCCGGATCGTCCCGGTAGCCGGCGCAATATTCCTTCCACGCCCGCGCGACACGAAGCGGCGTATCGAGCAGACCTTCGCGGCTAGGTTCGTCGCCAGCCCAGCGAATCAGTGTGCGAACCGCACCAGCCACGTCGTCAGGCACGGGAATCTTGGGCGCGGGCGCCACCAGATCGCCATCATTCAAATCATCGTCATGCTCGCTCATCGCTCTCGATCCGGCCTTTCAAACCTGGGTGACGTTACGGCAGAGCCGCAAAATCGAGCCTTGGGTACGGTCCATACTGTTTCTTTTAAGCAACAGACGACAAAACCCTCCGTTTTCCGTGCCCGAAGCCCATTGACGCCGCAAGACCAAGCTACCTAGGCTCTCGTCACTTCGTCGGAAACCACGCCAACCGGCACAAAGATCGGGGCGTCTGCATGAGGGGATGTACCCAATGAGGAAATTCGAACTGCTTGCTGCGTCCGCCATCGCTCTGCTGGCGGCCGCGCCCGCCATGGCGCAGGAGACTCCCGCGCCCGCAGCGCCTGCGCCGACCAGCCCGGCGCCGCAAGCCGACAATGAAGATCAGATCGGCGATATCGTCATCACCGCCCAGCGTCAGTCTGAAACGCTGCAGACCGTGCCGATCGCGGTGTCGGCGTTCAGCTCCGAAGCGCTGAAGGAGCAGCAGATCAACACGACCAGCGACCTTCAGCTGACGCTGCCGAACATCACCTTCACCAAGAGCAACTTCACTTCGTCCTCGTCGTTCAACATTCGCGGCATCGGCGACCTGTGCGTCGGCGTGACCTGCGACGCCGCGACCGCGATCCACGTCAACGACGTGCCGGTGCTCGGATCGCCGATCTTCCAGAACGAATATTTCGACGTCGAGCGCATCGAAGTGCTGCGCGGCCCGCAGGGAACCCTGTTCGGCCGCAACGCGACCGGCGGTGTGATCAACTTCATCAGCGCCAAGCCCGATCTGTCGGGCATCCACGCATCGGGTGACGTCGAATACGGCAATTACAACAGTATCCGCGTCAAGGGCATGTTCAACCTGCCGCTGGGCGACGTGTTCGGCGTTCGCGTGGCCGGCTATTACCTGAACCGCGACGGCTTCACCAAGAACCTGTCGACCAACAGCAATATCGACGGCCGCAACCAGTACGACGTCCGCGTGTCGTTACGCTTCCAGCCGACAGCCAACACGACACTCGACATCGTCGGCCATTATTTCAAGGAAAACGACGACCGTTCGCGTGTCCAGAAGCAGCTCTGCCACCGCGACCCAACTGGCATCCTGGGGTGTTTGCCCGATCGGCTCGCGTTCGAGCAGGTCAATGGCGACGCTACGCTGGCGTCGGTGCTGACCTCTAGTCAGTTCCTTCGGCTCCGCAGTTCGACCGCGGCACTGGCACCCTTCGCGCTCGGCAGCGTTTATTCGACCGATGGCGACGTCTATAGCGGTTATGTCAATCCGCCCGACATGCGCACGGTCAACATCGACTCGCTGCCGACCTTCAAGACCAACGAGAAGCAGGTCCTGGTCAATTTCAGCCAGGATTTCGGATCGGTGCTGTTCAAGCTCGACGGGGGCTATACCGAGGGCATGACCGATTCGTCGGTCGATTATAATATCGGGATCGAGCGCTCCTATGCGACCAATCCCGGCCTCAACGCGTTCAACGCGGTTGCCGGGTCTGGCGCCCTTGGGCCGGGCTACCTCGCGATCCGCAACATCCTGCTGCCCAACGGCAACACGACCTTGCTTTGTCAGTCGCTCGCCGAACCGACCGGCACCGGTGTTTACAGTGGTCACCAGGTCTGCGCCTCGACCAGCCTCGACTTCGATCGCTCGACTGCGCGCGGCAAGCAGTGGTTCGGTGAAGGCATCGTCTCGTCGAAGTTCGACGGACCGTTCAACTTCCTGCTCGGTGCTGGCTATCTCGACTACAAGGTCTACGACAATAGCTACTACGTGAACTCGTTCGCGCTCGACTATGCGGCGGGCCTGCTCGGGGGTGGTACCGGCAACGTGCTCGGTACACCGTTCTATCGCAACGATTCCGAATTCTATCACCTGAAAAGCTACGGTTTCTTCGGTGAGGCCTATGTCAATCTCAGCAAGAATCTGAAGCTGACCGGTGGCTTGCGCTACAATCACGACGAGAAGGACTATCAGTCGCGTACGAACCTGCTGAACTGCCCGGTACCGGTGGGCGCGGCCAATGCCTATTCGTCGCCAGGCTTCGCCTGCTACGACGCCAATCCGGCGATTGCCGGCAACCAGCCGTTGGCGATCAACAACGTCAGCTTCGGTCGCCTGACCGGCCGCGCGGTGCTCGACTGGCAGATCACGTCGCGTAACCTGCTCTACGCGTCCTATTCGCGCGGCTATAAGTCGGGCGGCATCAACCCGTCGCTGGCCGCCGGCTTCAGCGTTCCGCTGACGTTCGGTCCGGAAACGGTCAACGCCTTCGAAATCGGATCGAAGAACACGTTCCTCGGCGGCACGCTGCGTCTCAACCTCACGGCGTTCTATTATCAATACAAGCAGTTGCAGCTGAGCCGCATCGTCGCCCGCACCTCGGTCAACGACAATGTCGATGCCGACATTTACGGCGCGGAGGCCGAGGCGATCATCAAGCCGTCCAACTCGGTGCTGATCAACCTGACCGCCAGCTACCTGCACACCAAGGTCGCCAACGACAAGTTCCTCGGCAATCCGCAGGATCCGTCGGGCGGACGGTCCGACGCGGTGATCATCAAGGACATCACCAACGGGTCGAATTGCGCCGTCGTGTCGAATGCTGGCAATGCCGCGATTTCCAACGGCTTCGTCAATTCGGCAAACGCTGCGATCAACGCCGGCGCGTTTGCAGCCCAGGGCTTCCCGGCCCAGCCGGGCAACCTCCAGGGAACGACGCCGATCCCCGGCACTAATACAACCGGTGCATTCGGTGTCTGCGATCTGCTGACCGCCTTCGCCTCTGCTACCTCCGCACCGGTCACCGTACTCGGCTCGGGCGTCGCCGTGAACATCAAGGGCAACGAATTGCCGCAGTCGCCGCACTATAAGTTCTCGGCGGGTATCCAGTGGACCGGCCAGCTTGGTCATGACTGGAACATCGTGCCGCGCGTCGACTTGGCCTATACCGGCGGCTATTACGGCAGCATCTTCAACGGCAACGTCAATCGGATCCAGGGCTATGATGTCATCAATGCGCAGGTCCAGCTGAACGGACCGAGCGACAAGTTCTACGTCCGCGCCTTCGTTCAGAACCTGGCCAACAACAATGCGATCACGGGCCTCTACGTGACCGACCAGTCGTCGGGCCTGTTCACCAACGCCTTCACGCTGGAACCGCGCCGCTACGGCATCGCCGCCGGCTTCAAGTTCTAAGTTGGCCGCCCGAAAGGGCGCAAACAAACACCTTGCAGGCTCCGGGGTCCGCCCCGGAGCCTTTTTCTTTGCCAGGCATATGGCAATCGGCAAGAAGTCGGTTGGGCGAGAGAACCATGAGCGCGACACCAACACAGACCGCCGCAACAATCCTCGCAGCCGAACCGCAATTGTTCGTCGGCGATCTGGGCGTCGCGACGCGCTTCTATGTCGATAGACTCGGTTTCGCCTTGGTCTTCTCTCACGGCGAACCGGCATTCTATGCGCAGGTGTCCCGCGGCGGGGCGCGGTTGAATCTCCGGGTCACCGACGGGCCGACCGGTGCCCGTAAGGACGAGGTCGACGCGCTGTCGGCAACCCTGACCGTCGACAATATCCAACCACTTTTCAAGGAATATCAACGCGCCGGCACGACCTTCCACCGGTCATTGCGCACCGAGCCCTGGGGAGCGCGGACCTTTATCGTCGCCGATCCCGACGGCAATCTGCTCTGCTTCGCTGGCAGCTGATCAGCTCAGTCGCTCAGCATGCCAGGCGATATGGTCGGCTATGAAGGTCGAGATGAAATAATAGCTGTGGTCATAACCGGGCTGCAGCCGCAGCGTCAGGTCGATCCCGGCGCGATGGCAGGCATCGGCGAGCAGTTCGGGCTTCAACTGATCGGTCAGGAAAGCGTCTGCATCGCCCTGATCGACCAGGATTTCCGCGACGCGCGCGCCATCATCGATCAACGCGCAGGCGTCATAGGCACGCCAGGCGCCGCGATCCTGCCCGAGGTAGCCGCCCAACGCCTTCTCGCCCCACGGACAATTGAGCGGCGATACGATCGGCGCGAAGGCCGAGACGCTGTGGAAGCGGTCGGGGTTGCGTAGCGCGATGGTCAGGGCGCCATGCCCTCCCATCGAGTGCCCGGTGATTCCCTGGCGTGCCATGTCCGCCATCGGAAACTCGGCGGCGACCAATGCCGGCAGCTCATCCTCGATGTACGAGCGCATGCGGAAATTGGCTGACCAGGGCGCTTCGGTCGCATCGACATAGAAGCCGGCGCCCTTGCCGAAATCATAGACATCGTCGTCCGGCACCTCGTCGCCGCGCGGGCTGGTGTCAGGGGCGACGAAGATCACCTTGTGCTCGGCACAGGCCCGGCGGAATTCGCCTTTCTCGGTAACGTTCGCGTGGGTGCAGGTCAGGCCCGAAAGATACCAGAGCACCGGCAGCTGTGTGCCCTCCTCATGCTCCGGCACGAACATCGAAAAGGTCATCGGCGTGCCGGTGGCGGCCGAGGCGTGTTCGTACACACCCTGGACGCCGCCGAACGCACGGTGGCTCGATTTGACGGTCAGGCTCACGCGATCAACCGAGGATCAGGCGGGTACGCGGTGCAGGCCGCACAATTTGTTGCCGTCCGGATCGCGCAGGTACGCGAGGTACAGCTTCATGCCATTACCTTCGCGAATGCCCGGATCCTCCTCGATCGGGGTGCCGCCGGCGGCAACGCCCGCCGCATGCCACGCGTCCGCCTGCGCAGGCGATTCCATCGCGAAGCCGATCGTAGCGCCGTTCGCATGGCATGCCGGCTGGCCGTCGATCGGCGCCGTAACCATGAAAATACCGCCATTGTGCAGATACATCAGCCGTCCCTTGGGATCGACGATGGCTTCCTTGCCCCCGATCGCGCCGAACAGCGCATCGTAGAATGTCTTCGATCGGTCGAGATCGTTGCTGCCGACCATCATGTGCGAAAACATAGTTCCTCCCTCCAGGCGAACGGGCGGAATGCCCTTTAGAAAACCACGACGCTGCGGATGCTCTCGCCCGCATGCATCAGGTCGAATCCCTTGTTGATCTCGTCGAGCTTGAGCACGTGCGTGATCATCGGATCGATTGCGATCTTGCCCTGCATGTACCAGTCGACGATCTTCGGCACGTCGGTGCGGCCCTTGGCGCCGCCGAACGCGGTACCGCGCCAATTGCGCCCGGTGACGAGTTGGAACGGCCGGGTCGAGATTTCCTTGCCCGCCTCGGCCACGCCGATGATGATGCTGGTGCCCCAGCCGCGATGGCACGCCTCGAGCGCTGTGCGCATCACGTCGGTATTGCCGGTCGCGTCGAACGTATAGTCGGCGCCCCCATCGGTCAGCGCGACCAGATGCGCCACCAGGTCGCCCTCCACTTTCGTCGGATTGACGAAGTCGGTCATGCCGAATCGCCGGCCCCATTCCTCCTTCGAGTCGTTGAGATCGACCCCGATGATCTTGTCGGCGCCGACCATTTTGGCGCCCTGGATAACGTTCAGGCCGATTCCGCCCAATCCGAACACGATTACGTTCGAACCCGGTTCGACCTTGGCGGTCTTGACGACCGCGCCGACGCCGGTGGTCACGCCGCAACCGATATAGCAGCTGGTCTGGAAGGGCGCGTCCTCGCGGATCTTCGCCACCGCGATCTCGGGCAGCACGGTGAAATTCGAGAAGGTCGAGCAGCCCATATAATGGAAGATCGGCTGCCCCTTGTACGAAAAGCGGGTGGTGCCGTCGGGCATCAGCCCCTTGCCCTGCGTCGCGCGGATCGCGGTGCACAGGTTCGTCTTGCCGCTGAGGCAGCTTTTGCACTGCCGGCATTCGGGCGTGTAGAGCGGAATGACATGGTCGCCTGGTTTCACGCTGGTCACGCCGGGGCCAACCTCACGCACGATGCCGGCGCCCTCATGGCCCAGAATCGACGGAAAAATCCCTTCAGAATCAAATCCATCGAGCGTGTAGGCATCGGTGTGGCAGATGCCCGTCGCCATGATCTCGACCAGCACTTCGCCGGCCTTGGGGCCCTCCAGGTCGACCTCGACGATCTCGAGCGGCTTCTTCGCTTCGAACGCGACGGCGGCGCGGGTCTTCATCGGCATCGTCTCCCAGAATCTCGCGCCCGCTTCTAGCTGCTCACGCGCCCGGAGCAACCGTCGCCATACCCCGATTTCGAGAATCCTTGCGCGCGCGCTCCGGCGACCGCCCCGGCGCGCCGAAGCGGCCAGCGGCGACGCCGGTCGGCAATGCGGGCGGTGCGGGCCGGACGCAACGCCCCCGGGCCGCGCGACACCCTTCCCTGCCCGGCGATGCGGACCGTGAGAGCCGGGGACATCCTCGCTCTCCGAGCCAAAACTCGAACCGCTCGTCATCCTAAGGAGTGACAAGTGCAAAAAGGCAGCGCACAAGAGGGGCGCGCTCGATAAGGCGTAATGAGTCTGGGCCGGAAAACCGGCCGAACGAACAGGAAGGAATGCAATGGCTACTGCACCCAAGACCGGCGGCATCCACGCGCCCGTCACCCCGTCGCCCGAGCTGGGCGCGATCGTCGGCACCGCGCCGCTGCCGCGCAGCCAGGTGATCAGCAAGGTGTGGGACCACATCAAGAAGAACAATCTGCAGAACCCCGCCAACAAGCGCGAGATTCTGGCCGACGACAAGCTGAAGAAGGTCTTCGGCACGGACAAGGTGACGATGTTCGAGATGAACAAGCACATCTCGAAGCACGTGAAGGCCTGAACGCCGCCTTGTCGCAAAAAAGGGGCGCCGCGCGGGGGAGAACCACGCGGCGCCCTTTTTCATGCGCTTTGGACGGGCGGAAACCGCCGCCTCAATCCTCTCCCTCCGTCACCCTGAGCGACACCGCCCGCGGAGAGATTACCAAGCGCGTCAGGCGGCGACCGCTTCGGTCGCTTCGGCGATCTGCACCCCGCTGGCGTCGTCCAACGCCCGGCCGCGTACCGCCGCCGGGCGGCCGCCGCAGCGTGCGACATAGGCATCGATCAGCTTGCTTTCAGGGAAGACATGGCGGCCCCAGGCCAGCGCGCTGCCGATGAGCAGGTCGGCCGCGGAGAAGTCTGCGCCCATGACATAAGCCGAGTCCGCCAGCGCACTTTCGATCCGCCGCAGCACCGCGTCGTAATTGCGTTGCTTGTTCGGCGATGCGGCCAGTTCGCCCGACATCGCCGCGAACATCGCCGGCTCCATCTCGGCGGCATACCACGCCATCCAGGTGAGATAGGCGCCGCGGTCCGGCGAGTCCGGCGTGGGCGCAAGTCCCGCCGCCGGGAAAGCGTCGGCGAGGCACAGCGCGATAGCGACCGACTCCGCGACCACCATGCCGGCATATTCGATCGCCGGGACACGCTGGTCCGGGTGCGGATTGGCCGTGTCAGGCGTCCCCTCGCCCGTCATCGGGCGGAAGATCGAGACCGGACGGATCGTATAGGGCGCGCCGATTTCCTCGAGCAGCCAGATCATCCGGGACGAACGCGATTGCGGGGCGTGATATAGCGTGATCATCGTCTGCTCCTTCATTGACTGAGCGGCAAACCGATTGCCGTTCGACAAGAAGGCTTGTACGAGCACCCTACTGACAGCATTCTGTCAGTAGGAAATCCACCATGCGACGCGCCGACCGATTGTTTCAGATCATCCAGATCCTCCGCCGCTCGTCGCGCCCGGTGACGGCGCAGGACATCGCCGCCGAACTCGAAGTGTCGGCACGCACCGTGTATCGCGATATCGCCGACCTGATCGGGCAGCGCGTGCCGATCACCGGCGAGGCGGGATTTGGTTATATCCTCGACGACGCCTTCGACATGCCGCCGCTGATGCTGACCCCCGACGAGATCGAGGCGGCCGTATTGGGCGCGCAATGGGTGGCGAGCCGTGGCGACCCCGTATTGGCGGCGGCGGCTCGCGATCTTGTCGCCAAGATCACCTCGGTGGTCCCCGAACGGCTGCGCCCGTTCGTTGCCGACCCGTCGATCGGCGCTCCCCCAAGACCGCCGGCTTCACCCGACCTTATCGATCTCGCTCGCGTCCGCAGCTGGATCCGCGACGGTCGCAAGGTCCGGCTGGAGTATCGCGATGAGCGCGGCGACGTCAGCAATCGCGTAGTGTGGCCCGTCATCGTCGGCTTCTTCGAACAGACCCGGATGCTCGCCGCCTGGTGCGAGTTACGTCAGGATTTCCGCCATTTCCGCACCGATCGCGTGATCGCGGCGGACTTTCTCGACGAACGCTACGATGCGCGCCCCGGCGAATTGCGCTTGCGGTGGAAGCGCGCCCTGGCAGCGAAAAACAGGGGCAAGCCGGCATAGGCCGGCCACTCGGCGCCGGACGCCATGTGGTTCACAACCGCGCGACCAGTCCGCCAATCAGCAAGCCCACCCCCAGCCATCGCAGGATCGGCACGATGACGCTGAACGGCTCGATCTCGATCGCCGAGCGCCGCGGATCGTTCGCGCGATAATAGACGGTCACCGGCGCGCCGACCTCGAACCCCGTAAGGCAATCGACTGCCCTGGACATGCGATAGAAATAGGGATTCCCGCCCGGCCGTCGGCGATCGTTCGCATATCCCTTGCCCGCGACTTCGTAGGAATAGCTGATGCGCGGCGTGTAGGTGCCCTGCGACAGCGACACCACGGTCACGTCGACGACCTTGCCCTGCGTTCGCGGCCATTCGCGGGCGCGCCGGGCAACGCCGTCCGCGAGGTTGCCGGCCACGAAGCTCGCGGCGAAGACGATCATTCCGACGACGATGAAGATCGCGGCGACCATCGCCCTATTCCGTTCGGGCGTTGCTGCTCTTGATCGTCACCTTGTCGGGCGTGACCTCATACGTGGCTGCGGCCGAGGATCCGTCCGAAAAGCTGACCTTCGCCGAGCACATCGCGACTTTGTCGGCGCGGCTGACGGTCATGACGTTCGTCAGACCCGTGACCTTGGCATCGATGTTCTGCGACTTCAGCGAGTCCTGAAATATCGAGGTCACGGTCGAGGTTATCGACGAGTCGTCGCAGTCCTTGAGTTCGGGGCTGGCGAGGAAGAACGACGCTCCCCGTATCAAGGCGGCGACGAGGACCAGGGCCCCGCCGATCTTGGCCCATTTCGCCTGCTTGTTCTGCTTCGCCTTGAGGTCGGCGACGGCCGCCTCGGTCGACTTGTCCTGTTCCATCGGAATCATCCCCCCTTTTTTCATGTCGGCTGATCGGCGGGCCTGCACCCCGCCCCGGCAGGGCCGGCCGAGTTCCTCGGCGACCCATGATTCCGCATCGGCATTGCATCCCCCGATCTGCAACGCCGCTCTTAATGACCGGAAATCCAGCGCTTACATTGTAGAATTTTGCCAGATTGGATCGGCCGAGGGTTGCGAGCGGTCCGGGTCACAAATGCGGAATGGCCGCAACATCGCTGCCGACGAACGATCCGTATGACGGCGGCCGATACCGCTTGTGGGCAACGGATGAGATGTTTTCGCCACCGCGTGGGCAGCGGGTAGCTCAGGGCGCCCCGGTCAATATCCCGGCGAAACGACGCGCGAAGGTATGCGCATCGCCCGGCCAACGCGCCGAAACATATGTCCCGTCGCACACCACCCAGGCGGCGCGGTCGTCGTCGATCGTGTCGCGCGCCAGGCCGCTCGTCTTACGCGCGGCGAACGGCGCGTCGGACGGAACGTCGACGAAATCCTCCGGCCGTGCGAGCGCGCGCGTCACTTCGGCCTGGACGGACATGTACCCCTCCGGCTCGCCAGGCGTCTCGGTATAGGTGCGGTAATAGTCGCGGTCCCAGCGCCGTCCGACATGAGCGAGCGCGCTGGCGGCCTTTTCCTGCTTCCAGGTCAGCGCCGTCGTACGGCGACCGTATAATACCGACCGCCCGTCCGCCCGCTTGCTGCGCGCCGCGAGCAGGACGCCGTGACAGATCGCGGCAACGGGCTTGTCGGCGGCGAAGAACGACGCGACCAGCCGCTGCAATACCTCGCTTTCCAGGAAGGTCCGCATCCCACGCGCGCGATGACCGCCACCGAGCAAAAGGCCGTCGAACGTGTCCGCGGCGACATCGTCCCAGCGCATCGGATGCGCGAATTCCGGATCGCGCAGCATGGCCGCATGGGCGCGCCGGGCATCGCCGTTCGCGCGCAGCAAGGCGCCGATCAGGCGAAACCGGCGCAGCCCAGGCACGCGGCTCCACGGATCGAGTCCGATACCGTCGATCATGATCTGATCCGCCGCTCCCGGCCGGCCGTCGGGCGTTGCGAACCGCACGCGATGGCCGAGCCGCGTCAGCACCTGCCAGCTGACGGCCACTTCGCTGGGATCGAAATCCTGCGCCGGTATCGGGATCAGCACCTGGGCGATCGTCGGCATCCCGCTGGAGAGCGAATGGTGGTCCCGGAGGGACTCGAACCCCCGACGCCCACTTTAGGAAAGTGGCGCTCTATCCGGCTGAGCTACGGAACCACGCGCCGTCTGGTACCGGCGCCATGGATGCCGGTCAATTGCGGGCTTCGGGCGGAACCACGGGAAACGGCAAGGGTGAGACGGTCACGCCGTCGTCGATCAACGCCTTCGCTTCCTGGGGCGAGGCCTGGCCGTGGATCGGCGCGTGCGCCTCCTCCCCCTCATGCATGGCGCGGGCACGATTGGCGAAGCTCTTGCCGACCCAGGTCGATCCTTCGAGCGCCTTCTTCTGCATGGCGGCCAGTTCGGCCATCGCCGCCTTCATCACTTCGGGCGTGACGCCGTTGGGCCCGGTCGGGGCCGCCGTCTGCGCGGTCTGGATATTGCCCGAGGTGGCGATGTTGGGCGCCATCACCGCCTTTTCGATCGTCGCGTCGCCGCACATCGGGCAGCTCACCAGCCCGCGGGCGCGCTGATCCTCATAATCGCCGGACGAGCCGAACCATGCCTCGAATATATGGGCGTTGCCGCATTTGAGGTCGAACACGATCATGCCTGCGCGACCTCGGGGATGGCGCGGCGATGCCGTAGCGCGGGAACGCGCGCACGGACATCGTCCTGCAAGACGGGGTCGATCTCGGCAAAGCCCAATCCCGGCGCCTCGCCCATGTCGAGCAGCACCTTGCCCCAGGGATCGACAACCAGCGAATGGCCATAGGTCGCGCGGCCATCCTCGTGCACGCCGGTCTGCGCGGCGGCGACCACGAAACAGGCTCCTTCGATCGCCCGAGCCCGCAACAACACGTGCCAATGCGCCTCTCCGGTCGGACGCGTGAACGCCGCCGGCATCGCCAGCATCGTCGCGCCCGCATTGGTCAGCGCGGCGTAAAGGTCGGGAAACCGCATGTCGTAGCAGATCGACAGACCCAATCGGCCAACCGGCGTCGCCACCACCACCGCCCCTTCGCCCGGCGTATAGGCAGCCGATTCGCGCCAACTCTCCCCGGTCGGCAAGTCGACGTCGAACATGTGAAGCTTGTCGTACCGGGCGCGGATCGCCCCCGCACCGTCGATCACGAAACCGCGATTGGCGAGCTTGCCATCGTCCCGGCGAATGAGCAGCGAGCCCAGATGGACCCAGAGTCCATGATCCGCGGCCGCTGCGCACACTGCGGCGAGAACGGGATCGTCCTCTTCCGAAAACAGGTTGGGCGCCGCCCGTTGCCGATCGCGGTCGACCAGCCCGGATACTTCGGGCGTGAACATCATCATCGCGCCTTCGGCCGCGGCGGCCGCCACCGCGCCGACGATCGTGTCCCGGTTGGCGGCCGGATCGATCCCGGACGTCATCTGGAGCACGGCGATCTTGCCCGCGAGATTCATGCCGCCAGCAGCGGGTCCAGCCCCCCATCGGCGTCGAGCGCGGCGAGATCGTCGGACCCGCCGATATGCTTTCCGTCGATGAACACCTGCGGCATCGTCATGCGGCCGCCCGAACGCTCGACCATCTCGGCCTTTTTGGGGCCGCCCATCGTCACGTCATATTCGACCGGCTCGACGCCCTTCGACGCGAGCAGCTTCATCGCCCGCACGCAATAGGGGCACCAGGCCTTCGTATAGATTTCCACCGTCGCCATAACGACAAGGAGGTGGAGAGACGCGCCGGGCTTGTCAATCGTCGCTGTCGCCGACCACGCGCGCCCAGCACAGCACGGTCACCTTCCCCGCCCCCGCCCGGATCAAGGCGCGCGAACAGGCATCGGCGGTGGCACCGCTGGTATAGACGTCGTCGACCAGCACGACATGCTCGCCGTCCAGGCGGCGGCTGACGGCGAAAGCGGCACGCACCGCCTCCCGACGCTGGCGCGGATTCATGCCGCGAAGCGCTGGCGTGCGCCGGGGCCGACGAAGCAGGAACCGGTCGTGCGGCGGCCCATCCCGTCCCGACAGCGCGTCGGCGATCAGCACTGCCTGATTGTAGCCCCTGCTCCACAGCCGCCAGCGATGCAGTGGGACCGGCACGAGCAGGTCGGCGTCCGCCGGCAAGTGCCGCGCCATCAAGCGCGCCGCCGTCGTCGCCAGGGCCAGCCGGCCGCCATATTTGAGCCGCAACGCAACCGTCTTCGCGACCGGACCATATGCGACCGCCGCGCGCGCACCGGCATGGATCGGCGGGGCCGCCAGGCAGGCGCCGCATTGCGCCGCCGGGCCGCGGTCGACATCGAACGGCGCGCAGCAGGTCGCGCACCAGGGTTCGCCGATGAACTCGAGCGAATCCCAGCATCGCGCGCAAAAGCGGTGGTCGCCGCGCACCACGGCACCACAGCCGGGGCAGCGCGGCGGCAGCGCCAGCGCAATCGTGTCGGCCAGGATGTCGCGTACCCCCATCGCGCTCTTGTCGCGCCGTCACGGCGGCGGCACAAGCGCGCGCAATGGACTCCCCTGAAATCTTCGATCGCGCGGCGCGCCGCCTGCGCCGCGACCGCGCTGCCCCGATCTATGCCGGGCACGATTTCCTGCGTGCGGCGATGCTCGACGGGATCGGGGAGCGGCTCGACAGCGTCAATCGCACCTTTGCCCGCGTGCTCGACATCGGCTGTTTCGATGGCGCCTTCGTCGCGCCGCCGGGCAGCACGGTGACCCGGATCGACGCGGGCCGCGCCTTCGCCGCGCGCGCCGGCGGCATCCAGGCCGACGAGGACCGGCTGCCGGTCGATCCCGAGAGTTTCGATCTCGTCGTGTCGGCGGGCGTGCTCGACAGCGTCAACGACGTGCCCGGCGCGCTCGCCCAGATGCGGCGAGCGCTCCGTCCCGACGGGCTGTTCCTGGGGGCGTTCGTCGGCGGCACCTCGCTCCCGGCCATGCGGAGTGCGTTCCTGCACGCGGAGGCCGAGCGGCCGGCTGCGCGATTCCACCCGATGATCGACGTCCGCTCCGCCGGCGACCTGCTGGTCCGCGCCGGGTTCGCCCTGCCCGTCGCCGACAGCGAGACGCTCACCGTGCGCTATCCCGACCTGTTCCGGCTGATCGGCGACCTGCGCGGCATGGCGGCGACCAACGTGCTGGCGGGGCGCGTGCCGCTGCGCCGCGACCGGCTGGCCGCCGCGGCCGGCGCCTTTGCCGATCGCGCCGACCCCGACGGCCGCACGCCGGAACGGTTCGACCTCATCTTCCTCACCGGCTGGGCACCCTCCCCGGACCAGCCGAAGCCGGCGCGACGCGGCAGTGCGACGGCATCGCTAGCGGCGGCGCTCGGCCGCAAGGACTGAGACGAACGGCCGGTCGGCCGGCGGCATGTCCAGATCGCCGAGCCGGTCGGGCATGACCCAGCGCAATGCCGCGGCATCGAGCGGCCGCGGCTCGCCCCGCCACGCGCTGCACCGATAGAGAAGCAGGAGCAGGTGGCGCGATCCGCGCGGGCCACTGCTGAACGTGACTGGTTCGAGGGCGGCCGGATCGACCCCGACGCCCAGTTCCTCGCGCAGTTCCCGGACCAGCGCCGATTCGGGGGATTCGCCCGGTTCGACCTTGCCGCCGGGAAATTCCCACAGGCCGCCATGTTCCTTTTCCGCCGGCCGCTGGGCGACGAGGATGCGCCCGTCGCGATCGGTCAGCGCCACCGCCACGACGGGCATCAGGTCCATTTCGGCACGATCCTTTGCGCTGTTGGTCATTCGTTAACGAAACGTGCCTAGCATCCATGATGAGATTGGGGAGCCGTACGCGGCAAAAAGACGATGATCCATTTGCTTCGCCGATTGGCCAAGAGCCGCAGGGGTGCGACCGCCGTCGAATACGGCCTGATTCTGTCGCTCGTCGTGCTGACGATGATCGCCGCCCTTCAGGGATTGGCGAGCACCACCACGGGCATGTGGAACAACGTGGCGGACAAGGTACAGAATTCCCATTGAGGGCGCCCTCCGCAACAATTCGTTCCGGGCATTAAACTTTTCTCAACCGCGCGGCCCTAGTGATTCGAATTGCTGAAACGGGGGGCTCTCCTGGTTCAGCCGGGTGACTGAAGTAGTTCGAACCACTGGAGACCGGAAATGAAGACCATTCGCAAGATTTTCACCAACAAGAAGGGTGCCACCGCCATCGAGTACGGCCTGATCGCCGCGCTGATCGCCGTCGCCGCCATTGCCGCGATGCAGGGCCTGGGCAACCAGCTCAAGACGACCTTCGGCAACGTGTCGTCGAACATGAAGGCTTCGTAAGCTCAAACGCTTACTGCTGAAACAGAGGGGCGGCGGAACTTCGGTTCCGCCGCCCCTTTTTATTTAATCTCCTCTCCTTTTGGGAGAGGAAGGGGCCCGCTCGGCGCAGCCGAGTGGGAAGGTGAGGGTCGATTTAAGCGGTGAGCTGCTGCCCTCACCCTTCCGCCGCGCTGCGCGCGGCTCCCTCCCTCTCCCACAGGGAGAGGGAATCTAAATCCGCCCCATCGCCAGGAACTTCTCGCGGCGGTCGAGCTTCAGCTGATCGGGGCTCATATTGTGCAGCCCGCCCAGGGCATCGGCCATGGCATCGCCCAGCGCCGCGATTGCGGCCGCCGGATCGCGTTGCGCGCCGCCCAGCGGCTCGGCGACGATCGTGTCGATGACGCCCAGGCTCTTGAGGTCCTGCGCGGTCACTTTCATCGCTTCGGCGGCATCGGAAGCCTTGTCGGCGGTGCGCCACAGGATCGAGGCACAGCCTTCGGGCGAGATCACCGAATAGACGGCGTGTTCGAACATCAGCACGCGATTGCCCGCGGCCAGCGCGATCGCGCCGCCCGATCCGCCTTCGCCCACCACGGCGGCGATCATCGGCACACCGAGCTTGAGGCATGCCTCGGTCGAGCGCGCGATCGCTTCGGCCTGGCCGCGTTCCTCGGCCTGCACGCCGGGAAACGCGCCCGACGTGTCGACCAGGGTCAGCACCGGCAGCCCGAACCGGTCGGCCAGTTCCATCAGGCGGATCGCCTTGCGATACCCCTCCGGCTTGCCCATGCCGAAATTGTGCCTGAGGCGGCTGGCCGTGTCGTCGCCCTTTTCATGGCCGATCACCATGACCTTCTGACCGCGGAAGGTCGCGAAACCGCCCAGGATCGCCTGGTCGTCGGCAAACGCGCGGTCGCCGGCGAGCGGCATGAAATCCTCGAACAGCCCGGCGGCATAGTCCTTGAAATGCGGGCGATCCGGGTGGCGCGCGACCTGCGTCTTCTGCCACGGGGTCAGCCTGGCATAGGTCGCCTTGAGCATCGCATCGGACTTGGCCTGCAGCCGCCTGACCTCGGCATCGATGTCGATCGCGCCGTCCGACGCGGTGTCGCGAAGCTCGTCGATCCGCCCCTGCAACTCGGCGATCGGCTTCTCGAAATCCAGAAAGGTTGCCATGCGCGCCCTATTATCCGTTCGGGCGGGGCTTGTCGAAGCCCGGCTTTGCCCCACGATGTTGAGCGCGGCGCTCTATTGCCGGCGCGGGACGACGTCAACGAGCGGGTGACGGGTGTTGACCAGGTCGATCAGCCGCTTGCTGTCGACATGGGTGTAGATTTCGGTGGTGGCGATATCGGCATGCCCGAGCATCGCCTGGAGCGCGCGAAGATCGGCGCCCCCCTCCAGCAAATGGGTGGCGAAGGCGTGGCGCAGGACGTGGGGACTGACGCGGTCGGGCGGGATGCCGGCATCGGCGGCGAGCGCCTTGATCAATTGATAGAGCCGGACTCGCGACAAATGGCCCTTGCCAGACGGAAACAGCCATAGCCGATCGCTGGCGACATGCCCGCGCCACGCGGCGACTGCGGCGCGGGCACGGTCGGATAGCGGCGCCAGCCGCTCACGCCCGCCCTTGCCCTTCAGGATGATGTACGGCCGGTCGGGCTGGATCGCGTTGCGCGGGAGCGAGACGAGTTCGCTCGCGCGGAGCCCCGATCCGTAGAGGAGCTCGATCAAGGCAGCGAGGCGCAGGTCGTTCGGGTCGGCCGGCACGCGCGCCTGGCGCTCGGCGATCGCGGCGAACAGGCGCTCCACATCCTGATGGCTGAGGACCTTGGGCAATGGCCGGCGCGCGCCCGGGCGCGGCAAGGCGGCACCGGGATCGTCGGGACGGTGCCCCTCATCGGCCAGGAAACCGTAGAAGCGCCGCAACGCCGCCGCCTTGCGCGCGACGGTCGACCGCGACAAGTCGCGCCAGCCATTGCCCAGCCGTTCGATCTCCGCCGTTCCAGCCGATGCGAGCCCGCCGCCCAACGCCTCGGATGCGAGCCTCAGGTCGCTGGCATAGGCCGCGATCGTATTGCCCGCCGCCCCCGCCTCCGCCGCCAGCATTTCGAGGAAGCGCTCGATCAGCGCACGGTCGTCGAGACCCGGACGGGCGATCAAGCCCGCGTCACGGCTTCCGCCGCGACCATCCGCGCCAGGGCACCCAGCCCGACCACGCGCAGCGCGTTGACGATGTGGAACAGGCCGGCGGGCGGCATACCGCGCCAGCTCGGCGTCTGCATCCCCGCGGCGCTCAGCACCAGCACCTCGCCGGGACGGCCCTGGGCCGCGGCGCGGTCGATCGCGCGGGTCCAGTCATTGTCGCCCTGCACATCGACGCCGTAGCTTTCGGCGACCGACGCATCGATCTTTCCGAGCCCGGCCAGACCGGCGGCAAACATCCGCTGCTTGTCGGTATCGGCCGAAAAGGCGCTGACCTCTCCCGATCCGTAATGGGCATTGGCGTCAGGCTCGGACACCAGGATCAGCGCCCAGCCCAGGCTGCCGCGCGACACCGCATTGCGCCAGCGCGCCGCCGGGCCGTCGAAGCCCGCGGTCAGCATCGCCGCGATCAGCTGATCGCTGCCGTCGGTCTTCGCCGCCACGGGAATGCGCAGCGCGGCACGCGCCGTCAGGACGAGGCGGCCATAGCCGGCCAGCCCCGAATTGTCCTGCCCCCACAATCCCTGCAGCGCGGCGAGGCGGGCATCGCGCGTCGCCCCGGTATAGGCCGTGCGCAGATCGCTCGCGACGCCATTGGCAGGATTGCCCTGATCGTCGCCCGCGTCGATCAAGCCGTAGAGATCGACCAGCGCGAGGTTCGACAATATCCCCTGACCGGCGGCCTGATCGGCGAATTGCGAGCGTTTGACGGGCGTTTCCTGCGGCGCGAGCACTTGCCAATAGCGCATCTGCGGCCCGGTGCCGGCGAACAGCGCGTCGGGAATCTCTTCCCCCGCCGCCATCGCCAGGCCGTAACGCCAGGCGTTGATGGTCGACACGCCCTGCCACTCGATCACGACGTCGCCCTTGTTGGAGCCACGGCCGGCGATCTTCTGCGCGAGCGCGAGGTCGATGCCGCCGGCCACCCTTTTGGCCTGATTCATCAGCGGCGTCGCCGCGCTCGGCGACGAGGACATCGACGCGCACATCGCGCGCGCCAACACCCAGGCGGGTTCGCTCGACACCTTGACCGCGTCATTGGCCAGCGGACACATCGCCCCGACATCGCCGGTCGCCAGCGCCGCCTGCATCGCGACCTGATAGAGTTTGGGTGTGTAGTCCTGCGGATCGACCGACTGCACCATTGCCCGCGCACCGACCGATTCGCCCATCCGCAGCAACAGCCAGGCACGTTCGGCGGCGAAATCGGCGCCGTTGACGTTGCGCGGCGTGGCGATCGGCTGAAGCAAGAGGCGGCGCAGCGCGATCGAAAGCCAGCGCGACACGATCGGCGCGTGGGTGCCGCGCATCAGCCGCTCGACATAGCGGCCATCGGCGTTGCCGAAGGCATTGGGACTCATCATCCGCTCGGCGAGCGGGACGATGCCGATCATCGAGAGATCGCGGCGCGACGATTCGGGCAGCGTATAGCGTGCCTGCCCCGTGGCGGCGGGGGGCGCCGGGGCGGCGATCGGCAAGCCCGTGGCGGGATCGGTGGCGACGGGCGCGGGAACAGGCGCCGCCAATGGCACGGTGATCGGCGACGCGGTGCTGCTGCCGGTCGGTGCCACCGATGGCGCGGGCGCCGGCGCGGGCGGTGCGACGGAGGCGCGCGGCGACGGCCGTGGCGCGGGCGCCGGCCGCGGCGCCGGCGTCACCGGCTGGTCGAAGCCCGGTGGCAGGATCGATTCGGGTTTCTGCTGCGCCAGCGCGACGCCGCCGATGGCGACCAGCGCCAGGGCAAACGCCGAAACGCCGGCGCTAGCTCTGGAGATTCGCAAGCGAGACAGCCTTTTCCACCCGGGTTTGCTGCGTCTCGTGCGCGCGGCCCGACAAGAGGAACATGCCCCCGACCAGCACCACCAGCACGACGATCAGCACCACCATCATTCGCGACATGCGACTATACTCTCTACAATCTTTCGGCGGTCAAATCGGCACGCCGCCCGTTACGCCGCCCGGGACAATGCTTGTGCCCGAGCGTGCGGTGCGCTGTATAGCCCCCAAACCCATGTTGCAAAGCGCCTCCCCTTCTCTTTCGTGGACCGGCAAGCCGATCGTGCTCGTCGGGCTGATGGGCGTCGGCAAGTCGACCGTCGGCCGCAGGCTGGCGGCGCGCCTCCATTTGCCCTTCGTCGATGCCGATACCGAGATCGAGGAAGCGGCCGGCATGACGGTCGCCGAGATTTTCGAAAAATTCGGCGAACCGTATTTCCGCGACGGCGAACGGCGCGTGATCGCGCGCCTGGTCGATGGCCGGCCCAAGGTGATCGCGACCGGCGGTGGCGCGTTCATCAACGAGGAAACGCGGGCGCTGATCCTCGACCAGGCGATCGCGATCTGGCTCGACGCGCCGACCCATATCCTGGCCGAGCGCGTCCGCCGTCGCGATACGCGCCCGTTGCTCCGCAACCGCAACCCGCGCGACGTGCTCGACGAACTGGCCGCGGTCCGCAACCCGATCTACGCCCAGGCGCCGATCCGTATTTCCAGCGACCAGGCGCCACACGAATCGGCCGTCAACGCGATCCTGAAAGCCCTCGACCTGTGACCATCGTTCCCGTTTCGCTCGGTTCCCGCAGCTACGACATCGTCATCGACCGCGGCCTGCTCGGGCGCGCCGCCGACCATCTCAAACCGTTGTCGCGCGGCCGCTCGATCGCGATCGTCAGCGACGAGAATGTCGCGCCGCATCTCGCCGCGCTGCAGCACGCGCTTGCCCAGGCCGGGGTCGCCAGCGAGGCGATCGTGCTGCCGGCCGGCGAAGGCACCAAGAGCTGGACGCAACTCGAGGCGCTGACCGACCGGCTGCTCGCACACGGCGTCGAACGCGGCGATCACGTCGTCGCGCTGGGCGGCGGGGTGATCGGCGACCTGGTCGGGTTCGCCTGTTCGATCGTCAAGCGCGGCTGCGGCTTCGTCCAGATCCCGACCACCCTGCTCGCGCAGGTCGACAGTTCGGTCGGCGGCAAGACCGCGATCAACACCCGCGCGGGCAAGAACCTGATCGGCGCGTTCCACCAGCCGGGGCTGGTGTTGATCGATCCCGACGTTCTGGACACGTTGCCCGCCCGCGAAACGCGCGCGGGCTATGCCGAGGTCGTCAAATACGGGCTGATCGACGATTTCGCCTTTTTCGAATGGTGCGAGGCGAATGGCGAAACGCTCCTCGCGGGCGATCCGGCGGCGCGCGAATATGCGATCGCGCACGCGGTCGGCGCCAAGGCGCGGATCGTCGCCGAAGACGAGCGGGAGACGACCGGCAAGCGCGCCCTGCTCAATCTCGGCCACACGTTCGGCCACGCGCTGGAGGCCGAAACCGGCTTCTCGGACCGCCTGCTGCACGGAGAGGGTGTGGCGGCCGGCATGGCACTGGCGTTCGCCTATTCGGCGCGGCGCGGATTGTGCCCGGGCCAGGATGCCGACCGCGTTGCCGCCCACCTCCGCGCGGTCGGTCTGCCCGACGGCATCAGGGCGGCGGGGATTGCGGCAAGCGGTGCGACGCTGGTCGACCATATGCGGCACGACAAGAAAATGGACGCCGGGACGCTGCCGTTCCTGCTCGCGCACGGCATCGGGCGGACCTATCTCGATCATTCGGTCGACCTGACGGACGTCGAGGCGTTCCTGGACGCGCAGGGATGACCGGGCGCCCGGCTCGTCCCGGCCACGCCGTCAGGGGGGCAAGTCCGGCGCGCCGGCACGTCGGGCGTATCGTGCTGGTTGCGCTGGGGGCGGCGATCTACGTCCCGGCACTGGTATTGATGACCATCCAGGTCGCCGGCGGGACCGAGCTTCAGGAATTGTTCGACTGGCTGGCGGGCCGTTGCGGCGCGGCCTGCAGCGCGCGCGAAGTGCTCGCGACGGCGATCGAGATCGCGCCGATCGTTCTGACCACGCCGGTGCTCGCCTGGATCGCCTATATCTGGGTGAAGCGCGGTCGCCGCGACGACCGCCAGGTCGACAGGATCGAGCGCCATTTCGAGACCGCGCCCGACCGCGTTTCGCCCCATACGATCGACGAGAAGGAAGACCGGTATCTCTACCGCGACCGGCAGGGGCGATTGCGGCCGGTATTCGCGCCGGATCGATCCTCACCGGCTGGCGAAGCCCGGCGCGAGGGGCCCAGCGACCGCCTTAGTCCGTGATCTTGATGGCCGAGATCATATAGTTGTTGGAACTGCTAGTAGGCTTGCCGCCCTTCAGCCAGCAATGCCCATTCTCGCGATGCTGGGTATCCGGCATCACATAGGTCATCGCCATGCAGGTCTCGTCTGCGTCACATAGCGCGCGACAGGCTTCCGCGTTGGCGACGATCTCCCCGTCGTTGAGGTCGGCCCCCTGGAGGTTGGTTGCCATCATCAACGCGCCCATATGCGGCTTGAACGGCGTCGCGGCCGGCGTCGGTGTCGTAGTGCCGACAGGTGGCAACGATGTCGCAATGGGGGTTGGATCGTCCTTCGGTTTGCAGGTGAATACCGAGCACCACCAAAACGGCTGTGTCGTCGCCCCGATCAATGCGATCGCGCCACCGACTACGATCGCGCCAAGCATCCCCTTCAACCCGGCATCGGCCATTGCAAGCCCCTCCCGAACCAGAACCCTACCATATCACGGTGGGATGGCACCCGAAAGGAATCAGCCCCCTGAGGATCGATTGCCATCCGGCTGGGCTAGACGGTTCTCGGCGGCCAACGACTGCTGCCGATACAGAGGGCGAGCGGTAATATCATCGCGACCGGCGGCTTGATCTAATCGCCCCGGTCATCACTGCACTGCCGGCGCTCGACTTTCATCGCAATTGGGGGATAGGTGGCGATCTAACGATCGAGGGAAATGATGTTTATCACGGGTTTGCTCGCTCTTGCGACCGCCGACACGCCGCTGATGCCTTCGGGCAAATGGACGGTCGACTATGAGCCGACAATGTGCATCGCCTCTCGTCAATTCGGCCCCGCGGCCGCGCCGACTTATCTTGCCTTCCAACCATCGATCTCCATGGAGACGAGTGCCGTCAAACTATTCATCCTCACGCCGAACGAAGAGGGTACCGGTGCGAAAAGTGGCACGGCGACTCTCAAACTCCAACCGTCGGGCGAGTCGAGATCGATGAGTTATTTCAGCTTGCTCCCCAAACAGGATGGTCCTCGCGCCTATGAGATCGAGTTAGAGGCCGATTTCATGGACAAGGTCGGCGCGTCCACTGGCTTGACACTTGAAGCGGGCAAGGCGGCGGTAGAGTTCACGTCCGGCAAGATTCAACCCGTGCTCGACGCCATGACGACGTGCAACAATGCCCTGATGCGACAGTGGGGCGCGGATCCGTCTGCAAAGGCGATTGCGATCGGCAATCCGGGAAGCTGGTTTACCGATGACGACTATCCTACCGGCGCGATGCACCGTCGCGCCCAGGGCCGCACCGTCATCGTCATCACGGTGAGTCCCGACGGCAAGACCAAGGCGTGCCGCGTCGCCGTTTCCTCCGGCGATGCCGAACTCGACCGCGGGACCTGCGACATCGCTACGCGCCGTGGTCAATATGCGCCCAAGGCCGGTGGTGATCGCTTTGCGGTGTATTCGGTCCGCTGGATGTTGGACGGCTGAAAAACGGGCAAGGTTGGTCGGATCACCGGCCGCCGTGGCGGGACCGGGCAGGCGGACCGCCCAGCACGTGGGCGATCGACAGTCACAGACAGATGCTTTGGATATCCCGCATTCCAACACAGTATCGCTCGCCAAGCCGCCTTAGCGAATGCGACCAGACAATCGGCTATTCGGGTTTCAGGTCCTAAAGCGCGCCGCGCATGTGCCACGCCAACCACAGCCAGCCGGCGATCAGCGCCAGTCCGCCGATCGGCGTGACCGCACCGAACCAGCGCGGCGCGCCGAGCGCCATCAGGTACAACGTGCCGGCAAAGATCAGTCCGCCGACCACGAAGCAGGCCGCCGGGCCCTTCGCCTCCATTTTCAGCGCCACCAGCGCCGCGACGGCATGGACGAGCTGGTAATGCCCCCCGGTCTTCAGCCATTCGGCCGCCTCACCGCTCGCGCCATGCGCGCCGAACGCGCCGGCGCCCACCGCCAGCGCGCCGGACAATGCCGCCAGGATCGCGACCCAGTTCATGGTTCCTGCCCCCTTCCCAATCCCTCGGCACCCGGAACCTGCGCATCTGCTTCCGTCGCGAGTTCGCGCCGCGTGGCGGCGAACAGTTCCTCGCGTTCGTCGATCGTAATGATCCGATCGCGCGCCGCGCGGACGTCGCCGGTTTCGTATTGCGCGCGCAGCCGCTCCTTGTCGCGCGCGCGATACATGTCCTCGGCGCGGTCTGCCTCCGCGGGATCGATCTCGATCGCCTGCATCGCCATGCGCGCCATCCTGACCGCGGATTCCATCACTTCGCGTACCACGCCCGCGATCGGTGACCCCTTGAGCTTGATCAACGCGCGCCGGTCGTAGGTCCGGGCGAAAATCGCCGCTTTCGGAAAAGCTTCGTGCACGCCCTCGATCAGGTCGCCATCGAGCTGGTCGCCGTCGATACAGAACAGGATCAGTTCCGCATCGTGCGCGCCCGCCTGACGCAGCAGGTCGAGCCGCGTGCCGTCACCATAATAGACCTTGGCACCGAAATCGGCGGCGACGTCGATCATCTCAATATCGGTATCGATCAACGTCACCGGAATGCCCGCGGCGATCAGGACTTGCGAAACGGTCTGCCCAAAACGACCGTAGCCGACGATCAGCGCGTTGGCACCGTCGGCGCGCGGCCCTTCCCGCTCGCCAGTGGTTTGCGGCGTTTCGCGGATGCGCGCCGTGGCCATCATCAGGAACGGCGTCGTCGCCATCGACAAAGTAACGATCGCACTGAAGATGCTCACGGCTTCCGGCTCGATCAACAGGGCCCGTTGCGCCTGCGCGAACAGGACGAAACCGAACTCACCGCCCTGGCTGAGCAGCAGCCCGAGCGCGAGCGCGCCGCGCCAGTTCATCCTGAACGCCATGCCGATGGCGAAGATGATCGCAGCCTTGGTCGCGATGAGCGCCAGCGCCATGCCGATCACGAAGAAGGGCCGGTCGGCGATGACGTGAATATCCAGCAACATGCCGACCGCCAGAAAGAACAGTCCGAGCAGGATCGACCGGAATGGCTCGACATCGGCTTCGAGCTCGTGCCGATAGGGCGAATCCGCCAGCATCACGCCCGCGACGAAGGCGCCCAGCGCGGTCGACAGATGGAGATATTCCATCAGCGCCGCCGATGCGGTCACCGTGAACAGGGCGGCGAAAATGAACATCTCGCGCTCGCCGAGATTGCCGATCACCCGGAACAGCGGCCGCAACAGGAAGCGGCCGACCAGCACCAGTCCGGTGATCGCCGCCACGGTATAGATGAACAGCAGATAGCCCGGCGGCCCTTGCTGGTCGGCGGGATTGCGCGACAGGATCGTCACCAGCGTGATCAGCGGCACGATCGACAGATCCTGGAACAGCAGGATCGCGAAGGCGCGCTCTCCGAACGGCGTGCGCAGCCGTCCGGCCGACTGCAACATCGGCAATACCTGCGCAGTCGAGGACAAGGCGAGCGGCAGGCCGAGCACCAACGCCGCCTGCCAAGAGAAATTGGCGAATCCGCGCACCACCAAGGTGATCGCCAACCCGCACGCCAGGACCTGGATCAGCCCTATCGCGAATATATCCTGCTTCATCTTCCACAGGCGCGACAGGTTGAGTTCGAGCCCGACGATGAAGAGCAGCAAGGTGATGCCCAATTCGGCGACGCTGATCTTGCCCTGGGCATCGCCGATCAGGTTCAACCCCTCCGGGCCGATCAGCGCTCCGGCAACGAGAAAGCCCAGGGTCGCGCCGAGCCCGAGGCGACGGAACAGCAGGACGAACACCAGCCCGACACCGAGCATGACGACACCGTCGCGCAGCATTGAGGCGCCGTGCATCAGCGCGCCTCCTCGCGCGATGCCGCCGCCTCGGCGGCGGCGGCGGCGGCCTCGAACGCCAACCGGATCGACGGATGACGTGCGGTCACGCCAAGCGCGGGGATGAATATCTCTAGCCCGGGCCAGGACGGCATCGGCCCTTCGCCGGCCAACCATGCCGTCAGTTCATCGCGCGCCGCCGCAACGTCGGCCGGACTCCTTCCAACGATATGGGCGGCGAGCAGCGATGACGATGCCTGTCCCAGTGCACAGGCCCTGACCAGCATACCGACCTCGCTGACGCAGCCGTCCGCCAGCTTGACGTCAACGGTCACCCGGCTACCGCAGATCGGCGAGCGTTTCTCGCTCGATCCCATCGGATCGGCGAGCCGTTCCTGATGCGGAATCGACGCCGCGAGCCGCAGGATTTCGGTATTGTAGAGCGGCGCGTTCATGCCGTCGGCATGTAAGCGAGCGTGACGGAAAGCGCGACCCCTGGCAGGGGATAGGCGCATTCAAAAAATTCCTCTCCGGGACGGGGAGGAATTTTAACGTCAATCGTGCGTTGGCCGAGGCTTATGGGCCTTGGCCGTCGCGCTGCCCCGCGGCTTTGGTGTCGGCGTAGCCACCGGCGTATCGACAGGGCCGCTGGCGTTATCAACTCCATCGCTGACATTGGCGCTGCCGAACATCGGCACGCCCTGCCGCCGCTTGGCGACGAAATCCGCGACATAGGCGCTGGTGGCATTGAGCAGCGGATAGGTGCGCGACCTGGTCAGCCACGCCGGGCGCTGCTTGGGGCCGCCATCGACCGTATCGAACACCAGGACCACGGCCAGGAACGCCAGACTGGCGAGGATCAGCCCCTTGAGCGCGCCGAAGCCGAACCCGACCGCCCGATCGAGCGGGCCCAGGATCGATTGCTTGGTCCGGGCGCCGAGCGACCGCGCAAGCATCCGGCCGCCGAAATAGGCGACACCGGCGATGAGCGCGAAAGCAAGGATCGCCGCCCCCGAACTCGTCCCGACAATGCCCGTGAGCAAGGCTGTCGCGGGGCCATGGGCCACCTTGAGCGCGATCACTACCAGCACCCAGGCCATCAACGACAGAACTTCGGTGACGAAGCCGCGCACCCAGCCGAGGATCGCGGCCGCGCCGACGCCAAGCAAAACGACGATGTCCAGACCGCTCAACCCCATACCCGTGGCAGAGCTAGGGATTGTCGCCGGGGCGGGCAATAGGCGCGCGACGACCCGAATGCTTTTGCCGCCCCCCGCAATACCGGCTCTGCCTTGCTCATCCCCGGCCCAGCATGTGATCGACCAACTGACCCAAGGTGCGGAAACCGTTGACCTTGACGCCCCCGTCACTTTTGGTCGCGGCAGGGCCAAGCGCCCGGTCGAAGCCGAGCTTCGCCGCTTCCTTCAACCGCAAGGGGGCGTGCGCCACTGGCCGTACTTCGCCCGACAGAGCGATTTCGCCGAACGCCACCGCGTCCGCCGGCACCGGCCGCTCGCTGAGTGCCGAAATCAGCGCCGCAGCCACCGCGAGGTCGGCGGCCGGATCCTGTACGCGATAGCCGCCGGCGATGTTGAGGTAGACCTCACAGGTCGAAAAGCTGAGCCCGCAACGTGCCTCCAGCACTGCCAGGATCATCGCCAGCCGGCCGGAATCCCAACCGACCACCGCGCGCCGCGGCGTCGCGCCGGACGCGAGCCGGACGACCAGGGCCTGCACCTCGACCAGCACCGGCCGTGTGCCCTCCAGCGCGGGGAACACCGTCGCCCCGGTGACGCCTTCCTCACGGTGCGTCAGGAACAAGGCCGAGGGATTGGCTACCTCGCTCAGTCCGCCCGTCTCCATCGCGAACACGCCGATCTCGTCGGTGCCGCCGAAGCGGTTCTTGATCGCGCGCAGGATGCGATATTGGTGGCTGCGCTCCCCCTCGAAGCTCAACACGGTGTCGACCATGTGCTCGAGCACGCGCGGGCCCGCGATCGCACCGTCCTTGGTGACGTGCCCGACCAGCACCACCGCACTGCCGCGTTCCTTGGCGAAGCGGATCAGTTCCTGCGCCGAGGCGCGCACCTGACTGACCGTGCCCGGCGCCCCCTCGATCAGATCGGAATGCATCGTCTGGATCGAATCGATCACCAGCAGCGCGGGCGGCTGTCCCTGTCCAATGGTCGTCAGGATGTCGCGCGTCGACGTCGCCGCGCCGAGTTCGACCGGCGCATCGCCCAATCCCAGCCGGCGTGCCCGCAGTCGCACCTGATCGGCCGCCTCCTCGCCGGAAACATAGACCACGCGCTGCCCGCACCGCGCGAGGCTGGCTGCCGCCTGGAGTAGCAGGGTCGACTTACCGATCCCCGGATCGCCGCCGATGAGAGTCGCCGACCCCTCGACGAACCCGCCGCCCAGCGCACGATCGAGTTCGGCGATCCCGGTCGCCAAGCGGTCGGGCAGCGTCACCTCGGCATCTAGCCCGATCAGCATGATCGAGCGGCCACCCGATTGCAGGTTGTGCTTGGCCTGGAACGGCGTGACGACCGCACCGGCTTCCTCGACGAGCGTGTTCCACTCGCTGCAATCGGCGCATTGCCCCTGCCACCGGGTCGAGACCGATCCGCATGCCTGGCAGACGTAGCGCTTCTGGGGTTTGGCCATGATCTGGAGACGTATCCGAATTGGAACGATTAGGGAACATGGTTCTTCCCCTCCCTTTTAGGGAGGGGCTAGGGGTGGGTAGGCGAGCGCAGCTCGCCAGGATAGTTTTAGACATGCGACGCGTGAAGAAAGTGATGACCGAACGAGCAAGATTGCTCCGCAAAGAAGCCACGCCCGCCGAGCGTACTTTGTGGCGTCTCCTCTCGCGCTACCGTCCGCCATTCACCCGCCAACTATCGATCGACGACCTTTACATCCTCGATCTTGCCAACCGCGAAGCGAAGCTGGTGGTGGAGATCGACGGTAGCCAGCATCACGATCAGATAGATTACGACACCGCGCGCACCGCGTATCTCGAATCGCAAGGTTGGCGCGTCGTTCGCCTCTGGAATAGCGACGTCCTCAACAATCCCGCTGGAGCCGCAGAGTTCGTCCTACATCAGACCGCCGAGTGCCTCCGCGGCACCCACCCCCTGCCCCTCCCTTCCAGGGAGGGGAGAGTGCGAAAACCGCGCTACCGCTAGCTTGCCGGCCGGGCCGGGATGGTCAGGCCCTTCTGCACCGCCGGCCGCGCCAGCCCGCGCTCCAGCCACACGCCGACGTTCTTGAACGTGTCGAACTCGACGATCTCGCGCGCTTCGTAAAAGCCGATCAGGTTGCGGACCCAGCCGAGCATCGAGATGTCGGCGATCGTGTACTCGGCGCCCATCACCCAGGTCCGACCCGCGAGCCGGCCGTCGAGCACGCCCAGCAGCCGCTTGCTCTCCGCGACGTAGCGGTCGCGCGGGCGCTTGTCCTCATAGTCCTTGCCGGCGAACTTGTTGAAGAAGCCGAGTTGTCCGAACATCGGCCCCATCCCGCCCATCTGCCACATCAGCCAGGCGATGGTTTCCCAGCGGGCGGCGGGGTCGGCCGGCATGAACTTCCCGTATTTGTCGGCGAGGTAGAGCAGGATCGCGCCGGTCTCGAACAGGCCCATCGGCTTGCCGCCGGGACCGTCGGGATCGATGATCGCCGGGATCTTGCCGTTGGGGTTGAGACTCTCGAACTCCGGAGAATGCTGGTCATCCTTGGCGAAGTCCACCAGATGCGCCTCGTAGGGAACGCCGAGTTCCTCCAGCATGATCGTCACCTTCACGCCGTTGGGGGTGGGCAGACCGTAATATTGGAGCCGGTGCGGATCGGCGGCCGGCCATTTCTTCGTGATCGGGAAGGACGACAGATCAGCCACGCGGCACCTCCGAATGTTCGTATCCGTCGGATAGATAGGCAAGCGCCGCGCGCGCCGCTATGGGCGTGCGATGCAACCCAGCGATCTTCGCGTCGCGCTGTTCAGCGGGAACTACAATTACACGCGCGACGGCGCCAACCAGGCGCTCAACCTGCTGGTCGGGCATCTGCTCGACCGCGGCGTGACGGTGCGCGTGTATTCGCCAACGGTCGAACCTCCCGCGTTCGAGCCAACCGGCGATCTGGTCAGCGTACCCGCGGTGCCGATGCCGGGTGGCCGGGCCGAGTACAAGCTGGCGCGCGGCCTGCCGAAAAAGGTGCGCGCCGACCTCGAAGCGTTCGCCCCCAATCTCGTCCACGTTTCGGCGCCCGAGATTCTCGGTCACCGCGCGGTGACCTGGGCGCGCAGGAACGACATCGCCGCGGTCGCCTCGCTCCATACCCGGTTCGAAACCTATCCGCGTTACTACAATATCGGATTCGTCGAGCCGTGGCTGATCAAGCTGCTGACGCGATTCTACAATCGCTTCGACGAGGTGGTGGTGCCGTCGCCTTCGGTCGCCGAGCTGATCAAGTCCTGGGGCGTGACGACGCCGATCGATATCTGGTCGCGCGGGGTCGATCACGGCCGTTTCAATCCGGGCCGGCGCGATCTTGCCTGGCGCCGCTCGCTCGGCATCGCCGATGACGAGGTCGCGGTCGGCTTCCTGGGCCGGCTGGTGCTCGAAAAGGGGCTCGATATCTTCGCCGACGTGGTCAACGAGCTGACCCGGCGAGGCGTCCCGCACAAGGTCTTGGTGGTCGGCGACGGCCCGGCGCGAGGCTGGTTCGCCGATCGCGTACCGGAGGCGGTGTTCGTCGGCTTCCAGAGTGGCGACGACCTCGGCCGCGCAGTCGCCAGCATGGACGTTTTCTTCAACCCGTCGGTCACCGAGACATTCGGCAATGTCACCTCGGAGACGATGGCCGCAGGCGTCGCGGTAGTCGCGGCGCGCGCCACCGGCGCGGTCGACCTGGTCGAGGACGGCGTCAACGGCTTCCTGGTCCCGCCGCGCGACGTGAAGGCCTATGCCGATGCCATCCAGCGCCTGATCGAGGACGATGCGCTGCGTGCCTCGGCCGGCGCGTCGGGACACGCCAAGGCTCAGGCTTATATCTGGGAAACCGCCAATGAGGCGGTGCTGCAGGCTTATCTGGCGGTCATGGCGCGGCGCGGCGCCTGATCGGCACGGCCGAGACCAAGGTCACGCCCGAGGGCGTCGATATCGGCACCGGCGGGCACGAGCCACCACTGGTCCGGATGGCTCGTATCGATGAGCGTCACCGCTCCGCTCGGGCAGACGCCAAGGCATTTGACCTCAACCACGCCGACCGGCGACGTGCGTCCCTTCCTGAGCCCGAAGCGCTCGCGCAACGCCTTGCCCAGACTCGTCTTGCCCCTGGCACCGAAGCCGCCGCCCAGCCGTTTCGAGCATTTCGAACAGACGAGGATCGCACCCGACCAGCGGCTTGCGAGACCTCGGCCGAGGCCGTCCCGCTCGGGGGTCAGCCCGTCGGCCGCCATGCACGACTTTCCTCGGCGACGCGCAATACGTCATAGGCGGCCTGAACGGCCTGGAAGCGCTTTGCGGCCTCGGCGTCGCCGGGACGGACGTCGGGATGGCATTCCTTGGCAAGGCGGCGCCACGCCGAGCGGATCGCCTCGAAATCTGCATCTGGTTCGAGCTCGAGCATTTCGAGCGCACGCATCTCGTCGCGGGAACGGCTGCCATCCCCCGACCCGGTCCAGCCATAGTGCCGCGCCTCGGCATAGCCGTTGGCCTCACGCGTTTCCTGCGCCTCGCGCTCGGCGGCCTCTTCCGCGGTCAGCCCCTCGAAATAATTCCAGCCTCGATTGTATTCCGCAGCGTGCTCCTGACAGAAATACCAGCGCTCGCGGCTGTTGGGCGATTTGGGCGCCGGACAATTGCCGGGTTGGTCGCAGCCATGGCGGTCGCACATCCGGACCTTGGTCGCCTCACGCGCCGAGCCGTAGCCGCCCCAGCGGGGGAAGCCCCAATTATCGGATCGGGTCGGACGCGCCATGGGGTCCACTTAGGCAGACGCGGGGCGGATTGCCACCGGCAGTGCGCAGGAAATTGGGGAGACGTGTCGGAAACCGAGGCGCAGCGGCATGCGAGTAAATCGCATGCCGTCAGTCCTCGCTTGCGCGAGGCTGGCCGCGCTCATGCGTGCGCGTTGCGCACCGGCGATCAGCTCTCGCTGATCGCCGCGCATGAGCGCCAGAGGGTCTGTAAGCCGGGTTCTGTCCACCGCTTGCGCGATTGGGCGACCATTCCTCTAGGACGACGCTCGCGCGCCGCCTCCAGCAACCAACCCGGGCGACGGGTGGGAACACACCCATGTGCCGCCCCTATTCGGTCTTGCTCCCGGTGGGGTTTGCCATGCCGCCGCTGTTACCAGAAGCGCGGTGCGCTCTTACCGCACCCTTTCACCCTTACCCGCAAATGCAGGCGGTCTGCTCTCTGTGGCACTGTCCCTGGGGTCGCCCCCGGCGGGCGTTACCCGCCACCGTCGTTCCGCGGAGCCCGGACTTTCCTCGCGTGCTTGCGCACCCGCGGCCGCCCGACCCTCTGGCGGGGGCGAGCGTTAGTGTTTTCCGAGGCTACCGGCAATCCTTTCCCTTTCCCCCCTGTGCAAGAGGGAGCTACTCATCCCCCTGCGGCTTGGGCAACAGCAACGCCAGCAGCAGGCAACGACACTCGCCGTCGATCTCGCCGTCGATCAGTTCGGGGCGGAAGCGGCGCTGGAAGGCGACGACCGCAGCGAGCTTGTCGGTCACCTCGTAACCGAAGCGTTCGAGCGCTAGCAGGAAACCGGCATCGCTCCATAGCGGGTCCATCAAATTCCTGGTCGGACGCGGCAAGGCGAGACGCACGCGCGCAAGCTGACCCCAGGGAAACAATTCGCCCGGGTCCTGCTTCCGTGTTGGCGCAATGTCCGAGTGACCGACGATGTTGCCGCGGGTAATGTCGTGGCGCTCCTTGATCTCCTGCATCAGCGGAATCAGCGCCTCGATCTGTGCGGGAGCGAACTCGCGATAGCCGAATTCGTGGCCGGGATTGACCAGCTCGATCCCGATCGACGCCGAATTCACGTCGGTGATGCCACGCCAGTGCGACTTTCCGGCGTGCCAGGCACGCTTCTCCTCGGGCACCAGCCGGTGGATGGTTCCGTCTTCCTCGATCAGGTAATGCGCCGATACCTCGGCCGCGGGGTCCGTCAGCCGATCGAGCGCGGCCTGTGCACTTTCCATGCCGGTATAGTGCAGCACGATCATCGAGACCGGCAGCTGCCGCTCGTTGAAATTGGGCGACGGGGTCTCGACAATGCTCACGCGCGTGAATTGCGGCGAAGCGCGGCGAAAGTAAACCGTGGACCTTTTGGTTTCAGCTACGCTGACAGGCTGCGGCGCCGATCAGCGAAGCTGCGAGAGACTCACGCGGCGGCGGCGGTCGTCCAGTTCGGCTCGTACAGACCGCGATAGCGCTGGCTCGGGCGGAAGGCATCGGTCTGGCCGATCACCGTCTCCCCGGCGCCGAGCACCAGCACACCCTCCGGCCGCAGCACCTGGGCCAGGCGCCCAAGGACCGCACGCCGGATGTCGAGCGGGAAGTAGAGCAGGACGTTGCGGCACAAGATGACGTCGAAGCGGCCGATCGGTAGCGGATCGGCGACCAGGTTCATCCTGCGGAAGGCAACCATCCGCGTGAGCCCCGGATTGGCGACCCAATCGCCATCGACCGAATCGAACCATTGCATCATGCGGCGAATCGGCAAGCCACGCTGGATCTCGAACTGCGTGTACCGTCCCGCCCGCGCCCGGTTCAGCGCCGCCTCGGACACATCGGTGGCGATGATCTCGGGCATCTGGATATCGAGTTTCTCGGCGAACAGCATGGCGAGGCTCAGCGGTTCCTGCCCGGTAGAGCACCCGGCCGACCAGATCCGCGCGCGACGGCAATCGGGCACCGCCGACACCGCCTGGTCGACGATGTCGAACACCGCGGCGTCGCGGAAGAACGAGCTTTCCTGATTGAGCAACTCGTCGACCACACGATCGGCCAGTGGCCCCGCGCGATCGGCCCGAACGGCGGCGGCAAGCTTTTCGAGCGTGTCGTGACCGGTGTCGCGCATCACGGGCTTCAGCGCGGTCTCGATCCGCCAATTGCGGTTGGCGCCCATTTGCTGACCGGTCCGTGCCTCCAGCAAGGCGATCAAATCGCTCACCGCCCCGACGGGTCCCGGGGTCAGCATGCCGGCCGCCGCCGGCGTGCGATCAATTGACCGATCTCGTCGGGGGGCAGGATGGCGTCGGCGACGCCGCCCGACACGACCGCGCCGGGCATTCCCCACACCACGGAGGAAGCGCGATCCTGGACGACCACGCTGCCACCGGCGCTCGACAGCGCCGCCGCGCCGATCGCGCCGTCGCGTCCCATGCCGCTCAGCACCACGCCCAGGGCGCGTGGACCGTATACCTCCGCCACCGCCTCCAGCATCGGATCGACCGACGGAAGGCATCCGCTGGCGGCCGGCGCGGTCGACAATCGAATGGCCGCATCGTCACCCATGGTGACACAACGCAGATGGGCCCGTCCTGGTGCCACCAGGATACGGCCTGGGCGAATCCGCGCACGGTCCTCGGCGACTTCGCAGGGCCGGTTGGCCAGCACCGCCACCTGCGCCGCGAAGTACGGCATGAATGATTCGGGCAAATGCTGGGTGATCAGGATCGGCAGGCGGAAATCGCTCGGGATCGCCCGCAGCAACTGACTGAGCGCGTGAATACCTCCGGTCGAAGCGCCGATCGCAACGATGTCGAAATCGTTACCCGGTGCGATGGACGCCGCCGGCGTCCGCGGCACCACGATCTCGTCGGCTTCGACAAGGCGAGCCAGCCGCTCGTTGAGCTGGTCCCCGAACCGGCCGGCAAAGGCCCCGACTTCGGGTTTGACGAGCGTGTCGGCCGCGCCCAGCGCCAACGCCTGGACAGTCGAGGCGGCACCGTCGCCGCAGGCCGACGAGACGATCAGGACGCGCGCGCCCTGCCCTGCCGCGATCAGGTCGGGCAAGGCGGTCAGGCCGTCGACTCCCGGCATCTCGATGTCGAGCAGGATCACGTCGACGCGATGCCGCGCCAGGAATGCCTGTGCCGCCTGCGCATCCGCAACGGCGCCTGCCACCAGGAAGCGTCCGCCGCCATCGATCGCGCGTGCGATCACGGCCCGCGCGACGACCGAATCGTCGACGATCAGGACCGAGGGCGGCGCCTCGAAATCTTCTATGTCGGAAGGCTTGCTCGCCACCACGGCACCGGCGCGCTTACGCCAGGCCGACGATCTGGAGTTTCGATTCCAGCGTCTCGCGATCGAACGGCTTCATCACATATTCGTCGGCGCCGGCTTCGATTGCGGCGCGGATATAGGCCATGCCGTTTTCGGTCGTGCAGAATACCACCTTGGGTCGGCTCGATAACGCGGTGTCGCGTAGCGCACGCAGGAAATCCATCCCGCTCATCACCGGCATGTTCCAGTCGAGCAGGATCACGTCAGGCACCGACGCCATGCAGCTGTCGAGCGCTTCCTTGCCGTCGGCGGCCTCGCTCACCTCGAAATTCAGCGTCTCGAGGATATGGCGGGCGACCTTGCGGATCACCTTGGAATCATCGACAACCAGACACGTCTTCATGACCGAAACACCCTGTTACTGCACCCCTGGGACGGGCTTAGCCCGAAACCGTGATCACACGGTTAATTGATTGCATTTGCGTCGTTTGATGGACCGTGGACGAGCGCGGTGAGATCGATCGCCAGGATCGGCTCACCATCGCGTTCGACCGCGCCGCACCCTGCCTGTCCCCAACCGGCGTCGAGCCCGATGCCAGGCGGCAACGGCGAGGCCACGAACGGCGCCACGTCTTCCAGGCTGTCGACCAGGACCGCATAATGGTGCCCGTCGACCACGGTGATCACTGCGCGCGATCCGGTAATCGCCAGCTTGGGCAGGCCAAGCGCGGCATGGGTGTCGATCACGGTCACCACGCGGCTGCGCAGTGCCGCCAGCCCGCGGATATGCGGTGCGGCGCGCGGCGTCGGGGTGACCGCGCCGATATCGACCACCGATTCGACCTGTGCCGAATCGATCGCGACGCCCCGGCCGGCAATGTGCGCAATCAGGAAGAGCTGCTCGCTCATGCCGCATTGACCCTCTTGGCGACCGCGGCGAGCAGACCCGCCCGATCGTATCGATAGACCCGGTCTTCGCCCCCCATGTCACGGCGATCGTTGCTCAGCCGCAATATGCGACCGTCGCGCGGTGCCCCCGGCGCCGCGTCGGTGGTCAGAATGACCGCCGGCCGCTCATCGTCGCTCGCGCGGGTGGCGACCCGATAGCCCGCCTGTTCGAGCACGGGCTTGAGGAAGGTCGCAATCCAGCTGTCCCCTTGACCGTCGATCAAACAGAGCGGGGCTCCTGGCTGGAGGATTTCTCCGGCATCCGGGCCCAGCAGCCATTGCGGGTCGATCAATTCGATCTGCTCGTCGGCGATCGTCACCACACCCAGGATCGGACCGGGCTGGGTCGATGGCGCGATGTCGGGTGGAATGGCGACGATGTCGACCGGTTCGGCAATTGCGTACGCGATTTCTGCGTCGCCGTCCTTGATCCGGAGCACGGCGAGTTCGGCGCGCCCCTCGATCTCGCCCAGTGCCGCCAGCGGCACGATACGGCCATCGAGGAGCAAGCGCATCCGCCCCCCGGTGAATCGGGCTTGGGCGGCGTCGATCGTTTCGACGCGATCGACGATCGCCAGCGGCACCGCGCGGCGCCGGCCGTCAAGATCATCGAACAGCAGGGCGTCGGCCAGAATATCGTGTTCCTCGACCAGCTCCTCCTCGTCGACCGCGGAGTCGCGCGCGAAGTTGATCCCCGCCGCGGCCGCGACCCCCGCGCAATCGAGCAGCAGCATCGGCGAACCGCTGTCAGGCAGGGTCTGCCCCGCATAAATGCCCGTCGCCATCACCGCGGGCGAGGCCGGCTTGATCACCAGTTCCTCGTGATCGAGCACCGAATCGACCGCGACCGCGAAACTGCCGCCACTCGCGCTGATGATCGCGAGCATGTCGGCGGAAGCCGGATCGGGATCGCGCAAGCCAAGCAGCGCCGCTAGGTCGACCAGGGGCATGCGGCGGTCCCGCACGGTTGCGGCTGGCGTATCGCCGAGCAGGTCGACGCGGATCGCATCGCCGCCGACATGGACGATTTCCTCGATCGCCTGGCGCGTGACGGCAAAACGCTGGCGGGCGATGCCGATGACGATCGCCGGGATGATCGACAGGGTCAGCGGGACGTGGATCAGGATGCGCAGGCCGCGGCCCTTCGAATTGATCAGGTCGATGCGACCGCCGATCTGCTCGATATTGGCGCGAACCACGTCCATGCCGACGCCGCGGCCGGAAATCGCGGTGACCTCGTCCTTGGTCGACAGGCCGGGCTCGAAGATGAGGTCGAGCCGCGCGCGCTCGCTGAGCGCGGACAAATCGCGTCCGCGCGACTGGCCTGAGCTCGTCAGCTTCTGGACCAGCCGGTCGGTATCGATGCCGCGGCCGTCATCGGCGATTTCGATGATGATCTGGTTGCCCGACTGGCGTGCCGAGACGACCAGCCGGCCGACTTCGCGCTTGCCCGCGGCGCGGCGCTCGTCGGCGCCTTCGATGCCGTGGTCGATCGAATTGCGGATGATGTGGACCAGCGGGTCGCGCATCATCTCGATCATCTCGCGATCGAGTTCGACGTCGGATCCCTCGATCTGGAGCTGAACCGACTTGCCGACTTCGGCTGCGGTATCGCGAACCATACGCGGCAATGCCGAAAAGAGGGCATCCACCTTCTGCATGCGCGTCCGCGTGACCGTATCGCGCATTTCGGCGACGGTCAGCGACAGCCGGTCGAGCGCGGCCTCGATCGCGGGATCGACGCTCTGGTCGCGCATCCGCCGCGCGAGTTCGTTGCGCGCCAGCACCATGTCGGACATGCCCGACATCATGCGGTCGAGCAGGTCGGTCGCAAGGCGGACGCTGCGATTGGCGACGCGCTGCCCGGTTTGTGCCTGGGGCGCCGCCGGTGCTGCAGTCTCGGCACCGGCATCGAGCGCGGCGATCAGCAGATCCTCTCCGGTGTCGTCGAGCCCGGCACCGGCGTCGATCGCCTCGACGATCTCCCCGATGCGATCGACGATCGCGAGGACCGCGGTGACGAGCTTCTGATCAGGCACGCGCTCGCCCGACCGGACGGCGGCAAGCACATCCTCGGCGGCATGGCTGAGACGCGCAAGGCGCGGCAGGTCGAGAAAGCCGCAGCTCCCCTTGACGGTGTGGACGAATCGGAAAATCGCATCGAGCCGCGCGCGATCGGCCGGATCGGCTTCCCACGCGACGATCTCGCCCGAGAGCGCCTCGAGCGTCTCACGCGTTTCGGCAATGAATTCCTGGAGCAGGTCGTCCATGGGTCCCCGGGTCAGATGCGCGGGACGGACCTTGGACGAGGACTAGTTAAAGACCGATTTACCCCGCGCGCATTGTTACGCCGAACAACAGGATAGGCGAGTCCGGTTCCGAAATCTGGACGCTGCCGCCACCCTCGGCGACGAGCGATTGAACGAGATAGGCGGCAGCCGCGCGCGGCGTGATCATCGCATCGCCTTGTTCACCCAGCAGGGTCGTACGCAATTCCTGGTCGAGTACCAGTCGCGGCCCTTCGCCGCGTACGACGATCTCGACCCGGCCGCCATTCTCCTCCGCACCGATATCGAGCTGACCGCCACGCACCAGGGCGTCGCCGGCGATCAGTGACAGATTGAGCAGCACCTTGGTCGCCGCCTTGGGCAAGGTCGCCTCGTCGACCATCCAGCCGATCGTCAATTTGGCATTGTCGCCGAACAGCCCCTCGATCGCCGACCGCGTCTCGCGCGTGTCGACCGTCTCGCCGAAGCCGCCGGCCGCGCCGAACGCGAGGCGGAAGAACTTGAGCTTGTTGGCCGATGCCCGCGCGCTCTCGTTGAGCAGTTCGAGGCAGCGCGCGCGCATTTCGGGATCGTGCTCGTCGGCGAGCAGTTCGAGCCCATTGTTGAGCGCACCCACCGGGCTCAGCAGATCATGGCACAGACGCGAGCAGAGCAAGCTGGCGAAGTCGACCGGGGCAATGGTCATTACGGACGTTTCTTTCGTTTTGTTAGGCATCTTCTGGCCGAGGGGCGACCGTCGTGCAACCGTCCGGGAGCAGATCGCAGTTGATCGGCTCAAAAGCACCATGGACCAGGCCGCCCTTCTTAGCCCGCCAATAGCCTAGTACGCCGCCTGCTGCGATGATCCAGACCGCCCCGTCATTCGCGGCTGCTTCGGCATCGCGACGGGACGGTATCGAATCTCCGAGGGGATGCGAGTGATAATGGCCGATTACCCCGGCTCGCCCGTCACGTGCGCGCCGATGAGCGTGAATCAATGCAGCGGGGTCGATCTCGAACGCGATCGCCGGGTCGGCAGCCACGTTCCGGCAAGGAATAACGCACGTCACGCGATTGCCCCGTCCAAGGAGAAGACCGCAGACCTCACGATCCGGCCAGGCGGCCGCTTCGTCCAGGATGGCCCTGGCGGCATCCCTTGAAATTTCCAGCCTCATCCCCATTTCCCTTACAACAATGGGTTCGGGGGTTTCCATCATCGAAGCGCATGTTTCGGACGCGGCCAGTGGCTGGCGGCTGGACCGGGCGCTCGCCGACGCGGTGCCAACGATGTCGCGCGAGCGGTTGAAGGCGCTGATCGCGTCGGGTGCGGTGAGCGATCCTTCGGGCATGCTGGTGCGCGATCCGGCGCGGAAGCTCCGCGGCGGCGAAACATTCACCGTCGCGGTCCCAGCCCCCAAGCTCGCACACAACGAGGCGCAGGACATCCCGCTCGAGATCGCGTTCGAGGACGAGCATCTGATCGTGATCGACAAGCCCGCGGGACTCGTCGTCCATCCCGCCGCGGGCAATCTCGACGGTACTTTGGTCAATGCCCTGCTCCACCATTGCGGCGGCAGCCTGTCGGGGATCGGCGGGGTCGCGCGCCCCGGCATCGTCCATCGCATCGACAAGGACACGTCGGGACTGATGGTCGCGGCCAAGACCGACCGCGCGCATGAAGGGCTCGCCAAGCAGTTTGCCGATCACTCGATCGATCGCCGCTATCGCGCGATCGTCTCGGGCCATGTCTCGGCCGCCACCGGTACGGTCGACGCCCCGCTCGCGCGCAGCCCGCAGAACCGCAAGAAGGTCGCGATCGTCCGCACCGGCAAGCGCGCGGTGACGCATTGGCGCAAGATCAGGGCGTTGCATGAAGCCGATCTGGTCGAGTGCAAGCTCGAAACCGGCCGCACGCACCAGGTGCGCGTGCACATGGCATCGATCGGTCACCCCTTGATCGGAGACCCGGTTTATGGTAGAACAAAACAGGTTCACAGGAAGGTTCTGGAAACCCTGAATTTCCGCCGGCAGGCATTGCACGCGGCACATCTCGGGTTCATCCACCCCATCACAAGAAACGCTTTGTCGTTCGATAGCGAAATCCCGTCTGACATGCGGGAACTGTTCGATACACTCAGCGATTGAGTTTTGTTGCAGTGCGGCACGTCGCCTCCGGGAGGGACCGCCGCCTGAAGGTAAGGGAGACTAGATCATGGCAAATCGCAGCAACGTCCCCGCGACGATTCCTGCCTTGGGCGGAGAGGCGAGCCTCAACCGCTATCTGGCCGAGATCAAGAAGTATCCGATTCTGACGCCCGAGCAGGAATATATGCTCGCCAAGCGCTTCGAGGAGCATGGCGACACCGAAGCTGCGGCGCAGCTGGTGACCTCGCATCTGCGCCTCGTGGCGAAGATCGCGATGGGCTATCGCGGCTATGGCCTGCCCGTTTCCGAGCTCATCTCGGAGGGCAATATCGGCCTGATGCAGGGCGTGAAGAAGTTCGAGGCCGATCGCGGCTTCCGCCTCGCCACCTATGCGATGTGGTGGATCCGCGCGTCGATCCAGGAATTCATCCTGCGGTCGTGGAGCCTGGTGAAGATGGGCACCACCGCTGCGCAGAAGAAGCTGTTCTTCAACCTGCGCCGGATGAAGTCGAAGCTCGATGCATTCGACGATGGCGACCTTTCCCCTGAGAATCTCGCCAAGATCGCCAAGGATCTCGGCGTGACGGAGGAGGAAGTCACCTCGATGAACCGTCGCATGTCGATGGGCGGCGACACGTCGCTCAACGTCTCGATGCGCGAGGATGGCGAGGGTCAGTGGCAGGATTGGCTGCAGGACGACTCGCCGCTGCAGGACTCGGTGGTCGCCGACGCGCAGGAAGCCGACGTGCGTCACGACCTGCTGATGCAGGCGATGGACGGCCTCAACGACCGGGAGAAGCACATCCTGACCGAACGCCGGCTGACCGACGATCCAAAGACTCTGGAGGAACTCAGCCAGGTCTATGGCGTGTCGCGCGAACGCGTCCGCCAGATCGAGGTCCGGGCGTTCGAGAAACTGCAGAAAGTGATGATGCGGCTGGCCGGCGAAAAGCGGCTGATCGCTGCCTGACCCGCTCACGTCCTGAACGATACGCCCCGGCTGTCGCATCATCCGCGCAACCGGGGCGATTGCACCAAAACCGATCTATGTTCTTGACGTGTTCCAGACGCTGAAGAATAACGCCCCCTAACAATGTCATAGGAGGGGGTCTCATGGGCGTTTTGTTCGTAATTGTCTGGCTTGTCGGAACCATCGTATCGATCTGGTTCCTGTTTCGTCCATCATCGTCGCTGCCGATGTACGCCACTCGAGGTCGCGCCGCGATCACCGGCGCCATCATCTTCATCGGATTGCCGGTGATCGGTGCCGTCATCGGTATTTCCAAAATGGCGGCGCCCCCGGCCAAGGTGGCATCGACGGCGTCGACCACCCCTGCCGCAGCCGATGCCACCGATGGCAACAGCCAAAGCGCACCTGCGGCGCCTGCGTCAGCCTGGACCTATGGCGAGAATAAGGATGCGATGCGCGGCACATCGACGAAGTATGCTACAACGCAAAGCGAAGAAAAGTTCAAGAATGTTCTCGGTCTGAACGAGCAAACCACCTCATTACAGGTTCAAACTGCCGCCAAGGGATACGACGCCCTTATCATCAACCCCAATCTGCAGTTCACCTGTAATTCGATCACCAACGAACAGGTGTCTGTCAAATTCGATGATGGTCCAATTGAACGGTTCGGCTGCACCGGAGCGGTGGGCGACGAATTCGGTACTGCATTTATCAATCCGGGATCGCGGATCGTCAGCAAGCTGAAGACCGCCAAAAAGGTTATGATCGAGGCCGAGGTGTTCCAGCGTGGCAACGTTCAGATGACCTTCGATGTCGCCGGCCTGAAATTCTGACGCGCTACACTTGGGTTGCGGCTGACCGCCGCCCAATTCGCTCTATAGAGCGATCATGAGCAGTAAGTTCGTCGTCATTGGAGGAGGCGCCGCCGGCATCGCTGCCGCGCGGCGCCTTCTCGATTCCGGCGCGGACGTGTTGCTGCTGGAAGCGAGCGGACGGATCGGCGGGCGAGCGCATACCGTCCGGGTCGGGCGTGAGGCGCTCGACCTGGGCTGTTCCTGGCTGCATTCGGCCGATCGTAACCCCTGGACACGGATCGCTTTGGCCGAAGGGTTCCAGATCGATCGCACGCCCCCAGGCTGGGGCGAGCAATGGCATGATCTCGGTTTCTCGCGCGCCGACCAGGACACGTATCGTGATGCCCATCGTCAGTTCAGCGAGCGCGCCCAAACCTATGTCGGCGGACCCGACCGGCCGTTGTCCGACTTCATCCAGCCCGACAATCCGTGGCGCCCGTTGATCGATGCGACGTCGGGCTATGCCAACGGCGCCAACCTGAGCGCAGTCTCGCTGCACGACTGGGCGGCGTACGAAGACGCCGCGGGAGACGATAATTGGCGGCTGGTCGAAGGCTATGGCACGCTGATCGCCGCGCAGGCCAGGCGGCTGCCGGTCCGCCTCCATTGCCCGGTTTCGCTGATCGATCATCGCGGGCCGCGCATGCGCCTGGTCACGCCCAATGGACTGGTAGAGGCCGACCGCGTCATCGTCGCGGTGCCGACGCCGATCCTCGCCGATGGCGATCTGAGGTTCGATCCCCCCCTGCCCGCCAAGCAGGACGCCGCCGCCGCGCTTCCGCTGGGCCTCGCCGACAAGATCTTTCTGGGGATCCGCGGCGACTTTCCCGAAAATGCCCACCTGATCGGCAATCCACACGTGTCGGCGACTGCCAGCTATCAAGTCGGCTATCTCGGCCGTCCGGTGGTCGAGGCGTTCTTCGGCGGCGATTGCGCGGAAGCGATCGAACGCGAAGACGATCGCGGTGCAGCGGATTTCGCCATCGGCGAGCTGGCCCGGCTGCTGGGCAACGACTGGCGACTCAAGCTCCAGCCGCTCGCGCGTACGCGCTGGCGGGCCGAGCCATTCGTCCGCGGCAGCTATTCGCATGCCCGGATCGGCCGAGCGGGCGATCGCCTGATCCTTGCCCGGCCGCACGACGAGCGCATCTTCTTTGCCGGCGAGGCCTGTTCGCCGACCGACTTCTCGACTGCACACGGCGCCTACGAAACAGGGATCGCCGCCGCCGAAGAGGCGCTTGCCGCCGACCGCCGACCGCGGATAGTGGCGACGATGCCGCTGATGGCGGCGCCTATGGCCCCCATCGACACCGCCCAGACCGACACCGAGCAACCGTCCGACACCATGCCCGCCAGCGCCAAGCCCCGCCGCCCCTTCTTTCGCCGCCTGATCGGTTGGATCTGGAAAGGCGCGCTCGGCTTCGTCGTGATCAGCGTGCTGTGGGTCGGCATCTACCGCTTCGTCAATCCGCCTTTCACCTTCACCATGCTCGGCGACGTGTTGCACGGCCAGTTGATCACCAAGCAATGGATGGCGCTCGACCGGATGGACCCGAACATGGCGCGCGCCGCGATCGCCGGGGAGGATGCGCGCTTCTGCCTGCACGACGGGTTCGATTTCGGCGCGCTGAAGCAGGCGTACGAGCGCAACCAGAAAGGTGGCCGCATCCGCGGTGGATCGACGATCAGCCAGCAGACCGCGAAGAACGTCTTCCTGATCCAGGGCGGCGGTTATGTCCGCAAAGGGTTCGAGGCCTGGTTCACCTTCCTGATCGAGCACCTCTGGGGCAAGCACAGGATCATGGAAGTCTATCTCAACGTCGCGGAGACCGGGATCGGCACCTATGGCGCCAATGCCGGGTCGATCCGTTATTTCGGCCACGACGCGTCGCGCATGTCCCCGACCGAGGCCGGCCGCATCGCCGCCGTCCTGCCGCTGCCCAAGAAGCGCGAGGCGATCGATCCGACGGGCTTTGTCCGCCGTCACGGCAATGCGCTGGCGCGGTACGTCAATGTGGTGCGGGGGAACGGGCTGGATAGCTGTCTACGCTGAACCGGGCAGCCATCACAGGCTGGCGGTGGCGGTTTTTTTTCCGCAAAGCGGTTCGGCCCCGAACAGTAGCCGCTACCGTTACCCCAAACGGCGCGACGAGCAACAGGACCAGGTGATTCCGCAGTGCGCAAATGCCGAAGGTCGGAATTCATGTCGCATTTATCACGAGCAACCTAAGATATGGGCCGGATAGTTTGGGAGAGAAGCGATGAGTCGGACGATCCTGTTGCTCGGACTGGCGCTGACCGGCTGCACCACGGCGTCGACGACGATGCTTTCGGCCGATAGCGCGACAATATCGGCCAGCGACCTCAGCACCGGATCTCCCGCCGCAGTACGCAGAAAGGCGCTGGTGACTGCGGCACAGATGGCGCAGGCTCGCGGCTACGATTATTTTGCCGTCGTTGCCGTGCGCGACACCAGCCGTGGCGGCATGACGCATTTCCGTGGCGCTATCCCCGGGCCGGCCAACGGCGCTATTCCGGGCTCGATAGGCCAGGACTTACCGACGGTCGACATAGGGACCGATCTCACCGTCCGATTCCTCCGTGCAGACCAGCTCCCTGTAGATCGCGACGGCATCTACAACGCCCGGGAAATCGCTGCGGGCCGTTTTCCCAACGCCGGTAAGCGCACCACCTGACGGTCGTTCGAAGCGCCCTCAGAACGGCAGCTTGAACCCAGGCGGCAGCGGCAGGCCCTGGGTCATCTTCGCCATTTCGGCATTGGACGCGGCGTCGGCTTTGGCGCGGGCGTCGTTGAACGCAGCGACGATCAGATCCTCAAGCATCTGCTTTTCGGACGGCTGCAGCAGCGAATCGTCGATCGCGATGCCGATGATGCGGCCCTTGGCCGACGCCTTGACCTTGACCAGGCCACCGCCCGACGCACCCTCGACCTCGATCTGATCGAGCCCGTCCTGCGCCTTGGCCAATTCGGCCTGGACGTTCTGCGCCATCGCCATGATGTCTTCTAGGCTCTTCATGCTCTCAAGGTCCTAAGCTTGCTTGTTGATTCGTTCGAGTACGGCGTCGGGGAAGGCTTCCAACGCTGCTCTCACCATGGGAGTATCCATAACCTCAGCGCGTTCAGCTTCTTCGTCGGACTTGCGCCGTTCGGCCAGCGTCGCCGCGCCTTCGGCGTCCTCGGTCGTCACTTTCCACTTCACGCCGGTCAGTTCGCCCAGCCGCGCCGCGAGCGTCGTCGGCAAGTCGGCAGGGAGCGGCCGGGACGTGCTGAGCACGAGCTCTGGCGCCTCATAGCGCACCACGCGTGCATTGGCAGTCAGGTGCGACAGTAGCGATCCGCCACCTTGCGCGCGGATCATTTCGACCATCGCGTCGAATGTCGGCGGCAACGACTGGACGGTCGGCACGGGGGCTGCGGGCGATGGCGCAGTTGCGGCCGGCGTCGCAATTGCGGGGGTACCGCCAGCGGCGATCTGCCGTGCGAGTTCGCCCGGATCGGGCAGGCTTGAGGCATGGACGACGCGGAGCAGCGCCATTTCGCCTGCCTCGATCGGGAGCGCCGCGCGCGCGACCTCGTCATGGCCCTTGAGCAGGAGTTGCCACAGGCGATGCAGCGCCGGATAGGACAGCAACCGGGCCCAGCCCGAATAAGCCTCCCGCTCCTCGGCCGATTGCGCCGGATCGGCATCGCCGCCGAGCTTGGCGAGCGTCGTGGCGTGCACGGTTTCGAGCAGGCCGCGCAGTACCGATTGCGGATCGACGCCCAGATCATATTGCCGGCGCAATGCGCCGAGCGCGCCCGGCGCGTCGCTGTCGAGCAGCAACTGGAACAGGTCGCGGATCGCGGCGCGGTCGGACAGGCCGAGCATCGCGCGCACCGCCGGCGCGGTGACCCCGCCGCCCTCCATTCCGGCATGCGCGATCGCCTGATCGAGGATCGACAGGCCGTCGCGCGCCGAACCGTCCGCGGCGCGCGCGATCAGGGCGAGCGCCTCGGGCTCGGCGTCGGCGCCTTCCTGCGCGGCGACGTGCTCGAAATGAGCGGCCAGCTTGTCCGCGGGAATCCGTCGCAGGTCGAAGCGCTGGCACCGCGAGAGAACCGTCACCGGAACCTTCTGCACCTCGGTGGTAGCGAGAAGAAACTTCACATGTTCAGGTGGTTCTTCCAATGTCTTGAGAAGCGCATTGAACGCATTCTTCGACAGCATGTGAACTTCGTCGATGATGTAGATCTTGAACCGCGCGCCGAACGCCGCGAGCCGTGCGGCGTCGATCACCGCACGCATGTCGTCGACACCGGTATGGCTGGCGGCGTCCATCTCGATCACGTCGATATTGCGGCCCTCGGCAATCGAAACGCAGGGCTCGCATATTCCGCAGGGATCGATCGTCGGGCCGCCCTGCCCGTCCGGGCCGATGCAATTGAGCGCCTTGGCGATCAGGCGCGCGGTCGAGGTCTTGCCCACACCACGCACGCCGGTGAGCAGAAAAGCGTGTGCCAGCCGTCCGCGGCGAATCGCATTCGCCAGCGTCTGGACCATGGCATCCTGGCCGATCAGTTGGTCGAAATTCTGCGGCCGGTATTTGCGCGCCAGGACGCGATACGCGGTGTCTTTGGGTTGCGGCGGCTCGCCGAGATCGAAGGAGTCGGACATCAGGCCCTATCTAGGGTCGGCCGGTCCGATTGTCGAAGCTTTACCAGCGGCGATAGCACACGCGATGCGCGCGGCCCCAACGCCATGTGGTGCGGCACATCGGCCGCCCGCGCCAGCGATATGGGCGATAGGCGTAATAACGCGGGTGGTAATAGTTGCGGCGATAGGAGGAGTATCCTCGATACCCCCGGTTGCCGCGGAAACGATATCCGCCGCCATAGCCATATCCGCCGCGATAACCGCGATTGCCGTTCCGGCTTCGATACTGATCCGCGACCGCACCATCACCATAGGCCGCGCGTTGAACCGGCGCTGCCTGCACGGCGGCGGTTTTTTCCGCCAACACCGGCGCCGCCAGCCCGACTCCGGTAACGGCCAGCAGGGCGGCGAACAGATGAGTGAAACGCATACCGGACTCCTTGCCTGGTTGGTTCAGCGGCACTGTCGCCAATGTGCGAAAGCGCCGCCGCGTTCCGTATTCGTAGCAGAAGCCCGTCCCGGCGTGGCAGCGGATGGCGCCATTTCGGATGCGATCGGATGGCCGCGCCCGTTCGGGCTGCCGATCGCCTGGAAGCGAGGATAAGGTGGGAGCCGGAACGACCCGCAACGAAATCGTTACGGCTGCTTCCTTCCGGACCTGACCGGGTTGGCGACGATTGCGTCCGCCCGACTCCCGCCGCGCATATGGCGGGGTCGGGCGGCGCTTTCAAGCGCTCAGCGCATCAAGCGGAAAAGCGAATGCCGGTTTTCCGCAAAAACGACGCACTCGCGAACAATCGGTACGGCGGTTACCAGCGCACGCGAACCTTGCGGCAGTGACGGATCTTGCGGCCATGGTGCCAGCGAACGGTGCAGACCGTTTTCCACTTCCAGCCGTGATGGCCCCAACGCGCCGGCGCGGGCGCGGCACTGGCGGGAACCGGCGCGAGCGCCGACGCGGCAAGGACTCCAGCAGCAACAACAGCGAGGAATTTCATGGCGTGTCTCTCCATGGTTTCGCCCCCTTGGGGCGGACGAACGCTTAGCACGAGCGGGCCGTTCCACGAACGCAATAAATATCCACTTGCGATAATCCGGTGCGAATTTAGGTCAACGTCCCTGCATGTTTTTCGCTTCCTGGGGAATGCGCACGGTCAGCGATTCCAGCGCATCGCTCAGCCAGATTTGACAGGCGAGCCGGCTGTATCGCGTAGCGCCTGCCGCAAGGTCGAGCATGTCTTCCTCCTCTTCGACCGCCGGCGGCAGCCTGGCGAAGTCGTCGGGATCGATGATCACGTGGCAGGTCGAGCAAGCCATCTGCCCCTCGCACGTTCCTTCCAGCGGCTCCCCGGCATTCTGGGCGAGATCGAGCAGCCGGTCGCCGGGCTGGCCCATCACCTCTCGGGTAGTGCCGTCTCGCTCGATGAAGACGACGCGCGTCATGCCGCGACTCGCTGTGCTCGGGCGGCGGCGTCGATCCGGGTCAGTGCGGTAACCAGTTCGTCCTCCGTCGTGTAGCGACCGAAGCCGATGCGGATACTGCTACGCGCCTCCGCATCGCTCAATCCGATCGCCCGCAAAACATGGCTCGGTCGCCCCGACCCGCTGGCACAGGCCGAGCCGGCCGAAAAGGCGATGTCGCGCAAGTCCGACATCAGGCGCGCGACATCGAGACCCTCGCGCCGGATATTGAGATTGCCGCGATACCGCCGCTCGATCGACCCGTTGACGGCCCAACCATCGCCCAAGACCGCGATCGCCGCCTGCCAGAGACGGTCGATATGCGCCGCGTCGGCATCATGCTGCTGTCCGACCATCATTGCGGCCGCGGCACCGAACCCCGCGCATAGCGCCGGACTCAACGTCCCCGACCGGCCCGCCGCTTCCTGTCCGCCACCATGCAGCAGCGGGGCAAGCGACACGCCATCGCGGAGCCACAAGGCGCCGACCCCCTTCGGCCCGTGGATCTTGTGCGCCGACAGCGCGACGAGGTCGCATTCGCCGGGGATCGGGACGCGCCCATAGCCCTGGACCGCGTCGCACAGGAACAATGCGCCCACCTCGTGCGCCAGCGCGGCAAGTTCCGCAATCGGCTGGATGACGCCGATCTCGTTGTTGACCAGCATCGCGGCAACCAGTTTGACACCGGGCCGGATCGCCGCGCGTGCCACCTCCAGATCGACCAACCCGTCGTGCCCGACCGGCAGGACGATCCCGTCGCCCACCGCATCGACGGTATCCAGCACGGCCGCATGTTCGGTCGCAATCGTCACCACCGGGCCGCCGGCACCCTTGATCGCCCAGTTGATCGCCTCGGTGGCGCCGCTTGTGAAACTGACCGAGCCGCCGGCCGGCAGCAAGGCGGCGACCTGCCCGCGCGCGACCTCCACCGCGGCCCGCGCCGCCCTTCCCTGACCATGCGCCGAATGCGGGTTGGCGTGCTGATCGCGCAGCCATGGCAGCATCGCGGCGAGCGCCTCGGGCGCGAGCGGCGTCGTCGCTTGATAGTCGAGATAGGTCATGCCGCGCGCGCCAGCGACGCCGCGACCTCGCGCCAGACGGCGGCGAACGCCTCGAGCTCGGCGCGGGTGGTCGAGCGGCCGAAACTCACCCGCACGACTTCCTGCGAGGCCCGCATGTCCCAGCCCATCGCGGTCAGGACATGGCTCGGCTTCATGCTCCCGCTCGCACACGCGCTCCCTGCCGATACTGCGAAGCCCGCCATGTCGAAGCGGATCAGTTGCGTCGTCGCCGCGACGCCGGGCATGCGATACGAGCCGATCGCCGGATGCCGGACACGGTCGCCGAGCACCGGGATACCGCCCGCCGCCATGACGTCACGGTCGAGATAGTCGCGCAATTCCTGATAGGTGGCGGCGTCCTCGGGCTCGGCCAGGGCGGCGGCATAGCCGAGGATCGCCGGCATGTTCTCGGTCCCGGGGCGATACCCACGCTCCTGCCCGCCGGTCGGATCGAGCGTGGCGAGGTCGCGCACCAGCAGCGCGCCGACGCCGATCGGTCCGCCGCGCTTGTGCGCCGACAGCGCCACGAAGTCGGCATGTCGCGCGACCTCGCGGTCCAGGCCCGCCGGCATCTGCGCGGCATCGACCAGCAACAGATGCCCCGCCGCATGCACCCGCTCGGCGAGGTCGGCGATCGGCTGGCGCACGCCGGTCTCGCTATTGGCCCACTGGATCGCGACCACCGCGCGCCCGTCGCCCGCCATCGCCGCATCGAGCGCCACCGCATCGACCAGCCCGCCGACATCGACCGGGATCAGGGCGATGTCGTAGCTCGCGCGCAGCACCGCATCGTGCTCGACCGCGCTGGCCAGCCGCCGCGCGACCGCGGATCGCGTCAACGCGATCGCCAGCGCCTCGCTCGACCCACTGGTGAACAGCACCTCGCCCGCCCAGCCATAAGCCGCCGCGACTTGTCCCCGCGCCGTCTCCAACGCCGCCTTGGCCGCGCGCCCCTCGGCATGCGGCGACGACGGATTCGCCCAGCGATCAAACCCTTCGGCCATCGCCACACGCGCCGCGGGCAGCAGCGGCGTGGTCGCGGCGTGGTCGAGATAGATACGCTGGGTCAAAGCAGGTCCGATTCGTTCCAATTGCTTGTTGAAGCCCGCTGCCTATATAGCGCGCAACTCTTTGCGCCACACCGGCGCCCTCTTTCGGCGAAGAACAGGACATTATGCCCGAAGTCATTTTCCCCGGCCCCGAAGGCCGCCTCGAAGGCCGTTTCGCGCCCGCACCCAAGCCGCGCGCGCCGGTCGCGATGATCCTCCACCCGCATCCGATGTCGGGCGGCACGATGAACAATCGCATCGTGATCGAGCTCTACAAGACCTTCCAGCGCCGAGGCTTTGCCACCTTGCGCTTCAACTTCCGCGGCGTCGGCAAGAGCCAGGGCGTGTTCGACAACGGCATCGGCGAGCTGAGCGACGCGGCGTCGGCGCTCGACTGGGTGCAGAGCTTCCATCCCGAGGCCTCGACCACCTGGGTCGCCGGCTTCGGCTTCGGCGCGTGGATCGGCATGCAATTGCTGATGCGCCGCCCCGAGATCCGCGGCTTCATCTCGATCGCGCCACCCGCCAACATGTTCGACTTCACCTTCCTCGCCCCCTGCCCCGCCTCGGGCATCATCATCCAGGGCGAGAATGACGAGGTCGTCACCCCGATCGCGGTGCAGAAGCTGGTCGACAAATTGCGCACCCAGAAGCACATCACGATTCACCACGACACGATCCCGAAGGCGAACCATTTCTTCGAACACGAGATGGGCGACCTGATGGGCAGCGTGGACAAGTATCTGGACATGCGGCTGGATCCGAACTCGCCGATCCGGTGAAGCAATGCGTGACGGCGTGAACGACGCTCTGGTCGATCGCGCCGTCGGGGCTCTGCTCGGGCTGGCGACGGGCGATGCCGTCGGTACGACGCTGGAATTCTCCAGCCGCGATACGCAACCGCCGCTTACCGACATGGTCGGCGGCGGGCCGTTTCGGCTGAAGCCGGGACAATGGACCGACGACACGTCGATGGCGCTGGCGCTGGGCCAAAGCCTGGCGCGGGGCGGCCCGTTCGATCCACGCGATTGCATCAGCCGCTTCGTCAACTGGTATCGCTGGGGCGAGAATAGTTGCACCGGCGAGTGTTTCGACATCGGCGCTACGACCGCGGAAGCACTGCGGGATTTCGAACGATCGGGCGATCCGTTCGCCGGGTCGACCAGCCCACTCAGCGCCGGCAACGGCTCGCTGATGCGGCTGTCGCCGGTCGCGATCTGGGGCGTCGGCCGCAGCGAGGAGGAAGTTGCCGAAACCTCGCGACTGCAAAGCCGGTCGACCCATGGCGCGCTGGAATGCCTCGACGCCTGTGCAGGCTATGCCGTGCTGACCTTGCGCGCGATCAACGGCGCGAGCCGGGAACACGTGCTCGCCGCCGATAACCTCGCCACCGACGGCAAGGTCGCCGAAGTCTTCGCCGGATCGTGGCGGAGCAAGACGCGCGATCAGATCTCGTCGAGCGGCTATGTCGTGCATAGCCTGGAAGCCGCCTTGTGGTGTGTCGGGACTACGACGTCGTTCGAAGACGCGATCCTGCTTGCCGCCAATCTCGCCGACGACGCCGATACCGTCGCGGCGATCACCGGCCAGTTGGCGGGCGCCCTGTACGGGGCATCGAGCATTCAGGCATCGTGGCGCGAACGCCTGGCGTGGCACGACGATATCGTCGACCTCGTCCACCGGCTGCTAGCGACCGGCCGATAGTCGCCTCTTCTTCGTGTCTTTGTGCGATCGCCACGTTCTCGCACGAAGACACAAAGCCACGAAGATGAAGTCCTACCAGGCGCCCATCCCGGTCACGCCCTCACGATATTCGGCGATGCGTCTTTCCGTGGCCGGGGAGATGTTGGCTGGCAGCGCGTCTAGCGGGAACCAGCCGGCGTCCTCGATCTCCATTGGATCGGCGCGGGCGAGATCGCCGGGCGCGTCATTCACGCGCGCGACGACAATGACGATATGGTCGTCCTTGCCTTCACGACGGCTGTGATAGACGCCCAGCACGCGATCGATGTGCGGATCGCGGACGGCGACCTCCTCATCGAGCTCGCGCAGCAGCGCCGCCGCGATGCTCTCGCCTCTCTTCACGCCACCGCCGGGCAAATACCATTGATCGGTATAGGTGTGCCGCACCAGCGCGGCGCGCTCGCGCGCGTCCAGCAGCACCGCGCGCACGCCGATCGTGCGCGGCCGGGTGATCCGCCAATAGAGACGCGCCGCCTTGCCGATCAGCCGATGATGCAGCGCCACGCAGCAATTCCCGTTTTTCTAGGCAATCATCGACCTAATAAGGCCAATGGGCGACCCAGAGCCAGCCGGTCATGGACAGCGTCAGCAAGTCGACCAGCGGCTCGACCCTAAAAAACAGCGCAAAGCTCCACCGGTTTACGATCAAACCCGAGCAAAAACCCGCAGCAAGCACAATCAGTGCCGCCACATACCAGCGCAGGCCAGAAAACCCCCAAACAACCAAGGCCCAAAAACAAAAGCCCGCAGCGATTCCTATGACATCGCGAATGGCGTTCGCGGCATTTAGAGGCCGGTGGATGCCACTCCGCTTTGCAATCAGCATCGTTCGACCGCTGACCACAGAAAATGTCATTGCCGCTATAAAATATGCCCAAAGGTTCAAGGCTAATCCCCCCAGGCCAGTTTTAATCGATCGTGTCAGATCGTCCAGATCAGCACGTTGCCGACCAGCACCACCGCCATGACCACCATCAATATGCCCTTGGTCCGGGTATCCGGCCGCAGGATCAGGCGTACGCCGAAATAGGCGAGGATCAGCGCCGCCAGCATGGCGATGCCATAGATCGCGTCCTGCATCGCTTACGACTCGCTGTCGGTGAGCGCGGGGAAGGCCGGGGCATCGGCGGCCTCGGGGGCGATCGCCTTGGCATAGGCCTCGATATCGGCATTCCCGCCCGACAGGATCACCAGCATCCCGGCTTCGGGCTTGACCTTGCCCGCAAGCAACGCCGCCAGACCGACTGCGCCACCGGGTTCGACCACCAGCCGCAGCTTTGACGCCGCCCAGCGTTGCGCCGCGCGTATCTCCGCCTCGCTCACCGCGACGCCGGTGGCGTCGCGGCGCGCCAGTACCTCGAAGGTCAGCGGGGAGACGACCGGCGTCTGCAACGCGTCGCACGCGGTTGGCGGTGGATTGGGCCCGACCGGCTCGATCCAGCTCGCTTCCAGGCTGCGGCGCATGTCGTCCCAACCCTCGGGTTCGACCACGGTGATCGTCGATTCGGACAGGCCGAGTGCGATTCCCGCCGCCAGGCCGCCGCCGCCGCAGGGAATGACGACATGAGTCGGTTCGCCCAACCCCATCGCCTCCATCTGGCGCCGCGCCTCAATCCCGGCGCTGCCCTGCCCCTCGATGATCCAGGGATCGTCGAAACTCGGCACCAGCACGGCGCCGCGCGCCTCGGCGAGTTCGGCGGCGATCTTGATACGGTCCTCGGTCATGCGGTCGTAGGGCACTACTTCGGCGCCCAGCGCGAGCGTGCCGTCGCGCTTGGCCTTGGGTGCGTCCGCCGGCATCACGATCGTTGCGGGGATGCCCAATCTTTTCGCCGCCCAGGCGACTCCCTGCGCGTGGTTGCCCGACGAGAAGGCGACGACCCCTTTCGCGCGTTGCGTATCGTCGAGGGCGGTCAGACGATGCCACGCCCCGCGCAGTTTGAACGCACCGATCGGCTGTAGCGATTCTGCCTTGAAGGCGACCGTCACGCCGTTGATTTCCTGCGTAAAAAGGGGCGATGGCGGCAGGATCGCCGCGATCTTGGCGGCCGCGTCCCTGACGCCCGCCCGTGTCGGCTGTCGTACGATCGTCACTTTTCGCCTCCGCTCGTCACGTCCGGTCCCAAAAAGTCTTTACTTGGTAATCTTTGGACCTTATCTGCCCGCTTCCCGCTGCCCCATGGGACTTCCAACCGCAAGGCAGCATTTCACCGTACGGCGCAAGCCACTTGGAGGTCCCTTGAGTTGCACAAGCATCATAGCGCGCTGGGGCTAGCGAAAGCCCCTGGTAATTCCGCCCGCGGAATTGCTCTCGATCGACGTCCGGTTCAGCCGGTCACGCTCATTCGTCCGCACGCGGCCGCCCGCGCCGCCCGGTACTTCGTGGAGAAGTTTCCGGGCCGCTCGATGTATGCCGTGAAGGCGAATCCGTCCGCCGATCTGATCCGGATCCTGTGGGATAACGGCATCACGCAGTACGACGTCGCCTCGATCGCCGAGGTGCGGCTGGTGCGGCGTACGCTGCCCGACGCGGTCCTGTGCTTCATGCACCCGGTCAAGGCCGAGGAAGCGATCCACGAGGCGTATTTCAAGCACGGGTGCAAGACCTTCAGCCTCGATTCGATCGAGGAACTGGAGAAGATCGTCCGCGCGACCCATGGCGCCAGCGACCTCACGCTGTGCGTGCGCCTGCGCGTATCGTCGGAGCATTCGAAGCTCAGCCTCGCGTCGAAGTTTGGCGTGGCGCCAGGCGAATCGAAGGAATTGCTGCTCCGCACCCGCCAGGTCGCGGACGCGCTCGGCATCTGCTTCCATGTCGGCAGCCAGGCGATGACGCCCGCCGCCTATGGCGAGGCGATGGAGCGCGTGCGCCAGGCGATCGTCGAGGCCGGCGTGACCGTCGACGTCGTCGATGTCGGCGGCGGCTTCCCGTCGACCTATCCGGGGATGGAGCCCCCACCGCTCGATCTCTATTTCGAGACGATCCACCGCGCGTTCGAGAGCTTGCCGATCTCTTATTCGGCGGAACTCTGGGCGGAGCCGGGTCGTGCCTTGTGCGCCGAGTACAGCTCGATCATCGTGCGCGTCGAGCGGCGGCGCGGCGACGAGCTCTACATCAACGACGGCGCCTATGGCGCGCTGTTCGATGCCGCGCATATCGGCTGGCGTTTCCCCGTCACCTTGCTGCGCGAGCCCGACAGCAACGCCAAGGACATGGCGTTCAGCTTCTACGGCCCGACTTGCGACGATCTCGACCACATGACCGGTCCGTTCATGCTGCCGGCCGATGTGCGCGCGGGCGACTATCTCGAGATCGGGATGCTCGGCGCCTACGGCTCGGCGATGCGCACCGCGTTCAACGGCTTCGGATCGGACGAGACGGTGATCGTCGAGGACGAGCCGATGGCGTCGCTCTACCTGGGCGAGGACCGCGAGGTCGCGTCGAACGTCGTAAAGCTGTAACAGCAATCATTGATCGTCGCCCCGGCGCAGGCCGGGGCCGCTATCGGCGCGCACGCTTCGAAACATAGCGGCCCCGGCCTGCGCCGGGGCGACGACCTGTTTGGGTTTCCGCGTCCCCACAACGACGGCGGTTGTATGAATGGGAGAACCCAGTGACCGACACCCTGACCAAGACCGCGGCCGCTAACGCGCCGATCAACGACACCCGCAAGGCGGAATTGCTGTCGAAGACGGTCAAGCATATCGACATCACCTCGTTCGACGCGCGCCCGATCGTCGACGCGATGAGCGACATGAGCTTCACCAGCCGCGACCTCGGCCGCGCCACCAAGATCTACAACCAGATGCTGGCCGACAAGGACTGCACCGTCGTGCTGGTGATCGCGGGCTCGACCTCGGCCGGCGGCTGCATGGATCTCTATGCAGAGCTGATCCGCAACAAGATGGTCGACGTCGTCGTCGCCACCGGCGCCTCGATCGTCGACATGGATTTCTTCGAAGGCCTTGGTCACAAACACTACCAAGCACTTGAAATTCCTGACGACGACACGCTGCGCTCGCTCTATATCGACCGCATCTACGACACCTATATCGACGAGGAGCAGCTCCAGGATTGCGACCACACGATCCTGAAGATCGCCGACAGTCTGGAGGCCAAGCCCTATTCGAGCCGCGCGTTCATTCGCGAGATGGGCAAGTACCTCGCCGAACACGGCAAGAAGGACAACAGCCTGGTCAAGCTCGCTTACGAGCATGACGTGCCGATCTTCTGTCCGGCGTTCGTCGACTCCTCGGCCGGCTTCGGTCTGGTCAAGCATCAGGTCGACCGCGCCAAGGCGGGTCAGCCATACATGGTGCTCGACGCGATCGCCGACTTCCGCGAGCTTACCGAGATCAAGATCCAGGCGGGCACCACCGGCCTGCTGATGATTGGCGGCGGCGTGCCGAAGAACTTCGTCCAGGACACCGTCGTCTGCGCCGAGATCCTCGGCCACGAGGATGTCGAAGTGCATAAATATGCCGTGCAGATCACCGTTGCCGACGTCCGCGACGGCGCCTGCTCGTCCTCGACGCTGCAGGAGGCGGCGAGCTGGGGCAAGGTCAATACCGGCATCGAGCAGATGGTGTTCGCGGAAGCCGGCTCGGTGATGCCGCTACTCGCCAGCGACGCCTATCATCGCGGCCTGTGGAAGGATCGCCCGGAGCGCCGCTGGGCGAAGCTCTTTGCTTGATTAAAACCTTTCCCCTCCCTGCAAGGGAGCGGATCAAGGGGTGGGTCAGAAAGGCCGGGGCTCGATGCCCCGGCCTTTCTTTTGGCCGATCGCGACAAAGCTCGCTTCGCTCGCACCCACCCCCGGCCCTTCCCTGCAAGCAGGGAGGGGAGATTGGACTAAGCCCGCGCCTGGCGGGCGAAATGGTTGAGCTGCTGGAACGTCGCGTCGAACCGCCCATCCCGCTCGGCATTGCGCAAGAATCCGACGCGCTGGACGAGGATTTCGGACGGGGTCGGCTGCTGTGCGAACAATGTCATCACTTCGTCGGCGAATTCGTCGAGCGGTTGATAGCCTTCGCGGCTTTCCTGGCCTGGGGTAAGGCCGGTCTGCACCGCCGGCGGCGCCAGCTCGATCACCTCGACCTTGCCCTTCAGCGCGTCGCGCATCGCCACGGTGTAGGAATGGATCGCCGCCTTGGTCGCATTGTAAGTCGGCGTGTCGACCAGCGGCACGAAGGCGAGCCCCGAGGTCACGTTAACGATCGCCGCGTCTGGCTGCACCGTCAGGTGATCGATCAGCGCGTTGATCAGCCGGATCGGGCCGAGCAGGTTGGTGGTGATCGTCGCCTCGGCATCGGCGAGATCGCGCGACCGGTCGAGTGCCTCGAACCGCATGATCCCGGCATTGTTGATCAGCACATTGAGCGCCGGATGCGCCGAGACCACGCGCTTGGCGAAATCGGCCACGCCCTCGGCGCTTTCGACGTCGATCGTCATGGTGTGGATGTTCGCCCGGCCCTGCGCCGCCGCGTCGAGCGCGTCCTGGCGCCGGCCGGCGATGATGACGGTGTTTCCGGCATCGTGGAAGCGGTGGGCGAGTGCCTCGCCGATGCCCGACCCGCCGCCGGTGATGAGAATAACATTGCCGCTGCTTTTCATCGGATCGCTCCTTCGGGGTTGATGCGGCCGATGTACGCGCTTACTCTCTGGATGAAAGAAGGCACCACAAAGATTTATACTTACCCAAAAGAGAGTGACCATGCCCGCCCCTGCCCCCCATCTTCCCTGGCCGACCGATATCGATCCGCGCGTCGAAGCGCTGGTCACCGAAGTGATCGGTCGCGTCGCCGACAAATGGACGATGCTGATCCTCGACGTGCTCGCCGAACAGGGCGAGTTGCGCTTCACCCAGATCGGCCGTGAAGTGCCAGGCATCAGCCAGAAGATGCTGACCCAGACGCTCCGCCAGATGGAGCGCGACGGGCTGGTCGTGCGGACCGTCCATCCGGTCATTCCGCCACGCGTCGAATACCGGTTGACCGATCTCGGCCTGTCGCTGGGCGAAGCGTTCTGCAGTGTGTGGATCTGGGCGAAGGACAATCTCGAGCGGATCGAGACGGCGCGCGCCAGCTTCGACGAGCAGAAGGCCGGCTGAGTTTCTCGACGATCCGTTGCTTTCGCGAACCGGTTGAGGCAGCCTTTCGCGACATAATCCTTGGGGGAGGACCAAGCCATGCCTAGCGATATCCTGAAACCGGTCGTCGTCCTGATCGCCTGGTCGCTGGTGATGTGGGTCTGGATGATGGCGGCACGTATGCCGGCGCTACGCAAGGCGGGCATCGACATGTCCAAGCTGACCGGCGGCAAGGGAAGCGATGCCGACCGCGTGCTTCCGCCCAAGGCGCAATGGCCGTCGCACAATTACAATCACCTGATGGAGCAGCCGACGATCTTCTATGCGGTCGCTTTGGTCATCGCCTTCTCTGGAACCGGCGATGGACTCAACGCGTGGATCGCCTGGGCCTATGTCGCGCTGCGCATCGCGCACAGTATCGTCCAGGCGGCATGGAACCGCGTGATGGTCCGGTTCCAGTTGTTTGCCCTGTCGACCCTCTGCCTGTTCGCGCTAACGTTGCACGCCGCGATGGCGGTGTTCCACCTCCATGGCTAAGGGCGATGGCTTCGAGCGTCACCGCCAGCCCTGGCGCCCCGACGAGATCCAGAAACTCCACACGCTGGCGAAGAAGGGCATGGCGTTGAAGGCGATCGCCAAGGCGCTCACCCGCAGCGAGGAATCGGTGAAGCAGCGCGCCAAGGAAGACGGGCTGTCGATCGCGAAATTGCACTGAAGAGAAAGGCTGAGGCGGTTCCGAGCGTTTGCCGCCATCTCCGCGCTGGCGGCGACCCGTCGCCAGCAGACGCCCGGCTTACCAGCGTCGTATTTTCGGATCGTCGGGGAGATTGGTCCGCGCTTGCGCGGGGATGACGAACCTTGACCCGGTGCAGCGCCGCTTTCTTGCTTCCGTAAGCTCCGGGGGGACTTATCCGAACAACCGCGCCAGGCTGCGGTCGAGCGTCACAAGCTGCCACAACGTCCGGCCATGTTCGGCACGGCCCGATTCGTGCTCGGCGGCGATGCGGTCGATCGTCTGGCCATCGAACCATTCGCGCAGCCGCGGCGAGCGCGACAGCGCGGCGGCTTCGTCGGCCAGCGCGCCACGGAACCAGGCGCTGATCGGGGTCACGAAGCCCATTTTCGGCCGGTAGAGGATGTCACCCGGCAGATAGCGTTCCATCGCCTTCTTCATCAGCCATTTGCCCTGCCCGCGCCTGATGCGCAGTGACACCGGCAGCGTCGCGGCGAATTCCATCAATTTGTAATCGAGCAACGGCTCGCGCGCCTCCAGGCTGACCGCCATGCTGGTACGGTCGACCTTGGTCAGGATATCGCCAGGCAGGTAGTGACGGATATCGGCATATTGCGCGCGGTCGAGCGCCTCGCGAGCCGGCGCGTCGCGCATCGTCGTAAGGTAGCGATTTTCGGCGCGATGTCCGCCGAGCTGGCGCCAGGCGGCGGCGTTGAACAGTTTTTCGCGCAGCGCCGGCGTGGTCACACCGACCGAGCGCGCATAGGCCGTCGCGCCGTCGTCGGCCAGGGCGAGCAAGGTCGTCTTGGCGCGCAGCGGCCGCGGCGCCCAATCGGCCTTGGGATAGAACCGGCCGAGCGCACCGAACACATTGGCCGACATTTCGCGGGGCAGCAGCGAGCGGATACGCTCTTCCGCCGACTGGAATTTGTAGCGCCGATACCCCGCAAATGCCTCGTCCGCGCCGTCGCCCGACAGCGCCACCGTCACCTGCTCGCGCGCCAGTTCGCACACCCGGAAGGTCGCCAGCGCCGAGGCATCGGCGAAAGGTTCGTCGAACGATGCGGTCAGACGATCGAGCAAGGCGAAATCGTCGGCCGCGACGACGCGCTCGCGATGGTCGGTGTGATAGCGCTCGGCGATCGCGTCGGCATAAGCGCGTTCGTCATGCCCGGCCTCCTGGAAGCCGATCGTGCAGGTCTTGACCGCTCCCGCCGACAATTCCGCCATCATCGCGACCACTGCCGAGCTGTCGACCCCGCCCGACAGGAACGCGCCAAGCGGCACGTCGGATACCATGCGAAGCTTTACCGCCGTGCGCATCCGATCGACCAGTTCGGCCTCGAGGTCGCGCAGCGAACCGCTCGCGCGCGCGGTGAAATCCATGTCCCACCAACGCTGCGGCCGCGGCACCGGCCGGCCGCGTTCGAGCAGCAGGTAATGCGCCGCGGGCAGCTTCTTCACGCCGGCGACGATGCACGCGTCGTCGGGCACATAGCCCAGCCCCATGAAATCCTCGATCGCCGACAGGTCCGGCGCGCGGCGAAGCAACGGGTGCGCGAGGATACCCTTGAGTTCCGACGCAAAGGCGATCGAACCGTCCGACAATTCGGCATAGTGAAGCGGCTTCACCCCCAGCCGGTCGCGCGCCAGGAACAGGCATTGCCTTCCCGCATCGTGCAGCGCGAACGCAAACATGCCGTTGAGCCGGTCGAGCATCGCCGGGCCCCATTGCCGCCAGCCGTGCAGCAGCACTTCGGTATCGCCATGGGTGACGAATTTCGCGCCCATCGTCCGGAGTTCGGCGCGGACCTCGGCGAAATTGTAGATCTCGCCATTATAGGTGACGGTCAGGTCGCCGTCCTGCATCGGCTGCGGGCTCCCCGCGACGTCGATGATCGCGAGCCGGCGATGCGCCAGCCCGACCCCCGGCCCGGTCCACACGCCTGACCCGTCGGGCCCGCGATGCGACTGGGCGTCGGCCATCGCCAGCACCCGCGCGCGTTCGACCGGCTTTGGAGTTCCCGGGTGATAGACCCCGGCGATACCGCACATCTTACTGGCTGGCCCCCATCCACGTTGCCGTTACCCCCGCAAAAGCTGGGGTCTCTGGCCATGTCGCGATGCTGTACGAGATCCCAGCTTTCGCCGGGATGACGGAAGAAGTCACTGCCCCATCCCCGCCGAACGGTCCGCCAACACGTCGAGCGGCCCCAAAGCAGCGAGGAACTTTTCCATAGCGGCACGCGGGTCGCGACCGGGCAATATTTCGGCCGAGACATGGATGGCAACCGCGCGCTGCGGCCCGCCCAGCAGCTTGGCTTTCAGCGTCTGGAGCTTCACGATTTTCGGATCCGAGGTGAGGACATTTCCGATTCGGTACCACGTCCCCACGTCGCGATATACCGGTCCCTGCGCAGTGATCCGCATCATGCTGCCGCCGTCGAGATCAGCCAGATCCTCGACCCGCACCCAGCGGTCGTCCTGTTGAATGACCCCGATGCCGAAACCGACGACCTCCTTGCCCTGATGCTGGCTGCCATAGACCGCGATGGCGAGGTCGACGGCATTGCCCTGATCGTCGACGTACCGGCCGAACAATTGATGGTCGGCACCGGGATAGGTGGGCGTCCACGGCGCGCGCGTGCTGACCGGCGCGCGAGTCCAGCCGGCAACCTGTGGCAGATCGATATGCTGCGGCAGGATCTGGGTGCGCGAGGCTATTGCCGAGGACCAGGCGGGAAACGCCGCCGCCACCGCCAGCACGAGCAGCGCCGCGACGATCGGGTCGAGCGGCCAACGCACCGGGCGCAGTAACCTTGCCGGATCGAACGCCGGTGTATCGGGCGCGCGATCGAACCATTTCCAGCCGATCGCCAGCACCATCGCCATCACCAGTCCAAAGAAGATCCAGCCGAACACGATATGGTCGTAACCGGTCGCCTGTTCGACGCTGGTCAGGACGGCGGCATAGATCGTCCCGAACGCGCGGACGCCATTGGCAAGCACCGGAACGATGATCGCCATGATCATGAACACGATCCGCCGCGGCCAGGTGCGATAACACAGGTTCGCGACCAGCACGCCGTAGGCGATCATCGCGATGACGAACTTGGAACCGGAGCACGCTTCGGCGACCTCGAAATATTTGTCGCCGGCAGTGATCAGCACGCCGTTCACCGTGGCGGCGACGCCGACCAGGTGCAGCAGGTGCATCGTGATCCACACGGTGATCGTCTGGAGCGGCGGCTCCATGAACTCGCCGAACGGCACCAGGAACAGCGCATAGGCGATCGGGAATAGCAGCCCACGCGCGACATTGGGTCCGAGCAAGGTCACGACCGCACCCTGCAGCGCCACCACAACGCCGAGATGCCGCGCGAGCGATACGCCACCCGCATCGCCCAATAGCCAGCAGAATCCGCCCGCCGCCACGAGCACCAGACCTGGAGCCCAGGCTTGCGGCGTCAGCTTCGCCAATTCGGCGCGCCGGATCCAGACCAGCCAGCCGACGACCGGCGCGATGAACAGGCAATGCCCGAACGTGGTATTGGTCCAGTAGAGCGTGGCCAGCGCGGCAACGTCATGGCGGAACATCAACAGGATGACCGCCATGGTCGCGCCGAGCGCGATCAGCGGGCGCCGCCACGCAGGCGTGATGGTCAGGCGCGATGGCGCGGCGATCCGGGCGACGCTGGTCATGCCGTTGCCAAACCCTTGGCGTCCGCCGCCATACCTCTGGGCCGACCGATCAGCATGTCGAGCGCCGCCAGCCTCGCCGTCCATCCGTAGCGCGCCTTGACGCGCTCGCGCGCCGCACGTCCCAACGCCATCGCGGCAGCCGGGTCGGCGAGGAGGCCGTTCACGGCATCGGCGACGTCCGCCACATTGTCGCCGCTCATGATCGTGCCGTCATGGTCGATCCCTTCGGCCGCGGGGCCGCTCGCAACCACGGGCCGTTCCATCGCCATCGCCTCGAGCACCTTGTTCTGGATACCGCGCGCGATCTTGAGCGGCGCCACGACACATGCCGCGGCGTCGAGCCACGGCCGCACGTCTGCGACTTCACCGGTCACCTTGACGCCTTCCTGTCTGGCCAGGGCCTTGACCGAGTCGGCGGGATTGCGCCCGACGATCGCGAACGCCGCGTCGGGATGCGCCAGGCGGATGTGCGGGAAGACAGTCTCGGCGAACCAGATTACCGCCTCGACATTGGGGCGGTAGTCCATCTGGCCGGTGAATACGATCAACTTCCCGGTCGTGTCGAGGTGGCGGAACGATGCCGCCGGATCGAAGAAGTCGGTGTCGATGCCGTTCTCGACGACCTGGACATTGGCGGCACCGGACCGCGTCCGGAACAGGTCCGCCTCGGCTTCGCTCACGAACAGGCTGGCATCGGCACGACGCGCGACCTGACGCTCGAACTGGAACAGCAACTGCGCCTCGCGCCGCATCAGCCAGCGCATCGGCCCGCGCGACGCCTTGGCGTAATCGGCGAATTTGAGCGAATCCATGTCGCAGAAATCCATGACCACGCGCGCTCGGGTCGGGGCCGGCAGATATTGCGCCATCTGGCCCGAAAAGACGTAGATCGTGTCGATCGAATGGCGCGCGAGGATGTCGGCCACGGCATCGCGCATCACGCGACTGTCGAACGCGGTCAGCGAGGCCGGTCTGCGCTGCGCCAATGCCTCGATCAACGCCCTGGGCCGCGATTTCGACCGCCAGATGATCGAGCGGCTCGCGGTAAGCGGCGCCAGCCCCCTGCTATGCTCGAGATCGCGCGGGTCGTCGGCAAACGCGAGCAGATGCACGCGTTCGCGCGCGGCAAGATATTTGAGCACGTTGTACGCGCGGATCTTGTCGCCGCGATCGGGCGGAAACGGCGATCGGTGCGCGAGAAACAATATGTCGCCCATTGACTGCAGACCCTCAGCCCAGGCCTTTGGCGATCACCGGCCCCATCGTGTTGGCGAGCCACAACGGCAGCTTCTTCCAGACCGCGACCTGAAGCCGGTATTTGGGACTCATCGGGTTCATCTCGCGCGGAGCCTCTCCTTCGGCCACGCGTTTGGCGTAGCGTAGGGGGACGCCCTCGAATCCCCAATTCTTCTTGAACGCGGCCACGCCGGTGCCGGCCTTGGAGCGGCCGAAATCGTAATGCGTGCAACCCCGCTCGCGGGCGTGCCGCATGAGCTCGAAATAGAGACGGTCATTGGCCTTGAGCGCGCGCGCCTCTCGCGTGCCGCCTCCCCAGAAAGGATAGACGGTGCCGTCGAGATAAAGACTGAACACGCTCGCATGCGGTTTGCCATGTTTCGACACGGTCACGATATCGGCATGCTCACCCAGTTCGGCGGCAACGTCGCGGAACAACCGCGCCGGAAAGACCGGCGTACCGAGGTTCCGGACCGATTCCGAGAAGACGGCATAATGCATCGCGAGATCTCCGGCGCCGTTGCCGATCGCGATCTCGAGATCGGCATCGAGCGATTTGCGGACGTCGGCACGCTGCTTGCGCGGAATAGCGAGCAATTCGGCCTCGTCGTCCTTCGCCAGGTCACGCGCGAAGCCTAGATAGGTGGTCTCATCGACGATCCACCCATCGCCGGGCGCCGGGCCGCCACGCAATTCGAGGCTCGGGCAACCGAGCTTCTGCGCGAGCGCCCAGCCCGAGGCGGCCAACGCCTCGGCGACCGCATCGCGGCTGGTCAGGATACCGCCATCGACCGCGAACCCGGCAGATACCAAAGCCTTGCCGAACAAGGGCGAGCGGATCTCGGTGAGTGGCAGTACCCCGGCCAGGCTGCCATCGGCATGTTCGGCGATCAAACAATGTGCAGTCTGGCCGCAGGCACGCGACACCGCGATATTCCAGCCGGTCAGGTGGAACGGCGTCGAATCGGGATGCGCGCGGACATAGGCATCGATCCGCGCCCGCTCGGCCGGGTTGCCGAGATCGGCGCGATTGATCGCCACCGGCGTCGAGACGAGCGGCATCGTCATTGCAGGCGCGCCGCTTCGGCGGCGACCACGGCGTCGACACGGCCCCAATCGTGCCGCTTCACCAAGCCGCGCAGCTTGCCCGCCATCGCGCCGAGCCGGCTGTAGTGGCGCAGCCGCGACTTGAGCGGCGCGTTGGCGACGCGCGGCTGGTCGGGATCGACTTCCCAGGGATGGAAATAGAAAACCGCCGGGCGGCTGTCCTGACGATTGGCGCGCGCCACCGCGCGATCGGTGATCGCCGCCGGGAACAGCCGGAAGAACCCGCCGCCGGTGGTGATCTTGCGACCCGCGACGTCGGCCAGCGTGATCGGCAATTCGATCAGCTCCGATCCGGCCACCGGGCGATAGGCGTGTTTCGGCGCCTCCGCCCAGCCATAATGGTCGTGGACCAGCGGCGCGACGCTCGATGAATAGAGATAACCCTCTTCCGCCAGCACCTGGTGCGCCCAGGGCGTACGCTGGTCGATGGAAAAGCTGGGCGCACGATAGCCGGTTACCCGGTGCCCCGATGCGTCCTCCAGCGCGATCCGCGCACGCCGCAAATCGGCGCGAAACGCCTCGGCGTTCATCGTGAAGACGCGGTCATGGTCCCAGCCATGGCTTGCGATCTCATGCCCCTCGTCGACGATGCGGCGGATCAGCGACGGGTGCCGCTCGGCCACCCAACCCAGCGTGAAGAATGTCGCCTTGGTCCCGGTTTCGCCGAACAGATCGAGCACCTTGCCGGTGTTATAGTCGACGCGGCTCTTGAGGCCGTCCCAGTCGGCCTTGGCGATCACGCGCTCGAACGCGCCGACCTGGAACCACTCCTCGACGTCGACCGACAGGCCGTTGCGCATGATGCCGCTCCCGTCGCGCGTCAGGCCGCGCGGCCACCGCGCGCTGCCGCGGCCTCGTTACCTTCGACCCAATCGACCAGCAAGGCCAGCACCCGGCGCAATGCCGCGTCCTGTTCCTCGAGGCGGGCCTCGATCGCCGCGAAACGATCCGGCGCGATCTCGATCGCCGGGGCGGGTTTGGGGTCGTTGGCCGGGGCCACGACCGGTGCTGCAGCGTGGTCGGGCGTCGTCGCGGCCGGCGGTTCCGACATCGCGATCGGTTCGGGCTCGGGCGCCGGCTCCGGCAGGGTGGCCGGTTCCGGCACGACGATCGGCTTCGGGGCCGGCGTCGCCGCGGACGGCATGTCGCCGTTGATGTCGGCGATCACGGTATCGACCACCTTGCCGTCGATGATGTCGATCTGCTCGATCGCGCCGTAGAGAAGAACGCGGCCGGCAAGCTGGTTGAGGCGGCGCGGTACACCGTCGGAGCCGCGGTAGAGCGCGGAAAAGGCGTCGGGCGCGAAGGCCGGGCGGCCGTTCCAGCCGACCAGCGCCATCCGATGCATGACATAGGGCTCGACTTCCTCGGGGCCCATCGGATCGAGATGGTGCATCGCGATCACACGCTGGCGAAGCTGTTCCAGCCGCTCGCTGCCGTGCAACGCGGCGCGGAATTCAGGTTGGCCGAGCAGAAATATCTGCAGCAGCGCGTGCCCACCGGCCTGAAAGTTCGACAGCATGCGCAATTCTTCGAGCGCACCGGTATGAAGCGCCTGCGCCTCGTCGACGATCAGCAGGGTGCGGCGGCCCGAGCGCGCGACCGAATGCAGCCCGCGTTCGATCGCCACCAGCAATTGCGCCTTCATCAGCCCCGCGGTCTCGACCCCCAGCCCCGTCGCGACCATGCGCAGCAGGTCGTCCGCCTCGATCTGGCTCGATACCAGCTTGATGACGTGCAGCCGCTCGCGGTCGATCGTCGCCGTCAGATGGCCGACCAAAGTGGTCTTGCCCGCGCCGACATCGCCGGTGATCACGATGAACCCCTCGCCCTGGCTCAAGCCATAGCCGAGATAGGCCATCGCCTTCCTGTGCGTGGCGGTGTCGAACCAGAATTTCGGATCGGGCGTCAGCGCGAACGGGCGTCCGCTCAATCCGTAATGGTCGTCATACATCGTCGTCATCTCCGGGCGGGTTGCCCCGCCTCTCCGGTCAGAACTGGTAACGGGCACCCAAGGTAGCCTGAGCGCTGGTCTGGTCTTGCTGGCCCTTCTGGCTGAACGTGTAGGCGCCCACCGAAACCGAGGTGCCGAGGCGGCCAAAGCTGCGCGACAGCGCTCCTGTAGCCCCGACGCTCAGGATCCCCGGTGCAATGCCGCTGTCGAAATAATTGGCGAACACGTCCGCAGTGAACGACGTCCGGCGCGCGATCGTGGTCGAGTAGAAGAGCTGTGCATAATAGCTCTCGTCGCTCGTACCGATGATCGTGATGCCGGGGCTGTTCGGGGCGAAGAACTTGCGGTTGGCATAACCCGCGCCGAACCCGAACGAGGTGTCGCCGCGCGTCATGCTGACCACCGCGTCGACGCCGCGGGCGCGGTAGGTCGAGTTGGTCAGCGACTGGAACACCGAATTCATGCAGGCGCCGGTGGCGTTGCCGCCGGTCGTGCCGAAGGTGCAGCCGGAGAATTGCTGCGCGAGCAGGTCGCGCGTCGCGGTGAATTGCGCGGGGAGACCGCGCAGGCTCTGCTGCAATTGCGTGCCGAACGTCTCGACTGAGTCATAGACGCCGATCTGGACCCCAACCCCGCGTGACGGGGCGTAGCTGAACGACCCGGTATAGCTCCACGAATTGTAGCGGCGGCCGACCCGCGCCTCGAGCGTGGTGCGCGGACTGGGCCGCCACACGACGCCGGCATCCCAATAGATGCCGTCGGTCTTGTAGGCGATGCGGCGCGGCGAATTGGGATCGGTCACGAACCGGCCGCGGCTGTCGACGACGGGCTGGCCACCGGCATCCACCTTCGGATCGCGCGCGCTCGACGTCAGTTTTTCGTACCCGACGCCGCCTTCGACCGCGACGTTGGGCGTCACCGGCAGGACCGCGTCGACGCGGCCGAACAGGTCGTCGAACCGGCCATCCAGTTGGCTCTGGTCTTCGCGCGTCCAGCCGCCGCTCGCGGTCAGGCCGAACGGCGCGACGGTGCCCGATTTGAAACCGACCGAAGCGGTCGCGATCTGCGTCTTCGAATCGTCGAAATAGTCGAGCGCGGGGCTGCCCGGCGCAACGCCGGTCGTGTTCGGCTCGGTCACCTTGGTATAGGCGAAGCGATAGGCGGCGTTGATGCCGACCGGGCCGGTGCCGGTGCTCAAGGTCGGGCCGACATAACCCGAATAGACGTTGCTGACATTGGCTTGGCCGTTGGTGAAATAGCTCGGCGCCGCGCCGCGTATGTCGGTCCGCGAGCGCGTAGCGATGCCCCCGGCGTCGATCGACAGGCCGCGCGCGACCCGAAGCTGGGCGTTGGCGAGGCCAGTCACGACATCGGCGTCGCTGCTGTTCTTGTCCCAGGCAAACTGATGCTCGTAGCGTGCGGACACGTTGACCGACACGCGACGCGTCTCGACCGACGCGTCGACCCCGGCGGCCGCCGAGCTGTAGGTCAGCACGTCACCCGACTGGACGTCCGCGGTCAGCACCTGGCTCAATTCGATATAAGGGGCGACGTTGACCTTGCGGCCCTTGCCTCCATCCCTGCCACCATCGTCCTGCGCCGCTGCCGGCATCGCCGCCAACAGCATCGCAAGCGTGGCCGCCGCGGAAATGCTGCGGATCATTGGCCCTCGTCCTCCTGGCCGTAATAACTGCCGAAACGAGCCCCCCCCGGGGCGAACGAAACCTTGTTCAACAAAAGCTGGATGTGCTCGCAGCCCTCGAGCCGCTGCACGGTGTCGCGGATCTCGCCTTCCGACGTCCTGTCGGCGCGGACTACGAGCATGACCTGGCCAACGTGCAGCGCCAGAACCGACGCGGGCGACGCGGCAAGCGCCGGCGGCGAATCGAAGATCACGATGCGTCCCGGATCGGCGGCAAGCAGCCGCGCGATCAGGTCCGGCGTGCGGCCGCTGGCGATCAGTTCGACATCGGCATTGGTCTGCGCGCCTGCGGGCAGCAGGCTGAGATTGGGAATATCAGTCCCGACCACGCACTTCTCGATGTCGATCCCCGGATCGGCGAGCGCGTCGAGCAAGCCCGTTCCATCGGCCACGCCGAGCCGCTCCATGATGCCCGGCTTGGGAAAGTCGGCATCAACCAGCAATACGCGGGTGTCGCGCTCCGCCGCCATCGAGATGGCGAGGTTGATCGCGCAATAGGTCTTGCCGTCGCCCGGCTTGGCCGAACAGACCAGGATGGTGCGCGCCTTGTCGGGCTCCTGCGCATTGAGCGAGCGCGCCGTGAGCAGCAGCTGGCGCTTGGCGAGGCGGAATTCCTCGGCCAGCACGCCGATCGCGGCGCCCGGGACCAGCAACTGGTTTTCGGCCAGCAGGTCACGGTCGATCACTGCCTGACGGCCGGCGACGGGTAGCGAGATCGGCCGCGCCGGAGCGGCAGCGGTGGTCGGTGCAGGGCGCGCTTCCGCCGCCGGCAGGTTAGCCGGTTCGACGGACAGCGGCGCGCCGATGGGCGCCGATGCCACGGGCGCCGGCTTGGACGCGGGCGCAGGCTGCAAGTCGCTTTCGGGAATCGCCCGCGCGTCGCGATGCGCCGCGAAGTCGTAGACTTCCGCCGCACGCTCGAGCAGCGATCCGCCCTTGGTAATGATCGGCTTGTTCATGCCGCGAGCCCCCGCATCAGCATTTCGACGCCGAGCAGGCAGACGAACGCGGCTGGCAGCGCGGCCGCGGCGCCGGCGAACATGCGCAGCTTGCGTTTCCTCAAATCGGCCTCGATCTTCGAGACGCGTTCGCTGATCGATCCGATGACCGGCAACCCGGTCGCCTTTTCCAGCCGTCCGGCGGTCGCATAGGTCGCCTTGAGCTGCGACAGCGCGAATGCCCCGCCGATCCCGGCAAAGATCGCCGCGAACAGCACGCCGACCAGGAGCAGCGGACGATTGGGCGCGGTCGGCGCGCGTGGCGCGACCGGCGGGTCGATGATCTTGAACTTGATCGAATCGGTCTGGGCCTGCGCCTGGGCGCGTACCCGGACTTCCTCGCGATCGCTCAGCAATTTGTCATACTGGTCCTTAAGCACCTGATAGTCGCGATCGATCTGGCTCTGCTCGTTGGCGGCCGCGGGATCGCCGTTCAGCTTGGCGGTGATCGCGTCCATGTCGTGCTGGAGCTGCTGCTTGCGCGCGCTGAGCGCCGCGACCTGCGACTGCTTGTCGACCTGCATCGACTTGAGCGACAGATATTGGGGATTGGGTTGGCCCCCGCCGGCATAACTGCCGACCGCGGGTTCGCGCGCCGCCGCCGCGCGTGCCGCGCCGAGCTGGCTCTTGAGCGCGATCACGTCGGGATGGTTCTCGGTATAGCCCTTGGCCCGCGCATCGGCGAGCTGCCCCTCGATTGCGGCGAGGCGCGCGCGCGCCGGTCCTGCAGTGCCGGCACCGCCGACGCCTGGGATGGTCGGCGCGGTGCCCGCCATCTGCCCGTTGATCGACGCCAGGCTGGTCTGTGCCGCGGCAAGGTCGCTGTCGATCTGCGCCATTTGCGTGCGCGCGGCGGACATGCGGTCCGCGAGCGAGCCCGTGCCCGGCAGCGAGCCGAGATATTGCGTCTGGAATTGCGACCTCTTCGCATCGGCATCGGCCAGCCGGCGCTGCAGATCGTCGACCTGGCTGTCGAGGAAGCGCAAGGTGGTCTGGGTGTCGTTGCGGTCGTCGGCCAGATTCTGGTCGACGAAGATCGAGATCAGCTTCTGCGTGATCTGCTGCGCGAGCTTGGGGCTCGACGCGGTCACGGTGATTTCGAACAAATTGTTCTGCTGCGCGACGATCTTGATCGCCTGCTGCAGGCTGGCGATGCGATCGGTGATTTCCTGCGGCGTCGACACCGTATTGGCGAGGTCGGTGCCCCGTACGACCTTTTCCAGGTTGACCGCACTGGTCAGCGTCTGGCGGATCGTGTCGACGTCGTTCTGCTGTTCGGCGGTGCTGATGCCGATCTTGGACGGCAGCACCTGGCCCATCTGGACGAAGACGCGCGCCTTCGATTCGTAGCGATTGGGCATCTGGCTGACCGCCAGCCAGCCCAGGATCGCGACGATCCAGGCGGCCGCAAGCGCGATCCAGCGGCGGTTCCAGATCGCGTGCAGCGCGATGCGCAGTTCGTCGTAGAGGCCGTTCACGGTCCCTTGCCTCCGTCAGAACATCGATTCGGGGATGATGATGACGTCGCCCGGTTCGAGCCGGACGTTCGCCGACGGATCGCCGTCCTTGAGCAGCTTGCCGAGCTTGACGTTATACTCGCGCTGCTGCCCGCTATCGCGGTCCTGACGGATCAGGCGTGCGCGGTTGCCCGCGGCATATTGATTGAGACCGCCAACCGCGATCATCGCGTCGAGCAGCGTCATGTTGGCGCGATACGGTATCGAGGCCGGCTTCTCGGTCGCGCCGACGATGCGGATCGACTGGCTGTAGGTCGATTGCGGGCTTTCGACGATGACCGAGACGATCGGGTCCTTGATATAGGTCGACAGCGCCAGCTTCATGTCGTCGGCCAGCATCGCCGGGGTCTTGCCGACCGCAGGCATGTCGTTGACCAACGGCGTGGTGATGCGGCCATCGGGGCGCACCTGAACCTTCGCCGACAATTCGGGATTGCGCCACACGAAGATATTGAGCTGGTCCATCGGACCGATCACATATTCCTCGCTCGGCTGTTCGCGCGAACCGACGAAGCTCGCGGGCGGAAGCTCGGGGCGGCTGCCGGCGCCGACACAACCGGTCAGCACGCTGGCGCTCGCGCTCACGAGCAGCAAAGCCTTGGAAACCTTCAAGAAACGCATAAACCAGCCTCCCGTCTGCGCTTTGGCTGTGCCGGTGACGTCATTCCGGCGCGCGCAAACTTCGGACTGGCTATGGGACGGAGGGGGTAAAGATTGCGTTAGGACTAAACCGTCACGCCAGGATTTCCGCGGGCCTAGGGTGTCCCAGGAACTCCCAGGGGCTGGCGGAAAGCCCGTAAGCGCCCGCCATGAAGACGGCGATGACGTCACCGGCCTCCGCGACCGGCAAGTCGACCTGATCGGCCAGGCGATCGAGCGGCGTGCACAGGGGACCAACGACGCTCACCGTTTCGCGAGGTGCGTCGCCGGCCGCGCCGGCCACCGCCACCGGATAGTTGCGGCGCACCACGGTGCCGAGATTGCCGGTCGCCGCGAGTTGGTGATTCAGCCCGCCATCGCAGACCAGGAAGGTCTCACCACGGCTCTGCTTCCGGTCGATAACCCGCGTCAGATAGACGCCCGCTTCCCCGACCAGCCAGCGGCCGAGCTCGATCGCGAAGCGGGTATCGGGCAATGCCGCGAGACGCGGCGCCAAGGCGGCGCCGATCGCCTCGATATCGACCGGCTGCTCGCCCGGGAAGTACGGAATGCCGAACCCGCCGCCGAGGTTTACCAACGGCGGTACCGACCCAGCCTCGGCCGACAGGCGCGCCGCCAGGTCCAGCGTGTGCGCCTGGCTGTCCACGATCGCCGCCGCGTCGAGCGCCTGCGACCCCGAGAAGATGTGGAGGCCCCGCCACTCCGCGCCGGCCGCGATGATCCGTCGCACCAGCGCCGGCACACGGTCGGCATCGACGCCGAAGGGCGAGGCCCTGCCGCCCATCCGCATGCCCGACCCGCGCAATTCGAACTCGGGGTTCACGCGCACCGCCAGACGCGGCGGCGTCCCGAGCCGCCCGGCGATGGTAAGCGCACGGTCGGCCTCCCCCTCGCTTTCGAGATTGACCGTCACGCCGGCGCCCATCGCGCTTTCGAGCTCGAAATCGGTCTTGCCGGGTCCCGCGAAGCTGATCGCCTTGCCGAGATCGGCGACCCGCGCAAGTTCGCCCGCCGACGCGATGTCAAACCCGTCGACCAAGGGCGCCATCGCAGCGAGCAACGGCGCAAAGGGATTGGCCTTGACCGCGTAATGCAGGTCGATCCCGGGAAAGGCGGCACGGAATCGGGAAATACGCGCTTCGACGATCGACCGGTCATAGACGAACAGCGGTGTGGTTCCCGCCCATTGCGCGGCCGGCTTGCCCCCGATCGTCAGGGGCATTGCGCGGAATTCGGGTGGAATCGCGCCCATCGACTTCATGACGTCATCCCCTTCAGCCCGGCCCGATCGAGCTTGCCGTTCGCGTTGCGCGGCAGGTCGGCCAGCCAGACATAGCGTACCGGCTGCATGAAGTTGGGAAGATCGTGACGCAAGCGTTCGCGCAATGCGGTTTCGGTAGAACCGTCGCCCTTCGCCACGACGATGATCGCCTGGCCGAGCCGGTCGTCGGGCACGCCGATCGCCACCGCTTCGCTCGTTTCGACGCCCGCGGTAACGGTATCCTCTATCTCGGTCGGGCTGATGCGGTTGCCCGCCGACTTGATCATTTCGTCGTCGCGCCCGACGAACCGCAACAGGCCCTGCGCGTCTGCCATCACGGTATCGCCCGACCATACCGCCATGCCGCCCGATCGCGACCAGGACGGCGCTGGCCGGAAGCGCAAAGCCGTTCGCTCGGCGTCGCGCCAATAACCCTGGGCGACCAGCGGTCCGGCATGGACGAGTTCGCCCGGCTCCCCGGCGGCAGCCCGGCTGCCATCGGGGCGCACGTTCATGATTTCGGCAAAGGGAATGGCACGGCCGATCGAGTCGGGATGCGCGGTCACCAGCGAGGGATCGAGAAAGGTGGAGCGGAACGCTTCGGTGAGGCCATACATCGGAAAGAGATCGGCGCCGGAAAAGCGCGCGCGTAAACCATCGATCAGCCTGCGGGTGAGAGCGCCGCCGGAGTTTGTAAGCCTTTTCAATGGACTTGTATCTATATCCTGAGGATCGATATCAAGTAACTGTGCCCATAGCGGCGGCACCCCCGCCAGCGTCGTAATGCGCTCGCGCTCGATCGCGCGATAGACGTCGCGTGGTAGCAGATAGTCGAACGGCACGACACACGCGCCCGCCGCCCAGGTCGAGAACAGCTGGTTCTGCCCGTAGTCGAAACTGAGCGGCAGCACACCAAGGACGCGGTCGGCGGGATCGAGCCCGAGATAATGCGCGACGCTGATCGCCCCGAGCCAGAGATTGGCGTGGCTGAGCATCACGCCCTTGGGAGGGCCGGTCGAACCGGACGTGTAGAGCAATGCGGCCAACGCGTCGGGATCGGCATCGGAGGGCGGCAAAGGTGCGCCGCCAAGCGACGGATCGTCCGTCACAAGCCGGACGCTGCTCGCTTCCAGCGTCCCCGCCCGGGCGGCTTGTGTGACCAGCAGTCGCGCCCCGCTGTCGGCAAGAATATGGTGCACTTGCAGATGTTTGAGCAGCGGATTTATCGGCACATGTACGAAGCCGGCGCGCGCCGCCGCCAATGGCATCAGGCAAGCGATCCGCGTCTTGGGCAACCAGGTCGCAACGCGATCCCCGGGGGCGAGCCCCTGCTGCGCCAGCCACCCCGCCAGCGCGCCGACCGCCGTCTCCAGCCCGGCATAGTCGAGCACGCCCTCCCGCGTCGCCAGCGCCGGATCCCCGGCACGCCCGCGTTGCGTCAGGTGATCGAGCGGCCGCGGCACGGGGTCGAGCGGGATCATGAGGCCTTGATAGCGAGCGGAAGGCCGTAGCCCAAGGCTTCGCTCTCGAATTGCCGAGGCTCGCCACCTTACGCGCAACGCCTGCTCATGAACCTCACCTTTGGCGGCTTCACTATTCCCCACCCTTCCCAAGCCGTCTCGCTATCGCTACCGCGCGCGGACGATGACCACGCACCACGCTCCGCCGACGGTCGACCAGGCCGTGCGCGCCGTTCTGAAGGATGTTCTGGGGCTCACCGCCGACCGTGTCGCCGCGTTCGACGACGACACCGCTTTGTTCGGCGCGCTGCCGGAACTCGATTCGATGGCGGTCGCCGGCGTGCTGACCGAGATCGAGGATCGCCTGCATATCCTGATCGAGGACGACGAGGTGGATGGGGAGATGCTCGAGAGTTTCGGTGCGCTCCGCCGTTTCGCAGAGGCCAAGGTCCGCGCTAAGAAGGACGCATGATCGACCATTACGACTGGGCTGGCGGACGCGAGGCGATGATGCGCTTCGGGTCCGGCGCGGGCCCGATCGTCGTCGCAGCGCTCCCCCTGTTCGAGGAAGCCAATCGCACGCGAACGTTCATCATCGGCGTGCTGCGTCGTCTGGCCGAGCGCGGGATCTCGAGCGCCTTGCCCGACCTGCCAGGCCAGGGAGAAAGCCTGATCCCTACCGAATATGCCATGCTCGCCGGCTGGCGCGCCGCCTTGGCTGCGGCGGCCGCCACCGCCGCGGACGGACGGCCGGTGCATGTTTTATCCTGCCGTGGCGGGGCGTTGCTCGATCATGACGTCATGGCAGCGTCGCGCTGGCACCTGGCCCCCGCCAAGGGCGAAGCGTCGATCCGTGAGCTGTTCCGAACCGCCGCGGCCGCTGGTACGCCGGTCGATATCGATCTCGCCAATTACAATGACGAAGGCGGACCGGTGACGATTGCCGGCAATCGCCTCTCCCGCCCGTTGCTGCGCGACCTCAACGCCGCCGACTGCGTACGCGCCGGCGTTGTACGCGTGGTCCGGCTCGAGACGGACCCAGCGGTTGCCGATCGCAAGGTCGAAGGCGCCCCGCTGTGGCGGCAAAGCGAACCGGCCGACGACCCGGCGCTCGCCGCAACGCTCAGCGATGATATCGCCGACTGGATTGCCCGATGCGAGAGCTGATCGCCTTTCCCTGCGAGGGCGACACGCTGATCGGCACGCTCGACGATGCCGAGGGCATGACCGGGTTGCTGATCGTGTCGGGCGGCAACGAACTGCGCTGCGGCGCGCATCGCGGGATGGCGTTGCTCGCGGCCGGGCTCGCCGCACACGGTGTGCCGGTCTTCCGCTTCGACCGGCGCGGAATTGGCGATTCCGAAGGCGCCAATCACGGCTATGCGGATAGCGGCCCCGACATCGCCGCCGCCGCCCGCACCTTCCGCACGCTCGCGCCACAGCTCAAGCGCCTGGTCGCGTTCGGCAATTGTGATGCCGCGACCGCCCTCACCTATTTTCATCGCGACGCCGGCGTCGACGCCCTGATACTGGCCAATCCCTGGATCGGCGCCGAGGATGACGGACTGCCGCCGGCCTCGGCGATCCGATCGCATTACGCCGAACGCCTGCGCGATCCCCGACAATGGCTTCGGGCGCTTTCGGGTGGAATAAATATCGGTAAAGCAATCATGGGTTTGCGTAAGGCTTCTGCCAAATCCAGCGAACCGGCCAACCCCGTCGCCGCGCGCATGGCGGTGGCGATGGTGGACACCCCACGCATCATCCTGCTCGCCGATCGCGACAATACCGCTATCCGCTTCGGCGAAGCGTGGCGCGAGAAAGATGCGATCATGCACCGCGACACCGACAGCCACAGTTTCGCGCGGGCTGGCGACGGGGAATGGTTGCGGGAGCAGATACTAGACGCGATTCGCGCGCTCTAACGCCGCTCTCGCCAGGGGGAGGAAGGCGGGATCACTCCGCGGCTTCGGCGACCTTCTCGAAATCGGCTTCGGCCAGGAAGCGCTCGGCATCGAGCGCGGCCATGCAGCCCGTCCCCGCCGCAGTGACCGCCTGGCGATAGACCTTGTCCATCACGTCGCCGCAGGCGAACACCCCGGGCACGCTGGTTCGCGTCGAACCGGTCTCCACCTTGATGTAGTGATCCCCGTCGAGTTCGAGGTGACCGCGGAACAATTCGGTCGCCGGATGGTGGCCGATAGCGACGAAACCGCCCTCGACATCGAGCCGGGACAGATCGCCCGTCACCGTGTCGCGCAGCTCGAGCGCAACCAGGCCGGCCGTGCCGCCCCCATCGACGAAGGTCTCGACCTCCTTGTTCCACAGCACCTTGATCCGGTCGTTGGCATGAAGCCGTTGCTGCAGGATTTTCTCCGCGCGGAGCGAGTCGCGACGATGGATCAGCGTCACGTCCGGCGAGTGATTGGTCAGGTAAAGGGCTTCCTCGACCGCGGTGTTGCCGCCGCCGATCACCGCTACCTTCTTGCCGCGATAGAAGAAGCCGTCGCAGGTCGCGCAGGCGCTCACACCCTTGCCTTTCAACGCCTCCTCGCTGTCAAGCCCGAGCCACTTGGCCTGGGCGCCGGTCGCGATCACCAGCACGTCGCCGACATAGATGTCGCCGCCGTCGCCGATCAGGCGGAACGGACGCTGGGTCAGGTCGACCTCGACGATCGTGTCCCACATCATCCGCGTGCCGACATGCTCGGCCTGGGCCTGCATCTCCTGCATCAGCCAGGGGCCCTGGATCACCTCGCGGAAGCCGGGATAATTCTCGACATCGGTCGTGGTGGTCAGCTGGCCGCCGGGCTGGATGCCCTGGACGACGATCGGCTCCATCCCGGCGCGTGCGCCGTAGATCGCTGCCGACAGGCCAGCCGGGCCGGAACCGAGGATGAGCATGCGGGTGGTATGCGTGGTCATGGAATGCGTCCTAGGGGCGAAGGCCCCGTCTGCGCAAATCTGGGGTGGCGCTTATCCACAACAAGCTGCCCGGGCCGCGAGAAAAGCTTGCTCCCGCCCAAGCCCGCCTCGGACCTGCCGCGCGACGCCCGCAGCGCTGCGCCATGAAAGCAATTCATGGCTCCACGGAGAAATGATACTTTGCGGGAGCGAAATCGGGGCCGTTATCGCTCTGCGCGTCAAATATTGAGGGGCGAACGATGAAGCGGATCACGGGTATCGCAATGCTGCTATCGCTCCTGTCGGTGGCGGCCCCCGCCTCTACCAGTTCGACGGCGCCGCAACCCGGTACCGCGACACCCGATGCGGTGGCCGCGGACTCGATCGAGGGCATAAGGACCGGCATCTGGCAGCCACGCACCGGTTTGAAGCAGGTTCCGATCTGGCCCGGCAGCCCGCCCGACGGCACATTCCGGCCGCAACCGCCCGAAAGCGTGCAGACCTTCAAGGAACCGCCCCTATATGGCGGCAAGTCCGAAGCGGTGCTCGATATCGCCATCCCGACGATGACGATCATGCCGCCCAAGGGCCGCAACACCGGCACCGCCGTCATCGTCTTCCCCGGCGGCGGGTTCCAGAAGGTGTTCATCACGCTCGAAGGCACCGAGATCTGCGACTGGCTGACCTCCAGGGGGATCACCTGCATCGTCTCGAAATATCGGGCGCCCGGTGGCAACGATTTCTGGGACGACAACCTCAAACGCCAGATCATGCCCAAGATCCCGCGTGCGTTGCAGGATGCCCAGCGGACCATCCGCCTCGTGCGCTCGCAAGCGGCAGCGCTCGGCATCGACCCTCACCGGATCGGCGTAATGGGCTTTTCGGCAGGCGGCTATCTGGTCGCCCAGACCAGCAACGTCCTGACCCCGGCCTACAGGCCGGTCGACGCGATCGACGCGATCAGCAGCCGCCCCGATTTCGCCGTCGCGCTGTATCCGGGCCATATCTGCCGCGACGGCCGCCGGTTCGACCCCAGATTCACCATTTCCAGGGATGCCCCGCCGACCTTCATTGCCCAGGCATGGAACGATCCGGTCGATCCGATCTGCAACAGCCTGATGTACGCGAGCGCGCTGGATCGCCTGGGCGTCTCGACCGAGATGCATCTGTTCGCGAAGGGCGGCCACGCCTTCGGCCTGCGCAAGACCGACGAGCCTGTGGGAGTCTGGCCGGAACTGGTCGAGCATTGGATGAAACAATTGCAGCTGCTTTGACGCCCCTATCCCGCCATCCCGGGCGTGATCTTCATCACCGCCAGCAGGCCCGGCGCGATGCTCCGCCACCAGGGGCTCGAGACGGCGAACGGCGTCAGCAGGTGGATCGGCACCATCACGATCAGGCAGCCCAGGGTTACCGGATGGATTCTGCCGAGCGTCCGTCGGTCGTGCGCCGCCAGCGCGACTAGGAAGAGGTCGGCGATGATGTTGGGCGCGAAGTCGGTGAACGGCGGGAAGACCGGCATCGGCGTCGCGTAAAACCAGCGCGAGATGGCCGGCCCGACCAGCGCGACCGCCGCGGCGAGCGTGAAGCGACGATGCCAGTCGGGATGCCGCGTCACCGAGGCGATGCTCGCGGTCATCAGGATCGCGAAGCTGGTGATGTCGACCATGTTGTAGAGCGTGTTGTCGAACGGATGCGGGTCGCCATTGGCCAACCGCCGCTCGATCGCCGCGATCGCCAGCGCGAAGCCCAGCGGCACCATCATCCCCGACAGCGCGATACCGGCCAGCCCGAACTCACGATGCCGGGCGATGCGTCCCTCGGCGGCGAGATGCGTCTGCCAGGCGTAGAGGAATATCCAGGCGAAGAAGGCGATACCGTGGATATGGAAGATCGGCGCGAACTTGGCCGATCCGGTCAGCACCGGGCCGAAATACGTCATCGGAAAGGCGAGCAGCACCATCGCCAGCATCAGCAGTGCGCTGCGCGAGAAGAAGCGCGTGCGCTTGGACCGGCTCCGCGGCACGGCGGCTTGTTGAACTGTGGCCATGGCGCTCCCCCCGGAGGTGTCTTGGGAGAAGCTACTCGCCGTGGGGACGGCCGCCTAGATTGTTTCGGACTCGGCATGATGCACGATTTGAAAGAGGGCCGGCGACCTCGCGGAGCTGCAGTAAACCGGCGGCGCCACTCCCCGTAACCGTCACCCCGACCTTGTGCCGGGGCCCATGGAGCAACAAGTCATGGTTTCCGTTGTGGAGGGTTGGGCCCCGGCACAAGGCCGGGGTGACGGAGGTTGTCAGTATGCCGGTCAGCCCGGAATCTCGAACAGCCCCGCCGCCCCCATGCCGCCGGCAGTGCACATCGACACGACGACGTATTTCACTCCACGCTTGCGCCCTTCGATCAGCGCGTGGCCGACGAGTCGGCTGCCGGTCATGCCGAAGGGATGCCCGACCGCGATCGCGCCGCCATTGACGTTGAGCTTCGCCGGATCGATCCCGAGCGTGTCGCGGCAATAGAGGCATTGCGACGCGAATGCCTCGTTGATCTCCCAAAGGCCGATGTCTTCGACCGTTAGACCGGCGCGCTTCAGCAATTTCGGCACTGCGAAGACCGGGCCGATGCCCATCTCGTCGGGCTCGCAGCCGGCGACCTGGAAGCCGCGATAGATGCCGAGGATATCCTTGCCCTCGGCCTCGGCGGCCTTGCGCTCCATCAGGATCTGCGCCGCGGCGCCATCGGAGAGCTGCGAGGCATTGCCGGCGGTGATGTACTTGCCTTCCTTGATCACCATGCCGTCCTTGAAGACGGTGCGCAGGCCCGACAGAATCTCGGCAGTAGTGCCGCCGCGAATGCCTTCGTCCTGGGTGACGGTCACCTGTTCGGTGCCGGTCTGGTTGCCTTCCTTGTCGTAATTGGCCTTCTCGACCGTGATCGGCACGATCTCCTCGGCAAAGGCGTCCTTCTGCAGCCCCTCATAGGCGCGCTGCTGGCTCATCGCGCCGAACTCGTCCTGCGCCGCGCGACTGATGCCGTACCGCTCGGCCACCACTTCGGCGGTCTCGATCATCGGCATATAGGCGTAGGGCTTCTTCGCGATCACCGACTGGTTCTGATACGGTTTGCCGGCCTGCTTCATCGTCAGCGTGATCGATTCCATGCCGCCAGCGAGCGCGACGTCGAGTTCTTCGCACATAATCCCACGCGCGGCGAGCGCGATCGCGGTCAGGCCAGAGCCGCATTTACGGTCGAGCGTGAACGCCGGCACCTCGGTCGGCAACCCGGCAGCAAAGATCGTGTTGCGCGCGACATTGTAGCCCTGCGTTCCCCATTCGTTGCCCGCGCCGTAAAAGACGTCGTCGATCCTCGCAGGGTCGATCCCGGCGCGTTCGACCGCCGCGTTCATCACGTGCGCGCCGAGAACGGTTGCCTCGGTATTGTTGAAATAGCCGCGATTGGCCTTGCCGATACCGGTGCGGGCGGTGGAAACGATGACGGCTTCGCGCATGGGCAATCCTCTCGATTCTCGAATATCGGGTATGCTCTCTAACGGCACCGATCGGCGAAATCGAGGGGGCTGGCGCCCGCCCCTCGCCTGCGCCAGAACGCCCCCATGACCGATCCGCTCAGCGCCCGCTCGCTCCTCTTCGCCCCAGGCGATTCGCCCCGCAAGCTCGAAAAGGCGGGGCTGAGCGCCGCCGACCTGGTGATCGTCGACCTCGAGGACGCCGTGGCGGAGGGCGCCAAGCCCGACGCGCGCAAGGCGGTCGCCGAGCATCTCAAGGCGACGCACCGGCGCCAGCCGCACTGGGTGCGGATCAACCCGCTCGATACGCCGCACGCCCTCCCCGACCTGGCGGCGGTCGTGCCGGCGCGGCCCGACGGCATTGTCCTGCCCAAGGCGACGCGCGCCGATGCCGAACGGCTCGACAATTTCCTGAGCGCTCTGGAAACCGCCGCCGGCCTGCCGCTCGGCGCGATCCCGATGTTCGTCCTCGCGACCGAGACCGCCGCGGGCGTGTTCGACGTCGGCAATTATGCCGGCTGCCCGCGTCTCGCCGCGCTGAGCTGGGGCGCAGAGGACAGCGCCACCGCGCTCGGTGCCACCAGCAATCGCGGCGACGACGGCGAATACGACTTCCCCTACCAGGTGTTCCGCACGCTCTGCCTGACCGGGGCAGCCGCCGCCGGGGTCAGCGCGATCGAGACGATCCATGGCGATTTCCGCGACACCGCCGGACTGGAGACGATGGCCCGCCGCGCGCGCCGCGCCGGCTTCCGGGGCATGCTGGCGATCCACCCCGATCAGATCCCGGTGATCAACGCCGCCTTTTCGCCCTCCCCCGACGAGATCGCGCATGCCGAGAAGGTGGTTGCCGCGTTCGACGCCAATCCAGGCGCGGGGACGGTCGGTCTCGACGGCGCAATGCTGGATATGCCGCATTTGAAGCGTGCGCAGGCGTTGCTGGCGATGAAGCGGTAGCCTCGCCGGGGGCGTTACGCCGGCGCCGCCCGCCTGATGAGATCGAGAGTCGCGGCGACGTCCGGGACACCAAGAAATTGCGGCGTTGGACTGAGCGCGGGTGCCCAAAGGTCGCGTTCGTGTACCCGCCCCCATTTTCCCTTGCCGGTGCGCGGCGGAGCAAAGCGCAGGTCCCCCGAACCATCAGCATGTTCGGTCATCTTCACGAACGGCATCCAGTCGAGATCTACGGAGCGAATCCCTCCGCCCCAGCCATGCCGCAGGATGAGGATGCGCCTGTTCGTGACGACGTAACGCTGCCTGCGCCGCACCCATGCATCGACGACGAAACGGCCCACAAGAACATAGAGGCCAATCAACAGGAACGGGAAAAACCAGAAACGCAGCACCCAATCGCCGCCTCGCGTCCAAACGGCTGCATTGCCGACGATGAAGAAGCCACCCCAAGCAAGCGAAAACGGAATCAGCTCTCTATCGCGGGCATATAGGTGCCAACCTCTCGGAGGCGATCCCTCCCAAAGCACATGCTCGTCATCGAGCAATTGAAACGAAGCCGCGGTCATCGGCGCAAAACTAGAGCTGTGGCGCCAACACGCAATACGAATCGATGCCCATAGCTGTTACATCGGACATATCGGTGGAAGGTATGGAACGGGACCGATGTCCGATCCGAATGGTAGCGGAGGAGGGACTTGAACCCCCGACCCCAGGATTATGATTCCCGTGCTCTAACCAGCTGAGCTACTCCGCCCCGAAAGGCCCGCGTTGCCGCGAGCGGCGGCCTATAGGTAGGCGCTGCGCGGCGGTCAAGCGACCATGTGGCGGGATAGGGCCTCCCAGGGGCCGCCACGATAATACCAGCTGGCAAAGCCGGCGATGGCGAGCTGGCGCGGACGGAAATCGGCCTTGAGCCGATCGTGCAGCATGCGCGCCTCGGCCGGCTCGACCTTGTTCTGGATGGTTACGTGCGGACGCCACGGGGCTCGATCCTGCGGGGTCAGCACGTCGATCCACAAGTCGGCCAGCCAGGCGCGGCGCTCCTCCAGTTCCCTTGAGTCGACAAGATAGGCGACGCCACGGCCGAGCGAGATCGGACCGGCGATACGGGCAGGCGGCGCCCCTTCCCGCGCGAGTTCGGCGAGCCGCTGGCGTATTTCAGGCTCGAGCGAAGGCGGCAAATGGTGAAACATCGTCAGGTGCGCGGCGAGAAAATTGCGCTCCGGCGGGAAGTAACGCCGCCGTTCGTCGTCGAGCCAGCCCTGGTCGGCCCGCCCCAGCAAAGCTGTCACAATGATAGGAGCTGGTGGCTGCATTCTCGCTCCGTCATTCCCGCGAAAGCGGGAACCCATCTCCCGTCATCGTCCCTCGGCCACACGCGGAGAAGGCCCCCGCTTTCGCCGGAGAGACGGCAAGAACTGTACCGAGACGGCTCAGATCTCGACCTGGCTGCCCACCTCGACCACGCGATTGGTCGGAAGGCGGAAGAATTCCATCGCGCTTTCGGCGTTCCTGAGCATCCAGGCGAAGAGCTTCTCGCGCCAGATCGCCATGCCCGGCTTCGACGACGGCAGCAAAGTCTGCCGCGCGAGGAAAAAGCTGGTGTCCATCATCTTGAACTTGTCGCCGCAGCCGGTGACGAGCGCCAGCGCCGCGGGCACGTCGGGCTCTTCCATGAAGCCGTAGCGCAGCACCAGGCGGTGGAAACCGTGCCCGAGATGATCGAGCTTCACTCGCTCGCCCTGCGGGACGAAGGGCATGTCGGCGATCTTCACCGTCAGAAGCACGATGCGTTCGTGCAACACCTTGTTGTGCTTGAGATTGTGGAGCAGCGCGTGCGGCACGCCGTCGGCCGACGAGGTCATGAACACGGCAGTGCCCGGCACGCGGGTGGCGGCGTTCGCCGCCGACTGGATGAACACCTTGATCGGCATCGCCGCCTCGCGCAGGCGCGCCATCATCAACTGGCGCCCCTTCGCCCAGGTGGTGAGGATGGTGAAGACGATCAGGCCGACCAGCAGCGGGAACCAGCCGCCATCGGGAATCTTGGTCAGATTAGCGGTCAGATAAGCGCCATCGACCAGGAAGAAGAGCGACAGCAACGGGATCGCCGCCCATTTCGGCCAATGCCACAAGCGGAACAGCACCACGCCGAGCAGGCAGGTATCGATCGTCATCGCCCCGGTCACCGCGATACCGTAGGCGCTGGTCAGGTTGGAGGAGGTACGGAAGAACAGCACCAGCAGGATGACCATCACCATCAACATCCAGTTGATCAACGGGATGTAGATCTGCCCAGCGGTCGCGGCGCTGGTATGTTCGATGCGCAGGCGCGGCACGAAGCCGAGCTGGATCGCCTGTTGCGTGACCGAGAAGGCGCCGGAGATCACTGCCTGCGACGCGATCACTGCCGCCGCCGTCGCCAGCAACACGAGCGGGAGCTGAAGATAGTCGGGCGCCAGCAGGTAGAACGGGCTTTCCAGCGCCGGCGCGCCGTTCCTGGTCAGCAGAGCGGCCTGGCCCATGTAATTGAGGATCAAGGCCGGCAGCACGAAACACAGCCAGGACATGCCGATCGGCTTGCGGCCGAAATGCCCCATATCGGCATAGAGCGCTTCCGCACCGGTAACCGCCAGCACGACCGACCCCAGCGCGAGGAAGGCGCGGACCGGATCGAGCAGGAAGAATTCCACTGCGTAATGCGGTGAGAATGCCCATAACACTTCGGGCGTCTTGGCGACGCTGAACGCGCCGAGCAGCCCGATCGACAGGAAGTAGAACAGCATCACGGGCCCGAAGAACAGGCCCACCTTGTTGGTGCCGCTCTGCTGGATGGCGAACAGGAAGATCAGGATCGCGATCACGATCGGCAGCACGAAATGCGCCATGCCGGGTTGCGCGACCGCAAGCCCCTCGACCGCCGACAGCACCGACACCGCCGGCGTGATCATCGAATCGCCGTAGAACAGAGAGGTCGCGAACACCCCGAGCAGGATAATCCCGGCGGTCCATTTCCTGGTCTGTGCCTTGCTGGAAATGAGCGCGAGCAGCGCGAGGCTTCCCCCCTCTCCCTTGTTGTCCGCGCGCATGATGATCGCGACATATTTGATCGTCACGACGATCATCATCGACCAGAACATCAGGCTGGTGACACCCATGATATGGGCGTGGTCGAGACTGAGCTTGTGATGCCCGGCAAAGGTTTCGCGAAAGGCGTAGAGCGGGCTGGTACCGATATCGCCGAAGACGATGCCGATCGCGCCGATCGCCAGCTTGATCAGCCCGTCATTGCCGTGCGCGTGCGCATGGCCGGCATGCACGCCGTCGTCGTGCCCGTCGGTTGCAGCGATGGAAGGATTGGCCGCGCTCACGGCAGTTGCCGCGCGTTCGCACAAAAGGTCATGATGACCGTATGGAGCCCCTGTTTACGGTGGCGGCGCCCTAGCATCGCACAGGAACGCCCGCAACGGCGCATTGGCTGCACCTGCTCGAAATGGGGCTCGTAACGGGTCATACCGTTCGTCACGGACGGCGAATGACCTCGCGAATGACGAAATGCGACGCCAGCCGCGTCACCCCGGGAAGGCGCGACAGCGTCTCGCGATGGATCCGCTCGAAACTGTCGTCGCGGGTCACCTCGACATGGAGCATGTAATCGGCCTCGCCGCTCATCAGGAAACAATCGCGTACTTCCGGACATTCCGAAATCTCTGCCTCGAATGCCGCCATCGTCTCCTGCCGTTGATCGCGGAGCGTGACATTGACCATGACGACCGTCGGATGTCCCCGCGCCTCGCGCGAGAGCACCGCCCGGAAGCCGGCGATCAGGCCGCGGTCGCGCAAGCTACCGACGCGACGATGCGCGGCGCTTCCCGACAGACCGACGGCCTCGCCCAGTTCCGCGCTGGTGAGATCCGAATTGGCCACCAACTGCTTCAGGATCTTGCGATCGAGATGGTCGAGCATTTTTCTCTCATGTGAATATAATCACGCAATCATATCCTGCCAGATGGCAGGCCTGTCAAAAAACTTGCAAACCTCTCCCGGCTTTTCGGCGCTATTTGCGTGGCACCTTCCCAGGAGAGAAATCAATGCGAGTCGGTGTCCCCAAGGAAATCAAGAATCACGAATATCGCGTCGGCCTGACCCCGGGCTCGGTCGCCGAGTTGGTCCATGCCGGTCACGACGTGATCGTTGAGACCAAGGCCGGGATGGGCATCGATTTCGAGGATGAGGCCTATGTCGAGGCCGGCGCGCGCATCGTACCCGACGCCCGGACGGTCTTCGCCGAGTCGGACATGATCGTGAAGGTCAAGGAGCCGCAGCCGCAGGAAGTCGCGATGCTCGAGCCGCGCCACCTGCTGTTCACCTATCTCCACCTCGCCGCCGACAAGCCGCAGGCCGAAGGGCTGATGAAGTCGGGCGCGACCTGCATCGCCTATGAGACGGTCACCGCCGCGCGGGGCGGCCTGCCGCTGCTCAAGCCGATGTCCGAAGTCGCCGGCCGCATGTCGGTCCAGGTCGGCGCGCACTATCTCGAAAAGGAACAGGGCGGCCGCGGCGTGCTGCTCGGCGGCGTGCCCGGCGTGGCCCCGGCCAAGGTCGCGATCCTCGGCGGCGGCGTGTCCGGCGTCAACGCCGCGCAGATGGCGGTCGGCATGCGCGCCGACGTCACCATCTACGACATCAACAATGACCGCCTGGCCGAGCTCGACATGTTCTTCTCGAGCCAGATCAAGACGCAATATGCGTCGAAGCAAGCGATCGAGCAGGCGGTGAAGAATGCCCATCTGGTGATCGGCGCGGTACTGGTCCCGGGCGCGGCGGCGCCGAAGCTCGTCACGCGCGAGATGGTCAAGACGATGAAGCGCGGATCCGTCCTGGTCGATATCGCGATCGATCAGGGCGGCTGCTTCGAGACCAGCCACGCCACCACGCATGAGGACCCGGTGTTCGAGGTCGATGGCGTAATCCACTATTGCGTCGCCAACATGCCTGGCGCGGTCGCCCGGACATCGGCCTTCGCGCTCAACAACGCCACCCTGCCCTTCGCGCTGAAGCTCGCGAACCTGGGCGCCGAGGCGGCTATGAAGGCCGATCCGCATCTCGCCAACGGGCTCAACGTCTACAAGGGCAAGATCACCCACCAGGCGGTCGCCGAAGCGCTCGACCTGCCGTTCGAGGCGTGGCACGGTTGATTGATGGAGGCGGCCGGAGTCGTTTTTCTCCAAGGCTTCGGTCGCTCCCTCAGGCAAAAGGTCCGCTCGGATCCATGCCGTCAGCCAGGGGGATTTTCGTCATGAAACCCGTCACGCTCGTTGCTCTTGCGCCGCTCGCTCTCGCCGCCTGCAATCCCACCAGTCCGTTCGGCGGAACCGCCGCGGGCAACAACACGATGGCCGCCGTGCCGGTCACGCCCGACGCCGTCATCGTCAACGGCGTGACCTATGTCCGGGCCGGCGGACCGGCCCCGGCAGCAACGCCGTCAGCCAGCCCGACCCCGGCTGCTGCCGCGGTGGTGCCGCCAACCGTCGCGCCCACCAGCCCGCCACCGGCCGAGCCCGTCGACACTTCGCCGCCGCCATCGTCGGGCAACCCCGACGGCGTGACCGTCACCGGCGGCCACTGAGCCCCGCGGTCAGCGTTATCGGACCTCGCGCTGCTCGCGTGCGAGTTCGGCGAGCAGCGCGTCGAGGAGCGCCAGGCGCTTGGTGATCTCACCGCGATAGCTGGCATTGGCCGGCGTGAGCGCGAGCGCCTTCAGCCATAGCGGGCGGGCCTTGGCGAACTCGCCGGCCCGGATATAGGCCAGCCCGAGGAACAGCGGCGGTCCCGGATTTTGCGGCGACAGCTGCATCGCGCGGCGATAGGCGAGCAACGCCGCCGGCGACACCATGCCATTGTCGTGCAACGCGATCACGTTGCCGAGTTCGTTCCACATCGCGGCGTTTTCGGGCGCGTAATCAACCCCTCCGGTAAGCGCCCGTGCGGCGAGATCGGTGTCGCCATTGGCAAGTGCCGCATCGGAAATGCCGAAATACATCGACTCGCCGCCGAACCTGCCGAAGAACGTGTCGCGCAGGTCCTTGTACGCCTTGCTGGGCGGGAGCTTGACCGCATCCGCCGCAACCGGCTGCGACGGCAGATCCGGCTGCCCTTGCCAGGCATAGCCCGCCGCTCCGAGCATGATCGCCGCTCCGGCAAGCGGCCACAGCATCCGCGGAACGCCGAGAAAGGCGAGCAATGCCGCCGTGGTGAGCGCGATCAGCGCCAGCGTCACCCAGCCCATCATCGGCGCTTCCTCCTGAAGCTCAATCGCGCAACCGCGATCCCGACGACCAGCAACACGATCGGCGCCGCCCAGAGCGGCCAGGTCGCGCGCCCGAGCGGGGGATCGTAGGTGATGTAGTCGCCATATCGCTGGATCAGCCACGCGCGAACCTGCGCCGGGCTTTCGCCCGCCTGGATCCGTTCGCGGATCAGCGACCGCATGTTGCCCGCGATATCGGCATTGCTGTCGGCGATCGCCTGCCCCTGGCATTCGACGCAGCGGATCGTCTCCATCAGTGCCTTGGCCTGGGCTTCCTTGGCGGGATCCCGCAGCTGGACGTCGGCAAGCGGGGCGTTCTGAACCTGCTGCGCGATCGCGGGGACGGATGTGACGGCCATCAGCAGGCCGAGCACAAGGCCGGACTGAGGGAACAGGGCGAGCGACCGGGGAAAAAGGCGGGTGGTCATCGCATCCCCCGCCACGTCTGGATGATGTCCGCGACCTGATCGGGCTGCAAATTGCTGACATATTGCCGCACGATCCGTCCGCGCCCGTCGACCAGGAAGGTTTCCGGCACCCCGGATGACCCGAGCGCGATCTGTACCCGGCTATTCTTGTCGTCGCCGATTCCTTGATAGGGATCGCCATTGCGATCGAGGAACGCCTGTACCGCATCCGGCCGATCGTTGATCGCGACCCCGTCGATCGCCACGCCGGCACTCTTGAGTTTCATCAGTTCGGGCGCTTCCGCGATGCACGGTACGCACCAGCTCGCAAACACGTTGATAAGCCGCGGCTTGCCGGTCCCGAAGGCGGCACGCGCCACGCCCGGCTTGGTCGGCAACATCGCGGGGAGCATGAAATCGGGCAGCGGCTTGTCGACCATCGCCGAACGCACCGTACGATCGGCCGGCTTGAACAGGCCGAGCGCGACCAGCCCGAACAGCGTCGCGAACAGCGCCAGCGGCAGCCAGAGCAACAGCCGCCTCATGCCGCATATTCCTCGTCGGCGTCATAGACCGCACGCTTGCGGCGCCGGATCCTTCCGAGGAACGACAGGAAGCCACCGAAGCCGATCAGCGCGCCGCCGAGCCAGATCAGCGTGACGAACGGCTTCCACCACAGACGCACTTGCCAGCCGCCCTTGCCGTCGGGCTGGCCAAGCACGGTATAGAGCTGGCCGTCGAGCCGCGTGGCGATCGCGCTTTCGTTGGTCGTGGTCGGCGGGCTGGCGAAGAAGCGCGACTGCGGCGACAGGGTGAACGGCGCCCCCCCTTCCCCGCGGGTAATCCGCAGATCGGCGGCGATAGCCGACCAGTTCGGGCCGATCACCGGTCGGATGCCGGTCATCGTGACGATATAGGGACCGACCGCCCGCGACTGGCCCTGGCGCAGAACCGCCAGCGTTTCCCGAGTGAACGCGCTGTCGCTGGCCATACCGGCCAGGCTGACCGCGATCCCGAAATGGGCGACTACCATGCCCCAGGTGAAAAGGGGCGTACGCCGGAGATTGCGGCCCCAGAGCGGCGCGAGGCTGGCGACGGCCAACCCTGCCGCGAGCACCAGGGCGAGCAAGGGCAGCAGTCCGATCTCTCCCCACGTGAAAGGCACGAGCACCATCAAGGCGGCGGCCGACGCGCCGACCGGCCATGTCATGCGTCGGAGCAGCGCGCTGATTTCGTCGCGCCGCCAGCGCAGCAGCGGCCCCATCGCCATGAACACCACCAGCACCAGCGCGATCGGGCCGGTCGTCTTGTCGAAGAAGGGCTTGCCGACCGACAGCTGCACGCCCCAGGCGGCCGCGGCGAGCGGATAGAGCGTCCCGATCAGCACGATCCCGAGGATCACCGAGAGCAACAGGTTGTTGACCACCAGCGAGCCTTCGCGGCTGATCAGCGCGAAGGTGTTGCCCTGCCGCACCGTCGCGATCCGCGCAGCGAACAAGGCGAGCGCCCCGCCAATATAGATGGCGAGCAAGGCGAGCAGGAAGGCGCCGCGCTTGGGGTCGACCGCGAAAGCGTGGACACTGGTCAGGATGCCCGAGCGCACCAGGAACGTGCCGATCATGCTCATCGAAAAGGCGACCACCGCGAGCATGATGGTCCAGGCCCGCAGCCCGTCACGCGTCGCCAGCACGGTCACCGAATGGAGCAACGCCGTCGCCGCGAGCCAGGGCATCAGGCTCGCATTCTCGACCGGATCCCAGAACCACCAGCCACCCCAGCCCAGTTCATAATAGGCCCAATAGCTGCCGGCGGTGATGCCGATCGTCAGGAATATCCACGCGCCGAGCACCCAGGGCCGCATCGCTCGCGCGAACGCAGGGCCCACTTCGCGCGTGACCAATGCACCGACCGCGAACGAGAAAGCGACCGAGATGCCGACATAACCGACATAGAGCGTCGGCGGGTGGAAGGCCAAGCCGGGGTCCTGGAGCAGCGGATTGAGCCCATTGCCGTCTGGCGGCGACGGGAACAGCCGTGCGAACGGGTTCGAGGCGAACAGCAGAAAGGCGTAAAATCCCAACGCGATCAGCGCCTGCGCCCCGATCGTCGCGTTCAGCGTCCGCGTATCGAGCCGCCGCTCGAAAATCGCCACCGCGCCGCCGGCCAGCCCCAGGATCGTCACCCAGAGCAGCATCGACCCCTCGTGATTCCCCCACGCGCCGGCGATCTTGTAGATCATCGGTTTGAGCGAATGACTGTTCTCGGCGACCAACAGTACCGACATGTCGGACTGGGTGAACACCAGGATGAGGCAGAGCATCGCCAGGGCGGTCAACACCCCCTGCGCGATCGCGACAGGTCGCACCGCACGCTCCATCTCGGGGCGCCCGCCGATCACCGCGGCCGACGCGATGAACAATTGCAGCACCGCCATCATAGCGGCGAGCCACAGGGCCGCGAGTCCCGCCTCGGCGATCATTGGGCGAGCGACTTCGTCTCGTGCAGCTTACCCGCAAGCTCGGGCGGCTGGTATTTCTCGTCATGTTTGGCGAGCAGGTTGGTCGCGACGAAGCTGCCATCGGGCTGGAACTGCCCTTCGGCGACGACACCCGACTTTTCGCGGAACAGGTCGGGCGGGATTCCCTTGAACGTGACCGGGGTCGATGCCTGTCCGTCGGTCACCACGAAATCGATCGTCACGCCGTCCGCTGCATGTTTGACCGACCCTGCTTCGACGAGGCCGCCCAGTCGGACCGCGCGCCCGAGCGGGAGCCCTTGCTTCCTCACGTCCGACGGCGCGTAGAAGAATGCCGCCTGATCCTTCAGCCCCGACAAAGCAAGCAACGCAGCGCCGGCAATCGCGAGCAAGGCGAGCCCCGCGAGCCACATCCGCTGATGCTTCGGCTTCACTTGGAATCGCGCTCTGCGGCGCGCATGGCGAGATAGCTCCAGCCGATCAGCGCAAGCGTCGCGCCCAGCGTGACGCCATAGGCGGCAGCGACGAACAGCCACTGGTTCATGCCGCCATCCTCCGCATCCGCGCCTCACGCCGTTCGCGCGCGAGCATGGCGCGCATCCGCATCAGCACGACGCCCGCGAACAGGCAGGTGAAACCCGACAGCGTAAACCAGAGCGGCCATAGCATCGAGGGAGCGATCGTCGAACTGGTCAGCCCGATGCTCTCGCCCTGATGAAGCGTATTCCACCACACGACCGAATAGCGAATGATCGGCAGCAACACGGTACCGGCAATGCCGTAGATCGCGGGCAGCCGGCCGTCGCCGCCGCGGTCGGCATCGGCCCGCGCCAGTGCCATGTAGGCGATATAGACGAAGAACAGCAGCAACATGCTGGTCAGCCGTCCGTCCCATTCCCACCAGGTTCCCCAGGTCGGCCGCCCCCAGATCGATCCGGTGGCAAGACACAGGAATGCGAAGATCGCTCCCGGCAGCGCGATCGCGCGCGCCGCGACGCGGGCGAGCGGATGGCGCCAGACCAGATAGGACAGGCTGGCGACCGCGATGCCGCTCCATCCGCCCATGCCCAGCCAAGCGGTGGGCACGTGAATGTAAAGGATGCGAACGCTGTCGCCCTGCAAATAGTCGGGAGGTGTCTGGGTGAGACCCGCCCAGCAGCCGAACAGCGTCAGCAACGCGCCCGACACCAGCAAGGCCGGGGTCAGGGGACGCGCGAGGCGCAGGAAACGCGCGGGATTGGCAAGGGCATGAAGGCTAGCCACGGCGCACCGCCCTACGCAAAGTTCCGATGCCAGTCACCCCGTGCATGTACTTATATCGTCCCTTGGTAGGATGCACACGCTGTCGGTTGCCGATTTCGGGTCCGCAACGACCGGCTATCCGATGATCCGGGCACGACAGCCGATATCGCCGGGACGCGACGGGCGAGCACCGTCGAACCGGCCCGACGGTGTGTGCCGCCTTCGCGATCGACAAGGTGGACAGTACGCCATGCCAAGGACGGGATGCCGTCCGGGAGCGCTGACAGGCGCAGCCTCCGCCGGCGTCAGCAGCGTCCGATCAGCCGTCTCGCGATAGTGTCAGCAACATCGGAAGCCGGCTGGCCGGTGCGATCGCTTTCGTCCCACACTTCGACCAGGCGATCGGGGATGCGAGCGATGCGCGCCTCGACATCGGCGCGGTCGCCCTGACCGAGATATTCCAGGCCGACATTGATGATGCCGCCCGCGTTGATCACATAGTCGGGTGCGTAGAGCACGCCACGGGCATGGAGCCGGGTGCCATCCTCGCGCGTCGCGAGCTGATTGTTGGCGCCGCCGGCAATTACCTTTGTATTGAGCGCGGCGATAGACTCGGCCGTCAGGATGGCGCCGAGCGCGTTGGGGCTGACGATATCGGCCTCGAGCGCGAGAATCTCCTCGGTCGGCACGGTCTCGGCGCCAAGCTCGGCGGCCAGCGCCTTCGCCTTGTCGAGATTGACGTCGGCAAGCGTCAGCCTGGCACCGTCGTGAGCGAGCAGCCGAGCGAGACCGCCGCCGACGCTGCCGACGCCCTGGATCGCGACGTGAACGCCAGCCATCGACTCGACGCCCAGGCCGCGCTTCGCCGCCGCCTTGACGCCCTGATAGACGCCGCTCGAGGTAAAGGGGCCCGGATCGCCGCCCGCCCCGCCCGCCGCGACCGGCAGGCCGGAGACATGCTTCGTTCGCGTCGCGATGACCTTCATGCTCGCTTCGGACATGCCGACATCCTCGGCGGTAACGTAGCGGCCGCCGAGCGACTCGACCGCCGCGCCGAACGCTTCGAGCTGCGCGTTGCTGATTGCCTCACCCTGCTGCGATGCCAACACGACGCCCTTGCCACCGCCGAGCGGCAGACCGGCCATCGCATTCTTGTAGCTCATGCCGCGCGACAGTCGCAGCGCGTCGGTGATCGCGCGATTGGCATCGGCATAATGCCAGAACCGCACGCCACCCGCGGCCGGGCCGAGATGGGTCGAGTGAACCGCGATGATCGCGGTCAGCCCGGCCGCCGGGTCGCGGAACAGGTGTACGCCTTCGTGGTCGTCGAAATCGGGCAAGTCCCAAACGGATGTCATGGTCGCTCCGGGAGTAAGCGAAGAAAATTACGAGGCCGCGTAATATTGTTCTAGAGCGGCAAAGGCCAGCCCGAATGCGACGCCGAGGTTGAATGTCTGGAAAATGGGGCGATCGACGGGACTTGAACCCGCGACCCTCGGTACCACAAACCGATGCTCTAACCAACTGAGCTACGATCGCCGTGAACGCGCGCCCCTAGCGGTACCGACCGGTGCAGGTCAAGGCTGACGCGATGCTATCCGTTGGCTAAGCTGACCGTCATGCCTTCCTCGCCAGCCCCCCGCGCCGTCAATCTCGGTTCCGGCCATCCCTCCGAGCCCGTCGTCGCGCATATTCTGACGCATCCCGGGGTGCAGCGGACGCCCAGCCCGAAGCTCACCCTGTTTCAGCGGCGTGGCTTCCTAGACCCGGCGACATGCGGCGCGGTGATCGGCCTGATCGACGCCAATCGCCGGCCGTCGACGGTGTCCGACTATAATGGCGACGACGCCTTTCGCACGAGCGAGACCTGCGATCTCGATGCCACCCTGCCGATCGTCGGCGAGCTCGAACGGCGGATCACCGCATTCATCGGCCTCGATCCGGCACACGGCGAACCGATCCAGGGCCAGCGTTATGCCGTCGGCCAGGAATTCAAGGGCCATACCGACTATTTCGAGCCCGGCGGCGTCGACTTCCACACCTTCACCTCGGTCGCGGGCAACCGCACCTGGACGGTGATGATCTATCTCAACGAACCCGAAGCGGGCGGTGCGACGCGCTTCAAGACGATCGACAAGATCGTTCAGCCCGAAACGGGTAAGTTGCTTTGCTGGAACAATCTGCGCCCCGACGGCAGCCCCAATCCGAGCACCATCCACCAGGGGATGAAGGTCCGGGCCGGCACCAAATATGTGATTACCAAGTGGTTTCGCGAACGCCCCTGGGGCTGGGAATAGAGGCCCCCCACCCCGCTTCGCGTGATCAGCACCCCGTTTTAGCGACATCGAGAAACCGTGTCGCGCCGGCACCGTCACAGAACTTTCATCGGATCGCCACGGACGAGTCACGCAAGTGCAACTCGTGCGACGCAATCCACCCATAGGGGCCCTTCCGACGACGTGGCGGGGGGAAGAATCGACTCGCTGAACGGTCGTCGCGACCGGACGGACGGCAAAGAGCCGCCGTCCATACCCAGTGGAGACTATTTGAAATGGGGATCTCGACCTTGCGGAGCACGCTGCTGGCCAGCGCGCTGATCGCGGTTACCGCCACGCCGGCCTTCGCGGCCGAAGATCCGAAGGCCCCTGCCGCCGCTCCGGCACCCGACGATGCGACTCCGGCGCCGCAAAATACCGGCGAGGGCGTGCCCGACATCGTCGTCACCGCGACCAAGCGCGAAACCAGCCTGCAAAAGACCCCGATCGCTATCTCGGTGCTCGACACCGCGACGATCAAGGACCGTCACGTCCAGAGCCTGATCGACCTGGCCGACGGCGGCATCCCCTCGCTGCGCGTCGCCACCTTCGAGGCGCGCCAGTCGGCGCTGACCGTCGGCATCCGCGGCATCGTGCCGTTCGACCAGAATCAGACCGCGCGCGATTCCGGCGTCGGCGTCTATATCGACGGCGTCTATCTCGGCCGCTCGCAGGGACTCAATGCGGCGCTGTTCGACGTCGAGCGGATCGAAGTGCTGCGCGGCCCGCAGGGCACCCTGTTCGGCCGTAACACCGAAGGCGGCGCGCTCAGCATCGTCACCAAGGCGCCGACCGGCGAGTTCGGTGGACGAATGAGCGCCGGGTTCGGCAATTACGGCAGCTACACCGGGGAGATGCACCTCGACCTGCCGTCCTTCCAGAATTTCGCGGTCAAGCTCGATGGCATCATCCAGCACCAGGGCGCCACGGTAAAGGATCCGCTCGCGGGCCAGGTCGGCTGGAACGCTTATAACCGTGCCGGCGGCCGCATCTCGGCACGCTGGACGCCCTTCGAAGGCTTCACCGCCGATTTCTCGTTCGACCAGGCGAAGGACGAGAATACGCCGTTCTACAGCCAGTTGGTGAACTTCAACCCGCTCGGCCGCCCTGTGGGCGTGGTGGATACGACGACCGGCCGGATCATCCTGCCGGGCGCCCCGGCCGGTTCGCCGTCCTGCATCTCGAATACGATTTCGCCGACCACCTGCATTGCGCCGCTGCCGCCGCTGGTGAAGGTCCATGCCGACCGCCAGTCCGTCGCGGACGTCGGCGTGCCGCAGCAGTACAGCGTCGACAAGACGTCGGGCGAGATGGTCAAGCTCGCCTACAAGGTGGCGCCGGCACTCGAGCTGCGCTCGATCACCGCGTGGCGCAAGGTGTCGACCAACCAGTGGGACAATTCGGGCGGACCGGAGCGCGTTCCGTTCGCGCCGAACGGCAAGTTCAGCCGCTACAGCCTGTCGGACCTCTATCAGAGCCAGTTCAGCCAGGAATTCCAGGCGGTCGGCAGCCTCCCGCAAATCGATTACGTCGCAGGCCTCTATTATTTCTACGAACAGGCCCGCGAATCGGCGGCGACGCCGTCGTCGAACCAGTGGAACATCGACGGCACCGCCTATACGATCCTTCCCTCGCAGGTGTTCGGCACGATCAGTTCGAGCAACCAGGGCTGGGACTATAATTCGCGCTTCCTGCAGCGCGCCAGCTTCGCCAAGGCGCGCAGCTACGCGGCGTTCGGTCAGTTCACCTATACGCCGGACTTCGCGGACAACGTGCTGCACCTGACCGTCGGCGGCCGCTACACCAAGGACAAGCGTGACGGTAACCTCTACCTCGTGTCCGGCGTGCCGACGCCTTACACCTTCAAGTACGACAAGGGCCGGTTCGACCCGCTGGTCATTCTGTCGGCCGATCCCGCCAAGGGCGTCAACCTGTACGCGAAATATTCGACCGGCTATCGCGCCGGCGGCGCGAACGACCGTTCGGCGACTTTCCTGGCGTTCGGCCCCGAAACGGTGAAGGCGTATGAAGTCGGAGCGAAGCTGGACCTGCTCGATCACAAGGTCCGTCTGAACCTTGCCGGGTACATCATGAATCGCAGCGGCACGCAGACTGACTTCGATAATGTCGATACCAACCAGTTCCTGCCCGGCACGAATATTCCGAACCCGACCTACAACCTTCACACCGAGAACACCGCCAACGCACCGGGCACCTCGAAAATTCGCGGTATCGAAGTCGACTTCACCGCGCGGCCGATCGAGAACCTGACGATCGGCGCGTCCTATGCCTATACCTACACCAAGGTGCCGGCGACGCCGAACCCGAACCTGCCCGGAAATCCGCTGTACCAGGTCTTCGTGGTGTACACGCCGCCCAACGCAGCCTCGGGCTATATCGACTACGAAATCCCGGTTGGAGACATGGCGCTACGCTTCCACATCGACGCCAACTACGCGGATGCGCAGTACAGTTTCCAGAACGAGCCGGTGAAGACCGACAGTTCGTTCGTCGTCAATGGCCGCATCGCGCTGGCCGACATCAAGCTGAACGAGACGACCAAGTTCACGCTGTCGGCATGGAGCCGCAACCTGCTCAACGAGCAGCACATCTATCGCCGCTCGGCAGCAAACGACGTGGTGCTCGGCGACTATGCCAACTTCAACCCGCCCCGCACCTTCGGCTTCGAGGCGGCGGTCAAGTTCTGATCCCCGGATCGGATAAAAGGGGAAAGGCGGCTTCCGAAAGGAGGCCGCCTTTTTTTTTGGGCTCCGCCAAGGCGGTGCAATCACCTTATTCGCCCAAACTAACCTATGCCGCCCATTGCGAAGGATCGGCTTCCTCGCCGATCAGCGCGAGGCCATGGGCGATCGAGGTCAATTCGCCGCCGGTCGCGATCCGCTTCTCGCCGAACCGCCGGTCGAACATCGCCCGGATCGCCGGGATGAGCGACGAGCCACCGGTCAGGAACACGCGGTCGATCTGCTCGCTCGCGACCGCCGCCTTCGCCAAGGCTGCGTCCATCGTCGCTTCGATCCGTTGCAGATCGTCGGCGATCCATTGCTCGAAATCGGCGCGGCGCACCTCCGCACTGATTTCGACATCGCCGCCGACGAAGCTGAACTCCGCCCGTTCCTGGTTCGACAAAGCGCGCTTGAGCCGCCCCACCGCGTCGTAGAGCGGGAATCCCTGCTCGCCCTCGATCAGGGCGATCATCCGGCCCACCGGTTCGGGATCGAGCGCTGCGCGTTCCAGCCGCCGCAAGTCGTCGAGCGTGCGCCGGTTGCGCATCAAGGCGAGCCGCGACCAGTCGGCGAAATCGGCAAAATAGCCGCGCGGGATTTCGAGCACCTTGTCGAACGAGCGATAGCTGCCGCCCTTGCCCAGCAGCGGCAGCACCAGCCGGTCGATGATGCGATAATCGAACCGGTCCCCGGCAATCCCGATGCCCGATGACGCCAGCGGTGCGCAGCGCCGCGGCGCCCCCGGCTCGGCAACGCGGACGATCGAGAAGTCGGTCGTACCGCCGCCGAAATCGGCGACCAGCACCGTCGCCGGTTCGGTCAGGCGGGAGGCATAGCTGTGCGCGGCGCCGAGCGGTTCATGGACATAGTGCAGCTCGATGCCGAAGCCTTCCAGCATCATGTCGTAACGCTGCCGCGCCAACACCGGATCGGCGCGCGCACCGGCATATTCGACTGGGCGCCCGACGATCACGCGACGCGGCCGTCGGTCGAGCCGGCCGCCGGCATGCGCGACGAGATGCTGGAGAAAGGTGCGCCCCAAATCCTCGAAACGGAACGGCTTGTTGAAGATCAAGGCACGCTCGAAGGACGGGCTCGCCGCGACGCTCTTGAACGACTGGATGAAGCGGCTGTCGAGCGGCGACTGGAGATATTCGGCAATCGCCCATGGACCGGCGTCGTGCGAGATGCCGTCAAGCCCGCGCTCCTCCTCCCAGAAACACAGGGCCGAGCGGAACACTGCGCCGGTCGCGCCCGCGCCCGCAAAGTCGACCAGCTGCGAGCCGCCCCTGCCGTCGGCCAGCGCGACGACGGTATTTGTGGTGCCAAAATCGAGGCCGAGCGCCCTCGCCGGCGAGTCGCTGGTCATGGCATGCTCCTGTGTCGGTTCCGGGACCCGCGCGGGGGCGGCGCCTATTGCACAAGGCTGAAAAGCGGGCAAGCCGCGCCAACATTGCCATTGGTGAAGCCCGCATACTCGAATAGTCTCTCGTCATGAGCGAGTTTTCTCGGGACGAGCAGCGCGCGCTTCTCGCCCTTAGCTTCGAACAGCGCGGTGACGGCTATATTTACTATCGCAATCGATGGTCGCGCGGCATCCCGGTAACTGCCGCGGAGCGGGAATCCTATCTTCGCATTCCAGCGATGGGATCCCGACGCGCCTGGCGGGCGACGATCGCGGGACGGCAGACGCTACCGCCGCGTCCCTATGGCCCGGTAGGACGAAAGCTCAGGGCGGCAATGCCGCTGAGGATGGGGCTGTTGGGGATCACATTCGGTGCGTCCGCCCTGGTTGGCGGCTTCTCAACGTTGCGGACAGCGCACCTGTTATCGAGCACGGCCTATTCGCTTGTCTTTGTATTAGCCGGTGCCGCAGCGCTGGTTTTTGGCGTCGCGATCGTCACGGCGCACATTCCACGCCGAGACACCGACTGAGCCACCAACGAAAAAGGCGGCCCAAAAAGACCGCCTTTTCATTCCGATCGCCTGGCAGGCGATGGTGGGCGCGACAGGGATTGAACCTGTGACCCCACCCGTGTGAAGGGTGTGCTCTACCGCTGAGCTACGCGCCCGATC
>CAZFTL010000009.1:55516-174463 GCA_964521615.1 uncultured Stakelama sp. | reverse complement strand
TCGATTCGTGGATCAGCGCGCGGCTCGGGCAGGTGCAGACCTCGCCCTGGTTGAGCGCGAACATCGCGAAGCCTTCGAGCGCCTTGTCGAGATAATCGTCATCCTCGGCCATCACGTCCGAGAAGAAGATGTTCGGCGACTTGCCGCCGAGTTCGAGCGTGACCGGGATCAGATTCTCGGTCGCATATTGCATGATCAGGCGGCCGGTGGTGGTCTCGCCGGTGAACGCGATCTTGGCGATGCGTTTGTTCTGCGCGAGCGGTTTGCCGGCCTCGATGCCGAAGCCGTTGACGACGTTGAGCACGCCCGGCGGCAACAGGTCGCCGACCACGTCCATCAGCACCATGATCGACATCGGGGTCTGCTCGGCGGGCTTCAATACGACGCAATTGCCCGCCGCGAGCGCCGGCGCGAGCTTCCACGTCGCCATCAGCAGCGGGAAGTTCCAGGGGATGATTTGGCCGACCACGCCCAGCGGCTCATGGAAATGATACGCGATCGTGTCGTGGTCGATCTCCGCGATCGACCCTTCCTGCGCGCGCAGGCAGCCGGCGAAATAGCGGAAATGGTCGATCGCCAGCGGCAGGTCGGCGGCGGTCGTCTCGCGGATCGGCTTGCCGTTGTCGATCGTCTCCGCCAGGGCGAGCAGCGAGAGCTTCTCTTCCATCCGGTCGGCGATCTTGAGCAGGATGCCGGCGCGCTCGGCTGGGCTGGTCTGGCCCCATTTTTCCCTGGCCTTGTGCGCGGCGTCTAGCGCGAGCTCGATATCCTCCGCGGTGCCGCGCGCGATCGAGCAGACGGTCTTGCCGGTGACCGGCGAGGGGTTGTCGAAATATTGCCCCCTGACCGGGGCGACCCACTCGCCGCCGATGAAATTGTCGTACCGGGACCGGAAAGCGATCTGTCCCTTCAATTGGTCTAGCGCCTGCTGCAACATCGCATTCTCTCCTTGGCCGAATGGCCCGTCACGCACGGCGGGCGCATTGTTCACCTTCGCATTGTGACGCTTGCGCGGACCGGCGCCATTGCACCAAGGACCAATTGCCCTGCGTCTGCCCGGCGCCATTCTGGCCCACGAAAGGCGACGGCGAGTCGTCCGTTGAGCGTTAGGAGAGTCTGCTCATGAAAATCGTCCTGGCCGCTTGTGCCGCTGGTCTTGCCGTCGCCGGTGCCGGCATCGCGTTCGTGCCCGCGCCGGCGGCGCCTGCGCCCGCCGGGCGCACCATCATCGTCCAGATGAAGGACATGGGAGTCGACGGCGCCATGGTGTTCGAGCCAGGATTCGTGAAAGCCAATGTCGGCGATACGATTCGCTTCATCCCGACGAACCCCACGCACAATGCCGAGACGATAGCATCGATGCTACCCGCCGGGGTCGCCCCGTCGTCAGGGACGATGGGCAAGGAATTCGACCTCAAGCTGACGGCGCCCGGCCTCTACGGCATCAAGTGCAAGCCGCATTACGCGATGGGGATGGTGGCGCTGATCCAGGCCGGCAAGGGACCGTCCGCCAATCTGGCGGCGGTAAAGGCGGTATCGCTGCCGCCGTTCGCCAAGAAGCGCATGACGGCCTATCTCGCCAAGGCGAGCTAAACTCGCCGGGCTGCTTGTTCACTACCACCACGCGACCAACGCGGCGCGGCAGTGTTCCCTGTCGGTCTTTGGATCGACCCGACGGCATCCCGGCCCGAAATGGTAGCGGATTGGGTCAGGCCTTGGACGATTTCGTAAGCGATTTCATCTTCCTGATCATAACCATCGGCGCGGCGCGTATCGCCTTGACGGCCAGACGACATTCGACATCGGATATTTGATATCGGAGGCCGTCGAGCGGAGCGTCCGGCCCGTGAGGCAGCGTCCCCGCAGCGGTAAGCAGCCTGTCGACCGACGCTAGATACGCGCAATGCCCAACGGGGTGGCGTTTTCCCAGAAACGGGCATTCGGCGTCACGCCAAGCCCGGGTCCCTCCGGAAGGACAAAATAGCCTTCCGAACATTCCAGCCGTCCCCCCATGAGCGATGCCGAATGGTGGAAGATCGAATGCTGATATTCGTGCCACCGCGGGTTTAGAATCGTCGACGACGCCAACAGGCTCGCGGCCGCGAAGATGCCGACGCCGATCGTCGCGTGCGGAATGACATGCGCGTGATGCGCTTGTGCCAGCTGCGCGATACGCATGAATTGCGTGATCCCGGTATGTCCCATTTCGGGCTGCACGATCGACACCGCGCGCGCTTCGAGCCGGCTGCGGGCATCGAATACGGTGCGCCATTCCTCCCCGGCAGCGATGGCACGACCGAGCGGCGGGAAATCTCCGCCAGTCCCTGTACATCCTCGGTCTCACATCCGCACTCGCCGACCTTGCCTACGATTTGGGCTCGCATCCGGACACGTTGCGTCGTCACATGGGAAGCCTTCAGGCGATCGACCATATCACTCAGACGCAGCTCGGTATCGCTGATATCCTGCGATCGCGTGAGGATGTCGCAAACAGGATCGCTGCGGTCGCGCTGCAGGACATGGCCGACCGGCTGAATGGTGCGATGGCACAGGCGGACCGAGACGCCGCAGCCGGATTTACGCCGACCGGATACCCAGCGGGGTAGTCGTTGGCGTGCGCGCCAGGAGGTCCTGTCGAACTATCGGCATCCGGTTATTTCGACCAGGATTGGATGGTCCCTGACGGTGCCGTCGGACTAAGGGGCTGCTTCGGGTTTGCTCAAGTCCCTCCGCTGGCTTCCCTTGTTGTTTGGGGCAGATAGGCGCGTGTTCGGCGTAGAACCAAACCGATACGCCTAGACCGACAGCGCTCTTGAAATGGCATATCGCGTTTGTCCGGCAGAGTCCGCGTTGGCCATCACCGCCCGATTGCCTGGCGGATTTTGATCCGGCAGCGCTTTTGGCTTGACCAGGAGAGAAGTGGCGGCTTCAAATTCCTGGGATCAGAGGACGGGTTGCCGTCAGCAGCATCCAATGCTTGAAGTCCAATATGCCGGAGAACCATCTCGATGCCTAAGGCCGAGCAAACGGCGCGATCCCCCGCCTACAACGCTCCGGCGCTCGAAAAGGGCCTCGACATATTGGAGTTGCTGTCGAGCGTTTCGCATCCGATGGGACTGTCGGACATTTCCAAGGCGGTGGGGCGGGAAAAGAGCGAAATCTTCCGCATGCTGCACGTGCTGGAGCGGCGGCGGTACCTGGAACGCACGCCGACCGGTGATCTCTACACACTGACGAACCGGCTGTTTCTATTGGGCATGGAGCGTCCACCGCTCCGGGGGCTGCTCGATATCGCGCTTCCGACGATGCACGGCTTGTCCGACGACACGCAGCAATCCTGCCACCTCGTGGTTCCGTCCGAGCAATTCATGGTCGTGATCGCGCGCATCGATCCGCCGGCGGATCTTGGGCTGGTGGTGCGTATCGGACATCGCCGCCCGATCCTGGAAGGGACGTCGGGTCTGGTGCTCACGGCCTTCCAGACCGACCTGACGCGCGAGCGCTGGATAGAGAGCTACGGCAGCGACTTGTCGGCAAAGCAGCGCACCGCACTCGAGGAGAAGCTCCAGGATATCCGCAAGAAGGGTTTCGCCGCGATCAAGAGCGCGGTGGTCCCGGGCGTCACCGACGTATCGGTTCCGATCCTGAGCAACGGTGCCGCGGTCGCGTCGCTCACCATCCCCTATATGAAGCGGTCGAACGTTCCCGTTTCCCAGCGCGAGGCCACCACGATGCTGGACAGCGCCGCCGTCGCGATTGCCTCCAGACTGGCGTGAGCGCCCGTCGCCGCGGTGGCGCGGCCGCGACGGGCGCCCGCGCACCTACCCAGCCACGACGTGCTGGTGCTGTTGCCCCAATTTCTCGATGCCCAAAGCGACGACGTCGCCGGGCTTGAGGTACCATGGCGTGGGCTTCTGGCCCAAACCGACCCCTGGGGGCGTGCCCGTCGAGATGATGTCGCCCGGCAGGAGCGTCATGAAGTGCGACAGGTACGAAACGAGCCGCGCGACGCCGAAGATCATCGTTTCGGTATTGCCGGTCTGGACGCGCGTGCCGTTCACGTCCAGCCACATCGACAGTTTCTGCGGATCGCCCACCTCGTCCGCGGTGACCAGCCACGGACCGATCGGGCCGAAGCTCGGGCAACTCTTGCCCTTGTCCCAGGTGCCGCCGCGTTCGAGCTGGAATTCGCGCTCGGAAACGTCGTTGATCACGCAATAGCCGGCGACATGCGTGAGGGCGTCGGTCTCGTCGACATAGGAAGCCGTGCTCCCGATCACGACGCCGAGCTCCACTTCCCAGTCCGTCTTGACCGATCCGCGCGGGATGACGATCGGATCGTTCGGCCCCTGGATGCAACTCACGCCCTTGGTGAACATGATCGGTTCCGCCGGAATCTCCATGTTCGATTCCCGGGCGTGGTCGGAATAGTTGAGCCCGATGGCGAGAAACTGACGGGTGCCCGCGACCGGCGTACCGAACCGATGCGGCGTGACGACGGGCAATGCGGCGAGATCCAGCGCGGCGAGCTCGTCCAGCCGTTCGGGGGCGAGGATTGCCGGTGCGATGTCATCGACGATTGCCGAGAGATCGCGAATGGCGCCGTCGGCGTCGACGATGCCGGGTTTCTCCTGCCCGGGTTCCCCAAACCTGCAGAGTTTCATGCGCCAAGCTCCCTTGAATTAGCGTGTTGGAAAGTGTGCGGCCGCGCGCGGCGTGCTTGCGTCATTCGGCATGGTCCCGCTTCCTGGAAGTGTGGCCGATGCCGGCATTGAAGCGGTTGCCCGGGTCGAGGCCGCGATAGAAGCCGGCGAGTTCGGGGCCGGCCTGATAGATCTGGCCCACATTGTGTTCGGCCGGGTATCGCGCGCCGCGGGCGTCCAGCAGGCGCCACATCGCGTGCTCGATGGCGAGGCAGTCATGCCCCGCCGCGACGACATAGTCCTGGTGGAAGACGTGGCACAGGAAGTGCCCGTAATAGATCTTGTGCGTCAGCTGCCGCTCCAGTTCGGGCGGGAGTTGCTCGCGCCAGTCCGGATCGTCGCGGCGCAAGGCGATGTCCAGCGCGACGATGCCCGCGGTCTCGTTCGGATGGATCGCGCGGTAGCGCACCGCAGCGCCGGCGATCACGAACCGGTGCAGGAACGCCTTGCGCGCTTCCTTCGGCGTGCACTCGAAGCTCTCGCGCGCGGCGCCGCGCCAATCCGCCAGCAGCGCACGCATCTCTCCCGCTGCGTCGCCGGAGACGCGCAGGATGAGGTGATGGGCGAAGCGATCACGCCATTGGCGCAACCGCCGCGGCAGATGGTCGGGCCATAATCGCCCGATCGCGAACAGCAACCGGTCGGTCAGGTTAGCGGGGAGCCAGGGCAGGCGCGCGAGGAGGGCGTCGCAGCGGCTCTTGAAGGCGAAGAAGGCGGGGAGGCGGTCCGTGCCCAGCCGGTCGATGACGACGAACTGATCCTTGCCGTATCGGTCGGCGAGATCGAACGCGTCGCGATGGAGATATTCGGCGGCGATGGGGAGCGAGGCGCAAGTACGCAGGATGGCGCGGCGGAGGCGCGTCAGGTCCTGCGCGGCATCGCAGCCGACGTAGAAGACGCTGGTGTCCGCTTCGGCCGGAAACGTGTCCAGCCGCACCGCGAACACCATCACCTTGCCGGCGCAGCCCGACGCTTCGAACAGGCGCCGGGGATCGGCATTGAACCGCGCCGGGGTGGCGGCATCCACGTCGCGGACATGCGAGGCATAATCGGGGTCGCTCGCGACGCGGCCGTCATCGACCAGATCGTCGCTGTCGAATTGCCCTGCCTGCAGCCGGCGGAGCATCTCTTCCGGGTGATCCCCCAGCGCGATGCCGAGATGGTTCACCAGGCGCAAATCGCCGGCGTCGTCCACCCGGGCGAACAGTGCCATCTCGGTATAAGCGGGGCCACGCCTGACCAGGGCACCGCCCGAATTGTTGCAGACCCCGCCGATGACCGACGCCCCGAAGCAGGACGACCCGATCACCGAATGCGGCTCTCGCCCCAGGGGCCGCAACCGGCGCTCGAGCTGGTGAAGCGTGGAACCGGGCAGGCACAGCACTTGCCGGCCCCGATCCAGGACGAAGATGCCGGCGATCCGCGTGACGCTCACGATCACGACGTCGCGATCATATCCGTCCGGCGCCGGGGTCGAGCCGCCCGTCAGGCCGGTGTTCGCCGCCTGGGTGAGGATGATGACATCCGCGCGCAGGCACAATTCGAGCACGCGCCACTGCTCCAGCAGCGTTCCCGGCCGCACCACGGCGGCGACCGAGCCTCCACCGAAGCGAAAGCCGGTGCGGTAGCGGGCTGTGTCGCGGGGCCGCGTCAGGACGTGCCGTACGCCGACGACGTCTCTGAGCGCGTCGAGTAATGCCGGCCGGTGATCCGCGTCGTTAGGCAAGAGGAGCTCCGGAAAATCAGACGAGTACCGCGATCCCGATCGGCACGTTCTGCGGCGAGGCGGGAGGGCATGGGGGAAAAGACGGTCGACGCGTCGCAGCCGTCCTGGCCGCTATCCGCTCAGGGGCATGCGGAACGAGCGCAGGGCTTCCTCGGTCGGCGTGCTTCCCGCGCCAGGAGCCCGCGGGCGAGCGTAGAAACCGTCACTTACGGCGATCGGTTCGACGAAACAGCGCCTGATCCACGGTATATATTCCAGCATCGTCGTCGCCGGATGCCAGAAGGACAGATGCACGTGGACCTGTCCCATGTCGCCGACATGCGCCGCGACGGGCAGGTGCCTTGCATGGGCGGCATCGGCGACGCGGATATATTCCGTGATACCGGCAAGGCGAGTGACGTCGGGCTGGACATAATGGACAGCATCGGCATCCATGAAGGCATCGAATGCCTCGGCGGTGTACAATTGTTCTCCGAGCGCGATCGGGATCGGCGTCGCGGCCTTCAGGTCGGCATGCGAGCGGATGTCGTCGTACCAGGTCGGCTCCTCGAACCAGAAGATATCCAGGTCGGCGGCATGCCCGCAGAAGCGCTTGCAGGTGGCCAGGTCCCATTTCCCATTGGCGTCGACCGCTATCGTGACGTCGCGACCCAGGCTCCGGCGGAGCCGGTCGAGCCTCTCGATATCCTTCATCGGATCGTCCTGGCCGACCTTGATCTTGATCCGCCGGAACCCTTCCACCTCCACGGCGTGCCGTGAGCGATCAACGAGTTCGTCGGCGGAAAAGGAGAGCCATCCGATGTCGGTATTATATGCCTCCAATTGTGCTGTGCTGACGCTGCCCAGATAGTCGAGCAGCGGCAGGCCCGCGCTCTTCGATCGAAGATCCCACAGCGCGATATCCACTGCGGCGAGCGCGAGATGGGCGATGCCGGCGCGCGCGACCCATTGGATGGCGGGATAGCGCGCGAGCTTCAGCCAAAGCCGATCATCGTCGGTGATTTCCTCCTCCAGCAGCAGCGGGGCGTAGCAATCGCTGATGCAGGCCGCGATCAATCGATCCGACGGCAAATGGGCGTGCGTACCGGTGAAGCCATAGCCGATCAGGCCGCTCTCGGTTTGGAGCCGAGCGCCCACGATTCCCCAGTGCGTGATGGCGTTGGTGGCGTCCGAGATGCCGCCATGCTCGATCGGCACGTGCAGGATGAAAGGCTCGATCGTCTTGATCCGCATAGCTGTCTCTGTCCGTCAAGGGAGGGTGCGCGGCGCGCGCCGGCCACCCGTCTGATGTTTCATACTTGACGCACCATATCATCCATGGCACGCCGCAGCAAGGGCAGGTGGCAAAAACTGGCCCGGAAGGAGAGCTGTGTGATGGCGAGCGCATTCGCGGCGAAGAAGCGGATGGTGCGGCAGCGCGGCCCGCGAGGAATGCCGGGGAAGCGACGATGCCGGGGATAAGCCGCAACGAATTCCTGCGGGGCAGTCTGTCGACTCTGTCGACGGTGGCGGTCGCTCGATTGCCGGCTCCCGGGGTCGCAGGAGGGACGAGCGTGCCGTCGCGAGACGGCGGTCCGATCGCGATCACGAAGCTCAATCCGGTGATCCGCCTCTATCCTTCGAAGGCGCTGGGCCGGCTCGGCGACGTCCGGTTCGCGACGGCAGAAATCGGGACGATGCTGCCCTTTCTGGGCGCGGGCGAGGTGACCTGGACCGTCTCGGTCCCGGAGGAAGGGCTCTACCAGGTCGCGCTCTGCTGTTCGACGACACGGCCGGGGCAGCCGGTCAATGTCAAGGCAGGCAAGACCAGCGTCGATTTCGCGATGCCGGTCACCCAGGGATATTTCTATCCCCATCCGCTCGGGCCCGCCGACAATCCGGGCGATCCGAGCGGCGAGAGCTTCTTCCGGCTGCGGGAATATTACAATTTCCAGCGGGTCGTGCTCCCGGGCGAATTCCATCTCGCCCGGGGCGTCAACATGGTCCGGCTGCGCGTGCCCGGCGAAAAGGGGAAGGAAATCCTTCGGCTCAGGTCGGTGGAACTGACGCCCGTCGCAGCGCGCGTCGCCATCGAGGCCGACAGGGAACGGGCACGCTCACGGCGTGCCGATACCGACTGGTTCGCGCGGGCGGGCTATGGCGTGTGGGTCCATTTCCTCGATCTCACGACACCGGTCCATGGGCCGCGCAAACCGTATCGGCAGGCGGTCGACGATCTGGACGTCGAAAGGCTTGTCGGGACGGTCGCGGACGCCGGGGCCAAATACCTGATCTTCACCGTCAATCACGGCAACCCGACCTGCCCGGCGCCGATCGCGGCCTGGGAAAGGCTGCACCCCGGCTGGACGACGAAGCGCGACCTGATCGGCGAGCTGGCCGATGCGCTTGGCCGCCGCGGCATGCGCCTCATGCTCTACATGAATCCCCCGGGGATCGGGGGGATGGCGCTGAATCCGGGCACCGTGAACGGTATCCCGGATTGCGACGAAGACGAATATGCCAATCGCCTCATCGGCGTCTTTCGCGAATTCGGCGAGCGCTATGGCCCCCGCGTGGCGGGATATTGGTTCGATTCGACCTTCGAGGCGACCGAACTCTTCCCAAACCTCCCGTTCGATGCGTTGGATGCGGCGATCAAGACCGGACATCCGGACCGCCTCGTCGCCTGGAACAATTGGGTCTTTCCTGCCGAAACCGAGTGGCAGGACTATTTCGCCGGCGAGCTGACCGACCTCCCGCTGAAGCCGTTCGACGGCCGCTACATCGGCTGGGGGGTCGCCAAGGGACTGCAGGGGCACGTCGCGCTGCGGTTCGATGCCGATTGGCTCCATATCGAGCAGGACGCCCCGATGCCGCCGCCGCGGTTCACGGCCGCGGAGCTCGCGACGTACATCCGGTCCTGCCAGGCTCGACAGGTACCCGTCTCCCTCGGCGTAGGAATTTTCCAGGACGGTAGTTTCGGCCCCCAGGCGCTTCCGGTGCTGAGGGAAGTGCGGCGCCTCGTGCGCGGGGCGGGCGGACCGGCATGACCGCGCTCGCCTTGGTTTTCAATGAATCACGCGAAATCGCAAGGAAGAGGAGGGGCGAAAAATGGTAACCCGCAGAAATGTTCTCGCCGGCACGATGGCCGGAGCCGTCGCCGGAGGCCTCGTGCCGCGGCTGTCGATGGCACGGGTGGCGACGCCGGACCCCTACAACACGCCCCCGCCGGGCGTCGGCCCGTTGATCCCGGCCCAGCCGGAGGCGCTGCGCCGCTTCATGGCCTTGCGCTACGGGGCGTTCCTGCATTGGGGGCCGGCGACGGTCGCCGGCAAGGAGATCAGCTGGACGCGCGAGATCGAGACGCCGGCCAAGGCCTACGACCAGCTCTACAAGAGCTTCAATCCCGTCGAATTCGATGCCGGGGCCTGGGTCCGGATGCTCAAGGACAGCGGCTTTCGCTACGTTACGTTCGTGACAAAGCACCATGACGGCTTTGCGATGTGGAACACCAGGACCACCGACCATTCGATCATGAACACGCCCTTCAAGCGCGACGTGCTCAAGGAGTTCGCGGCCGCGTGCAAGAAGGAGAAGCTGGCGCTCTGCCTCTATTATTCGATCGCCGATTTCTATCAGCCCGACTGCACCGGCGCGAACAACGCCAACGGCCTCTATCTCGGCCCCAAGGGCTATGACCTGCCCGCCGGCGAAACGCCGAATTTCGATCGCTACGTCACTTACATGAAGATGCAGCTCAAGGAACTCACCGAGAATTACGGACCGGTCACCGCCTGGTGGTTCGACGGCGGCTGGATGAAGGAATGGACCGACGAGCGCGGCGTCGACCTGCTCAAATATATGCGCGTGCTCCAGCGCGACACGCTGGCGGACCAGCGTGTCGGGTGCGCCTATAACGGGCGCGTCTACATGCCGACCTGGTTTCCGACCGACCGCGACTATGTCGGCGATTTCGCGGTGCTCGAGGTCGACATGCCGCGCTTCAACCGCGACATTCCCTGGGAATATACGACGCCCGCCAACGGCCGCAGCTATGCCTGGACGCCGGGGCCGTATCTGGAGCCGAACATCTGGCTCGACAATTTCGTCAAGTCGGTCTGCGGCGACGGCAATTACCTGCTCGGCCTTACGCCGCCATCCTCCGGACGCTTCGATCCGGCGCTGGTCGACAAGCTGGCTGCCAGCAGCGTCTGGGTGAAACGCTATGGCGACAGCCTGTTCGGCGCCAGGGGCGGACCCTACAAGCGGACCAACGTCTATGGCGCGACGTGCAAGGGCAAGCGGATCTATCTGCACGTTTTCGATCCCAAGCTGACGACGTTGATGCTGCCGGCGCTGCCAGGACGGATCCTCGCCTGTTCGATGATGAACGGCGGCAAGGCGAGCTTCACGCAGGATGCCAACGCCGTCACCGTGACGATCAACGCCAACGACATGGAATCGCCGTCGACGATCGTGATCCTCGACCTCGACCGGTCGGCAGAGACGATCGCGCCGGTCGGCGAGCCTCCGGTCAACCGAAGCGTGGCCGCCACGTCATCCAATCTCGACCCGGCGAGCGACGGCTTCGCCAACGACGGCGATATGCGCACGGCGTGGAAGGCGGATGGCCAGACCAAGCAGCCCTGGCTGCAGTTCGATCTCGGCAGCGAACGCTCGATCAGCCGCGCCACCCTGTTCGAGGGCTCCTATGAAGGCGAACTCGCCAATATCCATCGCTATCAGATCGAGGTGAAGCTGGCGGAAAGCGATCCCTGGAAACGCATATCCGACGTGACGACCTGGGGATTCGACACCGGTCAGGAAGAGGATTTCTACGACTGGCCGATCTCGGTCTTCCATCCGGAGATGCGGTTCGCTCCCGAGCGTGCCCGCTACGTGCGGATCAAGATCCTGAAAGCGGTGGCGCCGCCCGTGATCCACGCGTTCGAACTCTACGAGCGATGAGACGTGGTGCCGCCGTCGCGACGCGACGGCGGCACCCATCGCTCCGATTTCCGTATCGTGGGGCCGGCACGCGCTCTTGAGGCGGCGAGTCCAGGATCGGCTCTCGGATCTCGGGCGTATCAAGCGGATGCCCGCAGCCGAAGCGTTGCCTGCGCCGCGGCGAGCCGGGCAATCGAAACGCGATAGGGCGAGGCCGAGACGTAATCGAGCCCGGTCGCTTCGCAAAAGGCGATCGAGGCGGGGTCGCCGCCATGTTCGCCGCAGATGCCGAGCTTGATGTCGGGGCGCGTCGTGCGCCCGCGCTCGGCGGCGAGGCGAATCAGTTCGCCTACGCCCTCCACGTCGAGGCTGACGAACGGGTCCCTGGCATAGATGCCCTGCTCGACATAGGTCGTGAGGAACCGCGCGGCATCGTCGCGGCTGACTCCGAGGGTCGTCTGGGTGAGGTCGTTGGTGCCGAACGAGAAGAACGCGCCGACCTCCGCGATCTCGCCCGCGCGCAGTGCGGCGCGCGGCAGCTCGATCATCGTGCCGACCAGATAGTCGATGCGGCGTCCCTGCTGGGCGAACACCGCTTCGGCCGCCTTGTCGACGACGGCTTTCATCAGCTCCAGCTCCCTGGCGGTAGCGACCAGCGGGATCATCACCTCGGGCACCGGCGCTTGGCCCGACCGCTCCGCGACCGTCACCGCCGCCTCGAAGATCGCGCGGGACTGCATCTCGTAGATCATCGGGTAGGTCACGCCGAGGCGGCAGCCGCGATGGCCGAGCATCGGATTGAACTCGTGCAATTCGGTCGCGCGGAGCTTGAGCGCGGCGACGTCGAGCCCCGTCGCTGCGGCCATGTCGGCGAATTCCGATTCCGTGTGCGGCAGGAATTCGTGGAGCGGTGGATCGAGCAGACGGATCGTGCAGGGCAATCCCGCCATCACCTCGAAAATCTGGATGAAATCGCTCCGCTGGGCAGGCAGCAGCAGTTGGAGCGCGGCGTGACGGCCGGCGTCGTCGGTGGCGAGGATCATCCGGCGCATCGCGGTTAGCCGGTCTGCCTCGAAGAACATGTGCTCGGTCCGGCACAGCCCGATGCCTTCGGCGCCGAACGCACGCGCGGCGCGACAGTCGAGCGGCGTCTCCGCGTTGCTGCGTACCTTGAGGCGCCGCGCGGCATCGGCCCATTCCATCAGGACGCCGAAATCGCCGCTGAGCTCGGGTTGGACGGTGGGAACCGCGCCGAACATCACATCGCCCGTCGTGCCATCGATGGTGATGACGTCGCCCTCGCGGATGTCGCGGTCGCCAATCTGGAATCGCCGCTCGCGCGCGACGATCGCGAGGCCTTCGGCGCTCGAGACACAAGGACGCCCCATGCCGCGGGCAACCACCGCGGCATGGCTGGTCATGCCGCCACGCGCGGTCAGGATTCCCCGTGCCGCGTGCATGCCGTGAATGTCTTCGGGACTGGTCTCGGTGCGGACCAGGATCACCGCGTCGCCGGCGGCGGCCCGCTTCTCCGCGGTGTCGGCGTCGAACACGACCTTGCCCGAGGCGGCGCCCGGCGATGCCGGCAGGCCCCGCGTCAGTACGTCACGTGGTGCGAGGGGATCGAGAGTCGGATGAAGCAACTGATCGAGCGCCGCCGGATCGATGCGGAGGAGTGCCTCGTCCCGGCTGATCAACCCTTCATTGGCCATGTCCACCGCGATCTTGAGCGCGGCCCTGACGGTGCGCTTGCCCGAGCGCGTCTGGAGCATCCAGAGCTTGCCCTGCTGCACCGTGAACTCGATGTCCTGCATGTCGCGGTAATGCGTCTCGAGCAGGGCGAAAATCTGCGCCAACTGGGCGTAGACTTCGGGCATCGCCTCTTCCATCGACGGCGGCCTGGCTCCGGCGCGCTCGCGGGCGGCCCTGGTCAGATATTGCGGCGTGCGGATGCCGGCGACGACGTCCTCGCCCTGCGCATTGATCAGGAACTCGCCATAATAGGTCGCCTCGCCCGTGGCGGGATCGCGCGTGAAAGCCACGCCGGTCGCCGAGGTGTCGCCCATATTGCCGAAAACCATCGCCTGGACGTTGACCGCGGTACCCCAGTCAGCGGGGATGTCGTTGAGGCGGCGATAGACCTTGGCGCGCTCCGACTGCCACGATCCGAACACCGCGCCGACCGCGCCCCAGAGCTGGTCGTGCACGTCCTGCGGGAACGGCTTGCCCCAGAGCGTCTCGACCAATGCCTTATAGTCGCCCACCAGCGCCTGCCAGTCCCCGGCGCTCAATTCGGTGTCGAGGTGATAGCCGTTATTCTCCTTCGCGACGTCGAGCGCCTCCTCGAATCGCCGATGGTCGAGACCGAGCACGACATCCGAATACATCTGGATGAAGCGGCGATAGCTGTCCCAGGCGAAGCGCTCGTCACCGCTGGTCGCTGCCAGCCCGTCGACCGTCGCGTCGTTGAGCCCGAGATTGAGCACGGTATCCATCATGCCGGGCATCGAAACGCGGGCGCCGCTGCGGACCGAGACCAGAAGCGGGTCGGCGGCGTCGCCGAAGCGTTTGCCGGTGACCCCTTCGATATGGGCAAGGCCGCCGACGACCTCGTCGCGCAGGCTCTCGGGAAAACGCTCGCCCCCTTCGTAGTAACGTGTGCACATGTCGGTCGAGATGGTGAAGCCGGGAGGAACCGGCAGGCCGATCGCGGCCATGCCGTCGAGGTTCGCGCCCTTGCCGCCGAGCAGCTGCTTGTCTCCCTGTGCTCCGTCCGAGACCCCGCCGCCGAAGCGGTATACATAACGGATTGCCATAGCTGTTCACTCGTTCCTGTCTGTGCGGGGCGACGGCGGGTTTCCGCCATTGCCGAGCGGGGTGGTTGCGAAGCCGAGCTGGCCCCGAGCCCGCGCGCCGGTGCGCGCGCGATGCGATTTCATTTGCCCAAATGTCTTTCGAAGAACCGGATCACGACGTCGTAGACCTGCTTCGATTCAGGAAGATCGGGATCGATGTGGAAGGCGTGGGGAAGGCCTTCCCAGACGTGCAATTCGGCATCGACTCCCTGCGAAACCAGCCTGGAATGCGTGTAGGCCGTCGAGCTCAGCGCGAAATCCCGCGTCGCCGACACGAGTAGCGTGGGAGGGAATTTCGCCAGGGTCTTCAGCGATCGCGCGGGAAAGGCGAGCGGGTCGTCGGGTGCCACGCCGCCGAAATAGGGATCGGTGGTCATGGTCTGCTGCGAGATATCGTAGACAAACCGTGCGGAATCGCCCTCCGTCCAATCGACGCCGCCTTCGCAAAGCATGCCGATGGCGGCCGGCAGCGGCAGCTTCTCCTCGACGAACCAGGCGACGCTTTCCGCGGTGAGCAATCCGCCCGCCGAACAGCCATAGATGCCGATCTCGTTCGGGCGGTATTCCTTGAGCAGTTCCCGATACACTGCGGCGACGTCCTCGCTCGCTGCCGGGAAGGTGAAGTCCGGCCCCTGTCCATAGTCGACGCTGATCACCTCGATGCGCCCGATCGCGGCGGTCGGCATGGATTCCACCCGGCTCAGGGTTCGCGCGCCGCCGATGAACGCCCCGCCATGAACGTTGATGAGGACGCGGTGGCGATTGGTCGCTTTGACGCCGGCCCGGGGCATTACGATCTCGGTCCTGACGCCGCCGATCGTCCGTTCCGTGATTGAGACGTCGAACCGGGCCTGGAGGCGCTTATACGCCGCAGAGGCGTAGAACGCCTGTGCCTCACAGGCCCGGATCGCGGGAATCTGCTCCTTGGGCGATCTCGCTATTGACGGGCAGGAGGATGGTGGCGCGCTCTGCGCGTCCGCCTTGGGAGCGCGTTGCTCGCGCAACCGATCGCGGGTCTCGATGCTCAGCAGGCTCGATTCCGGAATCGAGAATGCCGGGACCCGGACGGTGCCGTCGGGCTCGACCGTCTGCGCCCGGGCAACTCCCAATCCGGTCAGGACGACGGCCGTCAACAGCGGCCGGCATCCGCGGACATTCGCCCTGCGAAAGATGGCGAGCATTTCTTGACCCCTCCCGATCCTGCGCTGAGTTCTATTAGAAAAACGATATATCAAATATGATACGATTGAGCAAGCTGGGCATGGGATCGCTTCTGCAGATGGCCGGCTCGGACCTGCCCCCGGATCCGTTGCCCGCGGAGCGGCGTCCCGGGCGAATCGGCTGCTCGCTCCCGAGTTGCAGGCGATCGGTGTTTGTAAATTCGCGCGGCCTCGGGATGGCTGCCTCAGGAACGCTGTCGGAAAACCGGAGCTATATCAGCTCGATACGCCGGACTCCGCCGGCTGCTGATGCCATGTCATATTTCATAGTTGACACAGCGTATCATCAGTAGCACGATTGTCGCCGCGGCCATGAAGAGCCGGAAGGAGGGGACATGTTGAGCACTCGTATGTTGGCGCGGAGGCGCGCGACGCTGGCCAGAACGGCTGCATGGTCCGCCATGGCGGCGGTCGCGCTGTGGACGCCGAATGCCATGGCACAGGCCACGACATCGGATGGCGCGGCCCTATCGGACGATGCGAAAAAGTCTGATGACACGGCAAGCGATCAGCCCGAGATCGTCATTACGGGCTATGCCGCGAGCCTTGCGCGCGCGCTCAACAACAAGCGCAACGCCGACGTGGTCAGCGACGGTATCGCCGCCGAGGATATCGGCAAATATCCCGAACAGAATATCGCCGAGTCGCTGCAGCGCGTGACCGGCGTCCAGATCACGCGGACGCGTGGCGAGGGGCAATTCCTCAGCGTTCGCGGGCTCGATCCCAAATTCACCGACACGCTCTACAACGGCCGTCCGCTGCCGTCGGCATCGGGGACGCGATCATTCGATTTCCAGGTGCTGACCGCGAATTTCGCCAGCCGGGTGGATATCTACAAGTCGCCCACCGCGGATCTGCTCGAGAGCGGGCTCGCGGCGACCGTCAACATGCAGTCGATCGACCCGCTGAGCATCGGCAAGCGCAAGATCGCGCTGGCGGTCGAGGGCAATTACGACGAGCAGCGCGCGAGCGGGATCGACCCGCACGTCTCAGGCCTGTTCAGCGAAACGTTCGCGGGCGGTCGGCTGGGCATCAGCCTTGCGTTCGACCTGAACGACCGGAAATTCAACGACCAGACCTTCTCGACCGACGGCGTGCTGGCCGATTCGACCTATGTCGGGCCGGGGACGAACTATCGTATCTTCGGTCTGCACCAGAACGACATGCTCGGCAGCAACAAGCGCCGCAGCGTCGCGGGGACGATCCAGTTCAAGCCGACCGACAATCTCGAATTCAAGCTCGACTCGGTCTTCTCGCATCTCGACCAACAGTTCGACATGTACCAGGGCAACAACTGGTATACCGGCGCCGGCGCGCTCGGTCCGTCGCCTACCGATGCGGCGACGGTCGATGGCAATGGCGTCGAGACCGCGTGGCGGGGCACCAACGTCTTCGCCTGGGTCCAGGCCAATCGCTACCAGTTCGTCCAGGACATGACCTCGAGCGCGTTCTCGGGATCGTGGACGCCGGGCAAATGGAAGATCGACGGCGAGGTTTCCTACGGACGCTCTATCGAGCGCACGACACAGGCCTTTGTCTCGTGGGCGACGCAATCGCCGGGCGCCAGCCTCTATTACGACACCACCGCCGACCCCGGGGGTCCGGTCAGCTTCGGCTTCTACAACGGCTTCGACCCGACCGACAAATCCCATTATTATTTCTTCGGCGTCCAGGGGAACTACAAGCAGCCGACCACCGATGCGATCTGGAACGGCAAGATCGACGTGACACGCGAGCTCGGTACCGGGCTGCTCCGGTCGGTGAAGTTCGGCGGGAACTACCAGGATCGCGTGCTGGCGACGACGCCGAACTACATCACGAACTCGTCCTCGGGCTTCCCTGCCGACATGAGCTCGTATCTCATCGTCCGCAACAATCCGAACTTCTTCGAATCCTATGACGGCAAGGCGGATTTCCCGCACAGCTTCCTGACCGTCGACCTGCCGCGCTTCTTCACCGATTTCCCGCTCGACGATTTCGTCAAGACGCACCCGGCGGTCCAGTCGCTGACCACGACGACGCGCGTGCAGGAGAAATCGCAGGCCGGCTATGTACGGTTCGACCTTGCTGGCGCGGGTGACCTGTTCCGCGCGAATTTCGGCGTGCGCGTGGTGCATACCGAGGAAGCCTCTTCCGGCTTCGTACCGTCGCCTGGCGCCTATCTGATCTACGGCCTGTTCGGCGGCGCCAATTCGTTGAGCTACAGCGACGCGAAGATCCAGGCTCAGCGCTACAATTACACCTATGTCCTGCCGTCGCTCAACGCGCGCTATCAGATCGGCAACGACTTCCTCATCCGCGTCGCTCTCGCCCGCGTGATGCAGCGTCCCGACATGAACCTGCTCGCGGCGGCGAGCAGTCCCAACGCGCCGACGCTGCCGCCGGTGGGGGTCACGTGGACCGGCACGCTCAACCTCGGCAATCCGGCGCTCAAGCCGTATCTCGCCAACCAGGCCGATCTGTCGCTCGAATGGTATTACGGCAAGCAGAACATGATCGGTGCGGCGTTCTTCTACAAGGACGTGAAGAACCTGGTGCTGACCAACTATCGAACCGAGGTCGCCGACGTGACGCTGAACGGCAGCAACACGACCCGTCAGATCTCGCTGGCCGTGGCCCAGCCGATCAACGCCGAGGCGACGACGATTAAGGGCGTGGAGCTGGCGTGGCAGCAGAAGCTCGACTTCCTCCCCGGACCGCTCGGCAAGCTCGGTTTTCAGGCCAATTGGACGCACATCTGGTACGGATCGGTGGTGCTGAACCAAGGCTCGCCGGCGGTGCCGCTCACCGGCATCTCCAAGGATACGTACAATATCGGCGGCTATTACGATGACGGCAAGTTCAGCATCCATGCCGGCTATAATTACCGCAGCCGCTGGGTTCAGGATCCGCTGAGCTATTTCGGCGACGGTATTTTCACCGAGGGCTATGGTCAGCTCGATCTTGCCGCCAACTACCAGATTGCGCCGCACATCAGCCTGAACGCCTGGGCGATCAACCTTACCCGATCCGCGCTTCGCCAGACCGACCGCTACGGCATCACGCGTCTCTACGAACTCAGCGGCCGGCGCTTCACGGTGGGGGTGCGCGCGAATTTCTGATGCGCAAGCCAACCGGCCCATCGATTAAGATTCCCGACTGCCGCCGGCAATCACGCCAGCGGCAGTCAGGAGCGGAGAAATGAAAGTGGCGTCCATGCATCCTGTGATCGAGCCGGCGGCGGGGGATAATATTCCCCTGTCCGTACCGGACAACGGCAACCTTCTGTACGTGACGTTCGTCAGTCTCATCTCCGCGCTGGGCGGGTTCCTGTTCGGATACGAGACCGTCGTCATCGCCGGAGCGCTGGCGCTGGTGAAGGCGCAGTTCGGTTTCGGCGCGGTGATGGAAGGGTGGTTCGTCACGTCGGGCCTGGTCGGGTGCGCCGCGGGCGTTCTCATCGCCGGCCGGCTTTGCGACTCGCTCGGGCGCAAGAAAGTGATGCTGCTGTCGGCGTTGCTGCTCGGCACCTGCGCGCTGGTCTGCTCGCTGGCTGGCACCGCCGGTTGGGTGGTCGTCGGACGGATCATCGGCGGCCTCGGCGTCGGTGTGGCCTCGATCGTATCGCCGCTCTACATCTCGGAGGTCGCGCCGCCCGAGCATCGCGGACGGCTGGTCTCGCTGTTCCAGCTCACCATCACGATCGGCATCGTGACCGCGATGCTTGTCAATGCCGGGCTGCTCGATTTCGCGTTGAGCCAGCAGACGGGCCAGGCGTCGACCGGAGCGGCGCATTGGCTCCTCGTCGCCGAGCCCTGGCGCGGCATGTTCCTGACCCAGATCGTACCCTCGCTGCTGTTCTTCTCGATGGCACTCTTCGTGCCCGAAAGCCCGCGCTGGCTGGCGCTCGCCAATCGCTCCGCCGAGGCGCGCACGGTCCTCGCGCGATTGCGCGGCGATGCCGGCGCGGCGGCCGCCGAAGTCGCGCAGATCGAGCGATCGGTGCGGGAGGAGACGGGCGCGCGCCCGGCCGGCGCCTGGTGGCGGGGCGCGCTGCGGCGTCCGCTGCTGCTCGGCATCTTCCTCGCCGTCTTCTCCGAACTGAGCGGCATCACCGTCGTCATGTATTATGGCCCGACCATCCTCGAACGCGCCGGGATCTCGGCCGGTTCGTCGCTGGGCGGGCATGCGGTGATCGGCATCGTCCTCGCCTGCTGCACGGTGATCTCGCTGTTCGTCGTCGACCGCTTCGGGCGCCGTCCGGTGCTGCTCGTCGGATGCGCGGGCGCCGGACTCGCGCTCGCCGCGACCGGCCTGTGCTTCGCGGCTGGCATCACCGACGGCGCGGTGCTGATCGCGTTGCTCAGCCTGTTCGTGGCGTTCTTCGCCTTCTCGCTCGGCCCGATCAAATGGATCGTCATTTCAGAGATCTTCCCGACCGCGGTGCGCGCCCGCGCGATGGGCGTGGCGACGGTCGCGGTCTGGGTGACCGACATGGCGATCAACCAGGCATTCCCGCTGGTGCGGGACAGCTTCGGCGTCTCGACCATGTTCCTCGGCTGCGCGCTCTTCATCGCCATCCAGTTCGTAGTCGTGCTGGCGAAGCTTCCCGAGACCCGGGGGCTCCCGCTCGAGAACATACTCTCCCTGTGGAACGGCAAGATGGAGCGGCGGGCATGAGCGGCGATTTCGCGGGCAAGACGGTCGTCGTCACGGGCGGCGCGGGCGGCCTCGGCAAGGCCTTTTCGCTCGAGTTCGCCCGGCTCGGCGCCGCGGTGGTGGTCAACGACCTCGATTCCGGCGCGGGGGAGGCCCTGATCGCCGACGCCGCCGGCCTCCCCGGCACGATCCACTTCGTGCAAGGGAGCATGGGCGAGCCTTCGACCTGCGACCGTCTCGCCGCCAAGGCGGAGGAACTGGGCGGGACGGACGTGCTCTGCAACAATGTCGGCATCCAGCCGGCGTCGAGCTACGTCCCGGCGCACGAGCTCGACGACGCGCTCTGGGACGCGATCCTGACGGTCAACCTCAAGTCGTTTTTCTGGATGGTGAAGCGCTGCGTGCCGCAGATGCTGGCCAAAGGCGCGGGCGTCATCGTCAACACCGGCAGCGTGCAGGGCTTGCAGTCGCAGAAAGGGGCGGCCGCGTATGCCGCGTCCAAGGGCGGGATCCTCTCGCTGACGCGGCAACTCGCGCTAGAATATGCCGAGCAGAACATCCGCGTGCTGGCGATCGCGCCGGGCACGTTCGACACGCCGCTGTTGCGCGACGTCGCGGCCGGCATCCCTGACAAGAGCTACATGGATCGGCTGAAGAACGCCTATCCGATGAAGCGCTTCGGCCGGCCCGAGGAACTGGCGCGAGTGGTCGCCTTCCTCGCGAGCGACGCCGCATCCTTCATGACCGGCGAATGCATCACCGTCGACGGCGGCATCATGGCCCAGGGGGGGTGGGCGCAGTGACATCGGGAAAGAGAGATCAAATGAAGCTGACGCGGAAGGATTTCCTGCGGGGTGGCGCGGCGGCCGCGGTGATGGCCGCGGGTGTGCCGGCGATGGCGTCGGGCCGGGCGGGTGCCAAGGCCGCCGCGGGCCTGCGGTCCGCGCCGATGGGGCCGGCCGGCGTGCCGGAGATCAGTCCGGTAATCCGCCTCTATCCCGAAAAGGCGGTCGAACGCACCGGCGACATCCGCTTCGGCCCGGGCGAGCTCAGCATGATGCTGCCGTTCCTGGGAACGGGCGAGATCATCTGGGGTGTCACCGTGCACGAGCCCGGCCGCTACCGGATCGCCTTGTGCTATTCGACGGTCAATGACGGCCAGCCGGTGACCGTCACGGTCAATGGCAAGGACGTAGCATTCGCCGCCCCGCTTACGCGCGGCTATTTCGTGCCCGATCCGCGCGGGCCGGTCGACAATCCGGGCGATCCCGACACCGACGGTTTCTGGCGGATGCGCGAATTTTATCTGTTCGAGCGCAAGCCGGTGCCGGGCGAGGTGGATCTCGTGCGCGGCGTCAATGTCGTGAAGCTCAAGGTCACCGCCCCCAAGGGCAAGGAAGCCTTCCGCCTCCGCTCGATCGAACTGACGCCGGTCGCGAAACTCGGCGAGGTCGCGGCGGCGAGCGCCCGCGCCAAAGCCACCCGCGCCAACACTGACTGGTTCGCCAATGCCGGCTACGGCATGTGGTTTCATTTCCTCGACCAGACCGCACCGCGCAGCGGGCCGCGCAAGCCCTACAAGGACGCGGTCAACGCGCTCGACGTGAAGAGGCTCGCCCAGACGGTCAGCGATTGCGGGGCGAGATATCTGATCTTCACCGTCAACCACGGCAATCCGACCTGTCCGGCACCGATCAAGGCCTGGGAAAAGCTCCACCCCGGCTGGACCACCCAGCGCGACCTGATCATGGAGTTGGCCGACGCGCTGGCCGCCCATGGCATCGCGCTGATGCTCTACCAGAATTGCCCCGGCACCGGGCAACTGATCCAGCAGAACGGCCGTGCCATCGACACCCCGCATTTCAGCGAGGCCGAATACGCCAACCAGCTGATCGCGGTCTTCGAGGAGTTCGGGGCGCGCTACGGCAGCAAGATCAAGGGCTGGTGGCTCGATTCCTGGTTCCAGACCATGGAAGCCTATCCCAACCTCCCCAACGAGGCGATCAACCGCGCGATCAAGAGCGGGTCGAAGGACTGTATGTCCTCGTTCAACGGCTGGGCGTTTCCCGGCGAGGTCGAGTGGCAGGACTATTGGTGTGGCGAGATCACCGACCTTCCCGCCAAGCCGTTCGGCGCGCGCTACATCACCCATGGCGCCGGCATCGGTCTGCAGGCGCATTCGGCGATCAGGCTCGATGCTCCCTGGTTCCACATCACCGAGAACAAGGAGATGGAGCCGCCGCGTTACTCGGCCGCGACGCTCGCAGACTATATCCGCACCTGCCAGCGCGATCAGGCGCCGGTCACGCTCGGCGTCGGCCTCTATCAGGACGGTACCATCGGGCCCAAATCCTACGAGGTCCTCACCCAGCTCCGCTCGATCATCCGCGCTGACCAGAAGCGCGGATGATGAGACGCCTGTCGCGACGCGGGGAGCGGATTCCGCAATGAACAGCTGCTCCGCCCTTGTCTTGTCCCCTGCGGACAATGTCGCCGTCTGCCGCCGCAACGTCCATGCGGGCGAGCGGCTCGAGCTCGGGAGCGAGTCCGTCGTCGCGTGCGCCGACGTTGCGCTCGGCCACAAGATCGCCAGACGATTCATTCCGTCGGGTGCTGAGGTGATCAAATACGGCATGTCGATAGGGTCCACGACCATGGACGTGCAGCCGGGCGAATGGGTTCATCTGCACAATCTCAGGAGCAACTACATTTCGACGCACACTCGTGAGACGGGGGCGCGGCCATGATCGTCGCCAACGGCTATCTCCGCGCCGACGGTCGCAAGGGCATCCGTAACGTCGTCGCGGTGATCTACCTGGTCGAATGCGCGCACCATGTCGCGCGGCGCGTCGTGGATCGGGCCGACGACGCGGACGTCCACCTGCTCGGATTCCCGGGCTGCTATCCCAACGATTATTCGCTGCGGATGATGAAGGCTCTCGCTACCCACCCCAATGTGGGGGGGGCCGTCCTGGTGTCGCTCGGTTGCGAGGGGTTCGACCGCGAAGGGCTCAAGGCGGCAATCATCGCCAGCGGGCGCCCCGCTGAAACGGTGGTGATCCAGGACGTCGGCGGCACGCGATCTGGCATAGACGCAGCGCTGGAAGCGGTGTGGCGAGTTCAGGCGCAAATGCGTGACACGGAGCGGCGCGTGCCGATGGGCATCGCCGACCTTTCGATCGGGACGATTTGCGGCGGGTCTGACGGGACCAGCGGGATCGCGGCAAATCCCGCGGTCGGCCGCACCTTCGACCGGCTGATCGATGCCGGCGCCACCTGCATCTTCGAGGAAACCGGCGAGATGATCGGCTGCGAAGGCGCAATGAGCGTCCGTGCCGCGTCGCCCGACATTGCCGAGGCGATCGAGGTCTCGATCGCCAATGCCGAAAGCTATTATCGCGCGATGGGCTATGGCAGCTTCTCGCCGGGCAATGCTGAAGGCGGGCTCTCCACGCTCGAAGAGAAATCGGCGGGCGCCTATGTGAAATCCGGCAGCCGTCCGATCAACGGCGTGATCCGGCCGACGCAACGGCCCGAAGCGCCGGGCCTCTATCTGCTCGATGTCGTGCCGGCCGAAGCGCCGCAGTTCGGATTTCCGAACATCTCCGACAATGCCGAAATCGTCGAACTGATCTCGTGCGGCGTGCACCTGACCTTGTTCACGACGGGGCGCGGGTCGGTCGTGGGGTCGGTGATCGCGCCGGTGGTGAAGATCACGGGGAATCCGGAGACCTATGTCCGGATGCGCGACGATATGGACGTGAACGCCGGCCGCATCATGCTGGGCGAGGCGACGCTCGACGAAATCGGCGATGAATTGTTCGACCTCGTGCTCGCGATCGCGCGGGGCGAGCCGACCAAATCAGAGGCGCTCGGGCACCGCGAATTCATCCTTGGCTACAAGTCGATCGACGCGATCGGGCCGGCCTGCCATCCGGGGCGCGGCTGATGGCACCGTCGGACGTGGTTCCTGGCCGTCCCCGGCTGGCCGGCAAGTCCGCGCTCGTGACCGGGGCCGGCGCGGGGATCGGCCGCTATGCGGCGGAATTGTTCGCGGCCGAAGGCGCTGCCGTCTGGGCCTGCGACCGCGACGGCAAGGCGCTGGAGGGCATCCGCGGCTGCACCGCGGTCGAACTCGACGTGACCGACGCTCCGGCGATCGCCGATGTCAGCGATCGCATCGGCGGGATCGACGTGTTGTTCAACTGCGCCGGTGTCGTCGTCGGCGGTACCGCGCTCGACTGCAGCGATGCCGACTGGGCGCTGTCGCTCGACGTCAACGTTACCGCGATGTTCCGGCTGACCCGCGCCTTTCTGCCGGCGATGCTGGCGCGGGGGAGCGGCTCGATCATCAACATGGCATCGGTTGTCGGGGCGCCCAAGGGCGCGCCCAATCGCTGCGCCTATGGCATGTCGAAGGCGGCGGTGATCGGCCTCACCAAGTCGGTCGCCGCCGATTACGTCACGCGCGGCATTCGCTGCAACGCGATCTGTCCCGGCACGATCGAGACACCTTCGTTGCATCAGCGGCTGCGCGACACCGGCGACTTCGACCAGGCGCTCGCCGCCTTCAAGGCACGCCAGCCGATGGGCCGGCTGGGACAGCCGGGGGAGATCGCGGCGCTCGCGCTCTACCTCGCCTCCGACGAATCCGCCTTCATGACGGGACAGAGCCTGATGGCGGACGGCGGTTGGTCGATCTGAATTCAATAGCAGGAAGGGGAGAGGATTATGACGCGAATGGTTCATGCCGGCATCGTCGCGCTGCTGGCGGCATTGTTCCTGACCTGGGTCGGGCCGGCAAAGGCGGCGCCGGTCGACCTCAACGTCCAGACCGATTGCGGCGCGGCGGGTAATGGCGTCGCCGACGACACCACCAAGATCCAGGCCTGCATCAACCTGGCCGCGACCACCGGCCAGGCCGTCTATATTCCGACGGGCACCTACAAGATCACCGCCCAGCTGCTGATCGCCAGCAGCAACACCACCATCTACGGCACCAGCAGCTCGACCACGACCATCGCGCAGTCCAACGGCGCGGCGCACATCTTCAACATCACCAATGGCGGCAGTCCGATCGACAAGGTCCAGCTCCGCAACCTTGAGCTGATCTATACGGCATCGAACCCGACCGGCATGGCGATCCTGTGCGTCACGTGCTGGCGGACCTATTTCCAGCAGATGAACATCGGCCGCGCCGGCACCGATCTGACCACGGGCATTTGGGTCACCGGCGGCAACCAGGTGTTCCTGCAGGACAGCGTGATCAGCCAGGCGGCTGGGCAGGGGGCCTATTTCGCCGGCGTCGGCGACGTCTTCATGTCCGACGTGGAGGTGAACCAGATCGATACCAGCAGCAGTTCGGTCGGCGTGGTGTTCGATACCGGGGTGGGGGGCATCTATGCCACCAACGTCAACGTGACGGGCGGCCATACCGGCTTTTTGTTCGAGAACACCCAGAACCAAGTGCCGCCCAATTTCGGCTTCTTCACCAACTGTCTGGCCGATACGCTCAACGGTGTAGGTTGGAATTTCCAGGCCGCGCAGTCGATGCGGCTTACCAATAGCTGGGCAGCGACCGCTGCGCTCTATGGCGTGATCGTCAAGGACGTTGACGGGCTGAGCATCACCGACTCGCGCATCTACAACAACGGCGCGGAAGGCATCCTGGTACAATCGGGTGCAACCAACCTGACGATCAAGGATTCGACCGTCACCGGCAATTCGCGCCTGTCGTCCAACGCGCATGCCGGGATCAACATCGCCGCGGGCGTGAGCAACTTCCAGATCCTCGGCAACCAGATCGGTGCCGCCGACGGGTTCGCCAACTCGCAATCCTATGGTGTGATCGTCGCAGCCGGGGCGACCGACAATTACATGATCACCAACAACCTTATGCGCAACAACGCCACCGGCGGGTTGCAGAACGGTGCCACGGGGACCCACAACGTGGTCGCAAACAATCTCTGAAACAGGGGCACGGCATGCGCGTCGTCGATACACACGCCCATTTCTGGGACGTCGAGGCGATCGACTACCCGTGGATCGAAAGGGGGTCGCCATTCGACCGGAGTTTCCATCTGCAGGATTATCAGCGCGCCTCGGCGGGCGTGCCGGTCGAGCGGATGGTATTTGTCGAATGCGACGCGCATCCGCGCTTCTCCGTGATGGAGGCCGCGTGGGTCGCCGGGCTGGCGCAGACCGATCCGCGCATCCAGGGCATCGTCGCCCGGGTCGCGCTGCTAGATGAAACCGCTCCGGCCACCTTCGAGGCCGTCAGCGCGATGCCGCTGGTCCGCGGCATCCGCGACAATATCCAGAACAACCCGCCCGGCTTCGCGCTGCAGCCCGGCTTCATCGCCGGTGTGCGCGAGGCGCATCGGCGCGGTCTGCATTTCGAGCTTTGCTTGAAGCACGACCAGTTCGCCGAAACGATCGAGCTGGTGAAGCAATGCCCCGACGGCCAGTTCGTGCTCGATCATTGCGCGAAGCCCGGCATCGCGGCGGGTCTGCGCGAACCGTGGCATACCCACATGCGCGAAATGGCGGCGCTGCCGAATGTGGCCTGCAAGATTTCCGGCCTGTTGACCGAAGCCGATTGGACGAACTGGGTGCCCGAAGAGGTGCTGTGGTATGCGCGCGCTGCTGCCGAAGACTTCGGTCCCGAGCGCATCCTGTTCGGCAGCGACTGGCCGGTGAGCGAAGTGGCCGGCGGTTACATGGCGTGGTTCGAGCTTGCCGACGCGCTCGCCGCCGATTGGAGCGGTCTCGATCGCGAGCGCTTCTTCTGGCGCAATGCCGAGCGTATTTATCGACTGAGCTAGCCGGGATCGCCATCGAAGAAATCCTCGGGACAGCCTGGCCCGGGAAGGCTGGCTGCGTTTGATTGCATAGCGCCTTTTATCAATCTGCCGTGTGGTGGGGTCAGTCTAACGTGAAACACTCTCTGCATGATGGTCTTCGGCCTCTTAAGGCCGAAGGTTAGCTCGCCAGGGATTGTCACACAGCCGGGGCGGCTGAGCAGCGTTCCTCGTAAGTCTGTCGATCGATGAGGTGGCGTTCGAGATTGAAGTGATTGCCGACGTTGGCGTGGACGGAGGCGAATTCCCGTAACTTCTTCATCCGTCGAAATCTGAGCATCGCCCGCTCTCGTCGGCGGAATCTTAGGTGGCTATTTTCACAGCGGTTGTTCAACCGCTATCCCATGCCACCCAGCTAGCAACCACGGACTGGAGACCGGTAACTTAGGTCTGACAACACCTCAATTGGCCGGCTTGCCGACCAGGATTCCGCGGCCGTGCGGAGCGACGTAGAGGGTGCCATATTCGAGCGGGTCGCCGCTCATCGAGATGATGTTGCCGAACCCGTGCGCCTCGTCGTTGATGCGCACCCAATCCTCGCCTTCGTTGTCCGATCGCCACAGGCCACCGACGCCGCTCACGACGCCATAGAGGTAGACCGCGGGATAACCGCCCTTGATCGCCGGCGCGCCGAAACTGACTGCCCAGGCCGTATCGACCTTGCGGACCGGCTTGAACGGAGCATCGGCATCGCGCGAGTGCAACAGATAGGAGGGAAGCGCGAGCCAGAGATCGCGTGCGCGGCTGGGAACGACGGCCAATTGGGCCCGCTCCCAGGACGCCAGCTTGGGGAAGCCCGATGCGATGGCCTTGAAACTGGCCCCACGATCGACGCTAATCAGAATCTGCCCGCCGGCGCGATCGTGCACGTAGAAGACGCCATCGATCACTTTGTCCGACAATGGTGCTAGCGCCTGTTCGCGATTGGCGGGCCAGCCGCCCGATTGGCTCCAGGTCTTGCCGCGATCGATCGATTGCCAGGCGGCATCCTTTTCGGGCACCCAGAGGAGGCTGCTCGCCTGTGCCGATACCGCAATCGCCCCCGGGTGACGCCAGGGTGCCCGCGCGGTGGCAGCCTTGACCGGGGAATCTGCGAACGGCGTCCAGGTCGCGCCACTATCCTGCGAGAAGAAACCCCTGGTCGGGCTGTTGGCGGCGGTGCGCACAAGGAAACCAGGTTTCTGCCCGGCATAGTCGACGCTGAAATTGGATTCGGTATTAGGACGGAACAACCCCTTGGCCGGCGGACGCGTGATGTCGTCCCAGGAAGCCCCGGCGGTATCGCCCTCTGCTGCCAGCAAGGTCGCGCCGCCGGTGGGGGAAACGAGTTGGGCAACCGCCCCTTCCTCGAAATCGCGCAGCGCCGCGTCGAACAGGACCGGCTGGCCGCTGTCCGCAGCGGTCAGATTGCGGCTCATCCACAAGCCGCCGCCATGGCCGTAAATCATCTCATCGGCGTCGAACGGATTGATGCGCAGGTCCGAAAGCCAGCTTCCCATCTTGCGCTCGGCATTGGTCTCGGCGAGCCAGGGATAGGCGGACGCGTCGTAGCGCGCCTGTCCACTCAAGGCGGTCCAATGCGCGCCGCCGTCGCGCGAGACGAAGATGTCGTCGCTCGGCCACCAGCGGTCGAGCGTCGATACGACCAGCATGCCGCCCGGCCCGACGTCGATACCCGAATAGCCGAAACGGCTCTGCGCGTCGGTCCGGATCGGCGAGATTTCGCGCCACTTGCCCGACGGCGCCTCGCGCTTCCAGACGCCGCCGCGTACCGCGAAGCTTGGATTGGCGGGCAACGCATTGTCGCCCTGCGCGAACGTCACGTAGAAACTGCCGTCACCCGCGAATACGGCGTGCTGCGGCACCTGGGCCGGCGTGCCCTCGACTGTTGCGAAACTGGCGCCGCCGTCGCGGCTGACGAACAAGCCGCCCTTGCCGTCCGCACTGCCGACGAACAGCTCGCCGGTTTGCGGATCGACGATGACGAGGCTGAAGGCCTTGCCAGGCGCGGCCGCTACCTTCGTGAAGCCGCCGCCGTGATCGGTGCTTTTCCACAATCCGTCCTGGTTCGAGCCGAAATAGAGGATGGCAGGATTGCGCGGATCCACCGTCAGCCGATCGCCCGTGCCGCGACCATCCGCATTGCCGCCGATCCGAAGGGGAAGCGGCGTCTTCTGCCAGGTCTGCCCGCGATCCAGCGAGCGCAGGATCGCGCCGGTCGGCGCCCAGTCGCCCAGATACAGGCCGCATGCTGCGTAGAGACGGTTCGCATCGGTCGGATCGATCGCCATGCTCAGCACGCCCATCAGGTCGGCATCGGCATGGGAAAGGCAATCGAGCAGCTGGATCCAGCGGCGGGACGGATAATCGAACCGGTACATCCCGCCGACATCGGTCCGGGCATAGAGCAGCCCGCGTTCCTTCGGATGATACAGGAACCCGTCCACGTAACCGCCGCCGCCATAAGGCACGACCGCCCAGCGATAGGGTTGAGCAGTGCCCTTCGCGGACGGCGCGCCGGCCGCCGGAACCGCGGCGCACAGACCGGCCAATGCCAGCCCCAAGGCACGGCGGCGGTCGAGAGACATTTTGCCGCTATCGATCGTATTTCCCAGGCACGGAGTCATGCCATCCCTCCCGAGCTTCTATTGCGAACCTGCCGGATCGGTTCGATGTGCCGACGCAATTCAGCGAGCCGCCGGGTTCATCAGCGGCCCGGCGCGGTATGTCAGCGAGCGGAAGCTGACCGATCCCGGGCCGGCGGCGTACAGCGCCGGCCTCAGACTGAGGAAACCGTCCGCGACATTGTGATTGTAGCCTGCGACCTCGAACGAGCGTTCCTTGATCCAATGGCGGCCGTCCTCGCTGTGAAAGAAGGTTGCGACATTCTCTTCGTTGCGCACTCGCAGATAGACGCGGTGGGCGGCGGTCTGTCCGCCAGGCGGCCAGCGCTCCTCCTGGCCGATACGCCAGGCATGGAACCGGCCTTCACCCAGGCCCAGCCCGCAGAACAGCTCCTCATTGTAGAAGAGCAGCAGTCCCCCCTGCGCACCGTCATCGATCTCGACCTCGACCGTCACTTCATAAGCGCGGTCGCCGGCCACGAAGAGCAGGGGCGAACAATCGGCGGGTCCGCTGCCCTTGCCGGCAATAACCAGCGCGTCGCCCTCCAGCCGCGCACGACGGAGATAGTCGGGACCGGGGGAGTATTGGGCAAGCCGCGTGCGGAACATGTCCGCGCCGAAGCCCGACAGCGCGATCCCATCCGGCCCCGCGAGGCCGCCCCGCGGCTTCGGCATGGGTTGCGACAGATCGCCCCCTTTTGCGTAAGGCCAACCATCAATGGTCCAGTCGATCGGCTCGAGCAGCATCTGCCGGCCTAGCGTGCGCATGCCGTTTTCATAGCCGTGATAGACCAGCCACCAATCTCCCGCCGGCCCCCGCACCGGCGTGGCATGGCCGCGCGACCACCACGGCTCGTCGGCGCTGGCGGTGTGCACGATCGGGTTGTGCGGGCAATTCTCCCACGGGCCATCGATCGACCGCGATCGGGCGACCACGACCATATGGCTGGTCGGCGGCCCCGCCGTGCCGCCCTCGCCCCAGAACATGTAGAACCAGCCGTCCTTGCGGATCAGTTTCGGCCCTTCGAGCGCGAAGCCTTCGATGATCCAGTCCTCGGGGATCGGCCAGCCGTCATAGACATGCTCGACCGGCCCGGCGGTCGATAACCCGTCGGCGCCGAGCCGCACGCGGTGCCCGCCGTTCAGGAAGAGGTAGCGCTTGCCGTCCTCGCCGACGATGTGACCGGGATCGATATAGCCGTCGAGCTTCAGGTCGATCGGATCGCTCCACGGGCCGGCCATGCTCTCGGCATGGATCGCCCAGATCTTGAGCGGACGGGCATCGTCCCTCGGATCGAGCGCCGGAATATAGATGAAATAACGCCCGTCGACCTTGGCGATATCGAGCGCCCAGACCACGCCGATGTCCCGGCTAAGGGCCGCGGTGAGCGGCGTCCAGTTCACCAGATCGCGCGAATGCCAGATCGGTATGCCCGGATAGTAGGAGAAAGAGGAGAAGGTCGCGTAATAATCCGCGCCGTCCTTGAGTATGTTGGGATCGGGATGGTCGCCCGCGATCACCGGGTTGAGATAGCGTCCGTCGCCGAGATCGGCCTTGCGTTGGCCTTCGATCCCCGCGGCCCATGATATCGCGGGACGCTCGCAATCGGGCGCACGGCGCGCCGTGCCGGGCTTGCCTTGCGCGTGCGCCGGAAGCGCCGAGGCGGCTCCGGCCAATGCCAGCAGCAGCGTTTCGCGACGGGTGGATTCCATAACTCTCCCTCAACGGTATCGTGCTGTGCGCGGCATGCCTGGCGAGCGGCAGCGTCTAAAATGCTATCGAGTGCGGATGGGCCTGATCGGCTCGAGCAATGCGAGAACGACGTCGTTGGCGCGCATCGGAACGCGCAACGAGTAGCGCCCGCCAGCGCCCACGCGCACGACCCTGTCGGTTTCCGGACGATCACGCGTCAGCTCCTGGAGTTCGGTCAACTGGGCAGCGCTCAGCGCCGACGGCGACCCGATTTCGAGATAGCGGGTTTGCGCATCGTTGGCATGATAGCCGGTACGCCGCACCGTCAGGCGATAGCCGCCGGGGGTCAGCCCTGCGAACCGTATCTCCATCGCCGACGCGGTCGGGGCCGGCAGCGGCTTGGTGAAGAACGGCCGGTTGCTGACCTTCTGCTCGGGCTGCTGCCAGTCCCAGAACAGGATGCCGGTGCGCCCCTTTTCGGTCGCCGCAAGCGCCTGGCCGTCGTCGCACGGCACTTCCCTGCCGCGCAGCATGTTCAGGTATTTGTAGGCGAACCAGGCCGGCTTGCGGACGCCCTCGCGCGTCATCAAGCCAAAGCCGCCATGGAACGGTGTCGGTGGCGGGCCGCTTTCCTCGAACAGGTCGGAATAGGTCCAATAGCTCATGCCCTGGGCAAGGCCGCGCGTGGCCTTCAGTTTCCCGAGGATATAGGCCGCGCTGATATAGGAATCGTGGACCGGATCGCGCGGATTGTAGCTCGAGCTCCACTCGGTGAAATAGAGCGGCAGCTTCGGAAACCTGGAGCCGGCGATCTGCGCTCTCACGCGCCGGACATCGCCGGTCACCGCGTCGGGATTGGTCGACAATTTGTTGTCGTCATGGCCGTATTCGTCGAGGAATCCGCCGTCGACGCCATAGGTGTGGGTCGTGACGAAATCGATCGGCACGGCGCGGGCAGCGGCGAAGGCGAGCAACTCGGGCACCCACGCGGCACCCGCAGTCGAGGGGCCGCCGACGCGGAGTTGCGGGTCGATCGCCTTGATCGTCCGCGCCGAATTCTCGAACAGGTCGAAATAGGCCTTCTGGTCGGCCTTTTCCCAGAAACCGGCGAGATTGGGTTCGTTCCAGACCTCGAAGTACCAGCGGCGGACCTCGGCCGCGCCGTAGCGGGCAATCAGATGACGGACGAAGGCATCCACCAAGGCGTGCCACGCCTTGAGGTCGGGATGCGACGTGTTGCCTTTCCAATAGAAGATAGTCTGCGAGGATGTCGCCATCGCCTGCGGCGTGAAGCCCAATTCGACGAACGGCCGGATGCCCATTGCCCGGAACGCGTCATATAGCTGGTCGATCTTGCGCCAGTCGTAAACCGTCTTGCCGTTCTCGATGCGCACGGTTCCGAGTACGTCGTGGAAGATCGCATGGAAACGAACGTAGCGGAAGCCGAGTTCGCTGGACGCAACCCGGAGCTGGGCGAGGCTCGCCGGCCTGATCAGGGTCCCCGGATAGTCCGCGCCGACAGAGAAATTGAACGAGCGATCGAACGGCGCAGTCGCCTTTGCGACATCGACCTGGATACGCCTGGCCGCCGCGGACGGCGCGGTCTGCATCGCAGCCAGGGACGGCGCCGTGGCGGAAACGGCCGCGATGACCAATGCGATCCGTCCGCAAAACGGCATGCCCAATATCCCCTCGCCCGATCCTGTTTTGGTAACGCTACCATGAGTCCGCCTCGATTGGCAACGGTGCGGTTGATCATGGCGACGGATTCGTTTGGCCGAACCGGCGAAAGCCCTTCATGTACGAAACCCGGCACCGCCGGATATCGCCGGCGAACATCGGCCCGAACCGGTTCCACCAGAACCGCACCGTCCCGTGGCACAGGTCGATCCCGCGCTCGAACAGCAGATCCTTGACGTTTCGCGGGCTGAGCGGAAGCCGCACATACATTATGACCACCCCAGGCCGATCACATCGGGCGACGAGTTGAAATCGCGAAACGGACTGGCTGGCTTCGCTCTCGATCTGCGGCTCATCCGGCGCGCCTATCATAGCTTCCCGCCAGCTGCCGCGTTGCTCTGACGATGCCGTGGTCAGGGGGCGGCCGGCGGTCGTCCGCTGCTCCCGTGACCCGATCGGGTAGCTTCCCCGTCTCAGCCGGGAGCACTCGCTCATCGGCCGCGCTGCGATCCCCTGCGGCCTGGCGACAACTTTTCGCGCTATAGGCGTTTTTGTATGCTATATTAAGTTTAATAGTGAATATGGTATGCAATATTAGCTGAACCTCATATTTTTGCATATGATTGGTCGTTCGATATGTTGACCTCTACCCTGTTGAACAAGCTCCTCAAGAGAGCGGCGGATGAAAGGCTGCTCTGGCCGTTTCAGGCGCCGTCCGGTGCGAGGCGACCCGTGCCCGAAACCGCGGAGTCGGCGCTGCGCCTTGCTCACGAGCTGCTTCACGAGGCCAGTCAGTCTGCGGGCGTCGGCCTGGCGCTGGGGCTGCTGGAAACATATCGACGGTTCGAAGCCGATCGGAAGCAGGCATTCCTGATCGGCCTTGCCGAGGGATTCTGCGCGGACCCCGAAGCCGTACGCCGCGCGCTGGCCGCGTATGACGGCGCTCCTTCGCCGCACCTGATGGGACAAGTCGGCAAGGCGGCGGAGCCGCCGCGGCAGGAAGTGTTGCGACGGCTCAACCAGGCGCCGCGCGCGACAATAGAGCTCGTCAACATGCGCGCCGACCTCTTGCGGCTGCTGCCCGGGCACCCGGTCCTGCGCGCGCTCGAGGATGATTTCGTGCATCTGCTCCACTCCTGGTTCAATCGCGGTTTCCTGGTGATGCAGCGGATCGACTGGTCGAGTTCTGCGGATCTGCTCGAGCGGATCATCCGATACGAGGCGGTCCATTCGATCGCGACCTGGGATGAACTGCGCGACCGGCTGCTGCCGCGCGATCGCCGCTGCTACGGCTTTTTCCATCCGGCGATGGGCGATGAGCCTTTGATCTTCGTCGAGGTGGCGCTGGCTGACGAGATTCCCTCGTCGATCCAGCACGTACTAGCGTCCGCCCGGCCGGCGTCGGACCCGAACCGGGCGCGGGTCGCGGTCTTCTATTCGATCTCCAATTGCCAGCCGGGCCTAGCCGGGATTTCCTTCGGCCAGTTCCTCATCAAGCAGGTGGTCGACGATCTTCGGAAAGAGTTTCCCAGGCTCGAAAACTTCGTGACGCTTTCACCGATTCCCGGTTTCACGGCGTGGCTGAAAGACGCGGCGACTCACGGCGATGCCGTTGCTGTAGCGGCGCTGGCTGACGGCGATCCTGATGGTGACTGGTCGATCGACGATCCGCGCCGGAAACGCCGGATCGCGCTCGGGGCGCGCTATTTCCTGATCGAGCGCGATGGTCGCGGACGGTTGCTCGACCCCGTGGGTCGTTTTCATGTCGGTAACGGCGCGTCGATCGATCGGTTGTGCTGGATGGGCGATACCAGCCCGCGCGGCATGGCGCAGGCCGGCGGGCTGATGGTCAATTACCGCTACGATCTCGCGACCGTCGAGGCCAACCATCGTGCCTATGCGCGCCGGCGTGAGGTGGCGGCGGGCCCAGCGCTGCGCGACCTGCTCGAGCCGCGCCCGGTCCGCGCCCGGCTGGCAAGGGCCTGATCAGGCTTCCCAGAGCAGGCGCTCGACCCGATCCGGATCTGACGCCAGCGCCGGCGCCCGTGACAGCAGCATGGTCCGGCGACCTGCCCGGTCAAAACGTCGCCACTGGGGCAGACTTGGCCCCGCCGGTACGCCGGTCTTCACGAAAGCGGTCATCGCGCCATGCATCGAATCGGCCAGGGGCTGGTCGGCGGACGACAGGCCGAAAAACGCCTTGGCGCCCGGCTGGGTGACATGGTCGAAGGTGAACGCGACGTCGAGCGCATGCGGACTATGCCCGGCAAAGGGACCGCCGGGTGCGGGATAAGAGAAAAGATAGCGGTAAACCGCAGCGCCACGATCGGCGTGCCGTTCGGCGATGCGCAGGCACGGCATGCCATATTCCTCCGCCGTCAGCAGGCGCCAATGTCGTTCGGCCGCCGAAAGGTCCGGAAAGGCACGGGCATAGGCCGCGTCGAGAACCGCCATCCGGTCCATATTCTCGTTCGAAACGAACTGCTCGCCCAGCGCGCCATCGGCGCGTGCCGGCGGCAGAAACAGACGGCTTTCGTCGGCGTTGCTGCCGATCATCAGCGGGACGGGGCGGCCCTGGCCAGCGGCGATCCGCTGGAGCGGTATGTACGGAAGCAGCGCCGTACCGGCGACCGGCCGGAAGGGAAAGTTGCGCGGCCACGCCACCTTGGCCGCGGACTGCGCGGCGATGATCGCGTCCACCGACGCCGTGAGCAGCTTGTCGGCGCCGCCGAGCTTTTCGGCGACTAGCCTGCCGACCGCACGGGCCTCGTCGGGCATGTGCACCGTCTGGCCGCCGCCGCTGAAGATCGCCGCGCCGGCGTAGAGGCGATCAGCTAGAGGAACGCCCATCAACGTACCGACATTCTTGCCGCCCGCCGATTCGCCGGCGATCGTGACCCGCCTCGGATCGCCCCCGAAAGCCGCTATGTTCGCCCTTACCCAGCCGAGCGCAAGGATCAGATCGCGGATGCCGTTATTGCCGCTCCCGGAATAAGCGGGCCCGAGCAGATCGCCCATCTCACCGAAGCCGAGGGCACCGACGCGGTAGTTCGCGGTCACGCAAACCACGCCGTGAGCGGCGAAGTGATCGCCTGCCGTGCCGGGATCGCCGCTCCAGCCGGTCTCGTTCCCGCCGCCATGGATGTAGAAGAGAACCGGATAGGGGCCGGGGCCTGCCGGCGCCCAGATGTTGAGCTGCAGGCAATCCTCGCTCGTCGTGCCGGCGAACCGGATCATGCCGGGGGCCTGCGGGGCTACGGCGGCAGGACGAGTCGCGTCGACCTTATCGTGCCAGCGCCGGACGGGGCGCGGCGCCGCGAAGCGCGATGCTGTGCCGTAGGGAATGCCGGTGAAGATTCGGATGCCGTCGCTGCGGTAGCCGCGCACCGCTCCGCTCATGGTCGTCACGACCAGCGGTCCGGTCGTCGCTGCCCCACTCGCTATATGCGTCGCGAACGGGGCCGCGACAGCAAGCGAGAGGAAGGTGCGGCGATCCAGCATCGTCATCGTTTCACGCTTTCTGTCGGTCGAACAGCTGTCCGTATTCTTCCCGCAGCTGCTTCTTCTGAATCTTCCCCATCGTGTTGCGCGGCAGTTCACTCACGAAGACGATCCTGCGGGGTTGCTTGAAGCGCGCGAGCTTTCCTTCCAGCGCGGCGATGACGGTAGCTTCATCGAGGGCAGTATCGCGGCGTTGCAGCACGGCGACCACGCCTTCGCCCATGTCGGGATGGGGCACCCCGATAACCGCGCTTTCCGCCACGCCGGGAATGGCGTCGAGCAGCGCCTCGACCTCGGCCGGATAGACGTTGTAACCGCCACAGATGATCAAATCCTTGGCGCGGCCGACGATCGAGACATAGCCGCGGTCGTCAATCACGCCGAGATCGCCTGTGATGAAGAAGCCGTCGTCGCGCAACTCTTCGGCGGTCTTTTCGGGCAATTGCCAATAGCCCTTGAACACGTTCGGCCCGCGGACTTCGATCATTCCAGCGTTGCCGATGGGGAGCGAGGCGGCGCTCGCAGGATCCGTGATGCGGAGCTCGATCCCGGGGAGCGGCAGGCCGACGCTCCCAGGAATGCGTTCGCCGTCATAAGGGTTCGACGTGTTCATGTTGGTTTCGGTCATGCCGTAGCGTTCGAGGATGGCGTGACCGGTGTGCGCTCGGAATTCCTTGTGCGTTTCGGCTGACAATGGTGCCGAGCCCGAAACGAACAACCGCATATGCGCCGCGAGCGTGCCGGTGAAGGCCGGCTCGGCAAGGAGGCGCGTGTAGAAGGTCGGCACGCCCATCATCACGGTGGCTTCCGGCATCAGCCGGATCAACTCGGCGGCATCGAACTTGGGAAGCAGGATGATCGCGCTTCCCGCCACGATCGAGATGTTGGTGGCGACGAACAAGCCGTGCGTATGGAAGATAGGGAGCGCATGCAGCAGACGGTCGTCGGCGGTGAAACGCCAGATGTCCGCGAGCGTCCGCGCGTTGGACGCGAGATTGCCGTGCGTCAGCATCGCCCCCTTCGACCGGCCCGTCGTGCCGGAGGTGTAGAGGATGGCGGCAAGGTCGCTGTCCGCAACCGTTTCGACCGGACCCCCGATCGGCCGTCGGCGCGCTTCCGTCATCAGGGTGCCGCCGCCGTCCGGCGCTAATGTCAGGCGGCGCGGTATTCCTATCGCCTGGCATAACGGCGCCAACACCGCTTCATCGGTCGGACGGTGGATGAACAATGCCGGTCGGGCGTCGCGCAGGAAGAAATCGAGCTCGGTCGGCGTGTACGCCGTGTTGAGCGGCAGGTACGCGGCGCCAATGCTGAACGTCGCCAGATAGGTAAGCAGCGCATCGGCGCCTTTCTCCACCTGAACGGCTATGCGGTCGCCGCGCGTGACGCCGACGTCGCGAAACAGGCCGGCCATCTGCCTGGCGCGCGCCAACGCATCGGCATAGGAGATCACGCATTGATCTGGCAGGATCAGGAACGGAGCATCGGGAGAGGTAGCGGCGTGCTGCCTGAAGATCGAGAAGATGTCTTGCTTCATCAATTGCCTTGCCTTGAATCGTACTCGAACATGCTCGCGATCGCCGAATTATTGAGTGAAGATATGCAAGAATCGCCCTTATTGTATGCAAGGGCACTTGATAAGTAAAGCTGTGCATGCAACGTGGGGGATATGGAAATGCCTGAAGATACCTCTGGTCTCCTGCTTTCGGAACGTATCCGGGTCGCCCTGGCGGACGAGATTACATCTGGCATCCTCCCCTCCGGTTCTACGCTCGATGAGCAGCAAATCGGCGACCGTTTCGGCGCGTCGCGGACGCCGGTTCGAGAGGCAATTCGTCAGCTCGCCGCGGTCGGACTGGTCGAAATGCGTCCGCGGCGCGGCGCCATTGTCGCGGGGTTCTCTACCGAACGGATCGTGGAGATGTTCGAAATGGCTGCGGAGGTGGAGGCGATGTGCGTACGCTTGGCCGCCTATCGCATGACGCCGATCGAGCGTGGCCGCCTTGCCCAGTTGCACGAGGATTCGGAGGCGATGGTCGCTGCTGGCGATATCGACGCCTATGACCATCTGAACTGGATCTTCCACCAGACGATCTACAACGGCGCACATAACACGTTCATCGCCGAGCAGGCGACGGCATTGCGCGACCGGATCGCCGCCTTTCGCCGTACGCAGCTCCGCGAAACCGGCCGGCCGGTGCGCTCGCGTGCCGAACACGGTGAAGTCCTGGACGCGATCATGCGCGGCGATGGAGAGGAGGCGGCGCGGCGCATGCGGGCACACATGTCCAATGCCGCTATCGCGCTGGAGCGATATACGGCCAGGCGGCACGGACCGACCGGCGACTGAGGCGGAACCATAAGCGGGGAGGGGATGTGGCGATATACGGAACGGCATTGCTTGCCCTGTGCACCTTGCTGGGTGTCGCGCTCGGCGAAGCGCTTGGCCTGATCCTGCACGTCAAGGCGAACGTGGGCGGTGTCGGGCTTGCGATGATCCTGCTGATCGCCGCCAAGCAATGGCTGGCGCGGCGCGGCGTGCTGGTTCCGGGCTTCCGGCTCGGCGTCGAATTCTGGGCGTTGATGTACATTCCGATTGTGGTGGCGATGGCTGCCCAGCAGGACGTGCTGTCGGCGCTCGGCGGCGGCCCGATGGTGTTGATCGTCGGGTTGGTCGTGGTGTTGCTGTGTTTCGCGTTGGTGGCCGTCCTCGGGCGCCTTGCCGGTGCGCATCATGATTGAGGCGCTGCACAAGATCGTCGGCGAGCAGGGCCTTGTACTCGCCTTCGCGTTGGTTGGAGCGCTGATGTGGGCGAGCGGGGTTGTGTCGCGGCGTCTGACGGCGGGGCGGATCCATGCGAGCGCGATCGCTATCCTCGCTGCGCTGGTCCTGGCCTGGGCGGGTGGCGTGTTGACCGGCGGCAAGAAGGGGCTGGCCGACATTCCTGCCTTTGCCGGGCTACTGCTGCTCGGCGGACCGATGCTGCGTGACTTCGCGATCGTCGCGACCGCGTTCGAGGTTGACGTGGTCGAGGCGCGCAAGGCTGGACTGGTCGGCGTGGTCGCGCTCGCGCTCGGCACGATCGTGCCGTTCATCGTCGGCGTCCTGTTCGCCTGGACCTTCGGTTATCGCGACGCGGTGTCGCTGGCGACGCTCGGCGCCGGCGCCGTGACCTATATCGTCGGGCCGGTCACCGGCGCTGCACTTGGTGCACCGTCGCCGGTCATCGCATTGTCGATCGCAACGGGCGTGCTGAAGGCAGTGCTGGTAATGACGCTCACGCCTTTCGTCGCGCGGTTCATCGGACTGGACAATCCGCGCAGCGCGATGATCTACGGGGGGCTGATGGGTACCGTCAGCGGTGTGAGCGGAGGATTGGCCGCTACCGATTCCAGATTGGTGCCCTATGGCGCGCTCACCGCTACTTTCCATACCGGGATAGGCTGTCTCGTCTGCCCCTCGCTTTTCTTCCTTATCCTGAACCATCTGGTCTGAGCCCGCGGCCGTACACCGTCGCCGAAGGGCGAGGTTGTATATGCAGCAGTGGTATCAACGCTCTCTTGCATACAATATAGCACTTTGCGTTTGACAATGTACGCAAGCGGGAATACTCGATTCGCTCCTGCAGCGCATTCGTTATGCGGTAGTTGCCTTTCTGGCGATCTGCGTATGCGATCTCAATCGCGCGTATACAGGAACGAAGGCCGTAGGCGCATAACCGCCGCGGGTAAGCAACGAGGCGAAGGCGCCGCGCAGCCGGTGCCGGCGGCGCAAGATGGGAGGGGTTGAAAATGCGTAAGTGGTTGCTGTTATCCGGTTCGTTGGCCACCCTGGCGATGGTTCTGCCGGTCGCGGCTCAGGCCAAGATCGCGCCTGCATCGGACCAGACGACAGCCGTGCCAGCTGCAACCCCTGTACCGACCGCCACGACCGATGATAAGAGCGCCGGTGTTCCGGATATCGTCGTGACCGCGCAGAAGCGGAGCGAGCGTCTGCAGGACGTGCCGGTGGCGGTGAGCTCGGTCAGCGGCGATCTTCTCAAGGCGACCAATCTCACCAACATCACCGATATCCGCTTTCTGGCGCCCAGCGTGCAATTCGCCGAATCGAACAGCGTGCGGGGTGAGGGCTTCGCCATTCGCGGGGTCGGCACGTTCGCATTCGCCGACGGCACCGAACAGAGCGTGAGCGTGGTGGTCGACGGCGTCGTGCTCGGGCGTCCCGGCATGGGTACTGGCGACCTTGCCGATATTGCCCAGGTCGACGTGTTACGCGGACCGCAGGGAATGCTGTTCGGCAAGGGCGGCTCGGCTGGCGTGGTGAGCATCACGACCAAGAATCCGACGCACGATTTCGAATTCGAGGGCCGCGCCTCCTACGGCACCGATAACGAGACGAAGCTACAGGCGGTCGTGAATACGCCGCTGACCGACAATCTGGCGTTTCGCGTCAACGGCTACCTGAACCATCGCGACGGCTTCATCGACGATGTATACAACAACAAAACGCTAGGCGGTGTGACCGAAGGCGGCTTTCGCGCCAAGCTCCTCTGGGAACCGACCAGCGACCTGAGCATACTCCTTGCGGGCGACTGGGGCCATCATGACTCGGCATGCTGCCAATCGGTGATCATCGGCACCGTCGGGGCAGCGCCGGGCAATTACGTCCTTTCGCGCCTTGCCGCCTACAACATCGTGCCTAGCTACGGCAACGACAGGACCAATGTTGGCGGCGACGTCTACATGAACATGACCCAATGGGGCAGCTCGTTGGAGATCAATCGCTCGCTGGGCGATTTCACCTTGACGTCGATCACCGCCTATCGGCGCTGGGTGCTCCATGACAATACCGATACCGGCTTCACCGACACCTCGTTCTTTCCCATCAACGGCGCCGATGAGCGGCAGCAGCAGCTGACCCAGGAACTACGCCTCGCCTCTCCGAAGAAGGGGTTCGTCGATTATGTCGTCGGCCTCTATTACTTCAACCAGAACCTGAAGGCCGCCTATCCGCAGCGAGGCCAGCTGGGCCTTCCCGCCGCGACGACCTGGTACAGCCGCAAGGCGCAGCCCGATATCCAGACGCTGAACTATGCCGTGTTCGGGCAGGCGAACATCAACCTGAGTCGCAATTTCACGCTGATCGCGGGCGGCCGGTATACGCACGACGACCTTACCATGATCAAGTACAACCGGACGCTCGTGAATAGCGGCGATACCGCCTTCCCGGGGGCGCCGCCTTTGTCGTTCGACCAGAGCAATTATCCCAGCAACCGCAAGGCGGATAATTTCTCCTACAAGCTCGGCGCCCAGTACAAGATCACGTCCGACGTGATGGTCTACTACACCCATGCCAAGGGCTATAAGGGGCCGGGCATCGGTCTGGTCAGCGGCTACGCCCTCGGCCAGCCGCTCTTCTCCAACCCGGAGATCCCGACCAACAACGAAATTGGTCTCAAATCATCGTGGTTCGGCCGCAAGCTGATCCTCAACATCGATGCCTACAGCACCATCATCAAGGACTTCCAGACGCAGGTCGCGACACCGTTCATCTTCAACGGCACCAACCTGGCGATTCTTCAAATCGCCAATGCTGGCAAGGTGCGGACTCGCGGTGTCGAAATGGACTTCACCGCGCGGCCGACGACGCGGCTCACGATTAGCGGCAACATGGCGTTCGTCGACGCCAAGTTCGCCTATTTTCCCAATGGCACGTGCAATTATCCGACCCAGCCGGGTTGCTTCCTGAGCACGACGATACCGGGAACGACCACCACGGTCCCGGCAACGCGCTTCTTCAACAACACCGGTAACATCCTGCCCAACTCACCCAAATTCACTTTCTCGGTGAACGGCAGCTATGACGTGCCGCTCGCGAATAACGTGACCGGTTTCCTGCGGGCCAACTACAATTATCGCAGCTCGGTCAATTTCAGCGCGAACGGCGATCCGCTGACGGCGCAACGCGGATACGGAATACTCGGGGGCCAGGTTGGCGTGCGGTCCAGCGACGGGCGCTGGAGCGCGGCGGTGTTCGGGCGCAACCTGCTCGGCACGCATTTCGTCACGGCGATCAGCAACAACGGTAGCTACCAGACGGCGTGGCTGACATCGTCGGCGATCCGCACGATCGGCGTCCTGGTCGACTTCAAGTTCGGTCCGCGCTGAGCCTTCGACGCGAAAAGACCGTCGGCGCTGCCCGAAGTGCGCCGCCGGCGGTAGGCTGTGTGAGCGCACCAGTTTGCGGTCAACGCGGATTCGCCGCCGCTGTGACGAACGTGATCAAATCCGAAAAGGTCATACGGATGAAACATTATCTGCTCCTTGCCGTACCGGTCCTGGCGGCGGCGGTTTCGATGGTGGCTGCGGAAGCGCGCGATGCCGTGCCGAACGACCCGGTGGCGCGCGCCGACGCCGTACTCAGCCAGATGCGGCCGGGGGAAAAGGTAATCCTGACGCATGGCATCATGCCGTTGCCACTGGGCCCGGATGCGCCGGCGCCGCCACCCGAGGCGATTGCGGGGGCGGGCTATGTTCCCGGCATTCCGCGGCTCGGTGTGCCAGCGCTACGCGAGAGCGACGCCAGCCTCGGGGTTGCCTGGGTGATGGGCCTGCGCAAGGACGGCGCGACCGCCTTGCCGTCGGGGTTGGCGATGGCATCGACCTGGGACGACGCGCTGGTCGAACGCGGCGGACGCATGATCGGCAGCGAAGCCAAGGCAAAGGGCTTCAATGTCCTGCTCGCCGGCGGCGTCAACCTGATGCGCGACCCGCGGAACGGCCGCAATTTCGAATATCTCGGCGAGGATCCGTTGCTTGCCGGCACACTGGTCGGCCACGCCATCCGCGGGATCCAGTCGAACAACATCATCTCGACCATCAAGCATTTCGCGTTGAACGGCCAGGAAACGGCGCGCAAGTTCGTCGACGTCAAGATTTCGGAAGGCGCCGCGCGCGAAAGTGATCTGCTCGCTTTCCGCATCGGCATGGAGATCGGCAATCCTGGCGCCGTGATGTGCGCCTATAACCGTGTCGGCGGCGAACAGGCCTGCGCGAGCGACTGGCTGCTCAACCGCGTGCTAAAGCGCGATTGGGGCTATCGCGGTTTCGTCATGTCGGATTGGGGTGCGGTGCCCGGCGTCGAGGCCGCGCTCAAGGGGCTCGACCAGCAATCGGGCGCGCAGCTCGATCCGGCCCTGTTTTTCGGCGACACGCTCGCCGCCGCGGCAAAAGCCGATCCGGCTTACGCCGCCCGGCTCGACGACATGAACCGCCGCATCCTCTGGTCGATATACGAACATGGTCTAGACCGCTCGCCGGCCCGGCCCGGCGCCGCGATCGACGCGGTCGCCGACGCCCGCGTGGCGGAGGAAGTCGCGCGCGAGGGAATCGTCCTGCTGCGCAACGACCGCGGCGTTCTGCCGCTGACGAAGGCGGCGAAACGGATCGCGGTGATCGGGGGCTATGCCGATACGGGCGTGCTGTCCGGCGCTGGATCGAGCCAGGTGCAGGGCGCGGACGGCCCCGCGCTGTCCATTCCGATCGGCGGCACCGGCCCCTTCGCCGCGTTCCTGGCCCAAGCCTATCAACGCTCGGTGCCGCTTGCCGCGATGAAGGCGCTGGCGCCGGATGTTGACTTCCGATTCCGCGACGGCCGCTACATCTCGGAAGCCGTGGCCCAGGCGAAGCGCGCCGATGTCGCGATCATCTTCGCCACGCAATGGTCGACCGAAGGTCTGGACCAACCCGACCTGTCGCTACCCAACGGGCAGGATGCGCTGATCGAGGCGGTGGCGCGCGCCAACCCCAATACGATCGTCGTGTTGGAAACTGGCGGTCCGATCCTCATGCCCTGGCTCGACCGTACCGCCGCGGTGATCGAAGCCTGGTATCCCGGCGCACGGGGCGGGGAGGCGATCGCGTCGGTGCTATTTGGCGACACCAATCCCTCGGGGCGCCTGCCGGTCACCTTTCCGGCAAGGACCGATCAGTTGCCGCGCACGGCGGTGGACGGGTTCGACACGCTTGAGCCGGACTTTGCCGGCAATCCGCCGCATGGGGACGCGAAGCTGGTGGCGGACTATGACATCGAGGGATCGGACCTCGGCTATCGCTGGAATGCGCGCAAGGGCTACAAGGCGCTCTTCCCGTTCGGGTTCGGGCTTTCCTATACCAGCTTTGCCGCTTCGGACTTGCTGGTGCGGGGGCTCAACGCCAGCGTGACGATGGTCAATACCGGTCCACGCGATGGCGCCACGGTGGTGCAGCTCTATCTGGTATCGCGCGGCGGTGCTCCCATCCGGCGCCTGGCCGGCTATCGTCGGATCGAGCTGGCGCGGGGCCAGAAGGCGCGCATCGATCTTGTCGTCGATCCGCGCTTGCTCGCTGATTGGCGCGACGGTGGTTGGACGATGCCGGCCGGCGACTATGCCTTCGCGATCGGCGATAGCGCGGAAACGCTTGGGCCTTCCTTTTCGGTGCATATGGATCAACGCCGCTGGAAGGATGAACCGCTCGGTCCGGCAAAGTGAAGGCATGGCGTTCATAGGTCAGCGGAAACCGCACATATTATCAGAATCACCAAACGGATCATCGCAGGTGACGAATTGGAGGGCCGAAACGGGCTGGCGGCTTTCACGGGCGACGCATCCGTGCGCCATATCGCCTTCACATAACTACCGATGCATTCCATCTAACAGCACCGCGGGCAGATCTTTTTCAAGGTGACTGCCTGGCGTCCCAGCAGCGGCCATTCGGGATATCTCCGCGCACACCCGCAGATGCCGTCCCAGAGTAGCGGAGTTTTGATCTTGGCGACGTGGCTAAACCGTCAAACCGCGCGACAAGGCCTCTCGGGCTTCGCCCAGGAACGCAGTGACCAACCGCGAACGCTGGACGCTCACCGACGTCACGAAGCCGTATTGATGATCGATCGGCGGCTCGAAGCTTCGCATCACCAGTCCGTCGCGCACATAGCTTCGCGCGAGCAGCTTGTTAACGATCGCGATCCCGACGCCGCGCGACGCGAGCGCGCAGGCCGAGCCGTGGGTATGCGTCTCGATCGCGACCGTCGGCCGCAAATTCAAGGTAGCGAACGCCTGATTGACCTGGATCCGCCATTGCCGGCCCGAACCGAGCAGGATCAGCGGCTCGCCATGTAGCAGGTCCGGCGTGAGAATGTCGTGCCCGGCGAGCGGATGATCCGTATGTAGCACGCAGCCGGAGCCACTCGACACGAGAGGTTCGCAATGAAGGTCGTCGCCAGCGACTGGCATCTTCATGAACCCGCAATCGACGACGCGCGTCGCGATCAGCGCCTTGCTCGTTTCAAGGCTGCGCGAGTCAAGGTTGAACCGGACGCCCGGATGCTTGCGCAGGAAGTTTGCGACGATTCCGGGTAGCACGCCGTCAGCGAAGCTCGGCGGTGCGACCACGCTCAACTCGCCCGCCGCCGAACTGGCGATGTCGCTGGCCAGGTTCGACACACGCTGCAGCCCGGCGAGCGCAAACTCGACTTCCTCGGCGAGCAGTAGGCCGTCCTTTGTTGGAACCAGCTTGCCGCGGTCGCGGTAGAAGAGCTCGAACCCGATCGCGCGCTCGATCTGCGCCAGCGTGCGGCTGACCCCGGGCTGGGTCATGCCGAGATTGGCAGCGGCGGCAGTCGCCGATCCGGTGCGCATCACTTCGGCCAACGTCTCGAGCGCGCGGACGCCCAACGTCGATAACGGCCGGCGTTCGCCCGGCCTCACCGTTCAGCCTTTCGTGCCGGGGACGATCGGCAGAATGACGTGCGAGGGATGGTCGCGGTCAACGAAGATGCAGTTGCGTGCGACCTGGGCCGGCGCCCCCGGGACGCGCCAGTCGCTGTTCGGATTGACGTCGAAATGCGGAAAATTGCTGCTCGATATCTCGATCCGGATGCGATGCCCGGCGAGGAAGAGGTTGCTGGTCGGGAAAGTCCGGATGGTGATGGCATGAACCTGACCGGGCTCCATCGGCTGCGGGTCTTCGAACGAATTGCGAAAGCGTGCGCGCAGGATGCCATGCGCGAGATTGAGCGCATAGCCCTCGGGATAGTCCGCATTTGCCGGGTGGACGTCGACCAGCTTGATCGTGAAATCGGTATCGACCGCGGACGAGGCGACCATCAGGTGCGCGACCACATTGCCCGTCACTTCGGTGTCGCGATCAAGCGGTTCCGTTTCGAAGACGAGTACGTCGGCGCGGTCGGCCAGCGCGCGGCCCGGATGGCGCGCCCCGAACAGCCCGGCGGTCTCCCGCTGATCGAATCCGCCGGCGAACATCACCGGCGCGCCCGATGCGATCGCACCGCCGATCGTCGGGACCGGATCGGCTGGATCGAAATCGTAGGAAACCGGCATCTCCTCGGCGTCGGGTCTGGTGGCGCGCAGGCTGCCGTCCCGATGGAGGAACAGGCTGGTCGGCCGCGTGCGTGCCGGCGGCCATTGCTGTTCGTCGCGCCAAGTGCCGCCATGGTCTAGCCGCCCTTCGGCGGTGCGCCGTCCACTGCCGCCCCCCATGACGAAGATCCGGACCGGTGCCGGGAGATGTTCGGGCACGTCGTCGCGGCCGAGCATGTGGCGATCGAACCAGTCGCGCCGCAATGCGAAATAGTCCTCCCCGATCTGCCCGTCGAGCGTCGCTTGATCGCCGAAGTCGACATCGCCGGCATACGTCACCGATCGCTGTCCGTGCGTCCACGGGCCGAGGACAAGCTTGATCGGACCGCGCTTTATAGGGGCGAGCGCGGCGAAATTGTCGATCGCGGTCTGCGAATAGGGGTCATACCAGCTCGACAGATGGACTGCCGGCACGTCGGCATAGGTGCCGTAGCTGTCACGCGCGTAAATGCCGACTTGCTTCCAGAAATCGGTCAGCCGGTCATTGTCCCATTGTTCGACGACATAAGCTTCGTATTCGGGCGCCGCCGATAGCGGCGAATAGCCAATTCGCCAGCGCCGGCCGATCCAGTCCTCGACGGCTTCGCGTTCGAGTGCCTCGCGGCGTGCTGGATCGGCCGCCGTCTCCGGCGAGAGCAGGGCATGCTTGCGCGCCCAGGTGAGCTGTTTGAGCTCGAACGCGCCGCCCTGGCGTGCGCCGCCATGATAGGCGCTCGAGAAACCGCCGGAATCGAGGAACATGGCTGCCAGCCCGGGAGGGTCGAGGCATGCCAGGGCGTTCTGGACATGGGCGCCATAGGACAGCCCGAGCGTCCCGATCCGTCCGTCGCACCAGGGTTGGTCGCGCAACCAGGCGAGCGTATCGGCGCCATCCGCTGCCTCGCTCAGATATTTGGTGAACACGCCTTCTGAACCGAAGCGGCCGCGACAATCCTGCAGAACGAAGACATAACCGGCATCGGCGAACCAGCGTGCGATCTCCGGCTTGGATCGCGGTTCCGGACGTGCGGCCGTGAAATCGCCGTGATTGGTGCCGCGTTTGTCATAGGGGGTACGTTCGAGCAGGACGGGGAACGGTCCTGGCCCCTCCGGCAGATAGATATCGGCCGCCAGACGTACGCCGTCGCGCATCGCGACCATCATGTCGGCAAGCACGCGCACGCGATCGGCGGTCTCCATGATCAATAGCCGATCAGTACGGCGATCATCAGCGCGCCGATCGAGAGGAGCGTCAGGACGCCGAATAGCGGCGCGGCGAACCGGAACCAGCGATTATAGGGAATGCCCGCCGCCGCGAGATAGGCGAGCAACATGCCCGATGTCGGCGCGAGCATGTTGACCAGTCCGTTGCCGAGCAGGAAGGCAAGCACCGTGGTCTGCCCCGAGACGCCGGCCGTGGCGCCGATCGGACCGAGCACTGGGATGCTGAGCGCGGCCTTGGCCGAGGTCGACGGGATCAGCAGGGTCAGCACCATCTCGACGAGCATGATGATCGGCGCGACGAATACCGGCGGCAGGCCGTGAATCCGGGTCGATACCGCTTCGATGATCGTATCGAGGATCTGGCCGTCGCGCAGGATCACCTCGACCGCGCGCCCCATGCCGATCAGCAAGGCGGCAAGCATCATCGCCTTCATGCCCTCGACGAACAGCCCGACACCGGCGCTCGCGCGCATGCCTGAGACCAGCGTCATGGCGACCGCGGCGGTCAGGAACAGAGCGGTGAATTCCCCGTCGTCCCAACCGAATTCGAGCGATCCGACGACCAGCAGGACCAGCGTCGCGCCCGCAATCAGCAGGATCGCGAGGTGCCGCGGAGGCAGCCGCCGATCGTCGATCGGCGCCGGTTCGGCGACGACGCGCGCCGTGCGCAGGACGTAGAGCATCGCGATGGCCAGGAACGAAAGCCAGATGGCGAGCCGGAAGCCGAGGCCGCTGAACACCGGCACGCCGACGATCGGTTGAGCCACGAGCAACGCGACCGGGCTGGTCACCGACGCGAGATACCCGACCTTGGCAGCGAGCGTAACGATCGCGAAACCGAACATCCGGCTTCGTCCGAGCCGTTCGGCCAGCGCGATCATCACCGGAATCATCAGCAGATATTCGGAAATCATGCCCAGGAAAGTGCTGCCCGCCGAAAAGGCCAGCATCAGCACCGGGACCAGGATCACCATCCGCCCGCGACTGAGCCCGATCAGCCGCTGGATGCCCGCGTCGAGCGCGCCGGTCGATCGCATTACCCCGAACATCCCGCCCAGCGACAGGATCATGAAGATCAACGTCGCGGACCGTTTGAGGCCTTCCGGGATCGAGGTAGCGAGCGCCACCGGACTGACCGGCCGCGCTTCGCCCGGTCTCGCCTTTCCGGGCAATGCCGAATCGAGGTCGATCGGTTTCGGCAGGACCTTGTAGGTACCCGCGATTACCGGCGCATTCTCCTTGTCGGACACGCGCTGGTGCTGCCCGGAGGGGATGATCCAAGTCAGGACTATGGCAAATGCCATTGCCGCCAGCATCATCAGCACCGGATCGAGCGCGCCGTGACGGCCGTGCTGCCCGGACGCGGCCTGTTGTGTCATGTTCCGGTCCCGAAACCTTGCTGCTCAGAGCTTCACAGAGAACCGGGCATAGAGGAACCGTCCGCGCGCGTCATAGGTGTAGATGTCGTAATTGATCGGCGCGTTGGCATAGGATGCCGGAGGCTGGGTGTCGAACAGGTTGTTGACGCCGAAACCGAAGCGAGCCTTTCCATCGGAAACGTCGAAACCCATCTCCGCGTCGATATAGGTTACCGCCTTGGTTTCGGCATTCTTGACCGGGTTCGCGACATCGGTCGTCTTGCCGATATAGCGAGCGCGCAACACAGCATTGGTGCCATTGCCGTCCCAGCTCAACGATGCCTGACCCTTCCATCGCGGATAAGTGGCACGCGGCGTGTCGCCCTTGCCGGCCCGGTTGTCGACGATCGTGCCGCCGGTCGTGGGGTCCGGCGCGACCGTCCGGAACGAGCCGAGATAAGAGACATCGGTCACTGCCGAAATCTTGCCGATGCTGGTCCGGAAATCGTAGCGCAGCGTGGCATCCACGCCGTCGGTCTTGATCGAGTTGAGGTTCTGCGCACCCTGCAACAGGTTCAGGATCGCTCCCGTTCCGGCATCGCGCTGAACGAGGTCGCAGAATGTACCGGCACGTTGCGCGCAGAGCTGGAGGATCTGCGTCGGCGTCTGGGCCGCGATCGCGTTCTTTATCTTGATGCTGTAGTAATCGACCGTCAGCGACAGTCCGCGAAGCGGCGTCAGGGCGATGCCGGCGCTGATGCTGTCGGACGTTTCCGGCCGCAGGTCGCGATTGCCGCTAATGACGCCCGGGATCAGACCATTGAGATTGTAGTTGGCCTGGTTGTAGCCCGCCGGAACCCCCGCGCAGCCCGGCTTTCCGCTATTGGCGGCGGCACCGCCGTTACACGGATCGGTGCCCTGGAAGCTGGTTTGCCGCGCCCCCTGATAGAGTTCGAGGATCGACGGAGCACGGAAGCCCTGGGCATAGGTGCCGCGAAGCAGCACGCCGGCGATCGGCCGATAGCCCGCGCCCGCCTTGAAGGTCGCCTTGCCGCCGACGGTCGAATAGCGCGAATAGCGGCCCGCCAGGCTGAGATCGAGGCTCTTCCCCAATGGCGAATCCTTGAGGATCGGAACCGATAGCTCGCCATAAACCTCATGCAGGTCGTAGCTGCCTGTGGTCGGCGTCCGCGTCTGGACGGTGGTCTTGGCATAGAGCGCGGCGTTCAGATAGGTTGGCGCGCTATTGGCGACCGGATCCGGTGTGTCGACACCGCGATTGCGGCGATATTCGTAGCCGATCGCGAGCGCGACATCGCCTGCAGGCAGAGTGAAGAGCGTCCCGGTGACGTTGGCCGTCGCGTCCCACAATTCGGTGTAGTTGCTCTCCCGCGCGGTGAAGCGGATATAATCGGCCTGCGCCTTCGTCATCGGACCGAACAGATTGATCGGTACGCATCCGGCTGTCGCCGCGCATGTAGCGGGATTGCCCAGTCCGAGAAACAGATTGTCGTAATTGATACCGTTGAGCGCGACCGTGTTGATCCGGTTTTTCGAATAGGTCGCGAAAGTATCCCAGTGCCAGCGATTGCCGAACAGCGGGAACGAACCGTCGAGCCCGCCCGCGATCCGCCACGTCTCGACGTCCTGGATGTTGTCGCGATTGCCGACGTCGCTCATCACCTTGCGGATGCGGAACGCCGAATTGGCGGCGAAGGTCAGGGCGTTGGCGGTCGGCACGCCGTTCGCGGTCCCAAATGGATTGAACGCCTGATTGCTCGGGATGGAGAAGCCGCGGACGGTACCTGCGGTACCGCCGATGTCGAGCAGGACCGGCGAGAATAATTGGTCCGACTTGCGGTCGTTATAGAGGGCCTCGATCTTGAAATTGACGCTGTCGCTCAGTGCGTAGTCGAACCGGCCGTAAAAGCCGTAACGCTTGGACGGACCCGTCGAGTAAATGCCCTGCGCCTGCGTGTTGTAGAAGTCGTTGGGCAGCGACGCTGTGTGGAACGCATTGTCCGCGCTCGTGCCCGACCCGTAGATCGTGCCCGCGCCGTTGAGCGCCACCGGCGCACTGGCGCTGGCAAAGCCTGCCGGCGTGCCGAAATAGGCGTTATTGGCAAGACCGGGCAGGATGTAGAGACCCGCCGGACTGGTGCCCGGTGTCGTCACCGGGACCAGCGACACGGTGGTGAGCGGGCGGTCGTCGGTGCGGATCGGCTTCGACTCGTAATAGCTGCCCGACAGGAGGATCGAGGCATGACCGAAGCGCTTGCCGACATTGAGCGTGGCCGAATATTCGGCGCCATCGCCTTTGTCGGTGACGCCCGCGCGCGTCGCCGCACGGATGCCGTCGAACGGCTGGATCGTCTTGATGTTGACGACGCCCGCGATCGCGTCAGCACCGTAGATCGCCGACGCACCGTCCTTGAGCACCTCGATCCCGTCGATCATGCCCATCGGGATGGTATTGAGGTCGACGAAGTCGCGGAAACCGCGCTGGCCGACCGCGTCGACCCAGCGATGCCCGTCGATCAGGACCAGCACGCGGTTGCCGCTACCTTCGGCGCCGCCGAGATAGCGCAGGTTGATCGACGACGCGCCGTAGGACGTTCCTTGCGTCCCGTTGGAGTTCAGGCTGACGCCCGCCGATGGCAGTTTCTGGAGAAGGTCTCCCGCCGTGACGCTGCCCGACTTCGCGATGTCTTCCGACGTCAGGGTCAGCAGCGGACCGACGCTGGCGGCATCGCGCCGCTGAATTCGCGAGCCGGTAACGACGATTTCGGGCTGCGCCGGCGTGGCGGCATCGGTCGGTGCCGGATCTGCCGTGGGCGGCGCTTCCTGTGCACGTGCCGGCGAAACCATCGCGATGGTTGCGAGGCTGGCGCCCAGCATCATCATCCTGCAGCCGGCGGCAATGCGCCCCGAGGCACCCCGTTCGATCATGACCAATCCCCGTTTCATATTCTCGATTCGCGCAATACCTATCGTGGTTCGAGCGCGGCGATAGCTGATGGCAGAACATCATCGAGGCATATCCAGATCGGTATGAGCTTGCTGTCCGGAGACGCGGTCCGATTATGATGTCGGGCGATCGAAAGGAAACGGGGCAGTGCGGCATCATCTGGACCGGCGCCAGGTACTGGGAGCTATGGCGGCCACTGCAGTCGCCCCGGCTGCGTTGGCACGTGCACCCCGCGAAATGCGCGTGATGCTCCTTGGCCAATCGCTGATCCAGCGCGACGTGTGCACCGCTGGATGGCCCGGCATGGCAGCCATCGCCGCTCTATTGCGTGGTGCGGACGTGGTGTTCACCGACCTCGAGACCGCGATCGACGCGCCCGGCGCCGGCGCGCCGACGCGGACCGGCGAAGTGCTGCATGCAGCGCCGCCCATGGTGCTCGATTGCCTGGCGACAATTGGCGTGACGATGGTGACGACCGCGAACAATCATGCCGGGGATTTGGGCACCGGCGGCATCCTCGCGGCAATTGCTGAGCTCGACCAACGCAATATCGTCCACGCCGGCACCGGTCGCGACCTCGCCGCCGCGAGCATGGCGGCCAGTCGATCGACGCCGCGTGGCCGCTTTGCCCTGGTTGCCGCCGCTGCCGGCGCGATCCGCGACGGCGCGGCGGCAATGCCTGGCCGCGCCGGTGTGAACGAGCTTCGCCGGCTCGCAGACGGTACGCTCGAACCGATGGATGTCGCTCGCGTTCTAGGCGCGATAGGGTCCGCTCGCGCATCGGGTGCGACCGTGCTGATGTGCCTCCACAACCATTATTGGGAACGGCGACCCGCCGACACGCCCGCTTGGCAGCGAGATTTTGCGCGGGCTTGCGTCGACGCCGGCGCGGCGGCGTTCGTCGGTCACGGGCCGCCGATGATGCTGCCGTACGAAGTCTACCACGGCGCGCCGCTATTTCACGGATTGGGCAATTTCATTTTCCAGACGCGAAAAGCGGACGGATATTATGGGGCTGAAACATGGCGATCGATGATCGTCGATGCCCGGTTTGCGAACGGTCGATTTGTTGACGCGCGTTTGATACCGGTCCTTCTCGATCAGACGAAAGACGGAGAATTTTCCCGGGGGCTTCCTGCGATCGAAGCGGGGGGCGGTGCTGTATTGCGCAGCAAAAGCTGAGCACGAGAACGCGAGAGCGTTGACCGGGTCAGTCTGTCACTGTCGACGGTTTTATGCCTCAACCCAGTCGCTGAGCGGCCATTGGTTCGATCGGAGGTGTCAGTCTAACGCGAACCGCTCCCTGGGCGATGCAATTCGGTCTTTGACGGCGACGCCTAGCCGGCAAGGGTGCTGTCAGTCTAATGCGAACCGCTCTCTCCACGATGGAGATTGGTCTTCGCGAATGGCCGCCTAGCTCGCGAGGAGACCCCACTCAGGCAAGGCGGCTGAGCGGCGTTCCTTGTAGGTCTGTCGATCGATGAGATGGCGCTCCAAGGCGAAGTGATTCTGGATGTTGGCGTGCACGCTGGCGAACTTTTGAAGGCTCTGCATTCGTCGAAACCTGAGCATTGCCCGTTCCCGTCGTCGAAACGATAGGTGGCTGTTCTCGACTCTGTCGTTGGCCCAGCGTCCGATCTCCCGTTTCTCGTGGTTGCCGAGTTCGTCCATCGCGGCACCGTAGGATCGTAGGCCGTCGGTGGTGATCGCCTCTGGTGAGCCGTGGCGTTTCAAAGCCTTCTTCATGAACCTGAGTGCCGCGTCCTTATCGCGGGTCTTGGTCACGTAACTTTCGAGGATCTCACCCTCGTCATCGACCGCACGCCAGAGGTACACCATCTCGCCGTTCAGCTTCACGTACATCTCGTCGAGGTGCCATCGCCAATGACGGAAGCTTCGCATCCGCGATACGCGTTGCCGGCGGATGTCGCCAGCAAACATCGGTCCGAACCTGTTCCACCAGAAGCGGACAGTCTCGTGGCAAATGTCGATGCCGCGCTCGAACAGCAGATCCTCGACGTTTCGCAAACTGAGTGGAAAGCGCACATACATCATCACGACGAGGCGGATCACCTCGGGCGACGAGTTGAAACGGCGAAATGGGCTAGGCGGCAGTGCTCTAGATTTGCGGCTCATTCGCTCCCGCTACAACCTGCCCCCGTTGCTCTGACAGCACCCTGTCAGGAGTTACTTGGGGCATGCGCCGTATCTGCTGCCAGGCGAGATCGGCCAGAATAGGCAGGTCGGCGGCGAGCCGGCCGGCCTCCGCCGAGGCCGCGGTGCCGTGCGCGATACGGGCTTTGATGCCGTGGCAGATCGCGGCGAAGCGGAAGAGGTTGAACGCGATGTAGAAATCGAGGTCGGGGATCGCCGTCCGGCCGGTCCGGCGGCAATAGCTGGCGACATAGTCCGCCTCGCTCGGGATGCCGAGCGACGAAAGATCGGCGCCCGCCAGCCCGGGAATGGTGAGTGCGGGCATGCGGTACATCATCAGGTGATAGGCGAAGTCGGCGAGCGGGTGGCCGAGCGTCGACAGTTCCCAATCGAGCACGGCGCGTAGTTCCGTGGTTCCGGGGGCGAAGATCAGATTGTCGATGCGGAAATCGCCATGGACCAGCGCGGTCTCGCCATCCGCTGGAATATTGTCGGGCAGCCAGGCGATCAGCCGGTCCATATTGGGGTCGCGGCCGGCGATGCCTTCCGCGAGATATTGGCGCGACCAGCGCGCGACCTGGCGCTCGATATAGCGGCCACTGCGCCCGTAGTCGGCGAGCCCGATCGCGGCGGGATCGATGGTGTGGAGATGCGCGATGGCGGCATTCATCGCGTCGTAGATCGCCGCGCGCGTCGCCGGTGTCTCGCCGGGCAGCGCCGCGTTCCAGAAGATCCGGCCGTCGACCATGTCCATCACGTAGAACCAGGTGCCGATGACCTCGTCGTCGGTGCACAAGGCGTGGACGTGCGGCACCGGAAAGCCAGCACTTTCCACCGCGCGGATGACCCGCGCCTCGCGATCGACCGCGTGTGCGCCAGGCAGCAACGTCCCCGGCGGCTTGCGGCGCAGGACGTAGCGGCGGTCGGGCGTGACCAATTTGTAGGTCGGGTTGGACTGGCCGCCGTTGAATTGCTCGACCGCGAGCGGCCCTGCGAAGCCTGCGACGTTGTCCGCCATCCAGCGTGCGAGCCGCTCCTCGTCGAAACGGTGCGCGCCGCGGACCGCGCCGCTGCCGGCAAAGGAGGGCGCGGTCATTGCGCAGCCGTCCAGTCGCGCTTGATCTTCTTCGCGAGACTCCATTTGTGCACTTCGGTCGGGCCGTCATAGATGCGGAAAGCGCGGACCTCGCGGAACACCTGCTCGACGATCGTGTCGCCCGACACGCCGGTACCGCCCATCACCTGGACGCAGCGGTCGGCGATGCGCATCAGCGCCTCGCTGACCGCGACCTTGGCCATCGAGCTCTCGGCCGTCCCCAGTGCGCCGGTGTCGAGCACGTCCGCGCACCAGTCGATCATCAATTCGGCCTGTTTGAGGTCGATCAGATTCTCGGCAAGCATGAAGCCGACGCCCTCATGGTCGATCAGTGGCTTGCCGAACGCGTGGCGACGATTGGCATAATCGGACGCGATCTCGTTGGCGCGGGTACAGGCGCCCAGCCAGCGCATGCAGTGCGTGAGGCGCGCGGGCGCCAGCCGCACCTGGGCGAGCTTGAACCCTTCTCCGGGCGCGCCCAGCATCTGGTCCGCGGTGACCTTCAGCCCTTCGATAGCGACGATCGCGTGGCCGCCCGGCATCGACGAATCGATCGTGTCGAGCACGCGTTCGATCCGGATCGCGGGATCGGGCAAGTCGACCAGGAACAGGCTCGCGCCTTCCTCTGCCTTGGCCATGACGATGCCGATTGTCGCGCCGTCCGCACCGGTGATGAAGGCCTTGCGCCCGTCGATCCGCCAGCCATTGCCGTCGCGTGTGGCGGTCGTCTGCAGCATAGACGGGTCCGACCCGGCACCGCCCTCCGCGGCCGGCTCGGTCATGAAGAAGGCCGAACGCGCCTGGCCCGCGACGATCGGTGTCAGGAAGCGCGCTTGCTGCGCCGCAGTCGCGACCTTGCCGAGCAGATACATATTGCCTTCGTCGGGTGCCGCGACGTTGACCGCTACCGGGCCGAGCGGCGACAGGCCCGCCGCGCGCAGCACGATGGCGACCTCGCGATGAGGCAAGTGCGTGCCGTCGCTGAGGATATGCGGCGTCAGCACGCCCGCCGCGCGCGCCCTGTCGCGGAGGTCGGCGACGAGATCCTCGGTCGGTCCGTGCGCGCCGCAGCGGGGATCGCGCTCATAGGGTGCGACCGTGTCCCGGACGAACGCCTCGACCCGCGCGGCGATGGCGGTGGCGCTCATCGAGGCGCCATCCGGATCGCGCCGTCGAGCCGGATCACCTCGCCGTTGAGCATCGGGTTGGTCACGATCGTCTCGACCAAAGCGGCATATTCCTCGGGCCGGCCGAGCCGGCTGGGATGGGGTACCTGCGTGCCGAGCGATTCCTGCGCAGCCTGCGGCAGGCCCATCAGCATCGGCGTCAGGAAGATGCCGGGGGCGATCGTCATGACGCGGATGCGATGCTGGGCGAGGTCGCGGGCGAGCGGCAGCGTCATGCTGACCACGCCGCCCTTCGACGCGGCATAGGCGGCCTGTCCGACCTGCCCGTCATAAGCGGCGACCGACGCGGTGTTGACGATGACGCCGCGTTCCTCGCCGATCGCCTCCGCCGCGGCGAGCCGCGCCGCGAAACGCGCGATCACCGCGAAGCTGCCGACCAGATTGACGTCGATCGCTTGCCGGAACGCGGCGAGCGGATGCGGAACATTCTCCTTCCCCACCGTCTTGATCGCCGGCGCGATGCCCGCGCAATTGACCAGGATCCGGGCGACGCCATGCGCCGCTTCGGCCTCGGCCAGCGCGGCATCGATCGCGCCATCGTCGGTGACGTCGACCTGGGCGAAGCGGCCACCGATGGCCTCGGCCTGGGCGGCGCCGGCGGCGGCGTCGCGGTCGAATACCGTCACCCTGGCGCCGCGCGCCGCGAGCATCGCCGCGGTGGCGCCGCCCAGGCCCGACGCGCCGCCGGTGACGATCGCGGCGGTATTGCTGATTTCCATGATGCTCTTCCCAGTTGCTATTGGGCGGTCGAGCCGCCATCGACCACGAGCTCGGCTCCGGTCATGTATCGCGAGGCGTCGCTCGCCAGGAACAGGATCGCGTCGGCGATCTCATCGGGCGTGCCGACGCGGCCGATCGGGACATCGGCGAGGAGGCGTGCCGCGATGATGGGATCGGCATGCGCGCCGGCGGTCAACGGCGTCGCGATATGCCCCGGATGGATCGAGTTGGCACGCACGCCGTTGCCGAGCGCCGCGCATTCGAGCGCGGTGGCCTTGGTGAACATCCTGACCGCGCCCTTCGCCGCGCAATAGCTGCCGGCATTGGGCGCTGCGGCGATCCCGCGGATCGACGACATGTTGACGATCGACCCGTTGCCCGACCGCGCGAGCAGCGGGAGCAGATGCTTCGTCGCCAGGAACACGCTGTCGAGGTTCACCGCCATGATCGAGCGCCAATGGTCGAGTGTGGTGTCGACGATCGAGCGGAACACGCCGAACCCGGCATTGTTGACGAGGATGTCCAGCTTCCCCGCTGCCTGGTCGATCTCCCCCGCCAGTGCTGCCCAGGCGGCTTCGTCGGTGACGTCCATCGTCACGCCGCGATGCCCGTCATCGCCGAGTGCCGCCAGCGCGGCGGCGAGCCCGTCCGCATTGCGGTCGACCACGATCAACCTCGCGCCGGCCACGGCGAAACGGCGCGCCGTGGCGAGCCCGATTCCCGATGCGGCGCCGGTCACCAATGCCGTCCTGCCCGATAGCTCGTTCATTCGAAAAGCGCCTTTCCCGATCCTCGCCGCCCTGACCAAACCGTCCGTTGACGGGGTCGCGATCCTGCCGTTAGCATAGTCGACCGACTGGTTGGTCTAGCAAAAAGGAGAGGCGCGCAATGACCGCAGCTGCGGTAACACTCGATGCGGTTGGCCGTGTCCGAGCCCATGCGCCGAAGACGCTGGCAGGCTATCGCCGCTTCCGTTCGGTGATCGAGACCGACGGCGCGCTGCCGCGGACGCTCAAGCATCTGTTCGTCGCGGCGGCCGCCTGCGTGAAGAACTATCCCGACATGGCCGAACGCGAGCTGCGGGCGGCGGCCGCGGCGGGGCTCGATGTCGAACTGGCCGGATGCGCGGTCGCGATCCTGGCGAGCTCGCGCGGCGAAGGCGCCGCATTGCGCTTCGAAGCGATCTATGCCCGGGTCTATCCCGAGGGCGCGCGGATCGAGGCCGAGGAGCACCCCCTGGTCGTCGCGCCTGGCGAGGCGGAGCAGAATTTCCTGTCCTATTTCACCACGATGCCGCCGTCGCTCGGCAAGCTGCTCGACCTCGTGCCGGTGGGCGGCGACGCTTATTACCTGATGCGCGAGGGGACGCTGTCGGGCACCGCGCTCGAGCAGCGCCATGCCGAGTTGCTGCTGGTGACGGTGCTGGCCGCCGATTACAGCAATTGGGCATCGGTCCATATGGACGGCGCCCGCCGCGCCGGGGCGAGCGAGGCCGAGGTCGCCGAAGCGGTGCTGTGCGCGGTGCCGGTCGCCGGGCTGTCGGCCTGGGTGGTCGGCGCGACGGCGATGGATGCCGGGGCGAAATGAACCAGACGCGGCGCCTTGAGTTGCCGACAGCTACCGGGCACATCCCCGGCACAACAGGGAGAGGATGATCGATGGGCGCCAGACCCGCGCGAAAGCGCCGGACCACCGAAGCGCATGACGAGAAGCGCATCGAGATCATCCAGCATTGCGCGACCCTGTTCGACAAGGTCGGTTTCCACAACACGTCGATGCAGATGCTTGCCGACGAGGTGGGGCTGGGGAAGCCGACGCTGTACCATTACTTCCCTAGCAAGCTGTCGATCCTCTACGCGATCCACGACGCGCATATCGGCGTCCTGCTCGACGGGCTCCGGCACGAGCCCGGCACCGATCCGGTCGAGGCGTTGCGGGCGGCCTGTGTCGACATCCTCGGCCAGATCGCGACGCATCCCGGCTATGTCCGCGCTTTCATGGACAATTACGGCGATCTCGAAGGCAAGATGCGCGACGCGATCCGCGCGCGCCGCCGCGACTATTTCGACGGGGTCAAGAACCTCATCATCGAGGGCGTCGCGAGCGGACGGTTCCGCGCGGTCGACCCGGTGATCACCACCTACGGCTTCCTCGGCATGTGCAACTGGGCGTACAAATGGTACCCGCCGATGGCGAAGACGCGGACGCCGGAAGAGGTCGCCGATGCGTTGTGCGGACCGTTCTTCGACGGCCTCAAGGCGGGATAGGACGCGATGCACGTCAACGAGGACATGCTGGCCGCGGTGCGTGTCCGATCCCCGGCCGACATCCGGCCGGCCGCGGAGGCCTTGCGCGATGCGGTCCGTGACCTCGCGGGACTGAAGGTCGCGGTGACCGACAATATCGCCGCGGCCGAGCCGATGAAGGACGCCGAGGGCGTGATCCTGGCCGGCGAGGTCTTCGGATTCTCGGGCGAGGATTCGCGCTGGTGGCGCTTCCCCCAACTGGCACTGACCTCGCCCTTGCCGATGGCCTGCCGGTTCGAGAGCGAGCCGTTCTGGTGCAATGCCGGTGGCATCCGCACGCGCACGCCCAACGCGCTGCTCGCTGGGCTCGACCTCACCAATTTCCGCGAGCGCGCGCTGACGAGCGCGGCGATCGTCGCGCCGATCCATCTGCCGTTCGGACAGATCGCGGCAGCGAGCTTCCTGTCGCCCGATCCGGCGGTCGACGATCTCTCGGCGCCGTTCGAGGCGGTCGGCGAGACATTGGCCTTGCTCGCGCGCATCTTCGTCGCGAGCTACGTCAAGGTGACCGAGCGCCGCTCGGCCCGCATCGCGCAGGTCATGCTGACCAAGCGCGAGGTCGAGTGCCTGCGCTGGGCGGCGGCGGGCAAGACCAACGACGAGATCGCCATGATCATCGATCTCAAGCGCACCACGATTCGCTTCCACATCCGCTCGGCCGCGCAGAAGCTCGACGCGGTCAATCGCGACCAGGCCCTGTTCAAGGCGGCGCAGCTCGGGTTCCTCGGTACCTTGCGCTGAGCGTTCGTTCGGGAATGTGCCCATGGTGCATTCCGCCGCCGGCGCCGCACCGGAGCGCCATCTCGATCGTCATGCCGGACTTGTTCCGGCATCCAATGAGCCGCGCTGGAATCCATCGAGCCTCAAGCTTTTCGGTGTCCTCCCGTTGGACCCCGGAACAAGTCCGGGGTGACGGAATGGGCAAATCCACCGTACGCCGGACTAACGCCTGCTCCTCCGCGAGCTTTCAACCGTAACGGCACCCAAGCTGACCCATTGGACAGAGGCGCTGTCCGACCTGCCCGTTTAGGTTTCGGGACAGGAGGATGGATATGCCCGGTTTGGCGCCGCCGATCGACGATCGGTTGTTGCATCTCGATGCCGACGGAACGCCGGCGCTGCTCGCCGCGCGCGAGCATGCGAGCGGAAGACTGATATTTCCCGCGCCGGGCGATGCCGATCCGGAACGCTACGAGACAATGCTGCTGCCGCGCGAGGGCCGGCTGTGGTCGTGGACCGTCCAGCGGTTCCGGCCGAAGTCGCCGCCTTATGCCGGCCCCGAGGCGTTCGAGCCTTATGCGGTCGGCTATGTCGCCTTGGGCGATGCCATCATCGTCGAGGGGCGGCTGACCGGCGCGCCGCTCGACGGCTTCGCGATCGGCATGGCGATGCGCCTCGTCGCCGAGCCCTTCGCGCTCGCGAGCGGCGAGCAGCGGACCACCTTCGCCTTCGCCCCGCTCGCGGAGGCTTTGGCGTGAGCGGCGTCTGCATCATCGGCGCCGGCATCCATCCGTTCGGGCGCACGCCGGAACGCAGCGGGTTGCAGCAGGGCGTGTTCGCGGTCCGCCAGGCGCTTGGCCGTGCCGGGCTCGCCTGGCGCGACATGCAATTCGCTTACGGCGGGTCGGACGCCGCCGGCAAGGCCGATACGATGGTGTCCGAACTCGGGCTGACCGGGCTGCCGTTCATCAACGTCGCCAATGGCTGCGCCACCGGCGGGTCGGCGATGTTCGGCGCCTATTCGACGATCAAGTCGGGCGAGTTCGACCTCGGCATCGCTATCGGTTTCGACAAGCATCCGCGCGGCGCGTTCGACCCCAAGCCCGCCGAATGGGGCCTGCCCGATTGGTATGGCGAGACCGGGCTGATGCTCACCACGCAATTCTTCGCGATGAAGATCCAGCGCTACATGGCGATGCACGGCATCACCGGCGGCACCTTGGCGGCGGTGGCCGAAAAGGCGTTCGCCAACGGCATGCTCGCCGACCATGCGTGGCGCCGCGAGCCGGTCGATGCGGAGACGATTCTCGCCTCGACGATGGTCAGCGATCCGCTGACCAAGTTCATGTTCTGCTCGCCCGCCGAAGGCGCGGTCGCGCTGATCCTCGCCAGCGAGGCGAAGGCGAGGGAACTCGGCCTGCCAGCGGTGCGCTTGCGGGCGGCGGCAGTGCGCAGTCGCCCGCCGGGGTCATTCGAGGTCTTCTCGCCGGCGCTCGACATCGAGCGCGGCCTTTCGCCGACGCATATAGCGTCGCGCGCCGCCTATGAAATGGCGGGAGTCGGTCCAGGGGATATCGACGTCGCGCAGCTCCAGGATACCGAGAGCGGCGCCGAGATCATGCACATGGCGGAGAACGGCTTTTGCGCGGACGGCGAGCAGGAAGGCTGGATCGCCGACGGCCGCACCCGGATCGACGGAACGCTCCCGGTCAACACCGATGGCGGTTGTCTTGCCTGCGGCGAGCCGATCGGCGCGTCGGGTCTGCGCCAGGTCTATGAGAATTACGTCCAGCTGACCGGCCAGGCGGGCGCGCGGCAAGTGCCGGGCGATCCGCGGATCGGCTACAGCCACGTCTATGGCGCGCCAGGCGTCTCGGCGGTGGCGATCGTGGAGCGCGCGTGATGGACCTCGCGCTGTCGCCCGCGCAACATGCCTTTCGCGACGAGGTGCGGCGCTTCCTCGACACCGCATTGACGCCCGCGATGCGGCGCGGCGCGGCGCTGACTTCGGGCGTGTTCGCGGAGCCCGACGTCTATCGTCCGTGGCAGGCGGTGCTCGAGGCCAAGGGGTGGCTCACCTATTTCTGGCCGGCCGGCGCCGGCGGCCCCGGTTGGGGCGCGGTCAAGCGCTGGATCTTCGAGACCGAATGCGCGCGCGCCGGCGCGCCGGTGTTGCCGGGCATGGGGCTGAAGCTCGTCGGCCCGGTCCTCTATACCTATGGTACGGCCGAGCAGCGGGACCGTTTCCTGCCCGCGCTTCGGTCGGGCGAGCATGTCTGGGCGCAGGGTTTCTCCGAGCCGGGCTCGGGCTCCGACCTTGCCAGCCTACGCACCCGCGCGGCGCGTGACGGCGACGAGTATATCGTCACCGGGCAGAAGATCTGGACCACCCAGGCGCAGTTCGCCAACTGGCTGTTCGCGCTGGTGCGCACCGACGCGGCGGTCAAGCCGCAGGCGGGCATCTCGTTCCTGCTGATCGACATGGCATCGCCCGGCGTCACCGTCCGCCCGATCCTGAGCGCTTCGGGCGACCACGAGCTCAACGAGGTGTTCCTCGACGAGGTCCGCGTCCCCGCCGCCAACCGGATCGGCGCGGAAGGCGAGGGCTGGGGCATCGCCAAGTTCCTGCTCGAGAACGAACGCGGCGGCACCGGCTATGCGCCGCAATTGCTCGCGGATCTCGACCGGCTGGTCGCCGCCGCGCCGCCGCTGGGCGCGTTGCTTGCCGATCGCGCGGTGCGGCTGCGGCTCGAGGCCGAGGCGCTCGAGATGACCGAATTGCGCACGTTGCTCGAGATCGAGGGCGGCCGCGCCCCCGCGCCGCGCAGCCTGGCGGTCAAGCTGATCGCTTCCGAAATCCGCCAGGGGATCGAGGCGCTCGCGGTCGATGCGTTCGGGCTGGCGGGGCTGCAATTGGCCGCCGAACGCCCGTTCCACGCCACAGATGCCCCCGCGCTCGCCGGCCCGCCCGAGGCCGGGCTCGCCTCCGCGCGCTATCTCAATGCCCGCGCCTGGTCGATCTTCGGCGGGACCAGCGAGATCCAGCTCAACCTGATCGCGCGCGCCGCCCCCGCCGCGCCCTGATCTTTCGCGAAAGGACCGTCACCCTTGCCCCAGGCCTATATCGTTTCCGCCCGACGCACCGCCGGCGGCCGCCGCAACGGGCGGCTGGCCGGCGTGCATCCCGCCGATCTCGGCGCGCGCGTGCTCGACGCGATCGTCGCCGAGGCCGGGGTCGATCCGGCGGCGATCGACGACGTGATCATCGGCTGCGTCAGCCAGATCGGCGAGCAGACCTTCGCGCTCGGGCGCAATGTCGTGCTCGCGTCCTCGCTTCCCGACAGCGTGCCCGCGGTGACGATCGACCGCCAGTGCGGATCGTCGCAACAGGCGCTGCACTTCGCCGCGCAGGCGGTGATGTCGGGCACGCAGGACCTGGTCATCGCCGGCGGGGTCGAGAGCATGTCGCGCGTGCCGATGGGCTCGCCGGTGACGCTCGCGGCGCAGGCGGGGATGGGCGAGGGACCGTTCGCGAAGAGCATCCAGGCACGCTACGGCGTTCCCTCGTTCAGCCAGTTCACCGGCGCGCAGATGGTCGCCGACAAATATGGTCTCGACCGCGACACGCTCGACCGGTTCGCGCTGGACAGCCACTGCAAGGCGGCCGCCGCGACCGAGGGGGGCGCATTCGCGCGCGAGATCGTGCCGGTCGAGGTGACGACGCCCGACGGCGAGCAGCTGGTGCATGACCGTGACGAGGGCGTCCGCGCCGATGCCAGCCTCGAGTCGATCGGGTCGGTCAAATTGCTGAGCGAGGGAGGCAGCCTGAGCGCGGCGACGGCCAGCCAGGTATGCGACGGCGCGAGCGGCGTGCTGGTCGCGTCCGAAGCCGCGGTGAAGGCACACGGCCTGACGCCGCTCGCGCGCATCCACAATCTGACCGTCACCGCGGGGGATCCGGTCATCATGCTCGAGGAACCGATCCCGGCGACGCGCCGCGCGCTCGACCGCGCCGGGCTGGCGCTCGGCGATATCGACCTGTTCGAGGTCAACGAGGCGTTTGCCTCGATCCCGCTCGCCTGGCTCAGGGCGATCGGCGCCGATCCGGCCAGGCTCAACGTCCATGGCGGGGCGATCGCGCTCGGCCATCCGCTCGGCGCCACCGGCACCAAGCTGATGGCGACCTTGGTCCATGCGCTCCACGCGCGCGGCGGCCGCTACGGGCTCCAGACGATGTGCGAGGGCGGCGGTATCGCCAACGTCACGATCGTCGAGCGCGTCTGACATGCGGCTCGAGCCGAGCGAGGAGCAGATCATGCTGCGCGACACGGTCGCACGGTTCCTCGCCGATCGTGGCGACGCGGCGGCGATCGGGGCGGGGCCGATGGCGGTTGCGGATTGGCGCGCGATGGCCGAGATCGGGCTGTTCGGTTTCCTGCTGCCCGAGCGCGCGGGCGGGATGGGCGGCGGTGCGGACGATGCGATGATCGTCGCCGAGGCGCTCGGCCGCGGTCTGGCGATCACTCCGCTCGGCGAGGGCGTGATCGGCGCGGCGGATCTGGTCGCGCGCCATGGCGACGACATGCTTGTCCGGTGCTTCGTGGCGCCGGCGATGGCCGGTGAGGCGGTCCTGGCGATGGCGACGGGATCGGTGCGCGAGGAGGCTGGCCGGATATCCGGGGTTTTCGATTTCGTGTGCTGGGCGCCTCTGGCCTCGGCGCTCGTCGTGCTCGACGGGGATGCCGTTTATGTCGTGGCGCTCGGCACCGATGCCGCCGTACTGACGCCGCGCCGCCTCGCCGACGGGACGCCGGCGGCCTGCGTCACCTTGACCGATTGCGAAGCCGCCCGGATCGCGCTGCCGCCGGGCGCGGCCGGGACGGCGTTGGCGATGATCGACCTGGCCCATGCGGCGGAGATGACCGGCGCGATGGCACTGCTCTACACCCAGACCGTCGACTACACCGCGACCCGGCGGCAATTCGGCGCGGCGATCGGCACGTTCCAGGCCGTGCAGCACAAGCTCGCGCGGATGTTCGTCGCGCTCGAACAGGCGCGGTCGCTGACGATCAAGGCGGCGGCGACCGGGCGCGAGGATGCGGGATTCGTCCGGGCTGCGCGGTCGGCCAAGGCTTATTCCGCCGAAGCGGCGCAGGTCTTGGCCGAAGAAGCGGTCCAGCTGCATGGCGGGATCGGCGTCACCGACGAATTGCCGGTCGGGCGCGGCCTCAGGCGGATCATGGTGCTCGCGCGCTTGTTCGGTGGCGCTGCCGACGCGCGGGAGAAGCTTGCGGCATGACGGTTAACCGCCGCTGGACCCTGGCGCGGCGGCCGGAGGGGCGGGTCGCGACAGATGACTTCGCGCTGGTCGAGGAGCCGCTAGGCGTCGCCGCGCTGAAGGATGGCGAAGTGCTGGTGCGCAATCGCCTGTTCTCGATCGCGCCGACGATCCGCAACTGGCTCAACCCGCCGGGGCGCAGCGATCGCGGATCCATCCCGGTTGGTGGAGCGATCGCGGGCATGGCCGGCTGCGAGGTCGTCGCGTCGCGCCATCCCGATTGGCGGGCGGGCGACCGCCTGATCGCGATGGTGCGATGGGAGGATTGGAGCGTGATCGCGCTCGATGCGGCGGCGGTGCCGCCGTTCCGGCTGCCGGGGAGTATGGATTTCGTACAGGCGCTGGGGCCGCTCTCACTCAACAGCCTGACCGCCTATTTCGGCATGATCGAGGTGGGTTGCGTCGCGGCGGGCGATGTCGTGCTGGTGTCTGGCGCGGCGGGCTCCGTCGGGTCGGTCGCCTGCCAGGTCGCGCGCATCCTCGGCGCGCGTGTCGTCGCGATCGCCGGTGGCGCGGATAAATGCGCGTGGTTGCGCGAGACGTGCGGGGTCGAGGCGGCGATCGACTATCGCAGCGAAGACGTCCCTGCGCGCCTCGCCGAAACCTGTCCCGCCGGAATCGACCTGTTCTTCGACAATGTCGGCGGTGCGATCCTCGATGCCGCCGTCGAGCGGATGGCGGCGCACGGACGGATCGTATTGTGCGGCCAGATCGCGGCCTATGACGGCGATGCGCCGGCGCCCGGGCCGACCGACATGATGAAGCTGGTCTATCGCCGCATCCGGATGCAGGGCTTTGTCGTCGGCGATTTCGTCGACCGCGCCGGCGAAGCCTGCGGGGCCCTTGGAAAGTGGATCGACAGCGGTGCGCTCAGGGTGCGGGTCGATTTGCGTACGGGATTCGAGGCGATCCCCGGCGCGTTCGTCGACCTGTTCTCGGGACGGAATTCCGGGACGCTGATTGTCGCGGCGGACTAGAGTTTGTCCTGATCGATTGAAACGAAGCCGGTGCTCCTGCGAAAGCGGGAGCCCAGAGTCGTCGGGGACCATGCTTGCGGCCCTGGGCTCCCGCTTTCGCAGGAGCACGATTCAGATTGAACGGGATCTATTCCAGCCCGGCCGCCGTCAGTGCGCGGTCGCGCCGCCGTCGATCACCAGTTCGGCACCGGTCATGTAGCCCGATTGATCGCTCGCCAGGAACAGGATCGCATCGGCGATCTCCTCGGTCCGGCCCATCCGCCCGAGCGGAACCTGGGCCAGCCGGGCGGCCGCCTTCGCCGGATCGGCGAACACCGCGGCGGCCATCGGCGTCTCGATCAGCCCCGGATGGATCGAATTGGCGCGGACGCCATTGCCCAACACAGCGCATTCGAGCGCGGTCGCCTTGGTGAACAGCCGCACGCCGCCCTTCGACGCGCAATAGGCGCCGGCATTGACGCCGCCGATGATGCCGCGGATCGACGATACGTTGACGATCGCGCCACGGCCCGATGCGGCGAGCAGCGGCAGCATCGCGCGCGTGCCGAGAAACACGCTGTCCAGATTGATCGCCATCGTCTCGCGCCACGCCGTCAAACTGGTGTCGGCGATCGATTCCAGCCTCGCCACGCCGACATTGTTGATCAGGGCGTCGAGCCGGCCCGTTTCCCTTGCCAGACGCTCGGCCAGCACCGTCCAGTCTTGCTCGTCGGTCGCGTCCAGGGGAATCGCGCAATGGCGCTCGGGCGCGGTCAGCGTCGCGGCCGCGTCGGCGAGCCGATCGCCGTCGCGGTCGGCGAGATAGACACGCGCGCCTTCGGCTGCGAAACGTCGCGCTGCCGCCAGCCCGATGCCCGAGGCCGCGCAGCCACCAGGACGACGCGATCGGCGAAACGGGTCATGCCGTATGCGGCTCCCGATCGAGCCCCGCATCACGCCGGCTCATCGCGACGATATCGTCGAAGCTGGGGTTGGCGCGCGCCAATATGTCGTCCGCGCGCTGCCGGATCGCGGGGTCGAACGCGGTGGTGGTGAAGGCGTAGAAACGATCCTCGATGATCGCGTCGAACGCCATGTCGGCGGCTTCCTCCGCCGTGGTGGCGTTGCGGTAGAGTTCCTCGCGCATCGCCTCAAGTTCGGCGGATTCGCGCACCGGGCCGTCGCTGTCCGCGAATTCGGCGGGGCGGTGGCGCTCGGCGTCGTAAATCCCTGTCTTGACCAGCCCTGGGCACAGCATCGTCACTCCGATCGGCGCGCCAATCTCCTTGAGCCCGGCATAGAGCGCCTCGGTCGCGCGCACGACGGCATGTTTGGCGGCGCCGTAACAGGCCGACCCCGAGCCACTGACCACGCCGGCGACCGACGCGGTGTTGAGGATATGGCCGGGCCGACCCGCCGCGATCATCCGCGGCACGAACACGCGCAGGCCATGGACCACGCCGTAGAGATTGACCCCGAGCGACCATTGCCAGTCGCCCAGGCCATATTCCCACACCTTGCGATGCCGCCCGCCGGGGACGATCCCGGCGTTGTTGCACAGCAGGTCGACCGCGCCGAACCGAGCGTCGGCGGCGTCGGCGAGCGCGGCGACGCTGGCTTCGTCGGTCACGTCGCAGCGTACAGCCAGCGCCCGGTCGCCGCCGATCGCCGCCGCGACCGCCTCGGCCTGCCGCTCCTGGATGTCGGCCAGGACGACGTTCATCCCCTCGGCCGCGGCGCGCTGGGCCAGGGCGGCGCCGATCCCGCTGCCCGCGCCGGTGATGACCGCGGTCTTGCCTGGAAAGTCGAACATCACGCTGGTCCTTGCTCAGGGGAAAAGAGATGGGCCGATCGCGCCATCGCCGCACGATACAACCGCGCTGCGTTGAACAGCACCAGGGCGCCGGCGACGGACGCGACGAGCGACAGCGACAAGGCGTAGCGCAACCCGTCATCCCCTGCGCCGAAATGCCGGATCAGGAGGTCGCTCATCATCCCCGTGCACCAGGGGCCGAGCCCGAGCCCGAACAGGTTGAAGATCAATAGCAGCACAGCGTTGCTGAAGGCGCGCATGTGCGAGGGCACGAGCGACTGGGTGACCGACAATACCGGTCCGTAATAGGCGATCATGAGCAAGGCCGCGATGCTCGCCATCGCGATCGACAGGCCGGTCGAGGTGGACAGATACTGCGCCAGCGCCACCGGCACCGTCGCCCCGATCGTCAATGCCATTATCCACACGCGCCAGCGCTGATCGCGGATCGCCAGCCGGTCGGCGAGGAACCCGCCCAGGAACATGCCCAATGCGCCGCCGGCCCCGCTCTGGCACGCCATCAGCAACGACACCTGCTGCAGCGACAGGCCATGGTTGCGGGTGAAGAACGGCGCGTTCCAGGTCATCATCGCATATTGCGAGAAACCGTGCAGCATCACGCCGAGGACGACGTAGCGGAACGCCTTTTCCCGCCAGAGGAACAGGAGCGATGCCGCGACCGACATGCTCGCGGCTTGCGGCTCGGCGGTTTCGAAACGGCCGCGCGGCGGCTCCTTGATCAGTGCCATCGCGATCGGCGCCAGCGCCAGTCCGATCAGACCGACGACGGCGAACGACCACCGCCAACCGAGGGCGCCGGCGAGCCAGCCGATCGCGCTATAGCCGAGCATCAGGCCGATCGGCAGCGCCAGGCCCCAGGTCGACATGGCGGTGGCGCGGCGGCCGGCCGGATAATAGTCCGCGATCAGCGAGACGCTTGCCGGGACGCTCCCCGACTCACCGATCGCGACGCCGATCCGGAAGAAAACCAGGGAGGCGAAGCCGATCGCCAATCCGCTCAACCCCGTCATCGCGCTCCAGATCGCCAGCGAGGCCGCGACCAGAAGGCGCCGGTTCACACGGTCGGCGAGCCGCGCGACGGGCAGCGACAAGGTCGCGTAGAACAAGGCGAACGACAAACCGGTCAGCGCGCCCAATTGCCCGTCCGACAGGCCAAGGTCGCTCTTGATCGGGATCTGGAGGATCGAAAGGATCGTCCGGTCGATATAGTTGAACGTCGAGACCAGGAAGAGCGCGAACAATGCGCGGCGACGGATGCCGACCTCGCGGGCAGAGTCGGGCGGCACGGCGCGGATTTTCGAAAGCATCGTCATCGTGTCGCCATCAGGCCCAGCCGGCGGATCGCGCGGCGGTGATCCCGAAGGTCGCGGCGAGCGCCAGCCCGCCGGCATAGCCGCGGCCGAACGCGCCGCCGGCATCGCTCCCGGCCGCGAACAGCCCGGGGACGGGCGTGCCGTCGGCGCGCAACACCCGCGCTCCGGTATCGATCGTCAGCCCGCCAAAGGTGAAGGTGATCGCCGGGTGGACGACCAGCGCGTAGAAAGGCGGCTTGTCGAGCGCGGCGAAATCATCCGTACGCGGCGGGTCCATCATTTCCCAGCCATGGCGCGCCTGATGATTGAAGGCGGTGATCGTCGCGCGCGTCGCGGCGCCGTCGAAGCCTTGGGCGTCGGCGAAGGCCGCGACCTCGTCGAGCGTTTCCGCGACGATGCCCTTGCCTCCATTCTCGATCGCGACCTGCATCTTGTCGAGCGGGACGCCGACCGATACCACCGGGACGGTCGCGTAGGCCGCATGCGCGCGCGAATCCCAGAAGCAGATCGCGCGCGATCCGGGCTGCCGCACCGTGTGGGCGGTATTGGCGTGGTCGCCGTAGCTTTCGTCGCAGAACCGCGCGCCGTGCTCGTTGATCAGCAGGGCATGCTCGCTGTGATATTGCGACAGCGCGACATAGAGCCGTTCGTCGTCCCAGACGCGAGGCTCGCTGACCAGATGGCCGTAAAAGCCGGCATTGGTCCCCGCGATTTCGCCACCCGCCTCCGCGCCGAGCCGCAAGCCGGCTCCGTCACTGACGGGATTCGAGCGCAGCAGCATGGTTTCGGCCTGCGGATGAATAAAGCGCGCGCGCAATTCGGGCGACGCCTGATAGCCGCCGGTCGCCAGCACGGTCGCGGCGGCGTGAACCGTCACGTCGCCGTCGGCGTGCCGGGTGCGGGCGCCGATCACACGGCCGCCCTCGTCGCGCAGCAATCCGGTCGTTTCGGTCTCGAGGATGACGAACCCGCCATGCTGCTCGACCAGATCGGCGCAGCCGCGGATATGGCCGTTGATGTCGATCTGGTAGCCCTGGCCGTGGAGCACGTCGATCCGCGGCGACATGTCGATCCCGCGGCGGCGCAGCCAGGCGACGGCCGCGGGATAGGTATCGAATACGACATGGGCGAGCGCCGGATCGCCCCCGCCGTAATACTCGATCTTCTCACGCGAAGAGGCAGTCCAGAACACACCGCCCGACAGCACCGCCGATCCGCCCAAAGCCGCCGCCTTCTCGACCACGATCACGCGCGCGCCCCGTTCCGCGGCCCATCCGGCGGCGGACATTCCCGCCATGCCGCCGCCAATGACCAGCAGGTCGCACGTGATCGTCTCTTCGTCCGTCATTAGCATTCCTGGCGGGTGGCAACTCTACTCAGAACTTCGTCTCTACTTGGAGCAGGACGGCGCGTGGTTCGCCGGCCACGGTGAAGACTTCACCCACGCCGCCCGGCTTGTCGACGCCGAGCGTCCCGTATCGGCGGTTGGTCAGGTTGCGCCCGATCAATGACAATGCCCAACGGTCGTCGACCGTCGCGAGCCGCGCGCCAGCGTTCAGGATGGTGAAGCCCTTTTGGTACGATACCGGGTTTAGATTGAGGCCGGTATAATAGCCCGACGTGTAGCGAAGGTCGGCATTGAGCGTCAGCCGGAACTTCGACGACAGGTCGAAATCCTGGACGATTCCCCCGGTCACGACCCAATCGGGTGCGCGATAGACCGGCCGACCCGACAAGTTCTGGTGTGCTGGAACTGACCCCGCCGCCGGAATGCACCCGGTCGCCAGCGTCTGACCGGCATAGCATTGGGCGATCGGGAAGGACTGGAAATAGGCATCATTATAAGATGCGGTCGTACGAAGAGTCGTACCCTTCATCGGCCGATACGCCGCTTCGAACTCGATGCCTTGCGTCAAGGTGCTAGCGGCATTCTGCGTGACGAAAACAGGGGTTCCGTTCGGCAGCACGAGCAGTGAAGTCAGCGGCAAGCCGGTATATTTGTATCGGAATCCTGTGAGCGTCGTTGTCAGGCGATTGTTGAACAGCGACGCTTTTGCTCCCAATTCGAACCCGCGCACCTTTTCCGCATCGAAGCTCAAGGTGTTTTTGGTTGCGGTTGCGGCTAGCGATCCGGGATTCGAATAGCCGCCCGCCAGATAGCCGGTCTTGTAGGCGGCATAGAGCAGCACATCACGATGCGGATGCCAGCTCAAGGTCGCTTCGGGTGAGAAATTGCTCGCGCTCTTCTCGCCGTTGATGATCGTGCCGACCGGCAGGAGCCCGACGGCGTTCGAATTGACGAAGGTATCGAAGCTTCTGAGCTCGTTCTTCTGCCACGTATAACGGCCGCCCCCGGCCAGCTCGAGCGAATCGGAGAATTTGAGGATCAGCTGCCCGAACCCGGAAAAGGCTGTGCTCTTGTTGTGCTGCTCGTCGTCATAGCTGTGATATTTTCCGGTCGTGGCGTCGGGCAGCAGTGCGCCGTTCGCACTGCCGACATACAATGTCCGATTGTTCTGTTCGTAATGCCCGCCAAACGCGAAATTGACCATGCCGTCGAACGACGAAACCGCGCGCAGCTCCTCGTAGAAGCTCTTGTTGTTCTCGTTGCTGTACGACCAGAATTGCGAATAGGACGTGCCGTCGGCATTACCCTGGCTGACATACGCATAGTCGTAATAGCCGGTGACCGAGGTCAGTTTGATCTTGCCGGCGGTATAATTGAGCGTCAGCGTGGGCAGATAGGTGTCGTCGCTCGAATAAGGCCGGCCGTTGTCGTGCGCCTTCACTTGCGGCCAGAGATTGATGATCGTCGGCGACAGCCAGCCCTGCGACGAGCGGTCGTCGAGCTTGCAGTCGCCGGTCGGGTCGAGGATCGCGGCGCCCGCGCCGGGTCGCGCACGGCCCGCCGGGCAACCCATCACTTCGTCGAAACTCTGCAGGCTCTGGCCTTCGTAACGGCTGACAAGCATCTTGAATGTCGCGTCGAAATTGCCGTCTTCATATTTGAGCGTAAATCGCCCGGCGAGCTTCTTCTCCGCGCCGAGCCGGCTTTGCGCGGCTGGGACGAAGATGCTTCCGCTCGCGGCGCTGCGCACGAGATCGGGTACGCCGTTGTCCATGTTGCGGATATAACCTTGGCTCTGGCTGGCAAAGACCGCCAGCCGTGCGCCAAGCTTGTCAGTGATCGGCCCGGATACCGCCGCCTCGATCGAGGCGGTATCGGCGTTGAATTCATATCCGCTGCGGACGAAGCCGGAGAAGGTCGACGTCGGATCGGCCGACTTGACCGATACGACGCCGCCCGGGGAGTTCTTGCCGAAGAACAATGCCTGCGGGCCCTTGAGCACGTCGACCGACTCGATGTCGAACAAGGCGTCGTTGAGGATGCGGCCGCGGCTGATCGCCATGCCGTCGAAGTCTAGCAGTACCGATTGCTCGACCCCGGCGTCGAGGCTCGCCGAGCTGACGCCGCGCATCGTGATCGAGGTGCCCGACCCGGTGAAGCCGCGGTCGAGCGATACTTGCGGCGCCAGGATCTTGATGTTGGCGACCGAGGTCAGATCGTATTGCCGGATCTGCGCCGGAGTGATCACGGTGGCCGCGACGGGGACGTCGATCAGCCGTTCCGACCGGCGGCGGGCGGTCACGACGATATCGGCATCGTTGGTCTGGTCGTCGGCGGCAGCGGGCCGGGCGGCACCAGGGGCCGCCTGCGGCTCGGCGGCATTAACCGGGGCCGCGGCGAGCGCGGACGGCGGGGTGGGCGTCGGCGATGCCGGCTGCTCCTGGGCGACGGCGGGCGTCGCGAGTGCGGTGGCCAGGGCGCCGAGCGCCGAACTCCAGAATAACTTGTCCATGGTCGTTTCCCTCTCCCTATAGTTGCCGCTCCGGTCTTGCCGAAGTCGTTTCGTTGTCGTTTCAGCTTGCGCCCGCCTCCCGGGCCGCCCGCCAAGCGGCCTTGGCCAGCGGATCGATGCGCTCGATGATCTCCGCGGCGTTGGCTGCGGTCTGCACGCCTTCGCGCGCGCGTCCGGCGATGCCCTGGAGGATCGCCGCGACGCGGAACAGGTTGAAGGCGGTGTAGAAGGGATGCGTCGGGTCGACATCGAACCCGGTGCGGTCGCGGTAGCGGCGGGCATAATCCGCCGGGCTGGGGATACCGAGCGCGTCGAGATCGGCACCGGCCAGGGTGCCGCGGACGTCGACGCCCTCGGGCCGCGTCCATTCCATCATGTGATAGCTGAGGTCGCCGAGTGGATCGCCGAGCGTCGACAGTTCCCAGTCGATCACCGCCACAACGCGGGGCTCGGTCGGATGGACCAGGAGATTGTGGAACGAATAGTCGCCATGGATGATCGTGGTACGCTCGGGCGAAGCGGGGATCGCGCCCGGCAGCCAGGCGATCAGCTTGTCCATCTCGGGAATGTCTCGCGTGCGCGAGGCGTCGTACTGGCGCGACCAGCGCGAGATCTGGCGCGCGAAGTAATTGCCCGGCTTGCCGTAATCCGCGAGCCCGATCGCCTCATGGTCGACGCGATGGAGTGCCGCCAGCGCGGCATTGGCGGAATCGTAGATCGCGGCGCGGTCGTCGCGCGACAGGCCGGGCATGCGCGGGTCCCAGAAAGCGCGGCCGGGCACGTGGCGCATCACGTAGAACATCGAGCCGATGACCTCGGTATCCTCGCACAGCACGAGCGGCTCGGGCACCGGCAGACCCGCATCGAACAAGGCGCGCGTGACGCGATATTCGCGGTCGACTGCGTGCGCCGAGGCGAGCAGCACCCCCGCCGGCTTGCGGCGCAGGACGAGCTTGCCGGCACTGGTGTCGAGCAGGAAGGTCGGGTTCGATTGCCCGCCCTGGAACTGGTGGACGGCAATCCCGCCGGTCAGCCCTGGGATGACCCCGCCGAGATAAAGCGCAAGGCGATCATCATCGAACTGACTGCCCGGGGCGACCGCGACGGTCGCGCCGATCTGTGCGGCGGGCGCGTTCATGCCGCCCTCCTGAGGTCGCGATATTTGTCGAATTCCATCCGCGCGAGCTGGCGTTCGTGGACTTCGTCGGGGCCGTCGGTCAGCCGAACGATGCGGGTATTGGCCCAGAGTTCGGCGAGTCCGAAATCGTCCGACACGCCGCCGCCGCCATGCGCCTGGATCGCCTCGTCGACGATCCGCTGCGCCATCCGCGGCGCGGCGATCTTGATCATCGCGATCTCGGCGCGCGCCGCCTTGTTGCCGACGGTGTCCATCATGTGCGCCGCCTTGAGGCAGAGCAGCCGCGCCATCTCGATCTCGCAGCGCGCGCGGGCGATCCGCTCCTCCCACACCGAATGCTCGGCGATCGCCTTGCCGAAAGCGTGGCGCTCGACCAGCCGGCGGCACATCTTCTCGAGCGCGACCTCCATCGTCGCGATGTTGCGCATCGTATGGTGGATGCGGCCCGGTCCGAGCCGGCCCTGCGCGATCTCGAACCCGCGCCCTTCGCCGAGCAGCAGGTTCTCCGCGGGCACGCGGACTTCTTCCAGCAGCACCTCGAAATGGCCGTGCGGGGCGTGGTCGTAGCCGAACACCGGCAAGTGCCGGACGAGCGTCACGCCGGGCGTGTCCCGCGGTACCAGGATCATCGATTGCTGGTGATAGGCGGGCGCGTCGGGGTCTGTCTTGCCCATCAGGACGAAGAAGTCGCACTTGGGATGACCCGCACCCGACGACCACCATTTGCGGCCGTTGATGACGTAATGCCCGCCATCGCGCCGGATCGCGGTCTGGATATTGCGCGCGTCGGACGAGGCTACCGCCGGCTCGGTCATCAGGAAGGCCGAGCGGGTGACGCCGTCGCGCAGCGGCACCATGAAGCGTTCCTTCTGCGCCGGCGTGCCGTAGCGGTGGAGCACTTCGAAATTGCCCGTATCGGGCGCCATGCAATTGAACACCTCGCTCGCGAACGAGACGCGGCCCATCAATTCGGCGATCGGCGCGTAGTCGAGATTGGTCAGGCCGGGGCTCGTGAAATACGCGTCGTCATGTTCGGAGGGCGGCATGAAGAAATTCCACAGCCCTGCAGCCCTGGCCTTGGCCTTCAGCGCCTCGAAGACCGGCGGGATGTCGCGCCAGCGATCGATCGCGGCCAGTTCGGCATGATAGACCGGGATCGCGGGGATGATATGCTCGTCCATGAACGCGCGGACGCGTGCCATCCATTCGCTGGACCGCTGCGACTGCTCGAACGCCATGGCGCCATCATCCTCCCACGATTCTCTCGGATCGTTCGTCCGGTCGGTCGGCTATACTATCTCTCGACCGACCGGTCGGCTGTCAAATTGGACAGTGGGGTGGCGGTTGACGCCCGACCAGTCGGTCGACAAGCTTTAACCAGGAGAGGTCGATGACGACGCCAACATCAAACGGGCCAGCGATCGGGCCATTGGGCGAAGTCGCGCTATTGCGCGGCCATGCACCGTACACGCTTGCCGGTTATGCCGGTTTCCGCGCGGTGATCGACACAGATGGTGCGGTACCGGCGCGGCTCAAGGCGTTGTTCGCTGCGGTCGCCGCGATCGACCGCCGCTATCCCGATCTGGCGCGGCGCGAGCTGGCGCGTGGTGTGGCGCTCGGCCTGACCGTGCGCGACGCGACCGCCGGACTTATCGTCCTCAGCAGCCTGCGCGGCGAGGGCGCGGCGCTCGACTTCGCCGGGGTGATCGCCGCCGTGTTCGACGACCCCGCCGCCCCGCCGCCGCAGGACCTGCCGCATGCCGACCCCGGCGAGGCGGAAGCCAATTTCCTGGCGTATTTCGGCACGATTCCGGTGCCGCTCGCGCAATTGATGCGGCTCTGTCCGCCTGCCGCCGATGCTTATTATCTGATGCGCCGCGGCAGCATCGACGCCAACCCATTGTCGCCCAAACATGGCGAGCTGTTGCTGCTGGCGATCCTGGCGGCCGGCTACAGCCCGATGGCGGCGACGCACGTTCGCGGCGCCCGCATGGCGGGCGCGACCGACGAAGAAATCGCCGAGGCGGTGCTCTGCGCCGTCCCCGCTGCCGGCATCGCCGCCTGGATGGGCGTCGGCGCGATGCTCGCTCCCGGCCAATAGGTCGCGGTCCCCCGATCCACGAACAAAGGAGATATGTGATGGAACTCGAAAAGGACGTCATCCAGTACGAACTGGCCGATAACGGCATCTGCACGATTTGGCTCAACCGCCCGCACGTGAAGAACTGCGTCAGCCCGCAGCTTCTTCGCGACCTCGAAGCGGCGGTCGATCGTGCGGCGGAGGACGACAAGGTGCTGGCGGTGGTTTTTCGCGGCCGCGGCAATACCTTCTGTGCCGGTGCCGATCTCGGGCAGCTTGTTGGTCCGGTGCTCCATGAGACCAGCACATCGCTCCAGCTCGCGATCGATTCGGCACGCACCTACGACAAGATCTACAATATGAAGAAGCCGACCATCGCCTGTGTCGAAGGCTATGCCGTCGCCGGCGGGTTCGAATTGTTCATTTCCTGTGATTTCGGCATCGCGGCATCGGACGCGAAGATCGGTGATTTTCACATCCGCCGCGCCTTGTTCGGCGGTGCCGGGCCGATCTATCGCCTGCCGCGCTATATCGGCATGCGCAAGTCGAAGGAGCTCATGCTGACCGGCAAGCTGCTTTCGGGCGACGAATGCGTCGAGTGGGGCCTGTGCAACGCCTCCGCACCGAGTGACCAGCTTGAACAGCTGATTCAGGATTTCTGTGCGCCGCTGATCGACAAGAGCCCGTTCTGCATGTGGATGACCAAGATGGCGGTCAACCGCGGCATGGACGCCGACACCAATTCGCTGATCACGCTCGAGACGATGACCTGCAACGTCGTCCATCATTCGGCCGATGCCAAGGAAGGCGTCGCGGCGTTCCTCGAGAAACGCAAGCCGGTCTGGACCGGCAAGTAGGGCACGGCGCGATGACGGTCAGTATGGTCGTGCTCGCCAGCCGCCCCGGCGACTGGACGCAGGAGCGTTTCACCGACTGGTGGCGCGGCCCGCATGCCGATGCGGCGAAATTGCTGCCCGGCCTGCTGGCCTATCGCCACGGTGTGGTCACCAAGGACTATGACAGCCCGGAAACGCCCGGCTGGGATGGGCATGCTGTGCTGACCTTCGCCGATCGGGCCGCGCTCGATACCGCGTTCGCGTCGCTCGAATGGAAAGCGGCCACCGCGCAGACCAGGGGTATGGGCGGCAGGCGCATCATCCTCATCACCGATGAGGTCGACCTGCTGGCCGGCAGCGCCGATGGCTGAGCTTGCCCCCGGTTTCGCGACCGCGGCGTTCCGCCTCGACGGCAAGGTCGCGCTGATCACCGGCGGTCGCGGCGCGCTGGCCGAGGCGATGGCGGCGACGCTCGCCGATCTCGGTTGCGCGGTCGCCTTGGCCTCGCGCAACGGCGATGACTGCGCGGCGATCGCGACGGGCATCGCCGAGCGCTTCGGCGTTCGCGCGATCGGCCTGTCATGCGACATTGCCGACGAGGAATCGGTCGAGGCGGCGGCGGCGGCGGTCGTCGCGCGGCTCGGCGGGCTCGACCTCCTCGTCAACAATGCCGGCGCCTCGTGGTGGGGCTTGCCGCAGGACATCCCGCTCAAGGGCTGGCGCAAGGTGATGGACATCAACGTCACCGGCACGTTCCTGGCGTGCCGTCACGCCGCGCGACACATGATCGCGAACGGCGGCGGCGCGATCGTCAACATCGCCTCGGTCGGCGCGTTCATCTCCTACCGGCCGGAAGAGGGACAGGTCGTGCCTTATACGACCAGCAAGGCGGCGATCGTCCATCTGACCAGCGACCTCGCGGCGCAATGGGCCGGGCACAACATCCGAGTGAATGCGATCGCGCCGGGATCGATCGAGACCGGGATGACCGAGACGCTCGACCCCGCAATCCAGGACAAGACGCGCGCCGGCATCCTGCTCGGGCGCTTCGGCCGGCCCGAGGAGATCGGCGGCACGCTCGCCTTGCTGGCATCGGATGCCGGCAGCTTCATCACCGGCCAGACCTTCCTCGTCGACGGAGGGCAGTCGCTTGGCTGAGTTCCGGGCCGATGGCCTGACCTGGACCGACGACCGGCTCTGGCCGCAATTCGCGGCGCGGGCGGCGGCGGAGCCCGATGCACTTGCGCTGGTCGATTGCGACGACCGTCGCTGGACGCGGCGCGAGTTGCAGGAGCTTGCGCTCGATCTTGTCGACCGCCTCGTCGCGGCACGCGTGGGGCCGGGAAGCCGGGTCCTCGTCGCGGCGATGAAGCGGGCCGAAACGCTGGCTGCGGCGCTGGCGGTCTCGGCGCGCGAGGCGACGCTCTGCCCTTATTCTCCGAAGCTGTCCGATGCAGACCGGCAGGTGCTCGAGACACGGCTCGGCCATGCCGCACATGTCGTGATCGGCGCCGACGGCGATATCGGCATCATGGCGACCCCGGAAGATGGGCACACCGCCGATCCGCGCAACCGCGATACCGTGCTGATCGGCTTCACGTCGGGATCGACCGGTGTTCCCAAGGCGGTGATGCATGGCGCCGCGGCGCTCAATTATGCGACGCGCGCGTGCGCGGCGATCGCCGGCCTGAAGGCGGAAGACTCGATCCTCGGTATCGTCCCGCTCGACAGCGCGCCGGGCTTCACCTTCACCGCGCATTTCGCGCTGTCGCAGGGCCGGACCCTGGTGTTCGTCGACCCCTGGGACCCGGTGGCGGCGATGCGTCGCGCGGTCGCGCATGACAGCGGCTGGGCGATCATGGTGCCCACGCACCTCTATACGATGGTCGAGGCGGCCAGGACCGGGGCATGGTCCGGGGCCTTGCCGCTCCGCGCCGCCGCGGTGGGCGGCAGTGCGATGACCGCCGAACTGATCGCCGACGCGGAAACACTGCTGGGGCTCAAGGCGCTCCGGATGTTCGGCATGTCCGAATGCATGGGGCATTGCTCGACGCGGCCCGCCGATCCGTTGGCGCGGCGGCAGGGAACGGACGGCGTGCCCTTCCCGGGAACCGAGGAGGAGGCATTCGACGCCGACGGCGTCGCATTGCCGCGCGGATCGCGCGGGCAGGCCGGGGTAAGCGGTCCATCCTTGTTCCTCGGTTATGCCGAAGGGCTGGGGGCGGGGCAGGAGCGCCGGAGCAGCGATGGCCACTTCCTGACCGGGGACGAGATCGTCCGCGACGCGGCGGGGTTCGTCACCGTGGTCGGCCGGATCAAGGACCAGATCATTCGCGGCGGCTTCAACATCGATCCCTCCGAGATCGAGGCGGCCTTGCTTCGCCACCCGGCAATCGCCGAGGTCGCGGTTGTCGGCGTGCCCGAGCCCAAATTGGGCGAGCAGGCCTGCGCGGTCTGCCGGGTGCGCCAGGGAATGGCGGGGTTCGGGTTCGCGGCGATGCTCGACCATCTCGAGCGCGAGGGCCTGTCGCGCAAGAAATGGCCGGAACATCTGATCCTCGTCGAGGAGATGGCGATCGGCGCGACCGGCAAGCTCGACAAGAAGGCGATGGCGGCGCGCGCCGCGTCGGCGCTCGGTCGCTGAGCGGCGGGCGGCAACGCGCAGGCTAGGGGGATCGATGCAGGATTTTTCGTTCGACCTGTCGGGTCGGGTCGCGCTCGTCACCGGCGCGTCGTCGGGGCTCGGTCGCCGCTTCGCGGCGATCCTCGCGGCGAGCGGGGCGAGGGTCGTGATCGGCGCGCGCCGGGCGGATCTGCTCGACGCGCTCGCGGACGAGATCGTCGCGGCGGGCGGCGAGGCGTTGGCGGTGACGCTCGACGTCACCGACGAGGCGTCGATCGTCGCTGCCTATGACGCCGCGGCGGCGCGGTTCGGTCCGGTCGATACCGTCATCGCCAATGCCGGGCTCAACGTGGCGGGCAGCGCGCTCGGCCTGCCGGCTGAGTCGTTCGACCAGATGATCGCGGTCAACCTGCGCGGCGTGTTCCTGACGGTGCGCGAGGGCGCGCGGCGGATGGTCGCGGCCGGCGCCCCCGAACGCGGCCATGGCCGCATCGTCATCATCTCCTCGATAACCGCGCATCAACCAGCCGCGGGAATCGCGCCATACAGCGCGACCAAGGCGGCTGTTGCCCAGATGGGCCGGTCGCTGGCGAAGGAGTGGGCAAGCAAGGGGATCAACGTCAACGTCCTATGCCCGGGCTATGTTGCGACCGAGATGAACGAGGCCATCTGGGAGACCTCCGCGGGGCGGACGTTGCTTGACGGGTTCGCGCGCCGCCGCGTGATGGACGAGTCCGCGCTCGATCCGATGATCCTCTATCTCGGCTCGAATGCCAGTGCCCAGACGACGGGCTCGATCTTTACGATCGACGATGGACAGACATTGTAGTGACGCTGCTCGACGGCAGGTGAAGGACCATTCCGGACTTGCGGTTTTGCCCTTCATAGCGGTGGGCCGGTTGTCTGCGATCAGGGCCGATCGTGCGTCAGCGTTAGCCGGACCGCGCTCTTCCTAGTTCGAACGCGAACAGCGGCATCAGTCGACATAAGGTCTATTATCAATCCGCCGAATGGGTGAAAGCTGGGCGAAGTCGATCGCCAAATTGGCTTGCGCGCCGATGCTGCCAAATGCCGACCAAGCTCCACAAACGGAGCTGTCAGTCCGATGCGAACTCGTCTCTCGACGATGGAGTTCGGTCTTTGAGGTTCGGGTCTAGCAGGCGAGCGCCTGCCACTCGGCCAGGGCGGCCGAGCGTCGTTCCTTGAAGGTCGGTCGATCGATGAGATGGCGTTCGAGATTGAAGTGATTGCTGACGTTGGCATGGACCGAGGCGAATTTCTGTAAGGTCTTCATCCGTCGAAATCTGAGCATCGCCCGCTCTCGTCGGCGGAAGCGAAGGTGGCTTCCCTCAATCCGATTATTGGCGTGTCGGCCGATCTCCTGGCGATCAGCGTTGCCCAGTTCCCTCATTGCAGCGCGATAGGACTTCAGGTCGTCGGTCGTGACCTTCTCGGGCGAGCCATGGCGCCTCAGCGCCTTCTTCATGAACGCAAGGGCGGCCTTCTTGTCCCGTGTCTTCGTGACGTAGCTTTCCAGCACTTCGCCTTCATGATCGACGGTACGCCACAGATAGTGGGTCTCGCCGTTGATCTTCACAAACACCTCATCCAGGTGCCAACGCCAATGCCGAAAGCCGCGCATGTGGCTCACGCGACGCTGCCGCACTTCGCCAGCGAACATTGGCCCAAAGCGATTCCACCAGAATCGGATGGTTTCACGGCTCAGGTCGATGCCTCGCTCGAACAGCAAATCTTCGACGTTGCGCAGCGATAGCGGAAACCGCACGTACATGAGCACGACCAGCCGGATTATTTCGGGCGAGGAGTTGAAACGGCGGAATGGGCTGGGCGGCAATGCCCGCGACTTGCGGTTCATTCGCCCCGGTTATCAGCTTCCCCGTTCATCTGACAGCGTAGGCGCGCCTATCATAGCATACCGCCACCTGCCACGTTGCTCTGACAATGCCGGCTGGATTGATTCTCTGTGGTACGGAATTGGTCAGGAGCCGCCGCCAGAATGGTGCGGGTCTGCGCGGTTTTCCGGGGATCCCGGGGCTCGGATAATTTTCGGCTCTGAAATTCTAGACTGGCTGGCGGAGCGGGAGTCCGCCAAACTATCAAAAATATCGTTTAATCTCTGATGCTTTTATCGGATGAAGCGGAAATTTGCTCCCACACCCGCTCCCACACTCCGCAAATCGACATCCAGACCACGCCTGATTTCGGGGTGTTTATGGCCCTGAAAATCGTCCTCCATCGAGCCGGTCCAGCGGAGCAAACGGGAAAATCGGAGGTCAACAAAACACGCGGACCTTAACTCCCAAAAAGTTACAATTCGCTTCCCTTAACTCGCAAATTATCGCACAACGTCCGAAAGGACGCACTTAATGCCCAAAAATTCCCTCGCCGGTCTGCCGGAGGCGTTCGTATCGAACGCGGCCATCGCATCTGCCGTCTCTCGCGCCGTCGCGCAGGGACGCATACGCCAGATTGGGACGAAGCTCTACACGTTCAATCTCGATGATTCACCCGAACGGATCGTGCGCCGTTCGCTGTGGGGACTGGTGGCCAGCTATGTGCCGGGGGCGCTGATCGCGGACAGGACAGCCATCGAAAACCGGCCCGCCTCGGATGGCTCGATCTTTGTCGTGTCGGACCGCAAGCGCGATGTTGTCCTGCCCGGCATCACGATCCGCTCGCGCAACGGTGCGCCGCCGTTGGAAAGCGACCGACCCTTTATCGGCGGACTGTTCCTGTCCTCCACTGCGCGGGCATTTCTTGACAACATGGCTCCGTCCCGGCGGCGAAGCGGGGATGTCAGCCGGACGCTGACTCGCGTTGAACTCGAAGGCCGTCTTGACGATGTGGCCCGCCGCAGCGGCGCGGATGGCCTCAACGCCCTGCGGGATGAAGCGCGGCGGATTGCGCCGCTCGTAGAGCGCGAGGCCGAATATGAGGCGCTGGATCGGCTGATCGGTGCGTTGCTCGGAACGCGCGAGGACCGGCTGGCCAGCGAACGGGGGAGCGCGCGCGGGACGGGAACGCCGTTCGATCCTGACAGGATCAAGCTGTTCGCTGCCCTTCACGCCGAATTGCGCGAGACCGCGCCTTTCTCGCGGCCTGCCGAACAGCGGCCTGTCGAAGCCCGCGCCACGCTGGCCTTCTATGAGGCCTATTTCTCCAACTTCATCGAAGGCACCGAGTTCGACGTGAACGAGGCGGCGGACATCGTGTTCAACAATGTCATCCCGCGCGACCGCCCGGAAGATGCCCATGACGTGCTGGGGACGTGGCAAATCGTTTCCGATTCCGTGGAAATGGCCAGAACGCCGCGCGATCCGCAAATGATGCTGGCGCTCATGCGCAGCCGCCATGCGACCCTGATGGGTGCGCGGCCCGATAAGCGGCCGGGGCATTTCAAGCGCGAAGCCAATCGCGCCGGATCAACGCTGTTCGTCGCGCCCGATCAGGTCGAAGGCACGCTCGCGCGCGGATTTGAATATTATCAGAGCCTCGACACGCCGTTCGCGCGCGCGGTGTTCATGATGTTCCTCGTGTCGGAAGTGCATCCGTTCGTGGACGGCAATGGCCGGATCGCACGTATCATGGCGAACGCTGAACTAGCTGCGGCGGGCGAGGAACGCATCATCATCCCGACCGTCTATCGCAATAATTATCTGACGGCGCTCAAGGCGCTGTCGCAGAACGCCCAGCCGACGCCGATCATCCGCACGCTGGATTTCGCCCGCAAATGGGTAGCGTCAGTGCCGTGGACCGATCTCGATACCGCGCGGCGCGCACTGGAAAACTGTTATGCCTTCGTTGATCCTGCCGAAGCCGATGATCGCGGTATCCGGCTACGATTACCAACTCTGGTGTAACCCCTATGGTACAAATTACCCTATATTTGAGACATCTATCGCCTAACCAACGACGTTTATTCTTGTTCAAATCAATATTCCTGAAAAGGAATATCTTTGCTAACTGTGAAATGAGCGCGTTGTTCGTTATCGAAAATCATGAGGATCGATCTATGTTTGATTGAATGCAATCCTTTCATACACTTCACTCGGGCGACCTGCCGATCGAGTTCACGCCGCCCGCCCTGCGTCAGCGTGTTCCGATTTGCGAAATTGCTTGGGCGTCATTCCTGTTTCTGCTCTAAAGATGCGATTGAATGGCCCGACCGAGCCGAAGCCGCAATCAAGCGCGATTGTTAGGATCGGGAGATGAGCGAGACTAGGGTCCACCAGCCTACGTTTCGCTTCCGCCAGCCGATAAGAATTGACCATCTGATTGAAGTTGCGGAAGCCCAACGCCCCTGTCACGCATTGGGTGACCTTATATTCGGCCTCTCCGACGTAACGTGCTAGGTCGGCGACCTTCAAGTCATGTTGAGAGAAAACGGCCTCCCGTTGCATCGCGCTCAGGATACGCTCACCAAGCCCCTCATCATCAGCCTTGACCCGTCGCTTTGGGCGCATGGGTTCGGGCACCGGATGACCAACGCGATACCAGATCGCAAACCCCATTCCCGCCAGAGCAGCCAGCGCACATGCCGCCTTGATCGCTCCGCCGTACCGGGTCGGAGAACTATCCGCGGGAGCACCATCGACCCATAGCACCGCGATGATCAGGACCGCCGCGTAACTGGCGACAAAGCTGATTCGAAAGCGCTTCTCCGCAAAAGGGATTCCGCTGCCGATGCCTCGGAGCGGCTCGATCGTCGCAAGGAGGAGCAGCGTGGAACTGGTCAGGTCCTCCGCATTGCCCAAGATGCGCAACAACGGTACCGAGCTGTCGCCGACAAGTCGTAATGTCGCGCCTACCACCACCATCGCCGCGACCACGGCCAGTGGCCACCATTGCCGTGGTGCCGTGGGACGTTGGAACAGAGCGCGCACGAGGAGCCATGAGCACCCGCAGGTCATATTGCCGACGATAGATAGAACTGGTGCGGTCGCACCTAGCTGGCGGCCGATCAACGTGTTCAGGCAGAAGGCGGCCACGGCACCCGCGAACAACAGACCATAGAGTTGCATTTCGTTCAGTTTGCCGTCGAAGGTTGCCGCAACGACACGGCCTCTCTCATACATGCCATCACTTCCCTGTCGGCCCGTCAAACACGCCGCCCCGCGATAAAATCATCGCCGATTTCCAAATCGGCAAGACCGATTTCGTGACGCACCGCACCACACCGGAGCACCGGTTTTCAGAGTAGCAGGACGCACCATGGACGCAATTACATCCTCCGAGATTACTCACGCGAAAAGCGCCTTGACGGGACAGACCGTGCTCCGTCGATCAGCCATCACTTGGTTCGCCGTTGCGGCGATCGGGCAGGTGGCGTTCGTCTGGATGATCCTTGCGCACTACGGCGGCAACACGTTGGTTGGCAACTTCGCCGGCTGGAACGACAAGCCGCTGATCAAGGGCTACGTGTCGGGCGACACGGCCGGCAATACAGTATTCGCCGTTCACGTCCTGTTGGCGGCAGCGGTCACCACGGGCGGCCTCTTGCAACTTGTCCCCGCACTCCGCCGACGCACTCCGCGCCTGCATCGCTGGGTCGGCCGCGCATTCTTTTCGATCGCCATCGTCATGGCTGCGAGCGGCTTGTGGCTCACCTGGGTACGCCACACCTATCTCTCCGTGATTTCCGGTCTGGCCGCGTCGCTCGACGGTGTGCTCATCCTAGCCTTCGTCGCCGTCGCATGGGGATATGCCCTGAAGCGCGATTTCGTTGCGCACCGCCGCTGGGCCCTGCGCGCCTTCATGGTGGTGAACGGCGTCTGGTTTCTGCGGATTGCAATGATGGCTTGGGTGCTCGCATCTGGCGGCGGCATCGGTATGAACGATAATCTGTCAGGCCCTGCCGACATTACCATCCAATTCGGTGCCTATCTGGTGCCGCTGGCAGTTCTCGAAGCGTACCTTCGTGCTCAATCCAGCGGTCAGCGCTCGACGAAGCGCGCGGCGGCCGGCCTGATCTTCGTTTCGTCGGCCGTTACCGCGCTTGGCACGGTAGGAGCAGTGATGTTCATGTGGTGGCCCTACATGAAATAGGTCACACCTTTCACCGGCCGAGGCGATGTTGACGCATCCCTTTCTGCGGCGTTGATTGAGCGGACTACCAAAAACCTATCCTATTCCGGCCCCCGCTGCCTTGGAGGCGGCAGGCGTGGGCATGACGGCCTGCGTGATGGCGGTTTGCACCTGTCCGGCGCGTTCGTTGATCGCGGATATCAGCTTGCCGCGATCATTGGTGAAGATTGTCGCCGATTCCTTGGCGCGGGAAATCCCGACGTAGAAGCTCCTTTGATCGACAAGGTTGGTCGCCTTGCTGTCAGTATGGATCATGACGCGATCGGCGGTGCGGCCTTGGGCGGCAAAGGCGGTATCGACATAGGCATGGGCAATATGCCGGTCACGGGCGGAATCGAGATTCAGCGTCTCGGTTGTCCCTCGCGCGGTCTGGACCGTAGCAGTGTGGGTCTGCGCATCCACCGCGATCACTTCGACGCGCCCGCCATTGATCCGGCCCGCCTCACGATCATTGCGGGTGAACCGGATAGCATCGCCGGTTTTCAGATCAATCGGCTGGGAAGTGAACGTCTGCACCTTGCCCGCGCCCCACTGCCGCAACCGCCAGTCCACCTCGCGGCCATCCTCCGATTTGAGCGTGATCGCAGCTTTCGCCGGGTCGATACTCTCCACCCTGTAGGCTTCGCCGCGCATCACCCCCTTGTCGGCATAATCGCGGGTGAAGCGGACAACATCGCCCTTGTCGTAGCTCATCGGGTCGCGCGCCTCGGCGCGGGTCAGCCCCTTGTTGACGAGGCTTTCCACGGCAACGGCGGGACCGCTTAGCGCGCCTGATCGGGTGAGCGCCGCGCGAATATCGGTGGTCAGCGCGTCGCGCCCATCGCGCGACGGCTCGATAACAAGGGTGCGGGCACGACCGGGCTTGTCCAGCGCGGCATATCTCTCGGCGATGGCGGAAAAGCGTTCGGCGCGGTCGGCACTCTCGATGATCTGCCCGCCGCCCCGGTCCAGCGCGGCCAGCGCCTTCTTGGCATCCCCCTCGATGGAGGCCAGCACCGCGTCTTTCGTCGCCGCGTTGGTCTGCCGGACAATCTCGGCCAGCTTGGCGGTCTCCATCCCTGCGCCCTGCAACTGCGCGAAGGCCGCGCCCGCCTCTACGGAACCCAACTGCTTCACATCGCCGACAAGTATGATGCGGGCGTCATGCTTGTCGGCCAGGTCGAACAGCCGCGCGGTGTCGCGCGCCGACAATAAGGAAGCTTCGTCCACGATCCACACGGCAGGGCGGGTGGAATCGGGGCGTTCCGGAGACAACAGATGCCGCGCGACGGTATCGCTTCGCGTGTCCAGCGCCTCGCCCAGCACCATCGCCGCCGATGCGGTCGGGGCAAGCGCGACGATGGACACGCCTCGCGCTTCGGCCTCACGCGCGAAGGTCGCGAGAACGGTCGTAGTCTTGGCGGTGCCAGCATAGCCCTGCAGGGCGGTGATTCGGTTGCGGCTGGTCAATAGCTGCTCCGTCGCCGCGCGCTGGTCGGCGTTCCAGCCCAAGCCCACGCGCTCGGCCCGCGCCGACGCGCTGGCGACGGCCTTGGCGGCGGCAAGCGGCGATGCGATGGGCGCAAGCGCGCCGCGCCCGTCCACCTCGATCCGCAGCATCTTGGCTTCGGTTTCGACATTCCGGCGGGTGGTGAACCCGGCGAACTCCGCGCCGCGTCGGTCCTGAAAGGTCCGGCCGATCAACTCGCCCTGTTTCGTCGCGGCGTCGATAGCCGCCCCGATCTGCGCGTAACCGATCTTGCCCAGCCCGATCCGTCCGGCTTCCTCCCGCAAGGCGGCGGCGGAAAACACCGATTGCCGCTCTCCCAGCTTGTCGGCGGCGTGAGCGACGGCGCGATCCGCCATTGTGGCCTGCGTCGCCATATCGGCCCGGTGCGAGGGATCGGCGGCCTTGGCCTCGGCGCGCTCGACCATCGCCAGTCGCGCCGCCGCGCCGAAACCGGCTTGGCTGGCCGTTTCGCGCCAATCCGCGACAAGCCCCGCACGATCGACAGCAACCTTGGCCTCGCGCGTGTCGAGCGCCGTTATCTGCTTCTCGGCTGCACTGGCGGCATCGCGTGATGTACCGCGCCCGGCAAGCGCTGCCTCAATCTCGGCGCTGCGGGTGCTGAACGCCACGATGACCTCGGCGGACACGCCCTTGATCTCGAACATGGACTCTTTGCCCGTCTCGATCTCGTAGCCGAGATCGCGCACCTTCAACGCCAATTCCTGCCGATAGATAGCGCCGATCTGCTTTTGAAGCTGGTAGAGGGCGCGTGGCTCTAGGCTGCGCCAAGCGCCGTCCTCGTCCCGCGTGGCGTTCATGATGACGTTGTGCGTATGAAGCTGCGGGTCCTGCGCGCGGCTGGTGCCATGCTGGAAGCTGGCGATCACCAGATTGCCGGTCGCCTCGCGAGCGACGGTGCCGCCGTCGCGGATGCGGGTGGCGGCCATATGCCTCTCGACATGCGCCATCGCGGTTCTGACCGCCTGCCCATGCGCGGCGATCAAGCGCCGGTCGCCCGCCACCTCGGCCATGATCGAAACCGACTTGGGCGCACTCAAGGTCACGTCCCAGCCGGGGCGATGCTCAAGCTGACCCTCGCGGAAGGTGCCAAGCTGCTCGCCCGCCACCTTTCCTTCCAGCAGATCGCGGAACTGGTCATGGTCCACCTCGCCGGACAGGTGCAGCGCCTCCGCGCCAGCGCCCTGCCATTCCGAAGGCGAAACGCCGCCTTCGGAATAATAATCGTCGGCCTCGTAATAGCTAGCGGCCTGTGCCGAACTGGTCAGCGCGAAAACGGACGCGACCATCACACCGGCCCCTGACTGGCGGGCGGCGGTGGGGGCGGTGACGGCTGTGGGGCGACATTCCCCGACTGCTTCCAGAGCGTCGTGTCGGGATCGCCTGCGAGGAATCCCGGCTGGCGGGCTGGCCCGCGCCGCGCGACATGATCGGCGGTCAGCCTGATCCGCGCCACCGGCAAGCCATCGGGGAACAGCAAATACGCCTCATGCCTTGCGAGGCGCAATTCGCTTTCCAGCACGGCGGGGCGCATCTTGCGCATCCGGCCCAAGGTGGTGCGGGCCTCGTCGTCGCCATCGGCGAGCGCATCGGTCATGGTCTGGATCTCGACCTCGCACTCGCCGATGGTCTGGCTGGCCCACTGCCGGGTTTCGCTGTCGATGGTTTGCAGGAACAGCTTGGTGTTGCAGCAGCCCAGCATGGATTCGGCGATCTGCGGTCCATAGCGGTGCCGCATCTGGCCCAGCGCCTGAAAGGTCAGCACTACGGCCGCGCCGAACTTGCGGCCTTCGGGGAGCAGCCGCGCGAGGTTATCGACGCGGGGCAGGTCGGCCAGCTCGTCCAGCACGAACCAGATGCGCCGGTCGGGCGAGGGGGAGAGGCCGAGCACGGCGCTCGCCGCGCATTCCAGCCAGCAGGCGAGCAAGGGCTTGGACGCCTCGAAATAGTCCTCCTTGCGGGGGACGAATATCCACGGGCGCGCGCCAGTGCGCTTGTCCAGCCCATGAATGAAGTCGCGGAAGGCGAAGGGTGTGCCGCCGCTGCTTTCCACGCGAAGGAACTGGATCAGGTTCGCGGCCTTGGCGAGCATGAACAGCACGCTTCCCGTGGCCCGGTCGGCATCGTCGGCAAAGGTCCGTGCCGATGATGTCTCTTTCAGCCACTCCTTGAGTTCATCCTTGGCCATGCTTTGGAAAGCGGCCAGCAGGTTCGGCAGGGTGCCTTTGCCTTCCCGCCACAAGGCGCGGATCATATTGGCGACAAGGATGCGGGCCATTTCCAGCCACACGTCATTGTCTTGGCTGTGCGTCTCGGTGACGAACTGATGCGCGATGCGGTCGGCATCGGCGGGGTGGGCGATCTCGGCGAAGGGCGACCAATAGGCGCACCGGGCATCGAAGGGATTGAGGATCACGTCGCCGCGATCGGGCCGGTAGTAATGGGCGATGAACTCGCCGCTGGTGTCATAGACCAAGGCGGCTTCGCCGCGCGCCTCGATCCCGTCGAGCATCTGGCGCAGCGCCGTGGTCTTGCCGCTGCCGGTCGTGCCGATCATCGACAGGTGCCGGGTTTCCAGCCGCGACGGGATCGGCACGGTGCCGATGGCCAGCGCGCGTGAATCCGCCTCGGCGCCGGTCAGCTTGGCAAGCTGCTTCTCGTCCACGACCAAGGTTCCGGCGATGACGCGATCCTGCAAGGCCCGCTCACGCCGCCGCTTCACGGCTCCGCGAAACAGGAACAGGCAGGACAGCCAAGCGGTGAAGGCCAGCAGACCGCCCATGCAGGCTTCGGACACGGTATCCGATAGCGCCCCGCTATAATAACGGTCGGCGGCGACGGCACGGGCAGACAGGCGGTAGGCTGTCCCCTTATATCTGACCCTGATGGCCGGATCGGGGGAGAAGCTGGAAGCGATCCAGAGCGTGCCTCGTGCGTAGGCATAGACGCCGGCGGCCCATTGTTGGTCTTTGTCCAGCATCGCATAGGGCGCGGCCGCCGCGCCCAGGGCGACGGTTGCCAGCATAAAACCGGTCTGCCGCTTGAAGCGCGACCACTGGTTGCCGCGATGTTGACGGCGCAAGGCGTCGGCATGGATGCGGCGGTCATGGGGTTGCACCTGTCCTGAGCCTGTCGAATGGGTCATGGCCGCGTCTCCTGTGAGAGCCGCCGCTGGCGGTCATAGGCCGCATTGATCTCGGCGGTGATGGCCTCATCCGTCTTGCGCGCGCCCAGCGCCGCGCTGCGGGCGTAGCAATAGGAGGCGCAGGCGGTGAACAGCGCCCGGTCCAGCATCCGCTCCACGTCCACCATGCGGGTGCTGACGGATGCCAGTTCGGCGACAACCTCCCGATTGCCGGTGTCGGGCGCGGGCGGGTTTGCGAGCGCTGCGATACCGGCCTTCACGCTGCGTTGGAGCACGGCATAGGCGCTCATGCCGTGGCGCTCGGCCAGCGCCTTGAGCGCCTTGTCGAGCGAAACGGGCAGGCGGACGGTGTATTGCACCGGCTTCATAGCGCCACCTCCGTGAGAGTGCGCGGCGCACTCTCGAAAAACCGCGCAAATGCGCCGGTTCGTCCATCCGCCAAGTCCGCGCACTCGCGGCGCACTCTCCAAAAATGGCGGAAAAGCGGGATGCACCCGTGCGTGAGGTGTGTTTCTGAATTGTTGGCTCGATGCGTAGCATCGCAGCCCCGCAACACTGCCATAAGGGCGATCCCCTCAATCATGGGCCGGTCCTTTCCGGCAGGCTTCGCACAAACCGTCGCCGGGTTCACCGGAACGGCAATCCCCGGCCTCGTCGGGGCTGGTGTCCGGCGTGGCGTCGGCCTCGCGCTGCCCGAACGCCCATGCCAATATCATCGCCTTGGCGGCGGGGTCGGCAACGCTCCGGTCGATTTCTTCCGGTCCACGGCGATGGCTGCGAAGATCATGTTCGCGGACCCATGCGAGGGTGGTATCCTCAATCGCCTGCTGCATCCGTTTGTGCAGCGCCTGCGCCTCGAACGGATTGAGGTGAGCGGTCACGCCGCTGGTGACGATCAGGCCGCCAAGCGGAAGCCAATGATCGTCCGCCACCTGCCAAGGCCCGTCGATCCGGCAAGTGGAAACATCACCGCGAAAGATGGCGATGGGTGGACGTTGCGCCCGCCGCCACGGGATCAGGCTATTGCGGAACGTGTCGCAGTCCTCGTCGTCGGCAACGATCTTGTCGAGCAAGGGTGTCACATAGGGCGCGGTGCGGGCGTGGATATAGGCGCGGTAGGTGATCCTGCGATCACCACGCAGCAGGTCGGCAAGCCGGTCCACGGCCTTGCGGAAAGCAGGCATGGGGCATCCTTTCGTGAAGGTCACGATGGAGGGGAGTTCGCAAGGTGCGGGTCAGGCGTAGGTCTGGCTGGGCAGACCTTGCAGCCAATGCTCGATCTCGCCGGATCGCCAGCGGACTCTCCCGCCGCCTATCACAACGGGCGGTGGGCAACGGTTCTGGCGAACGAGGCGATAGATGCTCGACCGGCTCTTATAGCCGGTCAGGCGCATTACCTCGTCGATGGTGAGCAACAGCGTTGGGGCATCGTTCTGGGCCACCGGCATCTCCTGTGCGAAGTCGATGCAATCGGGCTAATCCACGCCGAAACGACGCAAAACCGGGCTATCCGAAACTATCTTGATCTGTCCGGCGCAATGGCCATTCACGGTGTTTCGGTCAGGCAAAATATCCGCGTATGTCCTTGCCGCGATGCTGGCCGTGGATCAGTTTCATGATCGTAGCGCGTGACGTGCCGCGAATCAGTCGGCCCTTGCTTTCGAGTTCGGCAAGGATGATTCGGATGGCAGCTTCCTGCGCGCCGGGTTGTCCACCCTTGCGCAATTCGCGCCGCGCGACGGTGAGGATCAGGCGATAGGCGTCCACTTGATGCGGCGGCAGCGTATCAAGGAACTCGTTCAGCCCAGCAGTGAACCGCTGGGCTGTGCCATCCACCAACCAAGCCATCGCAGGGTCGAAATTGCGTAGCGGCGGTTCGGCATCGTGCGAGGGGGTCGCGTCGGCAGGCAGGGCGATTTTTGGCTCACGGGGATCGGCGAAGATTTGCGGCCCCTGCTTTTCCCCTCTTGGCCCGCGCACCAACGACCGTCGGCGGGAATCATGCGCGAACAGCATGATCGCCCAGCGACTCGCAAATAGACTGGGCGGCACCGTGTCGCCGCGCGCTGTACGCACCTCGCGGACACCGCTGGCGAAGCTGTCGATCAACTCTTGAAGCGGTGGCGGGATCGTAACGCCGGGCAGTCTGCCAAGCCGCTGTCCTATCCGTCCATGCTGGATCGTCGTCCATCCCCACCACGTCATCGCCAGCATTGCCGCCGACAGCAGGGCTATTGCGAGAAAGCCATCGCTCGCCAATGGCGCGGGCGGTTTCCGATTAGAATAGAGCAAGTAGCCTATGCTGCTGACAATGAGTGCCGCAGTCGAAACCGCGTAGAGAGCCGTCGAAAGAGCTTCGCGTTTTGCAATGCAATGGGCCGCCCTTTCAACGAGAGCGTCCATCTCCCTATTGCCCGTGGCCAAATCATGCGGAGAAAGCGCCAGCGCTCCTTCGCGGTATATCGACGGCCAAGTGTTCATCAGAACAATAGCTTAACTTGCCAGATGCAATTGGGAAGTCTGCCGGCATGGGAAAAGTTGCCTTTCGCTCACGCGGCAATCCCGGTCATTCAAGATATTGCGCGGCGCGACATACAGCCACCTACCTTCCAGCGAAAGCCAGCAGGTTGCCATCAGGATCGCTGACGATGAAAGTGCGGGCGCCCCAAGGTTCCGTGCGCAGCCTTTGATGGAACGACACACCGGCATCTTGATATTCGAGAAACAGGGGTTTGGCATCATCAAGTGTCATGGTCGCAGAAAGCGCATCCGCCTGTCTCTCACGGAAGCCGACGGCAAACACCGCATCGTCCACAGACCGCAGGTTCAACCGTCCCGCATCGCGCACGACTTGCGCATAGAACACCGGATCGCCGTGCGAGAACGCTACTTCGAAGCCGAGCTTGTCGGTATAGAAGGCTAAGGACAGGCCCATGTCAGTGACGAACAGTTGCGGTTCGGCCGAGATAATGATGGCGCGCGGCTTGTCGGACTTGGGGTGCATGTGGCTTGCTCCGTTGGCGAGCGCGATCCAGCTTTCATGACCGAGTTTCCGGGCGATCAGTTCCTGCGCGTCACACAGTTTGAAGCTGGCGCGCAGAATGTCCTGATCGGACATCCCTCGGAAGCGGGGAAGCGTCTCTCTTATCAGCGTCGCGACCGGGAAATAGCCTTCCCGATGCCAGCGCAAATATTGCTTCGCCTGCTTCTTATGATGATCCAGTGGAGACATGGCTTAGGAGTCGGTTCGCGTTCATCTGTTGAAACGCAGGTGGGCCATGCCCCTCCGGTGTGAACCGATGCACCCTACAGTGACGCACAACCGCTAATCGGGCCTTTCTCGATGGTCAAGAAGGGAGCGCACGCACGTCAGCTTTATCCACTCCGTTACCTCACAGCCGCCTGTCGCGGAACCGCCCGATGCTTACCGTTCGCACCCTAAATCCAATAATCAGGCGTTCTCTGGCAGCACCATGCAATACTGCGCCCAAGCATCCATGAGCGCCCGCCGCTTTTCCAGCAGGTTGCCGCGCCGATAGGCAGCTTCCACCTTGTTCTCAATGGTGTGGGCCAACGCCATTTCGGCAACGTCGCCGTCGAAATCAGTTTCCTCGGCAACCCAATCGCGGAAACTGGACCGGAAGCCGTGCGGCACGGCGGGCACTTCCAAATCCCGGCAAACCTTGGTCAGTGTCATGTCGGACAGAGGCTTGCCGTAGCGCGCGCCGGGGAACACAAGATCGTTGCGAACCTCCCGATAGGCTTCCGCCCGCTGGAAGGCGCTCACGGCGGCATCGGACAACGGCACGATATGTTCACGCCCCGCCTTCATTCTTTCTGCCGGGATCGTCCAGAGCTTCTTTTCAAGGTCAAGCTCGCTCCATAGTGCGCCGCGTATCTCGCCCGAACGCGCGGCGGTCAGGATCAACGCCTCGAAGGCAAGACGGCCAACCGACTCCCGCTCGCGCAGCTTGGCGACGAAGGCGGGAACATCGGCATAGGGCAAGGCGCTGTGGTGGGCAGGTTTGGCCTTCACCTTGGGCAGCGACTTGTTCATGGCCGCAATCGGCAAGGGCCTGTCCCGGTAGCCCTTGGCGATAGCCCAGTCGATCACGGTGACGATTCGCTGGCGCACCCGCCGCGCGGTTTCCGGCTTGTCGAGCCAGATCGCCACCAGCGCGTCGCGGACCTGCGGGCCATCGACCTTGCTCACCGCCATGTCGCCGAAATGAGGGAAGGCATATGCGGTGAGGGTGGAAAGCCATTGCTCCCGGTGCTTGGCGTTGCGCCAGTTCTTCTTGTTCTCGGCAAAGACGATGGCCGCGGCTTCGCGGAAGGTCGGGATGCCCGCTTCTTTGCGCCGCTCGGCAATGGGATCAAGCCCGACCTCGACCTGTGTGCGGACCTTGGCGGCGCGTTCGCGCGCCAAGGCCAGCGAAACTTTCTTGGCGCTACCCAACCCGATGTCGCGCCGCTTGCCGTCTTTCTGCACCCGGCAGACCCATGAACGCGCACCCGCGCGGCTAACCAGCAGATACAGACCGTCGCCGTCTCCATAGCGTCCCGGCAGCTTCGCCGCCTTCACCGCCGTAGCCGACAACCGGCTCATGATTTTGCTCCCACACTTATTACCACGCGATATGTGGGATACCATGCAATTGGAGCATACGCAATTGAACAGCCACATACGAAAAAACGGCCGAAATCAGCCGTTTTTGATACGATTTGGGTTTTGGTGAAATAGTCAGGTGGCGGAGCGGGTGCGATCCCGCTGCCTGAATTTCAATAGCTTAGCTGCCATTTTGGTGGGTGTGACATCGGCACGGCGTGACTGTGCTGATGCGGCGCCACAGTCTGGCACAATAGTCATGCTTATGGGTGCATCGTGCTGGCACGGTGTGACAGATAGAGGCTAGTTCATGTGGATAAAATTGCGGACCAATCAGCGCGGTCACTTGCCTGGCTCACTCAACAAAGTGGTCAGCATCGTCCCACACGGTGGGAATTATGATTGCGCCTTCCAATACGTTTTGGCGGATGGGACACACGTCCCATCGGACAAAGCAATCCTGATGCCTCCGACAACGGGATAGCCATGCTTATGGGTACATCGTGCTGGCACGGTTGTGCCGAGGAACCACTATGAAACAGCATATCGAAGACACTCTTTACCCCGAGACGGTGAATGAGCTTCTCTTGGTCAATCGGATCAGGGAGCTTCAGCGGGAAGCATATATGCGCGGGCCGAGTCCGTCGTTCTACGACATCGATCCGAACAGGACGGAGATCTCGGTCTCCTATCCGCTGCCGTTGACCCTCCATCTCGCCGCCTCGGCGGAAGTGGAGTCGGACCACCTTCCTGGATCTCTTCGGATCATGGCGAGAAGCCGGGGGCCGAAAGAGGCGCAGCTCGGTTTTGGAACATATGTCACCCGACAAGAACTCGACGCCCTTGGCCCGCGAGAGGCGGCCAATCTGATGGGCCATATGCATCAGAAAACACTCCATGCGCTGGCCAAACATCTCGAGACAAACCACGCCTTTTGATCGATGGTCATGCTTATGGGGGCAATTAAGTTGCACTTCGTGGGGGCCCAGAGGGCCAGGTTCTCTTCATGTATCCTTTAGGAGCCACAATGTCCCGTGACGAAAACAGCAGTTTGCTCAGCACCGCCTATGACTTGTTATACGACATCGATGAAGCCCGCGGGCAGGTTCCTCCAGTCTCATACGAGAAGGAAATCGTAAGCCTCATCATCGACCTTCTGGAAGCATTGGATGATCGCCGATGATCCTTCGTGATGACATCCGTCGCCAGCTCGACCTCGAAGAGGAAGGCCGGCGGATCGGCGCGGCGCGCTACAAGCAAGACCGCCTGCCCTGGAAGATGGAGGATGGCGGCCCCCGCGAGGAGGAGGCGAACCTCCCTCCCGGCCAACAGCTCATGAAGCTGGCGGTCGAGCCGACTGCCGCCCTCCTACGCGAGAAGATCGAGGCCGCGAACAACGGCAAGGCCGGTCGCCGGCACTCAGCCATCAAGTGGCTAGAAGAGGCCAGCCCGGAGGAGGTCGCCTATCTGGCCGCACGCGTGGCACTCAACGCCTCCGTGGCCCGGTCGACCTTCCAGACCGCCACGCGTCAGCTTGGCGAGGCCATCATCGACCACGTCGAGATGGAGGTCTTCGCGAAGAAGAACCGCGCGGGTTACCGCGGGCTGGTCAAAGCCCAATCCGGCAAGACGCGCGGGTCGAAGAAGTGGCAGAAGGCCATCCGGTCCCTCCTGGAGAACGAAGAGGTCCGTAAGGACATCGACGTGTCCGAGAAGATGCACCTGGGCGCCCTCGCGCTCGAGACCCTGATCGAAGCCACTGGCCTGTTTGAGGTCGAGCTGACGCCGGTCTCGCCGCGCGACAAGCAATACCTCCTCCGGCCGACCGAGCTTGTCGAGGACTGGCTGGAGCGGCAGCACGCACGCTGCGAACTGCTCGACCCCATGCTCATGCCGATGGTCGTTCGGCCGCGCCGGTGGCGCACGCCGTTCGTCGGGGGGTATCTCGGCCCGGTCGTCGGCCGGCGGCTGGTGAAGTCACCGAACCGCGCCTACCAAGATCTCCTGGCCACAACGTCGATGCCCCTGGTCTACGAGGCCGTGAACCACGTCCAAGAGACCCCATGGCGCATCAACCGGGCCATTCTGGACGTCATGCGGGAGGTCTGGGACAGTGGCGGCAGTATCGCCGGCCTGCCACCGCGGGACGACTATCCACTCCCGCCCAAGCCTGCCGACATGGACCTTCCGGAACACGAAGGAGCCCTCAAGACCTGGAAGCGGGAAGCCGCCCTGGTCCACGAGGAGAACGCACAGCTCCGCGCGAGGCGCCTGGGGATGCAGCAGCGTCTCTGGATCGCAGAGCGCTTTGTGGACGAGCCGACGATCTACTTCCCGCACAGCATGGACTTCCGTGGCCGGGTCTACCCGATGCCGGCGACGGGCGTGCATCCTCAAGCGGATGACGCCGGCAAGGCTCTCATCGAGTTCGCTCACGGGCTCCCTGTCGGATCCACCGGCGGCTACTGGCTGGCAGTTCATATCGCCAACCTGTTCGGCGTCGATAAGGTCTCCTTCAAGGACCGCGTCGAGTGGACATACGCCCACGCAAAGGATCTTATCGACTCCGCGACGGATCCCCTGGACGGCGGACGCTTCTGGACCACCGCGGACTCTCCGTGGATGGCACTTGCGGCGGCCATCGACTTCGTCGGGTTCCTGGCGGACGGTGAGGCGCACGTCTCTCGCCTGCCGATCCCGCTCGACGGTTCGAACTCCGGGCTCCAGCACTTCTCCGCCATGCTCCGCGATCCTGTCGGCGCGAAGGCGGTCAATTTGATCCCGAGCGGGAACCCGCAAGACGTCTATGCGGAGGTCGCTGCGGTCGCCCAAGCGTTCGTCGATGCGGACACCGATCCTGCCTCCGTGCCCTGGAAGAATGGCAAGGTGACCCGCAAGGTCGCCAAGCGCCCGACCATGACGTTCGTCTACTCGGCCACCCGGTTCGGGATGCAGGACATGATCCTTCAGACACTCCGGGAGATCGATGCGGACAACGCCACGAGAAATGAGCCGCCCCATCTGGGCGGAGCCGACAACTATGCCGCGGCGCTTTATCTGAGCCACGTCATGTTCGAGGCTGTCTCGTCGGTCGTGTCGGCCGCCAGCGGCGCCATGGAATGGCTCCGGCGTGTCGCCAAGGTGGCGGTCCAAGCCAACGAACCGATCCGCTGGACGACGCCTGACGGACTGCCGGTCGAGCAATCGTATCGGGAGGTCTACGGCAAGCGAGTGAAGGTCCACTGGCAGGGCCGGCCCGTCTTCGTGACGCTCGCGGTCGAAGGATCGCGGATGAACGGGCGGGGCCAGGTGAATGGGATCGCGCCCAACTTCGTTCACTCGCTAGATGCTGCCCACCTGAGGGCCGTTGCGCGAGGCGCGAAGGCCGCCGGGATCGATTATCTGGCGGTCATACACGACAGCTTCGGGACCCATGCGGCTCGCACTGACGAGCTTGTCGGGATCCTGAGGGAAACCCTTGTCGACCAATACCGGCGCGACTGGCTCGATGAGCTGCGCACCGAGATCGCGAACAAGCTGCCTGACGATCTCGTCGAGCAGCTCCCGGTTCTGCCGGCGAAGGGAACACTGGATCTCAACGACATCCAGCACAGCCCCTATGTGTTCGCCTAATAGTCATGCTTATGGGGTGATCCCCTGAAGCTGATTAAGTTGCACTCTGTGGAGACAGAAGCCGGCCGGTCCGGCTCTGAAGGAGACTATCTGTGAAGTTTGATCCTACCAAGCCGGTCCGGACCCGCGATGGGCGTCCGGCTCGAATTGTCGTCACCGATCTGAAGGGGTTCTACGAAGACACAATCCTGGCTCTCGTCAAGTCTCCATCGGGGCGCGAGTACACCTACACCTACACCGCTGATGGTTCATATGTGCGGGACGACACCATCTCGCCTCACGATCTCATCAACGTCCCCGAGCGAACCGAGACGTTCCAGAACGTCTACCTGAAGAGCGTCGAAGGGAAGCCTGCGTCTCGAGTGGCCATGGCGGCTTACACGTCACTCGAAAACGCAGCGACGGCGCGGCGGATGACCGACCATATCGGAACCATCAAGACCGTTCTGGAAGACGGCAAGCTGGTCTCGGTCGAGATCGTCGACCGCGTCTGATGCACCCCTCCTGGAACGAAAAGCCGGCGGCGATCCGTTTCGCCGTCGCTGCCTCTACGTCCGACCAGAAGATCCGCGAACCGGCCTTTGAGGTCCTCAACGCACTCCAGCGCTTACCCGCTGCGACCCAAGTCGAGGCCGTCTTCGCCGCCGCGGTGATCCTGGCGCGCGCCCTCAACCAAGACCCCCACGAATTGGTCTCCCGCGCGAGACGACAGGTCCCCGATATCGAGGCCGTCGAGTCCGCCGCGAGTGCCATCTCGGATTACGCGAAAGGCGAGCTGCGCTCATGAACCCCCAGCAACGCTACATCGAAGACGTGCTCCTGGAGCGCGCCGCTGACCAATGGCTGGAGGACGGCGTGGTCGACCTCGGCGTACAGATGGAGCTGGCCTCCGAAGGCTACCTCCTGAGCAACATCAATCACGACATCCGCCGCGTTCTGCGCGAGCGTCGAGGATCCGACTGACCAGCAACGCACAGTGGCGCGCCGCTAATCCTGACAGGTACGCGGAACTACAGCGCCGACATTATGATGCTTATCCGGAACGTCGGCTTTGGTGGACAGCGCGGCGGCGCGCACGCGCCAAAGGGTTGGCTTTCACCATTTCCGAAGATGATATCAAAATACCGGAGAGATGTCCGGTACTCGGCATCAAATTGAGAAGTGCGAAAGGCAAACGTGGCCCTGTCGACGCGTCGCCGACCGTCGATCGTCTCGTTCCTGAATTAGGCTACGTGCCGGGAAACATCCGGGTAATTTCGTGGCGAGCCAATCGCATTAAAAACAACGCAACACTCGCCGAACTCGAGGCCGTTTCGTCTTGGGTTCGACGTGAGATCGCAAGGATGAATACAAATTGATCCGTGAACGGAAGGATTACCCGCGCGTCATCACCCCGGCCGCACCTTCGATCTGGCCGGCACTGAACGAGCCGGACTATAAGTTTAAACGGGATACCGGCGAGTATCATGCGCGTCTTCGTATTGCCGCGGCGGACCTTCCCGCCTGGCAGCCGGTGATCGATGCCGCCCAGGAAATCCTGGACGAAGCTTTCGAAGCCAAGAAAGACGAGCTTCAGCGCGACAAGAAGGGCGCGCTCCTCAAGGAGCTGAAGAAGACCGACACCTTCCTGAAACCCGAGATCGACCCGGAGACCGGTGACGAGACGGGCTATTACGTCTTCCGTGCGTCGCTGACGGCGCGCGTCGACATCAAGAACGGGCCGAAGGCCGGCCAGTCGTTCGACAAGAAGCCGGACATCTTCAACGCCAAGGGCATCCAGCTCAAGAACCCGCCCAAGATCGGCGGCGGATCGGTGCTCAAGCTCTCGGTCGCGGTGATGGATTACTGGTTCCCGAAGGACAAGGAGATCGGCGTCCGGTTCGAGCTGGAGGGGGCTCAGCTCCTTAAGCTGGTCCAGGGCGGCGAACGCACCGCGGCGAGCTATGGCTTCGGGGTAGAGGACGGTGATGACATCGCCGACCAGGAGGCTCCGCAGGGCGGCTTTGCCGACGAGTCGGATGACAACGGCGACTTCTAATTGAAGTCCACGTTCTTCCTTCCGATCTCTCCCAATCCCAGCCAGCGATCCCGGTGTACGTGCCGGGGTCGTTTCGCCACGATCTACACAGACCCGAAGTATCGGGACTGGAAGGACGAGGCCATCCGGCTGCTGGGAGAGATCCCCGCGCCCTATCCGAAAGACGCCCCTTCCGAAGCTGACGTCATCGTTGGCCTCGAGGTTGTCGTGGAGAAGCCCAAGACGACCAAGCGTCGTCGGCCGAAGGGCGACCGCGACAACTACGAGAAGGGCGTGTTCGACGCCATCACGCAGGCCGGCGGTTGGTGGGTCGACGACGATCAAATCGTCGGAGGTCCATTCCTCAAGCGCTGGGCCGAGCCCGGCGAAACGCCCGGCTACCATATCACCGTGGAGTTTCTGCCATGAGAACCCCTCCCGCAGACGTCGTCTCGGCGGCGCAACTGTCCCAGGAGAAGTACGGGATCCCGGCCTCCCTCGCCATCGCTCAGTGGGCGTTGGAGAGCGGCTGGGGCCAACACATGCCGCCCGGAAGCAACAACCCGTTCGGCATGAAGGCTCGTCCTGGCGATCCGTCTGTCACCGTCAGGACCCGTGAGGTGATCGGAGGAAGGACCGTCTATGTCGACGCTCCCTTCCGTAAGTTCGCTTCGCTGGCCGAAGCCTTCGAGGAACACGGCAAGCTCCTGAACCGACCGGTCTATGCCAAGGCCAAGGCCAAGTATGACGAGTGGCGGGGCGTTGCCGGCCATCGCGGCCCGGACGCTTTCGCCCGAGCACTTACCGGCGTCTACGCGACCGATCCCAAGTACGGCGAGCTGCTGATCTCCATCATGGCAGGCTCCGACCTCTATCGGTTCGACCTCCACTCGTGAGACGCTCCCGCATCGAGATCGTCGCCGGCCACTTGGCCAGCCGCGGTCACATTTCCGAGGGTTCGGCCCTCATCGAATACGGCCGGTTCCGCCTGGCCGATGTCATCCACCGCCTCCGCAACGAACGCACCGACCTCCTGCCAGCCGGCAAGGAGATCGTCACGGTCCACAAGTGGGATACACAAGGAAATCCGTATGGCGAATATCACCTCGTCGACAAAGCGTCGGAAGCACCGCGGCAACGGGTCGTTCGTGCCAGATCCCGTGCGGATGCGTCCGCTGCGGTATAAGACCGCGATGCGGTTGGCCTTCGAGCCTGTGCTCGAGGCCCTGGGTGTCCCTGCCGAAGTGATCGCGGCTACGCCGGGCGGCATGAAGACGACCGCCACCTGGGTCGGGACGCGCGCGGCGTGAGCCCGTTTGAAGTTGTTGCGGTCGTCTGCTCGCTGGTCGCCCTCGCGTTTGGCTTCGCAATTTGGCAGGCCGCCTTCGGCGATAGGAGCGACCGCCTAGGGTGAGCGACTCCGAGCTGGTCTCAAAGGGACCATGCCCGGACTGTGGATCTTCTGACGCCTGTGCCCTCTACGACGACGGACATACGCACTGTTTCTCCTGTGGGGTGACCCGCAAGGGAGACGGAGAGGAACCCGAAGAGCGTGAACCCTTACGGAAGGATCTCCTCCACGGAGAAGTCCAGCCGCTACCGGCCCGCAAGATCGACCTGAAGACCGCCCAGAAGTTCGACTATCGCGTCGGGCAGATGGGCGGCCGGAAGGTTCAGATTGCGGCCTATCAAGACGCCTCCGGGCGCACCGTCGCCCAGAAGTGGCGAGACTCCGATAAGGACTTCGGCTGGGTCGGCGACCCGAAGGCCGCGCTTCCCCTCTTCGGGCAGTCGAAGTGGCGTGACGGAGGCCGTATGGTCGTCGTCACCGAAGGCGAGTTGGATGCCATGTCCGCGACCCAAGCCATGGGCGGAACCTGGCCCGCGGTCTCGATCCCCAACGGGGCTCAGAACGCCGGCAAGTCCATCGCGGCTGCCGCATCGTGGCTCGAGCAGTACGACCGCGTGGTCTTCATGTTCGACATGGACGACCCTGGCCGGAAGGCCTCGGAGGACGCCGCTCGCCTCATCTCGCCTGGCAAGGCCTTCATCGCGGAACTCCCGCTGAAGGACGCCAATGAGATGGTGAAGGCCGGCCGCTCGAAAGAGTTGGTCGACGCCGCCTGGAACGCCCGCCAGTACCGGCCGGACGGCATCATGTCGGTCGGCGAACTGAAGGCCAAGGCGCTCGCGCCACCGGCTTATGGGCTGCCGTTCCCCTTCGTCGGACTGACCAAGGCCACCTACGGCCAGCGCCGTGGTGAGCTGTATGGTTGGGGCGCCGGTGTCGGCTCAGGCAAGACGACGCTCTTCAAACAGCTCATGCTGACGACGATGCGGCCGGACCTGATCGAGCCGCACGGTGACATTCCGATCATCATGCCGGAGCCCCGCAAGGTCGGCGCGCTGTTGCTCGAAGAGAACCCGGTGAAGACCCTCCGAACCCTCGGCGGGATGGCCATTGGGAAGCGTGTTCACGTCCCTGGCGTGGAGTTCGACGAAGCCGAGTTGGCCGCCGCCATCGACAGCTTCGATGGTCTGTTCTTCCCCTACAATCACTTCGGGGCGAAGGATTGGGACAGCATCAAGAACCTGATCCGGTACATGGTGCTCGCCCTCCGTATCGAGGATGTCTTCCTCGACCCCCTGACGGCTCTCATTGCCTTCGCTGATGACGACCGGAAGGCTCTCGACGAGATCATGGCCGACCTGGCCAGCATGGTCGAGCAGATGAACTTCACGGTTCACTTCATCTCGCACCTGACGACTCCGACCGGGACCGCTCACGAAGAAGGTGGCCGGGTGCTGGAGAAGCACTTCACCGGCTCGCGAGCTATCGCGCGCTGGTCCCACAATCTGTTCGCGCTGGAGCGCAACAAGCAAGAACCGGACAGCCCGACGATCCTCCGCATCCTCAAGGAGCGGGAGACCGGCGACGCTACCGGAACCACGCTCGGCCTCCATTACGACCGCGATACGGGTCGGCTCATCGAAGTCGACTTGGACAAGGAGACCGCCTTTGGCGACGAAACCCGCGCCTCTGACTTCTGACCTTCCAGACGGGAACCCGAAGACCCTTCAGGGTTCCTTCAAGACCCCGCTGCTCTCCGTCATACCAACACCGCCTCTGGTCCAGGTCGGCGAAGTGATGCGGCTCGGTCGCGAGAAGTATGGCCCGTACAATTGGCGGGACCAGCCAGTCACCGCATCGACGTACATCGACGCCGCCGTGCGTCATCTCGCAAGCTGGTGGGATGGTGAAACGGTCGACCCAGAAAGCGGTCAATCTCATCTGGCGCACGCTGCTGCCAGCCTGTTCATCATCACGGACGCACTGGCGGTCGGGACGGGCACTGATGATCGCCCAGCCAAGGGCGTCGCTGCCGATCTAATCGGCGCTCTCGCGAGCGTCCGCCGCCGCGCGGCCGAGACATGCACGGACTGCATGGGATGATCCCTTTCGGGCTCCCGATCTTTCCCCTCCTATTTCCGCAAGGACCCTCCATGATCCCCAATACCGTCCGCACGGCGATCCGTGTGCTGAACCCTTTCCGCGACACCGCGGACCGCGTCGAACAGGCCATCAACCGCCTCTACGACCGCGCTGATGTCGTCCATTCCGGCCACGTCGCGAAGACGACGGCGCTGAACGAGACGATGGTCTCGATTGCCCATCAGCTCCGCGACGCTCACGACGAGCAAGAGCGAGCCCGCAAGATCCGCTCGCGCATCGCCGGCATCCTCGCCGACTAACACTCCGGCGAGGCCTGACGTTTGATCGTCTTCGACACCGAAGGCGACGGCCTCGTCGACTCCATGACGAAGCTCCACTGTATCAACCTCGTCGACCGGACTACCGGCCGGCGGGGGCGGTACAATGACGGCTTCTATGCGGACGGCTCGGTCGCGCCTCGTGATGGCTCCCTTGAGGAGGGCGCCCGACTATTGATGGAAGCCGATGAGATCGGCGGCCATAACATCATCAGCCACGACATTCCGGCGATCCGGAAGATCTTCCCATGGTTCAATCCGAAGGGGAAAATCCGGGACTCCCTGGTCTACTCTCGGCTGATTTGGACCAACCTTTACGACATCGATAAGCGCGCCGTCGCCAAGCGGAAACGCCCTCCCGAATGGGACAAAGGCTGCAAGCAAGGTGACAAGCAAGTGAGCTGCACCGGGCGTCATTCGTTGGCTTCTTGGGGGTTCCGCCAAGGAAACTATAAGGGCGACTTCGAGGGTCCGTGGGACGCCTTCACTCCAGTCATGGACGATTATTGCGCCCAGGACTGTGAGGTGAATGTCGGCGTCTTCGAGAAGATCGAAGCGGAGGGCTACTCAGATTGGGCGCTGGACCTTGAGACCCGCGTCGCAGAGATCATCGATCTCCAGGAGAAGCATGGCTTCCTCTTTGATGTCGCCGCTGCGGAGAAACTCGCGGTCGAGCTGACGGGCGTGATGGCAGACCTGGAGGACAAGCTCCGGGTTGCGTTCAAGCCCTGGTTTGTCCCCGAGCGCCACAAGGGCAAGGTCGTCGAGGTGACGCGGAAGGTCCGCGGATCTAAGACCGTCGCCCTCGACGATGGCACTACATACAAGGCCGAGTACGCGGCCGGAGCGGCCTACTCCAAGGTCAAGCTGGTCGACTTCGAGCCCAGCTCGCGGGACAAGATTGCGGATCGCCTCATCACCCTGTTCGGGTGGCGTCCCCAAGAGTTCACGGAGACGGGCAAGCCGAAGGTCGACGAAACGACCCTCGACGGTCTCGAATATCCCGAAGCGAAACTGCTGAAGGACTACCTGACGGTCGCCAAACGGCTGGGCTTCCTCGCCACCGGCGACAATGCTCTGCTGAAGAAGGTCGGCCCAGACGGACGGATCCACGGACGCGTCAACTCAAACGGCGCGGTCACGGGTCGCATGACCCACAACAGCCCGAACGTCGCTCAGGTCCCCAAGGTCAAGGTCGACAAGGCCGGAAATCCCATCAAGGGCCTGGCCGGCGGCTATGGCTTCGAGTTGAGGTCGCTCTTCATCGTTCCCCCCGGCAAGAAGCTGGTAGGTGTCGATGCGGAAGGTCTCGAGCTTCGTATGCTCGGTCACTACATGGCCCGCTACGATAATGGTGCCTACGTCGAGAGCCTGGTCAACGGGAAGAAGGAAGATGGAACCGACGCCCACACGCTGGCGCGGGACTATCTAGGCTTCAACTCTCGCGACAACACCAAGACGTTCGAGTACGCCTATCTCTATGGCGCCGGCAATTGGAAGCTGGGCTTCATCACCTACGAAGATCTGGGTGACAATGCGCGCGCGGCTTTCAACAGCAAGCACGCGGCCGGTGATGCACGCGAGAAGGCGTTCACGGCGTTGGGGGCAAAAGGCCGAGCAGCCTTCGAGGGGGGCTTCCCCGCCCTCGGCAAGCTCCAAGCCGACGTAAAGGGCCACAAGGCCGGACATCGCAACCGCAAGACTGGCAAGCCTTATCCGACCACCACAGGCGCCTCCCGTGGGTTCCTTCTCGGCCTCGACGGCCGAAAGCTCCACGTCCGAGGGATGCATTCCGCCCTGAACACGCTGCTCCAAGGGGGCGGCGCCATCGTGATGAAGTTGGCCCTCGTCCTGACCTATGACGCGCTGATCGAGCGTGGCTGGGTTCACGGCCGAGAGTTCGCCTTCGTCGCCAACATCCACGACGAATTTCAGATCGAGGTCGACGAAGACATTGCCCAGGAAGTTGGGTCGATTGCCGCGGACGCCATCCGACAAGCGGGTGAAGCGTTCGGTCTCCGCTGCCCGCTCGCGGGAAGCTGCGACATCGGGGTCCGCTGGTCGGACACCCACTGAGGAAAGCTCCTCATTGCTACGTATCGAGACCTCGGGAGGGAAAGACTTCCGGGGTCCGTACGCTCGTTATAGTCAAGCACGCCGGGCGTCTCGTGATGTTCGTCTCGTGATGATGGATAATGCACGGGCACGAGCGAAAGCCGCGGGTGTTCCGTTTCTTCTCACGCAAGACGACATTGTCGTGCCCACACACTGCCCGATCCTCGGGCTGCCTCTGTTCCAGACGACCGGAAAGAAGGGCGGGGGACCTAACTCCCCGTCGCTCGACCGGATCCAGCCCGAGCTGGGCTACGTGCCGGGCAACATCGTGGTCATCTCGAACAGAGCCAACCGCCTCAAGTCGGATGCCTCCGTCGAAGAGCTGCGCGCCATCGCCAGCTTCTACGCCACCTTCCAACGGGGGGTGCGCGTGACGGGGGCATCCCGGAAGGAATAACATGCCCGAAATCGTGAAGAAGATCGGTGGCCCTGTTGTGGCCGCTATCCTCGCCGCCGGCCTCCTGTGGGGGGTCATTTATCTTGCCGTTCTGCGTCCTGTTTCCCTCCAGCAATCCACCGCATCCGCACGGGCTGGAGAGATCGTCTCGCAGGCCCAGACCAACGCCGCCACCGGCGCCGTCAAGATCACCGCGGAGACCGCAGCGAAGAACGCAGCGACCGACGCGACCACCGAAAGGTCCTCTCGTGCAATCACGACGTCTCCCGGCGCTTCGGCGCCTATTGATCCCGCTCTCCATCGTGCCGGTCTTACTGCTCTCTGCATGCGTGACGACGTCAACGACCCTCGTTGCGCCGACTTGCTTCACGGAGATGGTCAAGGCGTCGGGGCTGGAGTCCCGAGTACCTCACGCCCCGCTGCCGGCGGACAATAGCGGCGGAGCCTGGGTCGACTTCGGCAACCGCGAGAGTGGCCAGACCGACAAGGCAAACAATCGCGGCGACGGGATCCTTGGGATCGGCCAGACCTGTGAGCGCTGGCAGCAGGACGCGAAGAAGAAGATCGAGAAGAAGCCGCTGCTGAAGAGGATCTTCGGATAGTGATCCGCCTCTACGGCGAGAAGAAGCCGTGTTTTGGGGATAGCTGTCTGATCGACGACGTCCCGCCGACCTACGACAATCGAACCTACGATAATCGCCCGGTCGGCACGACCCGCAAGGGCAACTGGATGCAGACCTATACCGGCCGGATGTTCTGGCCGCTCGACCCTCGGGCCGATGAGGTCGACATCGAAGACATCGCGCACTCGTTGTCGATGCAGGGCCGGTTCGCTGGCCATGCCAACCACTGGTACAGCATCGCCGAGCACAGCGTGTACGTCTCGCGATATGTGCCCAGAGAGCACGCCCTGGCGGCGCTCCTGCACGACGCGACGGAGGCCTACGTGGTCGACGTGCCGAGGCCGGTGAAGCCGGCGCTGACGAACTATCGCGAGATCGAAGATCGCGTGTGGGTCGCCATAGCGGAACGCTTCGGTCTCCCCGCAGAACTCGATCCGAGCATCAAGGTGGCGGACAATATGGTCCTGCTGGCCGAGCAGCGGGATCTGCTGAAGCCTCCCCCGGCTCCCTGGAAGGTTCCTGGTGTCCCCGCGCCTGGGCTCCGCATCGCCGCCGTCCCTCAACCCAAAGCGAAGAAGTGGTTCTTGGACCGCTTCGAGGAGCTGACCCAATGAGCAATGCCTACGCGGTCGAGCTGGCGTCCTGCGCCGAATGCGGCCGGACGATCTCGGACGGCGAAATGGTCGTCAATTGGGGTCTCTGTAACGTCTGCTTCGACCGCCACTACGACGAATACGTGAAGACCGATCCGACGCATATCGCGCGCACAGCGGTCGAAGAGCAGGGGATCGGCGATTGACGCCGACCCAAGCGACCCATGCAGCTCTCCTGATAGACAACATCAGGGAGATTGAGGACTTCCTCGATAAGCGCGCCGAGGCTTCGGACAGCCGCGACGTCTACATCACGGCGGCCATGTCGCGGACCGATGCGAACATCGCGTCCCTGCGCCTGAAGCCCGAGCAGATCGGGCCGGTGCTCCGCATGGTCGCCGCGCAGCTCCGCGTCGAACTGACGGACCTGGGGGTGGAATGAAAGACATCAGATATTACGTCGTGACCAAGTGGGGTCGGCAACGCATCGACGCAAAGCACGACGACCATGCAAGGTTCATCGTAAAATCCCACGAGTTCCTCCGAGAAACCGCGCGAAAGATTGTCAAAGAGACGAGAGAGGATCTCGAACTCTGACCCGCACCCTCCTTATCGACGCCGACATCCTCGCCTATCGTTCCTCCTCAGCAACCCAACGGACCTACAAGTGGGACGGTGTGACCCCCTCGGTCGCTGCCGACTTCGACGCCGCCAAGGTGTACGCCGAGGAGGAACTGAACCGGCTGATCGACCGTCTCCAGCCCGACGACCTCATCGTGTGCCTTTCGGATGACATCACGTCTTTCCGCAAGGATCGCATCGATCCGACGTACAAGGCCATGCGGGGCAACGTCGAGCGGCCGGTCCACCTCTACGACCTCAAGGACTGGCTCCGCGAGGAATACATCGTGGAGGAGCGCGCGACCCTCGAGGCCGACGATGTCATGGGGATCATCGCCACGGATCCATCACGAACCGATGAGAGGATCATCGTGTCCGCCGATAAGGATCTCATGACGATCCCTGGGAAGCTCTATCGGCCCCAGGCCCAGACCGGCCCCAAGCCTAAGATCTTCCAGATCACCCTGCTCGAGGCCATCCGGTTTCACTTCTGGCAGACTATCGTGGGCGACACGACGGATGGCTATCCGGGTGCCTATGGGGTCGGGAAGTCGTCGCCATATGCTCAAGACGTCCTCGAAGCGGAAAGCGAAGAGGAAGCCTGGGAGGAGGTCCTGATGGCCTTCGCACACGTCGGGCAGGATGAAGACGACGCGGTCCGGCAAGCGCGTCTCGCGCGGATCTTGCAGTTCCAAGACTATGACGGGCGATCCGCCCGGCTCTGGCTCCCGCCAGCCTACGAGACCGACGAACCGGTCGATTAGGTTGCCCTATATGGAGACGTCAGAAGCTCCACTTAGTCTCCTATGACACCTTCGGCCCTGTCCGCTGAGGTTCACGCGCTGCGTGGGCTGATGATGCGGATGGGGCCTTTTTTGCGGAGACCCTTGTGAAGGCGTTCCCAAACACCGTCGATGATTTGCTCGCCGAGCTGGACCGGATCTTTCCGGAGCCGGTGATCGCCGCGGACACGTCGATGGACGAGATCAAGTACGACGCAGGCCAACGGTCCGTCGTGCTCTTCCTGAAGAAATGGCGGGCCAATCCTCAACAGGAGGCCGCGCCTCCGCGACGAGGAGCAGGCCGAGGCCGTGTGCATCGTTAAGACACCGAAGGTCCAGGCGAGTTCTGCGACCGACAACAAGCCCCTTCCGATCCTTCGAAACCCTTTCCTCGACGGGATCGACCAATCGCTCAACTCCCTCCGCATCGGCCGCAACCAGCTCCGCATTGACCGCACGACCAATGGGCCGGCTGTCAGCGTTGCTCCGGATCCGAATGCGTTGGGCGCCAATGGGGTGCGTATCCCCACGTCGGCCGCAGGGCCGGCCGCGTAAGGAGCCCAAGTGGCAACTGCCGCACAAGCCTACAACCGCCTGATGAAGGCGCGGAACACCGTGCTGACCTCGGCGAGGGAAGCGGCCCGCGTCACCATTCCAGGCCTGATCCCCGATGAGGGGAGTTCAGATCCGCATGACGTCACGGAGCAGCCCTACACTTCGATGGGCGCCCGTCTCGTCAACAACGTCTCGGCGAAGGTCCTTGTGACCATGTTTCCGCCGGAACGTCCGTTCTTCCGGCTCGACATCGACGACCAGACAGCCGAGGCGATGCAGTCTCAGCTCGGCCCCGCGCAAGCGGCGCTGGCTGGCGTGTCCCGTAGAGCCATGATCCTGGTCGAAGAGTCGACCTCGCGGACGGTCTGGATGGAAGCGTTCCGTCATCTCGTGGTGGCCGGCAACGCGCTGGTCTATCATCCAGATGACGGCACCCGAACGCGCATGTGGCGTCTCGACCAATACGTGGTTCGGCGCAACGCGCAGGGCGACCTTCTCGAGGCGATCATCAAGGAACAGGTCTATCCCAGCGAACTCGACGAAGCCGTCAAGAACGCTGTTGGGTTGGCCGACGATCAGACCGACGACCCCAACACGGCCTCATCGAAAGATGAGACCAAGGTCGACATCTACACCTACGTCCGCCGCAACGGCGACCAGGTCGAGCACTGGCAAGAGATCAAGGACATCGAAGTCCCTGGCTCGCGCGGCTCGGTCGGCGCTGACGACTCTGGCTGGCAGGCCCTTCGCTGGCAGGCCGTTCCAGGGTCAGATTACGGGCGGAGCATGGTCACCGAATATGCCGGCGACTTCCTCACATACGAGGACGGGGCCAAGGCGGTCCTTCAGTTCGCGGCCGAGGCCGCACGTATTCTGAGGATCGTCGACCCTAACTCTGGGATCGACGTCGAAGAGCTGGCCACAGCGGAAACCGGGGATACCCTTGTTGGGTTCGCGGATCGCATCAAGACGCTCCAGCTCGACAAAGCGGCCGACTTCCAGATCCTCTATCAGACCATCAAGGACGTGGAGCGCCGGCTCAGCCAGGCCTTCCTGCTGACCGCCAACGTCATCCGCGACGCCGAGCGCGTCACGGCAGAAGAGATCCGGGCCGTGGCCCAGGAACTCGAAGACGCCCTTGGAGGAACCTATACGGTCCTCTCGGCGGAGGTGCAGCGACCCTACGCGCGCCGCTTGCTCTACATCCTTACTCGACAAAAGAAGGCGCCGAAGCTCCCAGACAGCGTGGTGCCCGTCGTCGTGACGGGTTTCAACGCGCTCGGCCAGAACACTGAAGCTGTCGCTATCCGCGACTGGATCCAAGATCTGACCGCAGCTTTCGGTCCTCAAGCCGTCGCCGCCAAGCTGAACATAGACGAGGTCGCTTTGCGCCTCGGAGTCGGCCGCGGCGTCCAGGACGTCGAGAAGCTCATCCTCACGCAAGACGTACAGACGGCCAACGCCGCCAACGCCACGGCTGCCGACATCGGCGGCAAGGTGGCTCCGACCATCGCTAAGGGCGCCATTGACGCCATGCAGAACGGTCAGGCCGCGACGCCGCAATAGGAGACTATCCCTTGAAGAACACCCCGCCGGCTTCTGAACCGGCAAACGAAGCGGTCTCCGCAACGGGCCGCCCGGAGGAAACTGTCGTCGAAACCAATACGGTCGTCGTCGACAATACCGAGGCGCCGGAAGCGGAGTTCGTGGAGCCCGTCGAAGAGAACTCCTCGACCATCGGCAACGGCACCGTCCTCACGGAGCTGAAGTAACAGATGCCGGGTGAAGAGGGCCAGATCGACGGCCAGATCGAAGGCCAGGGAGAGCTGTCGGCGGAAGCCGCAGCTCTGGCCGAATATGGACGCACGGGCGTAAAGCCGGACGACCAAGCCGCGGCGCCTGCTGAGCGGCCGGCCGATGTCCCGGAGAAGTTCTGGGATGCCGAGAAGGGGGCGGTTAATACCGAGGCCCTTCTCAAGAGCTACATCGAGCTGGAGAAGTTCAAGGGCGGCAAGCCCGAGGGCGAAGCTCCGGCCGGTGACGGCACCAAGATCCCACCGGAAGCCGCACAGGATGGCCAGCAGGCCGCCAATGAGGGCGGCGAAAACGGTGCCGACAACGGCACCGATGCGGATCCATCCGGACCCCTCGCAGAAGCCTTTGCGTCCGCCGCTGAGGCCTACGCCACGAACAACGGCGAGCTGCCCCAGGAGAGCCGTGAGGCTCTCATCAAGGCCGGCATCCCCAGCGCGACCATCGATCTCTACCTCCAGGGCGTAAAGGCCCAGGAGAAAGCGCTCGAAGCGTCGGCGCACGAGGTCGCCGGTGGCGCCGATCAGTTCAAGGCCGCGGTGGCCTGGGCGGCCGACAATTGGTCGCCGGAAGAGATCGACGCGTTCAACGGATCGGTCGGCAATCCGAAGCTCATCAAGCTCGCCGTGGGTGGCCTCATGGCTGCCTATAAGGCCGGCGCTGGTGGCGAGGGTCGTCTGACCAACATCAACGCCGGGGCCGAGACCGGCACCGTGTATCAGCACAAGGACGAGTTCCTGAAGGATCTCGCTGAAGCCGACGCGAAGAACGATGCAAACGCACGTCGCGCGGCTGTCCAGAAACTCGAACGCTCGAAGAAGGCGGGCACGTTGAAGAACGTGACGCCGCGCTCGGGGCCGTTCAGCCACTAACCAAATAGCCGGGATGGTTCACCTAGGACCTACCCTGGCCGCGCTCCTGGAGAGGCGCGTCTCCGATAATCGCGGAGAGCAAGGGTCTCCGTAACCGGCCGTCTGACGAGACGTGCCGGCGCCCCGTGGAAGTCGGGGCAACACTACCCAAGCTGCCAAAAGACAATCCGAAGCGGGGGCCGGCTGCGGCCGATAACCCCACTCACGCGCGGACCTTGAGGATCAACGGGACCCAAGAAACCCACCTCAAAAAAGCACGAACCAAAACATGGCAAACAGCTCTCCGTCGCGTCCGGCCCTCCGCCAGGGCGGCAGCGACAATTACGAACTCGCCCTCGACGTCCGCGGTGGCGAGGTACTGACCGCTTACGATGCGACGACCGTGATGTCCTCGCGTCACAAGTCGGCCCAGCTCTCGGGCGCGAAGTCGATGAAGTTCCCGGCCTTCTGGAACGCGTCGGCCGAATACCACGTCCCCGGCGTGGAAATCACCGGTGGTCAGATCGCGTCGCAGGACGTGACCGTCACCCCGGACGACAAACTGATCTCGTCGGTCTTCGTGGCCGATGTCGATGAGAAGCTCTTCGACGTCGAGGTCCGCTCGCCCTACACCGAAGCCATCGGCCGTGAACTCGCCGAGTTCTACGATGCCAACGTGATGCGCGCGGTTATCAAGGCGTCGCGCAGCGGCGCTCTGTTCACCGGCGACAGCGGCGGCGGCAGCCTTACCAACGCGGCGTTCGCCAACACCGCGACCACGCTCTTCGACGGCTTCAGCCAGGCGAAGGAAGCGATGGACACCAAGCGCGTTCCGGTCGACACGCAGCTCGTCTCGGGTCTGCTCCTGCCGGCGCAATGGTACATGCTGGCGCGCTCGGACAAGAACCTGAACCGCGACTTCAATGGCGGTGCGGCGAACATCCAGAAGCACACGCTGACGACCATCGACGACATCGAGGTCCTCAAGTCGAACGTCGCCTCGCGCGTCTTCGGCAAGAACGACACCTCGAACACGACGATCCCGTCCTATTATCGCCAGGATCAGACCAACACGGTCGGCATCGTCTGGACCCCCTATGCGGCTGCCTCGGCGGTCGTGCAGGACCTGGGCTTCCAGATGGTTGACCAGCCGGAGAAGCAGGGTGTCCTGCTGATCGGCCGACGCATGGTCGGCACGCGGGCCCTGCGCTCGAAGTGCGCCATCGAGTTGAAGACGGCGTAATCCCGAATGGGGATCTGGCTATGGCCGGGTCCCCATTTTTTCGTTTGGAGGCCTGATGGCACAATCGAACCTTCTCAGCGCCCAAACGGAGCTTGAAGCAGTTAACCGTATGCTCGAGAGCATCGGGCAGGCCCCCGTGAACTCCCTGGACGTGTCCGGCATCTCCGACGTCACGAAGGCACGCAATGCCCTCAGGGAAACCTCAAGGGACCTTCAGACGGCCGGCTGGAGCTGGAACACAGACACCAGCTACACCCTTTCCCCCGACGTGAATGGCTACATCGCCGTGCCGCCCGGTGTCCTCGACATCGATGCGACCGACACGACGATCAATGTCACCCCTCGGGCCAACCCCAACGCAGACGGCGCGATCCACCTGTGGGACGGCGACAATCACACGTTCGTCTTCTCTGGCACCGTGGACTGCGACATCACCTGGGGCTTCCCATTCGAGACCCTGCCGCAGGCGGCGCGAACCTACATCGCGACCTCCGCGGCTCGGCGCTTCCAAGCCCAGCTCGTCTCTTCGCCGGTCCTCGACCGCTACAACGAAGAGGACGTGCAGGCCGCCTGGCTGTTGCTTCAGCGCAAAGAGCGCGCTGCTCGGGATACCAACATCTTCCGAGTGAACACGACGGTCAGCCAATTCTTCAACCGCCGGAGGTTCTGACCTCCGTTAAAGGAGTGCGGATTGGCGCTCACCACGCGCACCCTGCCGGCGATCAATAACGGGGTCTCCCGCCAGCCGGCGATCCTTCGCTCGTTCGATCAGACCGACGAAGAGATCAACACCTGGGGCTACATCGCCACCGGCGTCAGCCGGCGACCCCCGACAAAATTCATTCGCGAGCTGGACATCGACGCCCTGGAAGGCGCGTTCGTCCACCATATCAATCGCGACCTTTCCGAACGCTATCTGGTCGTCATCGACTCCGGCGTGATCCGCGTGTTCGACCACGAGACGGGCGACGAGAAAACCGTCAACGCTCCTGGTGGCCTGGGCTATCTTGACGCGGACGGTCCCGCCTATCGCGCGGTGACAGTGGCCGATTACACATTCATCGTGAACACCGCGAAGACTGTGGTGCTCGACGATCTCGGGGCCGACGAAACGCCGCCTCCTGATTACGTCGCGCCACCCGGCGGTTCGCACCCGGCGTACCCCAAGAAGCCGTATGGTGAGTTCGATCCGGACGACCCTGGCGATCCTGGGGATCCCGGCGGCCCGGTGACGTACCCGCCCAACCCCGGCGGCACCTCGCTGACCGGCACGGTCCAGAAGTTCGAGGATCTGCCGTCGGACGCGGCAGATGGCGCGATCTACAAGATCGTCGGGTCCTCGGACTCCGGTTTCGTCTCCTACTACGTTCGCAAGGACGGGGCTGTGTGGGACGAAACGGTCGGGCCTGGGCTCCAGAACGCCATCAAGGCGGACACAATGCCCCATGCACTGGTCCGTGAGGCTGACGGCACGTTCACCTTCCGGCCCTTCGCCTGGCGTGCGCGCCCGGTGGGCGATGAGACCACGAACCCGATCCCGGTGTTCGTCGGCCGCACGATCCGCGAGGTGTTCTTCTACGCGAACCGTCTGGCTTTCCTATCTGACGAAAGCGTGATCTTCTCGGTTGCCGGTGACTTCGGTGACTTCTGGCGCCGGACGGTCCTCGACTACATCGACGCGGACGCCTTCTCGGTCTCCGCCAGCACGACTGACGTGGCCCTGCTGGACTTCGCGATCCCGTTCAATGATGGGATCATGCTGTTCTCCGGGCAGCGTCAGTTCTCGCTGTCGAATGGCGAGGCCGGCCTGTCCGCCTCGAGCGTCAAGATCGTCCCCGTGACGAACTACGTTATGGCTCCGGTGAGACCCTCTCCGGTTGGCGATCAGGTCTACTTCGCGTCCGACGCGGGGGGCTATACGGCCCTTCAAGAATACACGCGGTTGGACGGTGCGGATGCCACCAAGGCCGCCGAGGTGACAGCGCATGTCCCCGGCCTGGTTGCTCCGGGCGTTTCCAAGGTGATCGGCGTCACCGACCTGAATGCGGTGATCCTGCTCGCCTCGGGCGCCGATCAGCCCCAGCGAGCCTACGCCTATCAGTTCTTCTGGGACACGAAGGAGAAGGTCCAGTCCGCATGGCGGGTCTGGGACTTCGGCTCGGGGCATATCCTGTCTGGCGCGTTCATCGCCGGCTGGCTGTATCTCGTGACGAAGCGCGGTGACGTGTACTCTCTCGAGGCACTCGATCTGCGTCCGTCCGCGGTGTCGGACCATCAGCGCCATCAGATCTTCCTTGATCGCGGCGTGTCGATGGCCGGCACGTATGATGCAGAGGCCAATAAGACGACCTTCACGGTCCCCTATGTCGCCGATCAGGATGCTTTCAGGCTCGTTAGGGGGATTGGGGCGACCTATGAGGAAAGCCTCATCCTGCCGTCCTATTACACCTGGGAGTCCGACACGTCGGTGTCTGTCCCTGGGGACGAGACTGGGTTCTATATGACGGGCGGAGAGGTCTTCCAGACGTACCTCCGCTTCTCGCGCCAATATCCCCTCGATTGGCAGGGCAGGCCGCTCACGACCGGCCGCCTCCAGCTCCACACCTTCACCGTCAACTATGTGGACTCGGTCTACTTCCGCGGCGAGGTCCAGCCCTATGGGCCGGATGCCCTGCTGAACAACGACACGACCACGACGATCGACGTCTTCGGAGCCCGCCAGATCGGCTCGGCTGCGTATCGCCTGGGGCGGGTCAATTATGGCTCAGGGTCCTTCACGTTCCCGGTCGCCGGCAACGCCGCATTGGCCACCGTCGCGGTCGTTAATGACAGCCCATACGGTTCGACCTTTGTGTCCGCCGAATGGGAGGGTCTCTACTTCAACAGGGCGATATGAGCGCACGAGCAATTGACGCAGCGACGCTGCCCTATGAGACCGTAAAGGCTTCCCTCGAGTACATCGCAGAGAACCTGAGATCGGCTGACCTGGACGAGATCCGTGCGTCGGTCGAGCTGGAACCGGCAGCGGCGCTGATCCAAAGCTGGCTGGCCTCCAGCCGCATGTGGCTTATCACGGATCGCACAGGTCTCCCTATCGCTGCCTTTGGGGCGGCCCCATCGGAAGTTCCAGGAGTCGGCGTTGTCTGGCTCCTGGGCACCGAAGGCGTGGCCGCTGAATGGGTGGCGGTGGCCCGACAGACCCGACGGTTCATCAACGAAATGCATGAGGAGTTCCCAACGCTGTGGAACTTCGTGGACGCGCGAAACGACCATGCGGTCGACTGGCTGCTCCATTCCGGTTTCCACCTGATTGACGCCGACTCCGCCCATGGGCCGGAGCGCCGGCTCTTCTATGAGTTCGCGAGGACGGCTTAGTGTGTGATCCAATTTCAATGGCCGCCATCGCCGTGGTCTCAACTGCTGCAAGCGTCGTCGGACAGATCCAAGCGGCCAACCATCAAGCCGACGCCATCAACGCGCAGAATACCGAGCGGAAGAAGCAAATCGATCAGGCGGCGACCGCCGAGATCAATGATCGTCTCCGCGAAGCCCGACGCGAACAAGGCCGCATCACGGTTGCTGCCGGCGAAGCCGGTCTCAATCTGAACAGCGGAGGCGTCGAAGCTCTTCTGGTCGACAGTGCGCAGCAGGCGGGCCTGGCTGACTCGCGCTCTCTCGCGAACCGCGAAAGCCGCAAGGCGGCCTCAAACGCGGACGCGCAAGCTCAGATGCCGTCTATGCCGACCGTGTTGGGAGCTGGTCTCCAAATCGTCGCTGCCGGCGCCAGCGCCTACGCAGGCGCGAAGTCGCGACAAGGATAACGAATGGCCGATCTAGCCAAGGTATCGGTTTCGCCTGACGCCCGTCGTCGGTCGACCGACAACCAAGATTATGTCCTCCCGTCTCGGAGGAACACCGATGCGCCGAACATCGAGGTGAACGCCCCGATCCGTCGCCCATCGGATAACAGCGCCGAGATCTTGGCGAGGACATTGGGGCTCGTCACCGATGCCGCCACGCAGATCGGCCAG
>CAZFTL010000009.1:42373-55416 GCA_964521615.1 uncultured Stakelama sp. | reverse complement strand
CAGGCCAGGATCACCGATAGCCGCCGCCCGGCCGACAGCAATCTCGGCCGCGCCAACCCGAACTCCTTCCATGTGAAGACGAACGCCGCGGTCGACATTGCGCCCATCAAGGGCGTGTCATTTGAGAGCTACGTCCAGAAGTATCGCGACGCCGGCTATTCCATCATCGAAGCGTTCGAAGAGGTTGGGGCAGGCCGGTCGAAGAACGCCACCGGCGATCACTGGCACCTGGTTCTCGGCAAGCCCGGCACGGGCTCGGCAGGAGCCTTGGCGGACGCCTCAACGGGTGACGGCGGTGCTTCTCTGACGCCCGTGAATGAACCCGGCAAGGCGGCCCCAACGGCTCCTCCGCTGGACTTCGAAGCCACGATGGCTCGGGTCCCTCCGACCATCGAGCGGGGCAAGGCCAAGCAATATCTGCTGGGTCTGTTCCTAAACGCGGCGGACGAGAACAACAAGCCGGAATGGCTGGACGCCCTGTGGCGCTCGACGCGCAAGGACGGGACGCCTTCGTTCAACCCCGAAGAGATCACCAAGATCCGCGCGGAGCGCGATCAGATCCGTGAACGAATGCGGGTAGAGGCCAATCAAGTCCAGACGAAGAAGTGGCAGGACAATGCCGACGTCATCCTCAAGGGTGTGGTCGACGGAAACCCGGCCAGCCGCGAGACCATCCGCACCTGGGTGGATCGGGGCGATCTGGATCCGAGCTTCGGCTATTCGTACATCAACAACCTGGACGCCGAAGATCGGCGCGCGGCTGCTGAGGCGAAGGCGGACTCTCGACAGGCGCAGGCCGAAGCAGAGAACGACATCGATTACGGTCTGGCGACCGACATCGAAGCGTATCGCATGGGCGTGTTCAATGGCTCGACCTACGACAGCGATCAGAAGCGCTTCAGCGATGGCGAGCTGGGAACCGGCAAGAAAGCCGCAGCGCGTCTCAGGGCTCTGAATGCGGCCCGCACGGCCGGCGAGAAGCTCCTCACGGAGAACCCGGAGGCTGTCGCAATGGCCGCCCGCATCAACCAGTTCTACAAGCCAAAGTCGGCCGGCGGCGGCGGGGCAAGTCTCGTCGAGAAGGCGCTCGGCGCCTCGAATGGCAACAAGCCCTACGATTATTCCGTCCCGATCATGGCGGAATACAAGAAGCTGCTGAAGGCCGGCGAAGACCCATCCCACGCCTACGTGGCAGCGGTCGGCAAGTACGGTCCCAAGGACAACGCGGACGTTCAGCGCATGGCGCGCGAGCGGCTGCAATACCTCCAGCGGAAGGCTGCCGGACGGTAACCCTCAAGGAACATCATGGCTCTCACCCAGGCTGAACAAGAGGAACTCAGGTTTCTCCAGCGGCGCGTTGCCGCGGAGGATGCCCAGAAAACGGGGGCCGAGGCTCTCGATAAGACCGCAGCGGCCCGCCAACCGGTTGCCCCAAAGGTCCCCGCAAAGCGTCCTTTCAGCCTCTATCGGGCAACGGTCGGCGGCCTTCGGGACGCCGGCCAGGGCATGATGGATGGTCTTCGCTCCATGGGGCAAGCCTGGCTAGATCCGGCGAACCCGAATGCGGGCGCTGGTGGAGTTTTTGGCGCCGGCCCGATGGGGGCGGTAGGGACCCTGATGCAATCTGTGCTGCCCCGAGGCGTGAGCAATCTCGCACTTGGCAGCCAGCAGACCCGGCCGGTGCTTCCCACCCTCAAGGGCGAAGAGGATGCGGGGCTGGTCGAGAAGCTCACTCGAGGGTTCGTTTCTGTCGCCGTGCCGTTCGCCGGCTGGTCCAAGTTTCTGGGTGTCGGAAGGGCGGCCTCCTGGCTCGGTAACGCCGGGCGGGCCATGCTCGCCGGTGTACCTACCGATTACGCCCAGGCGGACCCCGTCTCGGGCAACATTGCGAACACCGCAAAGGATCTGTTCGGCCTGGACCACTCCGCCCTGGACTCCCTTGCTGCGGAAGAAGACGACACCGAATACGAGAAGCGCGCGAAGGCCGCTCTGGCCAATGCGCCTCTGAGCTTGCTCGGCGATGCCTTCGTAGAGGGCGGTTCCCGGATCCTGGGGGCGTATCGTTCCTGGAAGGGCTCGGCCGAAGAGGCCAAGGCCATCGTCGATGGAATGCGTGGCGACATCAAGATCGATGAAGGGTCCCGCAATCTCCCGGCCGTGACAGACGGCCAGGGCGGCCCAAAGAACCCGTTCGAGACTTCCTCAGGGGCCGGCGCCAAGGCCACCGAAGACGCGGCCTTCACGGACATTCCGAAGCCTCAGTTCGACTCCACCATCCATGTCTCCAAGGAGGCGCCTCCGCGCGACTTCGAGGACGTCGTGGACTATCTCCGCCGGCAGGCGGGGAACCCGGAGATCGACGCCGAGGCGGTGAAGCGCTTCTCGGACAATCTCCTGTTCGGCGACCCTGAGAACGCCCTGGCCAAGATGGGCATCGATCCGGCGAAGCTCGACTTCTCCAAGTTCGACGACCCCGACATGCTGGGCAGGCTCCAGAAGGGCATGGCCGAGCTATATGAGACGTTCGCGTCCAAGCTGGGCCGGTCCAATCTCCGCGTGACGGAGGGCGCTACGGTCTCGGCCGCGCGTGCCTTTGCGTCCACCGCGGATGTCCTCAAGTTCGTCCACGGATCCACGTCGAACCTCGCAGAGGAACTGATGGGTGCCCGCATGTTCGTCGGCGCCCACGCACACAAGCTCCTTGCGGATGCCGATGCGGCTGCCGAAGCGATCATCAAGGGAACCGGCGGAGACGCTGAAGCACGCTTCCTCGAGTCCTTCATGCGCCATGCCTATTACCTGGGAGCCGTCCGCGGCGCCGGGTCGGAGGTAGGGCGCGCGCTGCGCTCGCTCCAGATCATAGCGAAGGTCGGCAAAGAGAAGGCGGCCAAGACGGTTGCCGATGCCATCGAGAATGATGCGAAGGCCGCTGGCACCGCGCTCCAGAAGAACCGCATCCTCGAGGGTGCGTCGAACTACAGCGACAAATGGCTGAACCTGACGGACGCCGAGAAGCTGGGCGAGCTGGCAAAGCTCAAGGCTCTGGCCGGCGACGTCGGCGAACTCTCGCGGAACGTCCGCAGGGAGAACATGGGGATCCTTCGGCGCCTTGACGGTGCCCTGAAGGAAACCGTGGGGAACCTCTTCACGACCGGCACCGGGATCTACAACGCTGCCTCTGGTGGCGTCATGCTCGGTAGCCGCGTGATGGAACGCACGTTGAGCATGATGGCTCGACTGGCCCTGTCTCCCTTCGGAGGCAAGGAAGCCGGCGTGGCGGCCCGCATGGCGACGATAGATACCTGGGCGTACACCCATGGGATCTTGTCGGGTTTCGGTGACGCCTTCCGCAACACGATCAACGTGCTGGAGAAGGAAGGGCTCGCCGAGGCGGCGCTCAACGCGGACAGCATGGGGATGAGCAAGCTCGCGGTGAAGGCCATCAAGGCCTCGAACACCGCGGCGGATGCTCTCGCCGGCCGTTCATTCGAGCGTGCTGACGTGAAGAATTACCGCAACTTTGCGGTCCTCCCCGGTGAGATGAAACAGCTCCAGGATCTTGCCCGGTCGCTGCCGGGACCGAAGTTCTTCCAGGAGGCTCTGGCTGGCCTGGTTCGGACAATCGGCTCCGGCATCAACGCCGCAGGCTCGCTCTCGCGGGCCGGCACGATCCTGTTTGTGAACCTGCCTGACGAGTTCGTGGGCTCCATCGCGTCTCGTGCCGGGGCCTATAGCTACGCGGTTCGCGCCGCAGCGAATGAGGCAGCGGAGCTGGGACTGGAGGGCAAGCAACTCTCGCAGTTCCTCAAGGCTCGTGCAATCCAACTCGCTGAGCATCCGGCGGGCTGGCACCCTGACGGGTACGATGCCGGCGTTCTCGAAGCGATGGGCGCGCACGGTGAGCAGGAAGCACGCGAGGTCCTATTCCAGGACGACCTTCAGCTCGGGGTGAGCAAAGGCTTCTCGCACGCGCTCGGCTCGCTCCCGCTGATGCATCTGGTCGTTCCCTTCATCAAGACCCCCCTGCGGATCCTTGAGCGAACCGCTCTGGATTACACGCCGCTGGCTCTGGTGAAGGACAGCTTCCGAAAGGCCATCCTCCAAGGCGGCCCTGCTCGGGATGAGGCCCTTGCCCGTTTGGGCCTGGGCATCACGGCTATCGGGACGGCGTTCGCTCTCGCGGATGATCGGCAAATCGTCGGTAACGACGGAGGCTCAAGCTCATCGGCGCGTCTCGGCCGTTCCAGTTACTCGCTGAAGATCGGCGACGACTCCTACGAGTTCAACCGCGTGGATCCTCTCGGAACCCTCCTGGGTCTCGGAGCGGACATGCGGGAGTTCTATCGGTCCATCGAAGGCGATGCCGATCCCGGCAACGTGATCGAGCAGGCAACGGAAGCGATGCTGTGGTCCGTAACGGCCAACATGCTCAGCAAGACCTGGCTGACCTCATTGAAGAACCTGACGGATCTTGCCGGCGCCACGAGCGACGACGATTTCCAGACGCGCCTTCGTCAGTTCGTCCAGGGCTTCGGGACTCGCTTTGTCCCCGCAAGCGGCATCCAGCGCCAGTTCGAGAAGCTCGGAGACGAGACGCAGCGGCAGGCCATGACCTTTGTCGACCAGTTGAAGAAGACTTCGCTGGGGGCTTCGTCGCTTCCGGAGCGGAGAGATCCGCTCCTGGGAAGGCCGGTCCCGCTCGACGGTCTTGATCGACTTGTCGGCATACGCGGAGGGCCTGGAGTGAACCCCTCAGAAGATCCGCTAGCCGCGGAGATCGAACGCCTGTCGTTCAAGCTCCCCGGATCTAGGCGGACCATCGAAGGCGTTCAGCTCACCGCCAAACAATACAGCCGTTACCTCGAGTTGAAGGGACAGGTCGTGAAGAACCCGCGCACCGGGCTCACCCTGGAGCAGACGCTCGAGAAGCTCATAGAGCTGCCTGAATATCAGCGGCTCCCGGATGCCGGCCGCGTTGATGCCGTCCGTCGTGAGATGGAAGGGTACTCTCGTCTGGCTACCGATCAGCTCATTCGCGAGGACAAGGACTTCGCGCGAGCTGCCCTCCGACAGGAGGTCTTCGACAAGGGCAAGCTGCAAGGCTTTAGCCCAGGTCAGTCCACCGCGGAATATACCCGCCTCGGACAGCAGCTCGGTCTGATCCCGAGCCAATAACGATACAAGAAAGAGAACCACGAAGTGGCAGTCAACAGCACTCTCCTCGACAATACCATTGCCCAGCAGGATCGCAGCATCAAGGTGATCCGCCGTCAGGTAGCCCTGCCGGCCTCGGGCATTTCCAACGGCGACAACGTCCAGATCTACCAATTCCCGGTGGGCCTCCCTGGGCGCATCATCAGCGCGAGCTTGGTGGTGGATGCGACGTTGGGCGCCAGCGCGACAGTGAAGGCGCAAATCTACAATGGCAGCACGCGCTCCGACCTTACGAGCGCGACGACTGCCGGCGGGGCGTCGAAGGTCACCTCCTCGGCGACCACGAACGTCCCCTATGACCTGTCCGGCGGCGAGATCGCCGAACTCCTGGTCGGCGGTGCGAACATCAGCGGCGCGGCGAATGCCACGCTGATCCTGGAAGTGACCAACCGCTAATTTATCCGAGCCCGGCCCTGCGCGGTCGGGCTCACCTCTTTTCTATCGGTAGGAAATGGCGACCCAGGTAATCTACTCTGGGGACGGCGTGACGACTCAGTTCGACGTCACGTTCTCCTTCCCGTCGAACGACACCATCCACGTCTACGTTGATGGCGTCGAACAGACGTTCTCCTGGGTCAATTCGACCCGCATCGAACTCACTACGGCTCCGGCCTCGGGGGCAGAAGTCCTCATTCGCCGTGAGACGGACATTGGCACTGCGGTCGTCACCTTTTCCGACGAAGCGGTCCTGACGGAAGGCGACCTCAATGGTGCCGTCCGTCAGCTTATAAGCTCCAGTCAAGAAGCCGCTGACGCGGTAGATGATCTAGAAGACCGGGCGGTCAAGGTCCCGGCGGGGGAGAAGGCCCGAGCGCTTCCTGAAGCCGCGGATAGGGCGGGAAAGCTCGCCGCCTATTCCGACTTGGACTCCGGCGCGGGATTGGTAGCTGTCAGCGTCGACCAGTCAGCCTTCGATACTGTGGTCGGACTGGGCGACGACATCCAAACGGTCTCCTCGCACGCGGCCGACATCACGACCCTTGCAGGAAACCTGAACGGTTCCAATACGGTCGGCACGGTAGCCGACTCTATTGACGTGGTGCAGACTGTCGGTGTCCACATGTCGGACGTCAGCTCAGCGGCCAGTAACATGTCGGCCATCACGGCGGCTCCTGGCTATGCTAGTGCAGCCGAGGCAAGTGCAGCCGCAGCAGCGCTATCTGCTGCGCGATTGGATGCGGGCGTAATCAGTGCGCCTACTTCGCTGACTACCGCTCGGGCGCTGACCGCAATTGATGCCCAAAATACCGTCCTGGCCAACATTCCGGGCCCTGGCGCGGACACCATCGCGACCATCATTGTTCCTTCGAATAGCAACAATGAGCTGCCTATCGGGACACGCTACGAGATCGTTCGGACGGCGGGCTCCGTTCTTCGCTTCGCGTCGGATAGTACGGGCGCTGCGGTGATCGTTGGTCCTGCGGCCGGAAAAACTGTGGTGGGCGACAACGCCTGGGCTAGGCTGATCAAAGAGGGCACCGATCAGTGGCGCCTTTATGGCGTTCTGGGAAATCCTCCGGCTACGGCTATTGCGCCTAAGGTCTGGTTTGACGCTTCCGATTTGTCGACCATGAAGCAAGAGAGGACGGGCGCTTCGGCGACCACCGCGGCGGCAGTCGGACAGCCTGTCGGTTCATGGCGGAATAAAGGATCCCTCGGCGGTTGGGCTGTAATTGACTCTGACGCCAAGCGACCGATCCTGCGGCAGACCAACGGGTTCTACGAGGTCGTGTTCGACGGCGTCGACGACGTCCTTCGCCTCCCCACACCGGGGCTCAACCTCGCGTCGATCGAGATCTATATCGGCTACAGGTATTCGGGCACCGGTGGCGTCGCGGCCTTCTCGATCGATGGCCTCCTCACCTTGGCGCCGGCGACGGCGAGCGACTACAACCAGAACACCGGCATGGCGTTCTATCTTTCGTCAACGGGGACGCAGCTAAACTGGGTTGGCGGCGGGAACGGCAGCGGCGGCTCAACCATGATCGTCAGCGCAAGCGGCGTGATGACGAATAACGCCCACACGGTGGAGCTTCGCAAGACCGCGGCCAACTCGGCGACGATGACGCTCGACGCAAATCCCGGTAACGGTCAGATCAGTCAGAGCACCGCTACGACGTCGTTTGGAACACAGGGCGGCGACCTCATCATGGGCGCGCGCCAAGGAAACGGCGTGGCCAATTGGGGCAAGGTGGCGATCCGGAGCGTTGTCATCACCAACGAACCAGTAGGGGACCCTTCCTCCATCCGGGCGCATGAAGAGTCGAAGACTTACGGAACCGTGCCTATCTATCCGAGCATCTCGGATACGACGCAGCTTAGCGCCGCCAGAGCCACGCTCGTTAGCGAGCTATTTGGCGGAGGGAGTTTGCCAACGGCGCTGGCGACCATGGCGATCGAAACTCCGAATCCGGGTGGTTTGACATTCACCAACTTAGCTCAGGTCGAGAAGCTAACCATCCCTGGCTACGCGGCTAGACCTCGATTGTGGACGCCGAACAGTCCCCGGAATGATGTGATCTTTCTTGTCGTGGCGGGTCACTCAGCCGGCTGGGGCGGGAACGGCATTTCAACTTTCGTGATGCAGCCCTTGCTGTCCGCCAACGTCCGTGTGTGTACGTTTGTGCTGCCTGGCGGGCCTAATGACTACACCAGCGGGGGCCCGACAGATCACGAATCCGGAACGCTTACCCTCGCCGACTGGATCGGCCCAGTTAGCATCGCTATCAACACGCTTCGGAATCTGTTTCCCAGCGCCGCCATCCATATGACCGGCATCTCAGGCGGCGGTTGGATGACCACGGTGGCGGCGGCGGCGGATGATCGCATTGCGAAGTCTTATCAGTTTGTCGGATCGCTCCCCGACATGATCTACGTGAATCGAGATTTCGAGCAGCGATTGGATGGTGTAACCGCCGACTATTTGACTCTGTATATGCTGGCAGCCTCCCCAGGACGCAGGCATATGCAAGTCCTCTATGAGAATGATCCGGTTGCATTCAGTCGTGCCAATTTCAGCACTCGGCCGGACTATTCATCGCAGATGGCGCTACGCGCCGCGGCGGTGGGCGGCGGCGACTATGATCTTAATTGGGTCAACTTCAATCAACACGCCTATACCTCCGCATTTAGTACCTTGGTGATGAGCGAGTTGCCCTAGCGGGTTGCTGAATTAAGGCGGAGATAATCTAAATGAAAATCAACCTGGCGGAGCTGCTCGACGGCTCCGCCTCGTTTCTCGTCGGGCTAGCGCCCGGCGCCGTCGGGGCGACCGTTGCGGTCGTCCTCGACCGAGCCATGACGTGGACCCAAAGGTTCATCGCCATCGGCGTCGGGATCGTTGTCAGCTACTTCGCGCGCGGCGGCGCCGGTGCCATGGTGGGTAACGACTTCATCGTCCAGGGGATCGCCTTCACGGCCGGCATGGTCGCCTATAAGGCTGCCCCCAAGTTCATCGATCAGGCCTCCGACGTGATCGCGTCGATCCCTGGTCGGCTCCGCGACAGGTTCCTGCCGGAGAAGAAGGATGGTTAGGGCATCCTCGGCGGCGCTCGATAGTCTCCATGCGCTGGCCGCTACGGCCCTTGCAGAAGAGCTGAGCCGCGCCCTGGAGGCGTCCCGGCAGCCCAAGACCATCCAGGTCGAGGAGGCGGGGATCTCCGTCACGCAGAACAACCCTGCGTATTCGGCGCTGAACCCCCAGCTAATCGACAAGGTCCTCAAGTTCCTCAAAGATAACGGCATCGACTCCCCGGCGAAGAACGCCGCGGTGGGCGCGTTGGCGGACGTCCTGGCAGGAGCCGAAGTGGATCTTGACGGCGCCGCAATGGCGACCCGTCAGTAATCCCCTCAGAAGCCCGTACAGCGCATCGAGTCATGCTTAGGTGGTAGACACCTGAACATGACCACTTTGCGTCCTACGGGCTTCTCCGGGCAAAATAGAGGCCATTCAGACCCAGCATGACCCCTGAAGAGAAGCTGAAGGGTTCCTTCGCGCTTTTCCTGTGGTTCGTCTGGACCCGCGTGCTGCGGCTGCCCAAGCCGACCCGCATCCAGCTCGACATCGCTGACTTCCTGGCCAACGGGCCGAGGAAGCGCTTCATCGCCGCCTTCCGCGGCGTGGGCAAGACATTCCTTACGGCGGCCTACATCGTCTGGAGATTGTGGCGGGAGCCCGATCTCAAGATCATGGTCGTCTCCGCGAACGAGCGCTTTGCGACCAAGGTGGCCGCGTTCGTCCACACCCTCATCAATGCCGAGGACTCGTTCACTCGAGACCCGGTTCCCTGGGCCGAGCTGCAAGCGAAGCCGGGGCAGAAGAACTCCACCCTGGAGTTCGACGTGGGACCATCAAGTCCCTCCAAGGACCCCTCAGTTTTCGCAGTCGGGATCACCGGCCAGATGACCGGCGGGCGTGCCGACCTGATCCTCTCGGATGACATCGAGGTCCCCGGCAACTCCGAGACGGAGGCGCAGCGGGAGAAGCTCGAGGGCCGCGCTGAAGAGTTCGCTGCGATCCTGAAGCCTGACGGCGAGGTGATCTACCTCGGGACCTTCCAGTCCATGCAGTCGATCTATCGGCGCCTGGTCGAGAAGGGCTACGCGATGCGGCTGTGGCCGGCGCGCTACCCCAAGGCGGACAAGCTGCACCTGTACGGTGACACGCTGGCGCCCATGCTGAAGGCCGACCTGGATCGCGATCCGGGCCTCATGAAGACCCAGGGCTCGTCTCTTGGCGGAGCCCCAACGGATCCGGAGCGGTTCTCCGAGGTGGACCTCATAGAGCGCGAGACGGAGTGGGGAGCCGCCGGCTTCCAGCTCCAGTTCATGCTCGACACGTCCCTCAGCGACGCCGAGCGGTTCCCCCTCAAGACCCTCGACCTGATCGTGATGGACGTCCCTCGGGATGTCGCGCCGGTCCGCGTTGCGTGGGGCTCAAGCCCCGACAAGGTCCACAAGGATCTCGACAACGTCGGCTTCGACGGTGACCGGCTTTATGCCCCCATCTTCGTCTCCGGCGACTTCCAGCCCTTCGGGGGCTCTGTCATGGACATCGACCCCTCAGGGCGTGGCCGAGACGAGACATCTTACATCGTGACCAAGTTCCTCAACGGCATTGTCTTCGTTCGGCGCTGGGGCGGGTTCCGTGATGGGCACTCTGAGGCGACCTTACGGCGCCTTGCGGAGATCGCGAAGGAGGAGAAGGTGAACCTGGTCCGGGCCGAGGGCAACTTCGGTGACGGCATGTTCCTGCGGCTGCTCGAGCCCCACCTCCGCAAGGTCGGCTATCCGGTCGCCACGGAGGACCACAAGGTCTCCGGACAGAAGGAGGTCCGCATGATGGGTCTCATCCGGCCGGCGCTCCAGCAGCACCGCATCGTGGTCGACACGACCGTCGTGCGGGAGGACATCCAGGCCGCTCGGGCAGCCAGTGCGATCCTCAAAGGTGACCAGCGGGGTTCCGCTATGGAAACCTCAGGGCTCTATCAGCTCACCCACCTGACCGAGGCCCGCGGCGCGCTGCGCCATGACGACCGGATCGACGTCCTCGCAATGGCCCTGGCCTACTGGTCGGGTCTGATGAACGCCGATGCCCACGAGGCCGAGCTGAAACTCAAGGAAGCCGAGCTGAAGGAGTTCGAGCGCATGATCTGGGAGAGTCGTGTGTTGCCCTTGAGGCGCCAGCCGGTGAACACCAGAGCCCGCGGAAGGAGACGACGCTGATGGCCTATCGCGTGATCCGCTCAGGCTGGATCCCGGAGATCGACCCGGCCGACCATTGGAGAACCGGCACGTCCCTCACGCCACACCTTGAGGTTGACGACGTGGTCCATCTCGACACCGGCCTGGTTACGTCCGAAGGAGACCGTATATTTCGGACACAGCCGCCCATTGGCTTCGGCAGAGATCACGAGTGGGATTGATCCCAGTCATGGTCCTGCTCTGAGATCCTGAGCCATCGATCCTCAGCCACCCTCTTCACCATTGCCTCGTAGATCCTGTCGGACCCTACGTCCCGCTTGCGGCTCCCCAGGGAACGCATCAGGTGGAACATTCCGACGACAAGGGACTCCGACTCGCTGGGCATGGAGTGGAGGGTGCGCTGCGGTCTCCAACATTGGGAGGCCGATAGGGATCCGTTATGGAGCCTTATAGGTATCCTTAGGGTATACAGACCCAAGAGATATAACCATCAAGAGAACTCTAGGGTTATCCTGTATGGTATCCTATAGGTATCTTACGTAGAAACCTTGGTCGAGATTTCAAGACCCTGACCCAGGGCTGGTCTCCGCCGAAGGCGATCCCTGGTCTAAGAACACGGCCGGCACCGGCGCCAGAAAGGCGTGAGCGTACCGGTTCTCAATGATACCCTCTAGATTGCCCTCAGGAGCCCGTACAGGGCCATATGGTCATGCTTAGGTACTAGCCAGCCAAACATGACTGGATGCGCTGTAAGGCCCCTCGCAGGGCATTCTGGAAGGGGGATCACTTTTGGCTCACAATTCCGAGATCCCATACACGCGCGGCTCAATCGCGGGGCTCCCCCATAGGGTGGCCGGCAGGAGGCCCTCCTCCCTCCCTTCAACGCTCTGCCTGTCACACGCGGCGGCAGGGAGGCCATGTGGCACACCATGCTGGCGCAGTTGGAGCGCAGGGCGCGGAAATCAGCCAATGGGATGGCGGACTGTGCGCCAATGGGCAGGCCTGAGGGGTCGCGATGGGGCCGATATGCGTACCAGGGCGCTAAGAACGGCTCGCAATGAGCCCGCCGAGGGTGTGCTAGGCCCTGCTTTTTTCGTTGAGAAAACATGTGGTTATGCAAATAGTCAGGCTTAGGCACACATTTCCTGTTGCATTGCTTAGCCGATAGTCCCATAAACATGACTGTCACCGGGACAGCCTGACGCAAGGCGAACGGCTCCGGGAAGGCTCCCTTACTGGCCATGCGGACCGTGTACCGCACCATGCCGGTTCCATCAGGAAGCCTAGACGGAGCCTCCAGCCAGCGCGCTGTGCGGTCCCAATGGTGACACTAAGCCCGTCCCTCGCCCCTCCGGGTAGAGCACGGCAACCTAGCGGGTTCGGCTAGGATATTCGCCCTTGTTACCGGCGAACGAACCCTTGTCGCACGATGGGAGAACCATCTTGTGGCGTGCATGTGGCCTTCCTAGTGACCCTCGCGGTCTCGGCTGGCCTGACGATGGGACCGGGCGTTCGCGCCCTGCAAGTCGGAAAGCATGTGTGCCACTTGAGAAGGCTACAGCGTTCGGTGCGAGCAAGCGTCCTGATTACCAGTGTTGCGGCGGTGCGGAACCGTTCGGATGCTAGGGCAGGGACACCCAGCCGCTTAGGTGGTCTCCGTGTGGAGTAGATGGGTCAACAAGGGAAACAGGGCCGATGCGTGTGCGACGCGTGACAATCGGCCCCGGTTTCCATGGATCATGGCTAAAGGACAGAGCACCTGACTTAGACATGGTCCTTGGAAACCACTCCGGTTCCGTGAGGGTTTCCATAGTCCGCGCCGCCGGTCTGCATAGCCGGTACGATGCAGCGTGTTCGCTCCCAGGAAGGAGGAAGGGCGCGGGCTTTGGAAGTCTTCACCGATCCGGGGTTTCCGTGAGGGGTCATAATGGCTCCCTATCGTCCTCCTCTGGGTGAGACGTTGTGGCCCCTCTCGGAAGCCGAAAGTCATGCTTGCGACTTCATTATGTAGAGAGGACTGTTTCATGAAGAAATCGGAACTGGCGGCGATCCTTGCCGCCCACGCACTGTGGATTGCCCGTGATCCTACAGGGTCGAGGGCCCACCTGTCGAGGGCCGACCTGTCG
>CAZFTL010000009.1:0-42273 GCA_964521615.1 uncultured Stakelama sp. | reverse complement strand
GGGCCGACCTGTCGAGGGCCGACCTGCGAGAGACCATCAGGGGATCTTACAAGATCAATCATGGGCCCCTTCAGGTTCTTGGCGGTGAATACGCAATCAACGTCTTCGATGAGCACGTCGAGGTCGGCTGGCTGATCCCCGACGAGCGATATAAGGCCTCTCTTGAAGGAGAAGGCGCCTGGACCGCACGCGTTGTCCGCGCCGTCGAGCCTTCCGGCCTTCCGCCACATGATGCTGACTTCCTGTCTAGGCTCCAGCTCGTGCATGACGAATTTCGTTGGCACCCCGAGAAATTCGCGGCCGAGATCGGTCCAGATCTCCTGAAGTTCGCCAAGAAGGAAGGCCTCGACCCCACCAAGCTGAACGCCGCAATCGCGGCCAAGGAGGCTTCCAATGGTTGACACCGTAATCACCGTCGCGGGTTGCATCGCGGCCCTTGCCGGCGCCGTCATCCTGGCCGCAATCGCCGCCGTCGCCGCCTATGGTGCCCACTGGCTGTGGAGCTGGGACGAATACGGCCGGAGGCTCGACCGGTGATCGTCTGGCTCGCCTATGGCATCGTGTGCCTGGGGACTTTCATCTGGGGCTGGAATAGCCCGGAGGGTTTCTGACATGCTGACGACGCTTGACCGTCTGTCGTTTGGCCGCAAGATCCCGAACGGAGACGAAGTGACCCATCTCGATTGGGAGATGTTCGAGGTCCAAGAGGTGGCCACGCGGTTCCCCAATGGCTACACCGTGCTGTCCGCTGAGGGCGCCTGGAAGGACGCCACGACGGGCCACGTCATCCACGAACCCACGACGATCCTTGAGGTCGCCCATGACGGGTCCGAGGAGATGCTCAAAGCGGTCGAGGCGGTCGCTCGCGTCTACAAGGTGCTGTTCCATCAGGACGCCGTAATGAGGACCACAACGCCTCTGCGTGTGGACTTCATCTGACCGATAGTCAGGCTTAAGGGATTAATGGAGGAGGCCATGGCACAACGGGTCTGTGTGTTGCGATTGGAGCGGCCGGACGGCGATGGGATTTTTCACGCGGTCGGCGCTTGGACGTTCGATAGCATAGCACGCCGGGAAGGAATCCATCGCGCGTCTACATGTTTTCACAATCGGTTCCTCAATCCGTACCATGAGTTTAAGGATCGACAGGGGGGGGCACATGCTGTGTGCTTTTCGAGATGTGGCGCAGCTCCGGCGCTGGTTTACTCCGGCCATGTTAAAGGCCGCCGAAGAGGCTGGAGTGGAGGCCGTCACATATATCATCGAAAACAAAAATGATCGCGTACTCCGAGGTCGCGATCAGTGGATGTTCGATCCAAAATATGCCGTAGCGTTCGAGCGCGTCCCACCGACCGCCCTCACCTAATAATCAGGCTTAAGGGATTATCCCTGTTCGTTGCCATGAGGGGTTCGCCCCTCTCCCCTCACAGCTTCGACCTCACGGGCGAGCCATCGCGTTCGCCCGTGTAGCCGGCGCTGTGCCGGAAACTCTGAAAGGAATTGCCGACCATGTGCTACACCCTCGAACCGACCGTCGCGCCCCGCGTCACCGACGAAGCCATCGTGGCCAATGCCCGCGCCGATGCCATCTCGCGCGCCCCGCTCGGCTGTGGCGGCTCGGCCGTCTTCATCAGCGAACCCACCGAAGCGGCGGTGAACGCCAACGTCCTCCCGCGTGACCTCCCGGTCGGCGCCGAGACGACCGCCAAGTCACTCCTGGACCAGGGCGTCTATCTTCCCTCTCCTTCGCCCGAGCATCTGGTTGGGCTGTTCGGCCGGCATCGCGGAGACTTCGAAGCCCAAGGCTTCTCCGCCCCAGAACAGCTCGGGACCGCCGTGATCGGCCCGGACGAAGACATCTGGACCACCAGCATCGACAATCCGGTCGCCAACGAGACGATCTTCATCCGCGTCGCCTGATCGGCCGCGGCGGGGCTCCGGCGGGAAACTGCCGGGGTTCCTGTGAGGGACGTCCGTTTTTATCCTCCAAGCTCCTTAGCTTGGATGTGCCTACCCGTAAGGCCGGCAGGGGGCGCCCCTCTCAGGAGCCATCACGCTCCCTCCCTCTCCCTTTGGAGGTCACCATGACGGACCATGACTTGGCCCGATGGGCCGACGATGGCGGCTGTCTGCTGCCCGTCAATCCACCGCCTGCCCCTGTGCCGGTGGCGATGGACGCCTACACCGCTACGATGATCGCCGAGGGCGTCGAAGAAGCCGACGAAGAGCGGCAAATCGAAGCCTGGCAATACCTGGTCGACACCGGCCTGGCCTGGCGTCTCCAGGGAACGTTTGGGAGAACCGCAGCGGCCATGATCGAAGCCGGCCTGCTTTCCCATCCGGCGCAGGGGAGGGCGTGATGCTTGCACTTCCGCCGCCGACCCTGCTGTCGGTCAACATCCCCTTTGCCGGCTTCTACGGCTCCATCTGGAGCGAGGAGGAAGACCGGCAAGAGACCCAATACGTCGACCATATCCGGAGCGATCCGGATGCCCGTGCTTACGACTTCCCGGAGACGCCAGACGTCAGCCCGGACCTCGTCGCCGACGTTCTCTGGGAAGCGACCGACAGTTCCGCCTACGCTGCGACCATGGCGCGGGAATATGCGGTCGAGTTTGGCGCCTGGCTGGCCGATACGCTTCATGGGACGACGGCCGAGCGGCCCGAAATCGTCCTCGAGTTCGAGGAACTGACGCGACCCCGCTTCTATAACTTCGAGACCGACCGGATCTTCGCCAAGCTGTCGCTGACCGATCTTCAGGCGATGTTCGACCACCTCCAGCGGGTCGACGACACGATCCTTGAGAACGTCATCGCGGACCGCTTCACGTCCTATGACGGCTTCATCTCCTTCTACAGCAACAAGGTCGAGGACTGGCTGGCAAAGCCGTTGACCGAGTGGGACCACAACGAACTCGGCACGCTCCTGGTCGCCTGGGGTCGCCTCCACGAGGTCCAGGACTTCGACCATCTGCTCTACGATTACCGCAGCGGCGGCCTCTACGAGGAGGCCTATCGCGCGTGGAGCGATGCCGTCGATTGGGGCGAGCTGCGGAAGATCGTGAAGCTCCGTACCGAGGAGACAGCCGATGCCTGAGATCATCATCACGGTGATCCTCGTGGTCGCCATGCCGTGTCAGGGAGTGATCACATGGAAGCTGCTGCGGCGCCTCCACGAACACAGCCCGGAGGCCCACTTCCTGGCCATCCTGGAGGCCATGCGGTGACCGCGCCGGCTGCCGAAACGTGGCGCCTAGAGATCCACGGCCGCCCAGGTTGGTTCGTCCCTGCGTTCGAAGCCAGCTTCCCCGTCGACATGGATCCGGAAGAGATCCAGCGGCGGTTGTGGCGGAGCCTCTCGAGCTTTGGCTACGGGCCGCTCGAGGACGACGAGGAACTCAGGCTGAGCCGAGTAGAACCTTGGCGTCCATGTGCCTCAGGGCAATGCCGACGCTGAGCGGAGCCCAGACAATCGCCGAATAGGCCGTCCATAGCGGCGCCTGCTCGAACCCAATGATCCCCGCGAGGGCGAACAACACGAGCCCTCCGACAGCCGCAAGGCTGGCTGCAATGCCGACCGCGAGCACGAGCCCGCCGGTCCACGTCTGCACGAACGTCCGCATGGTGCGGGCAAGATAGCAAGGAGAAGCGTTATGGCAACCGTGCTCACCCGAGCAGGGACGGATGGTCGCGTCTACGGAGGTGACCCCGGCTTGATCCACGTACCGGACGGCCAGCGAGGCTATCTGGCCGCTAAAGCGGCCACCTACATCGACCGCGAGATGCGCCTGGGTGCTATCGGTCGGACGCGCGAAGAACGCTGGTCTCAGCCGCTCTGCCCTGGCTGCTACATGGTCGTCGGCTTCAACATGCTGGTCGATCTGGCTCGCCGCAACGGACAGCCCTTGTCCGAGCTGGGACGGACCATGTCGGCCGCCTTCAAGAAGCTGGAGCTGGACCAGTCACCACTGGCCATCGAGGAGATCGAGGTCAAGCTCGATCCGGAGGTCATGAACTGATGTTCGATGTCGCCATCATCGGTGGCGGACCGTCTGGCCTTTCGGCCGCGGTCGGCGCTGCCTCGGAAGGGCTCAACACCCTGATGATCTGCGAGGAGCTGGGGGGCCAAGCCGGTCACTCCTCCAAGATCGAGAACTACCTGGGGTTCCCCAAGGGGATCTCGGGCGCCGCCCTGGCGGAGCGCTCCCGGCGCCAAGCCGTGAAGTTCGGAACGACCATCGTCACCACGGTCGTCGAGGACATCTCGGTCGACGACACCGGATGCTTCGACATCAAGACCCCTCATGGAACCATCAAGTCTCGCGCCGCGGTGATCGCCACGGGCGCCAAGTACAACCGGCTGCCTGAAGCCACCGGCTTCGACCGGTTCGAGGGCAAGGGTGTCCATTACGCTTGCACCCAGCGCGAGGTGCGCCGGGCCTGCCAGTGCGACGAGGTCGTGGTGGTTGGCGGTGGGAACTCGGCCGGGCAGGCTGTGGTGTTCCTGTCGGGGAAGGCCAAGCACGTCCACCTGGTGGTCCGTGCGGGATCCCTCAAGAAAACCATGTCGGCCTACCTGATCGAGCGCATCCGAGCCGCGCCGAACGTGACGGTGCATTACTGGACCGAGATCGACGAGATCGTCGGTTCGCGTCGGATCGAGAACGTCGTCCTGAGGGACAACCTGACGGGTCGTAAGGTCCGTCGGAAGATCTCTGACGTGTTCGTGATGATCGGCGCCAAGCCCAACTCCAAGTGCGTGAACACGCTCTGTGAGACGGACGCCGCAGGCTTCATCGAGACGGACGAGCACTTCGCCACGTCGGTGCCTGGACTGTTTGCCGTGGGCGACATCCGCGCCGGCTCGGTCAAGCGAGTCGCCAATGCGGTCGGCGAGGGATCGGTCTGTGTCCCGGCCGTCTGGAACTATCTCAACCCGCCTCCAGCCGTGAAGGCTGCCTGAGGCCAACCCCAGGGAGAGCTGCCATGCAGATCCGCCCGATTTCTGTGCTGCGTGTGTGTCGTCGAAGGATCCACCAGGGCGTCCAGACCTGGGGAAACCGAACGCACCTGATCTACTTCGGCGCCGTCGCCGCCACGGCTCATGGCTGGGAAGGCGGGCCGGCTCTGGTCTGTCTGCTCCTGGGCGTCGCGGCCGAAATCACGGCGACGACCGATGTCTGACGGAGCGCTTGTCGTGCTCGCCTTGCTGGCGGGCCTCATCATCCTCGCGGTTACGGTAGGAGGTGAACATGATGTTGGCTGAAACGATCCGAGTCTGTTTCTACGAGGGCCTGCACCTCGCACAGCATTGGCACGCCCGGCCGCATACCCGAGCACACCATTACGGCGTCAAGGTTATGACGACCGTCCTGGTACTGATCGCGTTGCTGGCTCCCGAAGGAGCCCGTTTGCCCCTCGCGGTCGCGGCCAACTGCATCTGGATCTGGATAGACCCGTAACGGGCGTCATGGCTGCAACAGGGAGAGGGAATAGCGGAGGAGGACGATACCTACAGATTTGCAATGTAGGAAATTTCCTGCGCGTGTTCCGGTTTCGTTCTGACACACAGGTTAATTGACCGGCGGCCTAAAGCTGACTATCTGGCTAATCTGTTTGTCGGGCTTATTGCAACACCGGCGAGTAGGAGTTACATCGCATGATGACGGGGCGGGATTACAGCTCTAAGGAGAAAACCCATGGCAACGGAGACGGTCGGTCGAAACCGGCCGCGGACTTCAGGGGTGAAGATGGCAAAGACTACGCGCGACTCGCTGAAGACGCACGTCGGCGAGTTGGCCGGATACTCGGCATTGTTCCTGTATCTGGCAGACGCGGCGTCTGACCGACTGAGCATCAGCCAGGCCGCGTTCTTCATGATGGCTGCCGCGGCGAACGCCCGTGGCGCCCCGCTGACCGCCGCACAGCTTCAAGAAGCCGCCGGTGAGAACATCAGCAAGAACGTGAAGAACAGCTATCGACGACTCCTGACCCCCTCGAATGCGAACCCCGGTGGGCTTGGCTGGCTGGATCGTGAGGGCAACCCGGACGATGAGCGCGAGAAGTTCCTCGTGCTCACCCCCAAGGGCGAAGAAGTCATCAAGGCGGCTCTGCTGGCCGCAGCCCCGATAAGCCGCGCCAACTGATGCAGGAGGCGGCGATCACTCTGCCGCTCGAGTGGGTGGAGCTGTTGCTCGCCCACGCGAAAGACCCAGACCGTCCGATCACTCCGGAGGAACACGAGACCTTCAAGGCCGTGGAGGGGGAGATCGACGAAATCAAGGAGCTGCTCAATGAGCGCGCCACAACTCAAGACGAAGCCCTCAGGGATCCATTATTGGGAGTTCACGGACGAGACGGGTAACCGTCGCCGGGTGTCGACCAATACCCGTGACAAAGAGAAAGCCCGGAAGATGGGCAAGGACATTGTCATGGGCATTTCTCCGCAGACGGCGACCGTAAAGTCAGGCATAGCGACTGGATCGCTTACCATGCAGGCCCTATTCGACCGTGCAGAAAAGACGGTGTGGGCGCCTAGTGAGGTGAAGTCGCAGCGAACCGTTCGGTCGAACCTCAAGATCCTCGGGAGCCTCATCGGAGACGTGCCGGTGACCGACATGACCTACACGCGGCTGGAGAAGCTGGTCGACGAGCTGAAGGCCGAGGGCTACGCGCCGGGCACCATCAAGCGCAAGATGGATATGGTCTCCAAAGCGCTCCGCATGGCGACGATATGGACCGACGAGAAGACGAACCGTCCTCTCCTGGCTTCCAAGCCGCCCATGCCGTCGATCCGCGTGGCCAACTCGAAGGATCGCATTCTCGAGCGGGCCGAAGAGCTGGCCGTGTTCAACGCCATCGAGAAGCGCCGGCAGGAGGAGCCTGGGCGCCAGTGGTTTCGCTTTGCGGGGCTTGTGCGGTTCCTGCTGGATACCGGAGCGCGCCTGAGCGAAGCCCTGGGCACCGGCCCAGATCAGATCATGACGCGCGGCGACCGGGCCTACGTGACTTTCGAGCGCTACCGCACGAAGAACGACAAGCCACGTTCCGTTCCCCTTACGCCGGCCGTGGTGGAGATCTTGAAGGGCCTCCAGCCGCATATCGCCAAGTGGGAAGGAGGCTGGAGCTACTTCCCCCTGAACCAGGGGACGGCGTGGTATATGTGGGACAACATTCGCGAGGACGTGAAGGCCGCCGGCTTCAACATCGACGACGTCACGCTCCACACGCTGCGGCATACCTGTCTAACGCGTCTGGCGCAGGGCGGCATGGGGCTTCTCCAGCTCCAGAAATGGGCTGGTCATAGCGATCCCAAGATCACCGCGGAGCGTTACGTCCACCTGTCGCCGGATGACTTGGACTTCGGGATCTCGATCCTCGAGTCGTCAAATCCCCCAAGTGCGCCAATTCAATCATCAAATCCCGATAACCCCGTAAGCATGAATATTAATGCTCATGGGGCTAATCGTGACATTCCGCGCACACCTCTGCTCAATTAAGTTGTTGATTTAATTGGGCAAAGGTGGCGGAGCGGGAGGGATTCGAACCCTCGATACGCTTTTGACGTATACTCACTTTCCAGGCGAGCGCCTTCGACCACTCGGCCACCGCTCCGCATTGCCGGAAGTCGTCGCCCCTAGAGATACCGGCGCGCGCGCGCAAGCGCTTGCCGGATCGGGCGGCACTGTGGCAGCCCCCGGTTCATGTCGATCCTGCTCTCGCTCGCTCTCGCGCTCTCCGGCCAGCCTGTCGTCGCGCCCCAGGCCAACCCCGCGGCTAAGCCGCCGCTCTCGCCGACCGAGATAGCCAGCAAGGCGCCGGCCTCGGCGTGGCGTACGATCGCCGATGACGACATCCTGATCTTCACGCTCGCCAATGGGCGCAAGGTGATCGTCCAGCTTGCTCCCGGGTTCGCGCCGCAGCACGTCGCGCGGATGCGTATCCTGGCGAACAGCCGCTGGTGGGACGATACCAGCGTCTATCGCGTCCAGGACAATTACGTCGCGCAATGGGGTGACGTGACCGAAAAGAAGCCGTTGCCCGCGGGTGTCGCCGATGGCGGCCCGGCGGAATATACGCGACCTGGCGGCCTGCCGGTGATCCGCATGACGCGCCCCGACAGTTTCGCGGCGATTGCCGGATTCACGGCCGATGGTTGGCCCGTCGCGTCCGACGGCAAACGAAGCTGGTTGACGCATTGCTACGCCATGGTGGGCGTCGGCCGCGATCTGGCGCCGTCCGTGGGCAGCAGCGCCGAACTCTATGCGGTGATCGGCCATGCGCCGCGCGCGCTCGATCGCAATATCGCCCTTGTCGGCCGCGTGATCGAAGGGGTCGACGCGCTATCGTCGCTCGAGCGTGGAACCGGAAAGCTCGGCTTCTACGGCGACGGACAGAAGCCGACGCCGATCGTCAGCGCACGGCTGGCGAGCGCGTTGCCGCCGGAAGAGCGCCCGCAGTTCGAATATCTCTCTCCCGCAAGTCCCGATTTCGCACGCTATCTCCACGCACGCGAAAATCGCGAGCCGCCATTCTTCACCGTTCCCGCGGGCGGCGCCGATATCTGCAACGTGCCCGTTCCCGTGCGTCGCAAGACTTGATCGTGCCGGGGCAAAGCTTGCGACGGACATGCGAATTGCTGCCATGATCGACGTCGCCTGCGCCCTATTGCCGCCCCATATCCACGTCAAAGCATCGTGCCCGCGTCCAGGCGGGGACATCGGGAAATCCTCATGCTGTCGCTGATCACCATGATCCTGGCGTTCGCCGGGCAGGCTGCGCCCTCGCCGCCGCCCGCGTCGCCGGTCGACGGCGTATGGGTCAATCCCGCCGGGTCGGTGCAGGTGCGCGCGGGCGCGTGCGGCGACAAGATCTGCGGCTGGATCGTCTGGGCAAGTGAGAGAGCCCAGCAGGATGCGCGCAAAAAGGGGGTCAATCAGTTGATCGGGACGGCGCTGCTTCGCGGCTATCGTGCCACGGATCGCACGCATTGGACCGGGGAAGTCTATGTCCCGGACATGCAGTCGACTTTCTATTCGACGATCACGATGATCAATCCGCAGACCCTTAATATCAAAGGCTGCATCCTGGGCGGGTTGCTCTGCAAGTCGCAAATCTGGCGGCGGGTTTCAGGGGCCTCGGCCATCGCACGCTGAGCCGGCTCGCCAGTCCTTCGGCTTTCGCGGGCAGGCGACGGTGTAGCCGGCGATCGGGCGGCTCAGTTCCCGACCCAGTCGGCGACTTCGGCGGCGACCTGATTGGCGGCCTGGTTGAGTGCCGGGCCGACCGAGTTCGCGTCGATCTGCGCCACCGGGACACGCGCCTCGAACCGCTTCTTCTCGACCTTGCTGGTGTCGTTGCGGATCAGCGATCCGTCGAAGGTCACGACCGCTTCGCGTGCGGTGCCGTCGATACCGAAATTGCGCAGCTCGCCAGAGAGGCGCGCACCGGGATCGCCGAACGACTGCGCGCTGCTCAGCACGACGCGGCCGGTCTTGGCGGCGATCGTGTCCGACATCAGCTGCGCGAACAGCCGCTGCGGTGCGTCGACCCAGGCGGCGCCGGTGACATAGGCGATCTGGTCGCCGGTCTGCACCGGGACCCGTGCCACCGCGAGCGATTGCGGCACCGCCGGCACCATCACCGTCACGGTCTTGGCCGTCGCCGAATTCTGCGTCGATCCGGCCGGCAAGGTCGCTGCCGGATTGATCGTCAGCAGTACCTTGGGCGGTTTGCCGCCGAAGCTCAGGCAGCCCGCGAGCGGCAGGGTCAAGAGCAGGGAAAACAGGCGCTTCGTCATCTCACTTGCCCTTGTAGTCGGGGAGCTTGGGGCTGCCGGCGATCGCGCCGACGCCGCCGCGATCGATCTTGTCGGCAACCGACGACAAAGACTGCGACATCTGGCGCAGGTCGTGGATCAGCTGGCCGAGCTCGGGGATGGTCTGTTTGGAGAAGTTCTGCAGGCCGGGCCGCGCATCGCCGATAGCGGCGTCGAGCGTATCCATCGAGCGTTGCGCCGAAGCGACCGCCTTGTTGAGATTGCCGAGCGTCGGCTTGACGTCGTTGGCCAGCAGCCCGTTGGTCGTCGCCGCGAGATCGCCGATCTGTTCCGAGGCGACGCCCGCTTTCTGGATCGCAATCCGCGTCTCGGCGAGAGTCGCCGCGATCTCGGGCCCGCGATCGGACAGCGCCTTGCTGAGCTTGTTGGTATTGTCGAGGATACCCGCGATCGAGGCCTGGTTGCGATCGCTCAGCAACCCGGTCAGCCGCTCGGTCAGCGTCGTCAGCCGCTCGAGCAATTGCGGCGCATTCGACAACAAGGCGCCCAGGCCGCCGGCGCGGGCCGGGATCAGCGGCACCCCCAACGGACAAGCGCTGTTGGTGCAATCGATCAGCGGCCTGCCGGCCTGCGCGCCATCGAGCTGGACGGTGGAGGGGCCGGTGAAGCTGCCCTGGATGGACGCCGTCGTGCCGAGCAGGATCGGCGTCTTGTCGTCGACCGATACGCGGACGCGGACGAATTCGGGCGACTTGGCATCCAGCTTGATGTCCTGGACCTGGCCGATCGGCACGCCGGAGAAATTGACCGCCGAACCCTTGGCCAGGCCGTCGACCGATTGCTTGAACATGATGTCGTATTCGCGTTTGCCCTCGGCACCGAAGTGCGAAATCCACACCACGAAGATGGCGAGCACCGCCAGCAGGATCAGGACGATCCCGCCGACGAGCACATGGTTGGAACGCGTTTCCATCAGTCAGCCCCTGCCTTGCCCGCCGCCGCTTCCTGCGTCGCAATCGCCGCGCGGCCGCGCGGCCCCTTGAAATATTCCTCGATCCACGGGTGATCCAACGCGATCAGCTCGTCGATGGTACCGACCGCGATCACTTTCTTGTCGGCGAGCACCGCGACACGGTCGCAGATCGCGTAGAGCGAGTCGAGGTCGTGGGTGATCAGGAACACCGTCAGTCCCATCGTGCGCTGGAGGGACAGTGTCAGCTCGTCGAACGCGGCGGCACCGATCGGATCGAGCCCGGCGGTCGGTTCGTCGAGGAACAGCAATTCGGGGTCGAGCGCCAGCGCGCGGGCGAGTCCCGCGCGTTTCCTCATGCCGCCCGACAATTCCGCCGGATATTTGGGCCCGGCATCGGCCGGAAGGCCGGTCATGACGACCTTGTACGACGCGATCTCGTCGAGCAGCACCGCGTCGAGATTCGGGTAGAATTCCTTGATCGGCACCTCGACATTCTCGGCCACGGTCAGCGTCGAGAACAAGGCCCCCCCCTGGAACAGCACGCCCCAGCGTTTGCGGATCTCGATCGCCTCGGTTTCTTCGCGGTCGAGCGTCGACTCGCCGAAGACGGTGACCTCTCCCTCGTCGGGGGTCTGCAGCCCGATGATCGATCGCATCAGCACCGACTTGCCGGTACCCGATCCGCCGACCACGCCGAGAATCTCGCCGCGCCGCACGTCGAGGTCGAGGCCATCATGCACGACCTGCTCGCCGAAGGAGTTCTTCAGGCCGCGAACGCGGATGATGATATCGTCCTGCGACATCAGATCCAGCCGATCGACGAGAAGAATACCGCGAAGAAAGCGTCGAGCACGATCACCAGGAAGATGCCCTGCACCACCGCGGCGGTCGTGCGCAGGCCGACCTGCTCGGCATCGGCTTCGACCATCATGCCCTGGAAGCAGCCGGCGATGGCGATGATCGCGCCGAACACCGGCGCCTTGATCAGGCCGACCCAGACGTCGCTGATCGGCACGACTTCGCGGATGCGCTGGACATAGGTGACCGGCGGAATGCCGAGCACTGCCCAGCACAGGATGCCGCCGCCGATGATCGAGATCAGCGCCGAATAGAAACCGAGCAATGGCATCATGAACACCGCCGCCAGCACTCGCGGCACGACCAGCGCCTCCATCGGCGACACGCCGATCGTACGCATCGCGTCGATCTCCTCGGTCAGTTTCATCGTGCCGATCTGTGCGGCGAACGAGGATCCGGAGCGGCCGGCGACCATGATCGCGGTCATCAGCACGCCGAGCTCGCGCATGCTGAGCCGTCCCACCAGGTTGATCGTATAGACCTCGGCGCCGAACTGCCGGAGCTGCACCGCGCCCTGTTGCGCGATGACGATGCCGATCAGGAAGCTCATCAGCCCGATGATGCCGAGCGCCGAGACGCCGACCACTTCGAACCGCTGGACCGTGGCGTTGAACCGGAAGCGGCGCGGCGGCACGAAGATGCTCTTGAAGATCGCGCCGAAGGCGAGGGTGGTCGCGCCGAGGAAGCCGAGCAGGCCGACCATCGTCCTGAACGTCTGGATCGTCGCTTCGCCGATCTCGCCGAGGACGCGATAGAAAGCGGGTATGTGCTGGCCGCGGATGGTGACCGGCTGATCGGCCGCCTGGACCTGGTCGAACAAATGCTGGCGGTCGGCGGAAAGCCCCTCCACGGCGGCTCCGGTTCGCTGCGCCAGGCGATGGATCGTCCAGGCCCCGATCGTGTCGAGCCGGTCGATCCCCGACAGGTCGATATGCTCGACCTTGCCGTCATACGCCGCCAGCCGGTCGGGCAGATCGCCGAGCGTGGCGAGCGACAGGCTGCCGGTGAAGCGGAGCGTGCCGCCGGCAGAATCGTCGGTAAAGGCGGCTGGAGCGCTCATCCGGTTCCCTCCATGGGCGATTATGGCTGGATCGGCAATAACATGCGGGTAAGCGTTGTCGGCAGACGCCGAACGATCGCTAGGTCATGCTGTTCGGACGGGCGGAACGGACTTCCAGGGTAGGACATGCAGCGGCTCGCAATCTACGACATGGACAAGACGATCACGCGGTCGCCCACCTGGACGCCGTTCCTGCGCACGTGGGCCGCCCGGCGGCCATGGCGGCTCGCAACGCTGGCGGCCACTGCCGCGCCGGTGGCGCTCTATTTCGGCAAACGGATCGATCGCGCCCGGCTGAAGGAGATGACGCAGCGGCTGGTGATGGGACGGCGCCCGGCGACATCGGCGGTCGATCGCGTCGCACGAGCTTTCGCCGCCCGCATCGTGGCGGGCAAGCTCTGGGACGATGCCCGGGCGCGGATCGCAGCCGACCGTGCGGCCGGCTATCGCGTGGTGATGGCGACCGCCAGCTACGATTTCTACGTCCGGCCGATCGCGGCGCAGCTGGGGATCGCGGATGTCGTCGCAACGCCGTCGACGGTCGAGCAGGGGCGCGTGTTGCCGCGTATCGCCGGGGAGAATTGCTATGGCGAGGCGAAGCTGAGGATGATCGAGGCGTGGATGGCGGAGGAGGGGATCGAGCGCGCCGACGCGCATGTCCGTTTTTACTCCGATCACGTCTCGGATGCGCCCGCGCTCGACTGGGCGGACGAGGCGTTCGCGGTCAATCCGCACGCGCCGCTACTGGCGTTGGCCGAGGAAAAAGGCTGGACCGTCCTGCGCTGGAGGTAGATCGCGCTCTTCTCTCCGGGTGCACGGCAATGGCCTTTGCGCTGCTCATGGGGAATGCGTGGTCTGCAATTCGTCGCCGTGCGGCAGCGGCCAACCCCGCGGGAGCTGTGTTCGGGCCGTTCCGCCTGACGGTGGAGGTGAGCTTGGCGGCCTCGCGGGGCCATCCCGTGCCATAGGCGGCACATTGCGTTGAAGGGGCGGATCTACAGCAGCACATCCACCGCGTGGATTGCCAATCCCACCAAGCCACCGACCAGCGTTCCATTGATCCGGATATATTGCAGGTCCCGGCCGACCGCATTTTCCAGTCGCCGGGTGATCGTCCGGGCGTCCCAGCCGCGCACCGTTTCGGACACCAGACGAACGATGGCATCACCATAATCGGCGGCAGCACCGACCGCGGCGCGGCGGGCGAAACGGTTGATCGTGCTGGCCAGCTCTTCGTCTTCCTGCAGCGTGGTGCCGAGCTGGCGCAGCGCCTCGCCAAAGCGCCCCGCCATCATCGAATCGGGATCGCGCGCGATCTTGAGCATCGCGCCGCGCATCTGTTCCCAGATGCCTTGCCACCAGTCCGACAGCGCGGGGTTGTCGAGCATTTCCGCCTTGAAGCCCTCGACCCGCTCGCGCATCGCGGGGTCGTGCTGGAGGTCGTGCGCCAGTTGGGCCAGCCCTTCCTCAGCCTTGGCGCGGAGCGGATGGTCCGGTTGCGTCGCCATGTCCTGGATCAGCCCGTCGAGCCCGGCGATGATCTTGTTGGCGAGCGTCTCGTCGAGCCCGGTCCAGCGCATCAGCGATCCGGCCCGTTCGTGCACCATTGCCCGGATCACGGGTTCATTGGCGGTCAGGACCTTGGCCGCCCATTTGATGATCCCGTCGAGCAGCGGCACGTGGCGGTTGTCGGCGATCGCGGCGGTCAGCGCATTGCCCAGCAGCGGCGAGATTTCGAGCGCGCGTAGCCGCTGGGCCAGCGTGGCGCGGACCATCCCGCCGAGCCGTTCCTGGTCGAGCGCGTCGAGCATGTCGGCAGCGAGCCGCGAGGCACCGCGCCGCAGGCGCCCTTCGGTCGCTCCCCCGGGGCTGGCCAGCCAGCGGCCTGCCGCGCCGGCGACGTCGAGTCGCTGCATGCGCCGCGCTACGACGTGCGGGATCAGGAAGTTGTCGCGCAGGAACTGGGCCAGCGTGTCGCCGATCCGATCCTTGTTGCGCGGCACGATCGCGGTGTGCGGGATCGGGAGTCCGAGCGGATGGCGAAACAGCGCGGTCACTGCGAACCAGTCGGCCAGCCCGCCGACCATCGCCGCCTCCGCGAATGCCCGGACGAATCCCCAGGCGGGGTGATCGCCGCCGAGCGCACGCGCGACGAGGAACAAGGCTGCCATCGCTACCAGCAGGGTGGTCGCGACGAGCCGCATCCGACGGAGCGCGGCAGGCGCAGCGGCCGGGCCGGGAACGGGCAGTCGCGCCAATCTCATCGCCTGAACAATCCCCCAAACGGAGGATTGTTCAAGCCCACAATGTGCACGATCACTCGGCGGGGTGGGGTTCCGGGTCGCCTGAGCCGTGACCGATCGACTTGGGGCCGTGCGGTCCGTCGAGGACCGGGCGGCCGTCGTCGCCGGGCTTGTAGGTGAGCAAACGGCGGCGAAGCTTCGGCCCAGCCCATTGCTCGATACCGATCGCCAGGCTGAAGCTTCCCGGCACGATCAGCAGGGTGAGCACGGTCGACAGGATCAGGCCGCCGATCACCACCGTACCCATCGGTGCGCGCCACGACGCGTCGCCCGAAAGCGACACGGCGGTCGGCACCATGCCCGCGACCATCGCGACCGTAGTCATCACGATCGGCTGGGCGCGCTTGTGCCCGGCATCCTCGATCGCGGCGAGGCTGGGCACGCCCTTGCCCATTTCCTCAAGCGCGAAGTCGATCAGCAGGATCGAGTTCTTCGCAACGATGCCGAGCAACATCAGCAGGCCGATATAGACCGGCATCGAGATCGGCTGTCCCGCGATCCACAAGGCGATCAGGCCGCCCAGCGGCGCCAGCAACAGCGAACCCATGTTGACGAACGGCGGCAGGATGCGGCGGTACAGCAGCACCAGCACCGCGAACACCAGGAATATGCCCGCCACCACCGCGACCAGGAAGTTATTGATCATCTCCGCCTGCCATTTGGCCTGGCCGAGCGTCAGCCGCTGCACGCCGGTGGGCAGGTTCTTCATGATCGGCAGAGCGTCGATCTCCTTCATTGCCTCACCCGACACCAGCGGCTTGCCGGTCTTCGGGTTGATGCCCAGATCGGCACCGATCGTCAGCTGCCGCTGAAGCTGGACGCGCTGAATCTTGCTCGGGCTGGCGCCGAACCCGATGTCCGCGACCGTCGACAACGGGACCGAGCCGCCGTTGCTGGTCGGCACCGGAATGTTTTCGATCGTCGACATGCGCGACCGCGCTGATTGCTCGAGCGCGACCGTGATCGGGACCTGACGGTCGCTCAGCGAGAATTTCGCTTTGTTCTGGTCGATGTCGCCCAGCGTTGCGAGGCGCACAGCGTTCGACAATGCCGCGGTCGTCACGCCCAGATCGGCGGCGAGGTCGAAGCGCGGCCGCACGACCAGTTCGGGCTGCTCGAGGTCGCCCTGGACGCGCGGCGCCACCACCGACTTCAGCTTCGACATCTGTGCGACGATCTTCTGTCCGGTGTCGTTCAGGAGTTGCGGATCGTCACCGCCCAGCACGATCGTGATGTCGCGGCCGCTCGAGCCCCAGCCTTGCTGCGACCGGAATGTGACGCGCGCGTCGGGGATCGCGGCAAGTGTCGGTGCGAGGCCGCGCTCGAACTGGACGCTGGTACCCTGTTTCTTCTTCTTGAAGATTGCGGTGACGCGGCCGTTGCCGACAAAGGCGCGCGAATAGACGTCCTCTACCTGAGGTTGCTTCTTGAGCAGGGTGGCGACCTTGTCGACGACTGCCTGCGTCTCCGCGAGGGTGGTGCCGGGCACCATTTCGATATTCGCCGTCGATGCGTCCTGATCCTGGTCGGGCTGGAACGATTGCGGCAGGGCGGCGAACATGACCACGGTCAGAAACAGCGCGACCGCGCCGGCGACGACCGACGACCAGCGATGCCGGAGCGTCCAGCGCAACGCCGCCATGTACCAGTCCATCATCCGGCCTTCGCCATGTGCGGCATGGCCCTTCGCCTTCAGGAAATAGGCGGCGATCATCGGCGTGATCAGGCGCGCGACGGCCAGCGACATCAGCACCGAGGCGACGACGGTCAGGCCGAAATTCTTGAAGAACTGCCCCGACACGCCCGGCATCAGGCCGACCGGCAGGAACACCGCGACGATCGACATGGTAGTCGCGAGCACCGCCAGACCGATCTCGTCGGCGGCGTCGATCGCCGCCTGGTACGCGGTCTTGCCCATGCGCATGTGCCGGACGATGTTCTCGATCTCGACGATCGCGTCGTCGACCAGCACGCCTGCCACCAGGCTCAGCGCCAGCAGCGTCATCTGGTTGAGCGTGAAGCCCAGCAATTGCATGACCCAGAAGGTCGGGATCGCCGACAGCGGGATCGCCAGCGCCGAAATCGCCGTCGCCCGCCAGTCGCGCAGGAACAGGAACACCACGACGACGGCCAGGGCGGCGCCTTCGAGCATCGCCTCGATCGCCGATTCGTACTGCATCTCGGCATATTGGACGTTGTTGAAGATCAGCTTGAACTTGACCTTCGGGTTCTTCTTCTCGAGCTCGGCGAGCTTCTTTTCGGCGCCGTGGAAGACGGTCACGTCCGAGGCGTTCTTGGCGCGCTGGAAGTCGAACGAGATGACCTGCGCGCCGTTGAGCTGCGACGCCGAACGTTGTTCGGCATATTCGTCGACTACGGTCGCGATGTCGGTCAGGCGAACCATGCGGCCGCCGCCGATCGATATCTGCATCTGGCCGAGCGCATAGGCATCCTTGGCGTTGCCGATGACGCGCACGGTCTGTTCGGAGCCGGCGATCTCGGCGCGGCCGCCCGCTGCGTTCAGGTTGACCTGGCGCAACTGGGCATTGACCTCGCTCGCGGTCAGGCCGAGCGATTGCAGCTTCGCCGGGTCGAGCTTGACGCGGATTTCACGGGTGACGCCGCCATTGCGGTTGACCGTCGCCATGCCGGGAACCGACTGCAGCTCCTTGGAAACCGTATTGTCGATATACCAGCTGAGCTGTTCGACCGTCATGTCGCTGGAGATCGCCGCGTAGCTGGCGAGATCGTTGTCGCTCGCCGTGTCGACGCGGCCGACCTGCGGCTCCAGGATGCCATCGGGCAGGCTGCCGCGGATCTGCTGGATCGCGCTGCGCACATCCTCGACCGCGCGGTCGATCGGCGTGCCGATGTCGAGCTGCACCAACGTCGTCGAGCTGCCCTCCGTCACGGTCGAATCGATCTCGTCGATCCCTGACAGGCTGCGCACCGCCGCTTCGACCTTCTGCGTCACCTGGTTTTCCAGCTCGGTCGGCGCGGCGCCCGGCTGCGAGATGTTGACGATGACGATCGGGAAATCGATGTCCGGATTGTTGTTCACCTGCATCGTCATGAACGCGACGATGCCGGCGACCGACAGCATGAAGAAGAGGACGAGACTTGGGACCGGGTTCCGGATCGACCAGGCGGAGATGTTGCGAAAGCTCATGGCTCGACCTCGATCAAAGCTTGCCCAGGATCGGCTTGATCTTCTGTCCCGGGCTGAGGAAGGCGCCCGCCGACAGGACCACCCGTTCGTCACCGTTCAGACCGTCGACGATCGCGACGCCACGGTCTGTCACCTCGCCCGTCTTGATGGCGCGGCGCTCGACCTTGTCGTCCTTGCCGACGATATAGACGAAATTGCCGCTCGCGTCGGTCTGGATCGCCGAGTTGGGCAGGATCGGCGACGTATTGGCACCGCCATAGATCGTTGCCGACGCAAACCCGCCCGGACGTAGTGCCGCGTTGTACGGGACCGCGATACGCACGATGCCGCGGCGCGTCTGGGGGTCGATCACCGGCGGCAGCTGCCAGACGTGGCCAGCGAAGGATTGCCCGCCGCCCACAGGCGTCACGTCGGCACTCGCACCGACGGTGATGCCCTTGAGGTCGCTTTCCGCCACTTCGGCCCTCAACTCCATCTCGCCACCCTTGGCCATGCGGAACAAGGTACCCGATCCCGAGCTGATGATCTGGCCCGGTTCGACCGAGCGCGTCAGCACCAGACCGGCAGCCGGCGCACGGATGTCGAGGCGGGCGTTGCGCGCCTGCGTTTCCGCCAGCTGCGCCTGCGCTACCTTGACGCGGGCATTGGCCGCATCGCGCGTCGCGCCGAGCTTTTCGAGGTCCGCCTTGGAGATGAACCCGCGCCCCACCAGCGCCTGGGCGCGGTCATATTCGCTTTGGGCGAGCGCCGCGTCCGACTTGGCCACCGCGATCGAGGCGGCAAGGCTGCTCGCGGTCTGTACCTGGACCGAACGGTCGACCGTCGCCAGCACCTGACCCGCGGCGACCCACTGGCCGGGTTGGACCAGTACCGCGGTGACGCGGCCGCCTTCGCCGGCAACGCCGACGGGCATATCGATACGGGCCGCCAGCGATCCGGTCGCCGACACCAGGCGCGCCACCGAATTACGGCCGGGCGACCCGACCGAGACGGTTGGCAACTGGGTATCGGGTGCGCCCCCGGCGGTTTTGCCGTCGGCGCCCGCGGCTGGCTTGGCGGCGGGACGCATCAGGACGAAGGCGGCGGCCAGAATGACCACGATCGCGCCGACCCCGCCCAGGATCAGCCAGCGACGCCGCGACGTCCCGGTCTCGTCGGTGAGCGCATACATGCCGCTCGACTCGTAGTTCATGTCCGCCACGTCCCCATGTGCCCTGTCATTGAGGCGCCCGGGGGCGCCTCCGTTGGAACTGTATTATAGAAATAAAGCACCGACCTCAAGAGGCTCGGTGCATAGCAGCCAATTATGGCTTTTTCGGCCCAGAATCGCAACCCGATGCACCGTTTCGTGTCAGAAATGGTTGCATCTCGCGGCGCTTGGGTAGACGCTTCGCCGCCGCCCTCGCTAGGCGGCAAGGAGGGAAAAGCCGATGCCCGATCGATCGATTCTGGGATGGCTGCTGATTGGCCTCGTCGCTGGCGTACTGGGCAAGTTCCTCATGCCGGGCAAGGATCCCGGCGGGTTCATCGTCACGATCCTGATCGGTATCGCCGGCGCGTTGTTGGCCGGCTTCGTCGCGCAGACGATGAACTGGACCCTGGTCGGCGGATGGCAGAATTATGCGGCCGCCACGGCGGGTGCCGTGGTGTTGCTCGCTTTGTACCGGTTGGTGGTGAATCGTCGCATCTGAGACGAGGCCGCCGACGCTCGTTCAGCTAGGGGAAGTCCGCCGTGTGGCAAAGGCCATGCAGGGCGGAGCGATCCGTCATGTCTGGAGGAAATATAATGCGTTTGCTTGCCACTGCCACCGTCATCGCCTTGTCGTCGATCGCGATCACACCGGCGCTTGCCCAGGGAGTGCCCATCGGATCGGCGTCGGTCCCCGACGGAACGCTGCTCGACGTCACCGCCACCGGCAAGACCACCCGTGTCCCCGACCTTGCGACAATACGGGCCGGCGTCGTGACCCAGGCGTCCACCGCCGCCCAGGCGCTGAGCGACAATGCGCAGCGCATGGCGGCGGTGCTTGCCGCGTTGAAGAAGGCCGGCATCGAGCCGCGCGACATCGCCACCGCCAACGTCTCCTTGCAGCCGCAATATCGTTACCAGGACAACCAGCCGCCGGCGATCACCGGTTATCAGGCGACCAATACCGTTTCCGTCCGCTTCCACGACATCGCCAAATCGGGCTCGATCCTCGACGCGCTGGTTGCCCAGGGTGCGAATCAGATCGACGGGCCGAACCTGTCGCTCGATCAGCCCGACGCCGCGCTCGACGAGGCGCGCGTCGATGCGGTCAAGCGCGCCCGGGCGAGGGCGGACCTTTATGCGAAGGCCGCCGGGCTGTCGGTATCGCGCATTCTGACGATCAGCGAAGGCGGCGAGGTCGCCGGGCCTCAGCCGCCTATGCCGGTGTTCCGCATGGCGGCAGCCAAGGCCGCCGATACGCAAGTGCTGCCCGGCGAAAGCGACGTGACCGCGACGATCACCGTTCGTTTCCTGCTCAAGTGACGAAAATGGGGCCGTCCCCGCCCGGGAACGGCCCCATCCTCTCCGATCGCGTCGAGTCCGTTAGCGGAGGACTCGGCCGCGGTTGATCAGATTGATGATCGCCAGCAGGATGACCGCGCCCAGCACCGAATAAAGGAAGGTGTTGACGGTAATCGCCTGATTGATTCCGGCGCCGAACAACAGATTGGCGATGACGGCGCCGACGATGCCGACGGCGATGTTGACGATGATTCCCGATCCGCCGCCGCGCACGATCAGGCTGGCGAGCCAGCCCGCAAGACCGCCGACGACGAGCCAGATGATGATGGCTTCGAGCATGCAACCCTCCGGTTCTGCCCGGCCTCGAGTGGCCGGGTCTCTCCGGGGATACGACGCTTCAATGCTTGGCTTTGTTCCGCTCCCGTTTTGAGCGGAACGGCGCTGCGGCGCGAAACGCCGCCGCTCAATACTTCTGCTGGCGCTCGTAGAGGCTCTTATAGTGCTGGATACGCGTCACGCGCAGACCGGGCATGCCCGAACGGTCGATCGCGCGCTGCCAGCCGGCGAATTCCTCGACGGTCAGGCCATAGCGATCGCACACTTCGTCGACGGTCAGCAGGCCGCCGTTGACGGCAGCGACGACTTCGGCCTTGCGCCGCACGACCCAGCGCGTCGTCTCCGGGGGAGGGAGCGTTTCGAGAGTCAGCGGCTCCCCAAGGGGCCCGATCACCTTTGCGGGGCGTATTTTCTGGTTCTCAATCATTCACTACCTCGATTGGGGCGGGGGGCCCCCACTCACTTTGGCTATAAACGACCGTTAGCGGCCGGACTTGAACATCGATTGAAGCGTCTAGGTAAACGCGCCCTTCATTGTTGACTCCATTCCGACAGGCGTGCGGCGACCGCTGCATCGAACGCGCCGGAGGATGGGAAGAAGGGCGACATTTCAAACACTCGCGGAAAAAGCTGGGCCTGGGCGAGGGCGGTCGGGCTTGCCGCTTGCCGTGCCGCCACGCCGACCATCAGCACGGCCAGGTCGGGCGGCAGCACCGTGACCGAGGCATCGTGATCAAATCGAAGGTAGCTCAGGTCCACGCCGTTACTCGCCCGTTCTCAACAGAGTCGGGGATGTACCCAATTTGCCCTAAAGCTCGGTAAAGATGCGCGGACCTGCGCTACGCCTAGGCAAAAGTCGCCCCGATCCCTATTGAAACCCCGCAATCATGACCGAAGCCGATTTCCAGTTGGGCCCCGATCTCTCGGGCAAGCGCATCGTCGTCGCCATGTCGGGCGGGGTCGATTCGTCGGTCGTGGCCGCGCTCGCCGCGCGCTCGGGCGCGGAGACGATCGGCATCACGCTGCAGCTCTACGATCATGGCGAGGCGGTCGGGCGTGCGGGCAGCTGCTGTGCCGGCCGTGACATCCGCGATGCGCGCGCTGTGTGCGATCGGCTCGGGATCGCGCATTACGTCCACGACCATGAGAGCGCGTTTCGCGACGCGGTGATCGACCAGTTCGCCGACGAATATGTCGCAGGCCGGACGCCGATTCCCTGCGTTCGCTGCAACATGGGGCCCAAATTCACCGACCTGTTCGCGTTGGCGCGCGATCTCGGCGCCGATTGCCTGGCGACCGGCCATTATGTCCGCCGCGTCGAAGGAACCGATGGCGCCGAGCTCCACCGCGCCGCCGACCCGGCACGCGACCAGAGCTATTTCCTGTTCGCGACCACGCGCGAGCAGCTCGATTTCCTGCGCTTTCCGCTGGGTGGCCTGCCCAAGCCCCGCGTGCGCGACCTCGCCGCCGAACTGGGGCTGGGCGTTGCCGCCAAGCCCGACAGTCAGGATATCTGCTTCGTCCCGGACGGCGATTACGCCAGTCTGGTCAAGAAGCTGCGGCCCGAAGCGGAAGCGGGCGGCGATATCGTCGACCTGTCGGGGCACAAGCTCGGCGAGCACAAGGGCCTGATTCATTTCACCATCGGCCAGCGCCGCGGGCTGGAGATCGGCGGCAGCCCCGAGCCGCTCTACGTCGTCCGGCTCGACCCGGCGACGCGCCGCGTGATCGTCGGTCCGCGCGCGGCGCTCGGCGTCGCCGCGGCGCGCCTTTCGGATATTAATTGGCTCGGCGGCGACTATGAAGGGCCGATGACCGCCAAGGTGCGCAGCCTGGCCAAACCGGTGCCCGCGCGGCTGTCGGGCGACCGCGTCCTGTTCGACAGCCCCGAATATGGCGTCGCGCCTGGCCAGGCAGCGGTGGTCTATGCCGGCGACCGCGTGCTCGGCGGCGGCTGGATCGAGGAAACCCAGGCGGCGGCACCGGCACTGGCGGCGTAAGCCCTATTCGCCTTTCGGGAAAAATCGTTCGATCACGCTCGATGCCAGCCGCGCGGGCTTGAGCGTGGTCGCGTCGATGCAGCACCAGCTCGACTTGACTTCGGCCAGCACGTCCTCACCGCGGCGGATCACGGTCTGGTAGAAGGCGCGCGCGCCTTGCACCTTTTCGAGCAGAACGGTGGCGATTACCTCATCGTCCAGGAAGGTCGGCTTGCGATAGGTGATCTCGTGCTTGAGCGCGACCCATAGCAGGCTGGCGGCCGCCTCGGCCGGGGCGATCTTCTGCCAATGGCTCAGCACGGCGTCCTGAACCCACTTCAGATAGGAGGCGTTGTTGACGTGCCCCATGAAGTCGATGTCGGCGGGATCGATGCCGATCTTGAAATCGTGAGGGAGGGCGTGGTCGGTCACGCTGGCAATATAGCGAAAGTCGCGGAAAATCGCCAGTTTTCGGTACGGCGAGCGGACGCTACGGAAAGCGCGATCGGAACGGGGAAGCGAAAAAATTCCTTCCCGGGACGGGGAGGAATTTGGTCAGCCCAACAGAAATGTGCCCTCCAGCACGGTCACGCAATTCCCGCCCAGGATCACCCGATCGCCTTCCAGCCGGCAATCGAGATACCCGCCGCGCGCGCTCGCCTGGTAGGCAGAGAATGTGTTCCGCCCCAGCCGCTGCGCCCAATAGGGCACCGCGACGGCGTGCGCCGACCCCGTTACCGGGTCCTCGTCGATTCCGCCGCCGGGGGCGAAGGCGCGGCTGATGATGTCGGTTTCATCGCCCGGCGCCGTGGCGATGGTCAAAAGGTCGCCGCCAGCCGCGAGCGCTCGGAAATCGGGCGTGAGCGCGCGGACCTGATCGGCGTTCTCCAGCACAACGAGCGCATAGCGATGTTCATGCCACAAGGTCTCGACCGCGCTTTCAATGCCGAGGCCGGTGACGATCTCGGGCAACGGCTTGGGCGCGGGCACCCAAGCCGGCAGCGCCAGTTCGTAAATGCCCCCGGCGCGCGCAACTTCGAGCATCCCCGCCTTGCGTGTCCTGAATCGCACGCGCTCGCGATCGGCATCCGACGTCAGGACGAAATGCCCGCTCGCCAGCGTCGCATGCCCGCACATCACGACTTCGACCGCCGGCGTGAACCACCGCAACTCGAAATCGACGTCCTGCTCGTCCGACGGCACCAGAAAGGCGGTCTCGGACAGATTGTTCTCCGCCGCGATCTTCTGGAGCAACGCGTCGTCGAGCCAGCTGGACAGCGGCATCACCGCCGCCGGATTGCCTTCGAACGGCGCTCGGGCGAATGCGTCGATTTGTGCGATGGGAAGTCTCATTCCTGTTCCCTTACCGTCCGCCCCCGGCCTGTCGAAGGCCCGTCTTTCTATCGGGAGCGCAAGAAGAAGTGCGGCGCTGCGGCGGCCGGTCCCGCGCTCAGACGCGTTTGCCGAACCAGTGCGGCGTCACGTCCGCCTCGACCAACGGATTGTCGGTGTCGACATGGCCCTCCGGGTCGACATGGATCAGCACCTCGACCTTGGGAAACGCCTTGTGCAACGCGTCCTCGACCCGTGCGACGATCTCGTGCGATTGCGCCACGGTAAGGTCGCGCTCTACTTCCATGTGGAATTGCGCGAAATCGTGGCTGCCCGAGCGCCGCGTGCGGAAATCGTGGATACCCTTCAGTCCTTCCTGCCGCGCGGCGACCTCGATGAACTGCTTGCGCTGCTCTTCGGACCATTCCTTGTCCATCAGCTGGTCGATCGCGGTCGATGATGCCTGGAAGGCGCCCCAGGCCAGCCATGCCGCGATCAGGATGCCGAACACCGGATCGGCGCCGCGCAGACCGGCATATTGATCCAGCAGCAGCGCCGCGATGACCGACAGGTTGAGGAACAGGTCGGACTGGTAATGGACCTTGTCGGCCATGATCGCGACGGAGCCGGTACGGCGGATGATCGCGCGCTGATACGCGAGCAGGGCGAAGGTCGCGACGATTGCCACGATCGACACGCCGATTCCGAATTCCGCGTCGGTGGTTTGCGCCTTGTCGCCGAGCTTGAGGATCGCGCGCCAGGCGATGCCGGCGGCGGACAGGGTGATCAACGACACCTGGAACAGGGCCGCCAGTGCTTCCGCCTTGCCATGGCCGAAGCGGTGATCGTGATCCGCCGGTTCGGCGGCGATTTTCACGCCATAGAGCGTGACCAGGCTTGCCAGCAGATCCAGCCCGGTATCGGCAAGGCTTCCCAGCATGGCGACCGACCCGGTCGACCAGGCGGCGTAGCTCTTGAGCGCCAGCAGGAACATCGCCATCGCCACGCTCGCGAGCGCGGCGCGAACGGCGAACGGGATGATGCGACGGCGTTCGCTCTCGGTCATCATGGATAGAGTAGCCCGAGGGTCCATGTCCCGTCCGGCGCGCGGTCGAACACGCGGCGTTCGTGCAGGCGATGCGCGCGATCCTGCCAGAATTCGATGTGCTCGGGGGTCAGGCGATAGCCACCCCAATGTGGCGGACGTGGCACGTCCTGCCCCTCGAAGCGGGCTTTTGCCGCTTCGAATCGGGCCTCGAAGGTGGCGCGGTCGTCGAGCGGGCGCGACTGATCGGACGCCCAGGCGCCGAGCTGGGAGTCGCGGTTGCGGCTCGCGAAATAGGCGTCCGATTCGGCGTCGGTCGCCAGCGACAGCAGCCCCTCGACCCGGATCTGGCGGCGCAGTGATTTCCAGTGGAACAGCAACGCGGCGCGCGGGTTCGCCACGATCTCGCCCGCCTTGCGGCTCTCGCGATTGGTATAGAAGACGAAGCCGTCGCGGCCATGCCCTTTGAGCAGGACCATCCGCACCGACGGCCTGCCCGTCGCGTCGGCGGTGGCGAGCGCCATCGCGTTCGAATCGTTGGGCTCGGTCTCTCGGGCCTCGGTGTACCAGGTGTCGAACAGGGCGAAGGGGTCGGTGGTCATGCGGTGCCTGTAGCCGATCCTCCCCGGCAGGGGGAGGGGGACCACGGAGTTGGGACGGCACCGTTGGGATGTCGTCCGACGAGACCTCCCTCAGCCACGCGCCGTCTCCCGCTCCGTTTGCGGGGGACAAACGGAACGACTCCCTTTCCCGGGAATTGAATCGGCTTCGCAACGGAGGTGATGATGGCCGCGCGCGCCTATTGGCAGGGACAGATCAGATTGGCGCTCGTTTCGATCCCGGTGGAAATCTACACCGCGACCAAATCGGGCGCGCAGGTGGCATTCCATCAGGTCCACGAGCCCTCGGGAAAGAGGATAAAGTACGAAAAGGTCGTGCCGGGCATCGGCGAGGTCGACCCCGACGAGATCGTCAAGGGGTTCGAGCTCGAAAAGGGCGAATATGTCCTGCTCGACCAGGACGAGATCGACGCGGTCAAGCTCGAGTCCAAGAAGACGCTCGAACTCACCCAGTTCGTCGACATGAACGAGATCGACGTGCTCTATTACGAGCGGCCCTATTTCGTCGTGCCGGCCGACGACCTTGCCGAGGAGGCGTTCATCGTGCTGCGCGAGGCGCTCAAGCGATCGAAGAAGGTGGGCATCGGCCAGCTCGCGATGCGCGGGCGCGAATATGTCGTCAGCCTCAAACCCTGTGGGCGCGGCATGGTGCTGGAGACGCTGCGCTACGCCGCCGAGGTCAATCGCGCCCAGGGCTATTTCCGCGACATTCCCGACAGCGACCCTGATGAGGATCTGCTCGATCTCGCCACCAGCCTGATCGACAAGAAGTCGTCCAAATTCGATCCGGCCAAGTTCCACGACCATTATGTCGATGCGCTGAAGGATTTGATCGCGCGCAAGACCAAGCAGAAGTCGCGGCGCAAGATCATCGAGGACAAGGACGAGGGGGGCGCGGCCCGCTCGGGCTCGAACGTCGTCGACCTGATGGCCGCGCTCAAGAAGTCGCTGGAGAAACCCGGCGCCAAGCCGGCGCAGAAGGCCAGCGTTACCACCACCAGGAAGACCACGCATAAGAAGAGCCCGGCGCGCGCCACCGCGGCGAAGAAACGTGCCTGACGCCAACAATCCGTCACCCCGGCGAAAGCTGGGGTCTCAAGCCGCGCGGGCGAGACGAGAGCCTCCTGAGACCCCGGCGTTCGCCGGCGTGACGATGGGGTTTGGGCATGGCTGATCGCGACCCCCTCGCCAGATACAATGCGAAGCGCGATTTCTCGAGGACCGCCGAACCCAAGGGCGAGCGCGGCGGAGACGCGGGGCATCGTTTCATGGTGCAAAAGCACGATGCCACCCGGCTACACTGGGATTTGCGGCTGGAGGTCGACGGCGTGATGAAGAGTTGGGCAGTGACGCGCGGCCCAAGCCTCAACCCCGACGACAAGCGCCTCGCGGTCCAGACCGAGGATCATCCGATCAGCTATGCCGATTTCGAAGGCACGATCCCCGAAGGCGAATATGGCGGCGGCACCGTCATGCTGTGGGACGACGGCTGGTGGGAGCCGATCCCGGGGAAATCGGCAAAGGACCTGGAGAAGGGGCACCTCCATTTCATCCTGCACGGCGAGCGGATGAAGGGCGAGTGGCTGCTGATCCGGCTCAAGCCGCGCGGCAAGGAGCGCAACACCAATTGGCTGCTGCGCAAGATCGATGACGACCATGCCGGCGGATCGGACGATCTGGTCGAAGAGGCGCTCACCAGCGTGAAGACGGGCCGCTCGATGGCCGAGATTGCGAGCGGCAAGAAGGTCAGGGAACTGGCGAGCTGGAAAAAGCTGAGGGCGAAAATTTCCTCCCCGTCCCGGGGAGGATTTCCCAAGTTCCGCGAGCCGCAGCTCTGTACCCTCGTCGACAGCGTACCGACCGGCAGCGGCTGGATCCACGAGGTGAAATATGACGGTTACCGCGCCCTCGTCGCGATCGCAGGCGGCAAGGCCAGGGTCTATACCAGGAACGGTCTCGACTGGACCGACAAGTTCGCCGGCATCGCCGAAGCCGCGGCAAGGTTGCCGGTCGGTTCGGCGCTGATCGATGGCGAGATCGTCGCATTCAAGAATGGGCGGCCCGATTTCTCGACGCTGAAGGATGCAATCTCGAACGCTGGCGAGATGACGCTGTTCGCGTTCGATCTGCTCGAGCTCGACGGCGACAACCTGGCCAAGCTCCCTCAGGTGCAACGCAAGGAGCGGCTCCGGCCGTTGCTCGATGGGGCCGACCCTCATCTCCATTATGCCGAACATATCGTCGGCGAGGGCGAGAAGCTGTTCGAGACGATGTGCCGTGAAGGCTATGAGGGGATCGTCTCCAAGCGCGCCGATGCGCCTTATGTCGGCCGCCGCACCCAGGCTTGGCTCAAGGTCAAATGTCTCCAGCGCCAGGAATTCGTCATCGTCGGCTGGACCGAGAGCGACAAGGCGCGCGGCTTTCGCGCGCTGTTGCTCGGCTTCCATGAGAAGGGCGAACTGCGTTATGCGGGCAAGGTCGGCACGGGCTTCTCGGTCGAGACGATGAACGATCTGCGCGCCAGGCTCGACCGGCTCGCGCGCAAGACGCCGACAGTGGAGGCGCCGCGCGCGGCGACTTGCGGGGCGCATTGGGTGACGCCCAAGCTTGTCGGCGAGGTCGCATTTACCGAAGTTACCCCCGATGGCGTGCTCCGGCATCCGAGTTTCCTGGGGCTGCGCGGCGACAAGGAGGCAGGGGACGTGGTCGAGGAGAAAGCCAAGCCGGCGCCAGAACCCGCGGCATCGAGTATCAAGATCACGCACCCCGACCGGTTGATCTTTCCCGACTCGACGGTGACCAAGGGCGACCTCGCGGTCTATTACGAGGCCATGGCGCCGGTCGCGCTGCAATGGATCGCCAATCGCCCGATCAGTCTCGTCCGCTGTCCGCAGGGGCGCGGCAAGCATTGCTTCTTCCAGAAGCACGATGCCGGCTCGTTCGGCGAACACGTCAAGCACGTGAAGATCAGGGAGAAGGACGGTTCGATCGAGCCCTATCTCTATGTCGACGACGCGGACGGCCTGCTGCAATGCGTCCAGATGGGGACGATCGAATTCCATGGCTGGGGGGCGTCCGTCGGCGATGTCGAAACCCCCGATCGGATGGTGTTCGATCTCGACCCCGACGAGGGGCTGGGATTCGCGGACGTGAAGAAAGCGGCGGTCGACCTCAAGCGGCACCTGTCGGAAATCGGTCTGGCGAGCTTCGCGATGCTATCGGGCGGAAAGGGCGTCCACGTCGTCGTGCCGCTGACGCCCCAAGCGGAATGGCCCGCGGTCAAGGATTTCGCCGATCGCTTCTGCCAGGCGCTGGCACAGGCCGAACCCGATCGCTTCACCGCGACGATGTCCAAGGCCAAGCGCAAAGGGAAGATCTTCCTGGACTGGCTGCGCAATCAGCGCGGATCGACCGCCGTGATGCCCTATAGCGCGCGGGCGCGGGCGAAGGCGCCGGTCGCGGTGCCGGTGACCTGGGCCGAGCTAGGGGACATCGACACGCCGGCCAAATGGCATGTTGGGGATCAGGCCGAGTTGCTCCAACGGGCGTCGTCGAAGGATCTGGCGGGTTGGGGAGTCGCACGGCAGGTGTTGCCGGATCTCTGAGGGCGGGGCCACGGTGGGTGCCGGGACAGGCCCGGCATGACGAAAGAGAAAATAGCCCTTAACCAATTGCTCCTCCCCGGCCTTCGCCGCGGGGAGCGGCTTCGGGGCACGCATTGCTCCAAATCTTGCCTAATCCATGTTGCCATGCAGCATCGTTTGTGGTGGTTAGCCGGTCCCAAGGGGAGGCCCATTTGGCCAGTCGCGCGATCAGCGATGGATTGTTCGATGCCGCCGCGCATGCGGCGCGCTGGTTCGCGGACTATCGCGGCCGTGTCGGCGAGGGCGATATGGTTGCCTGCGGCGATCAGGCGGCCTGGACCGCGATGTTCGAGGAATTGGCGATTGCCGCGGGGGACGAGCTCAGCCACGCCCGCGACCGCGTCCAGCGCCACGCCGAGGATATCGGTACCGGCTTTCGCGTCGCGGGCGATTCGGACGAGCGCCCCTGGCCGGTATCCCCCGTCCCGCTGTTGATCGCCGAGCACGAATGGCACGCCATCGCTGCCGGTGTCGCGCAACGGGCCGGGCTGCTCGAAACCGTGCTCGCCGACATTTACGGCGAGGGAACGCTGATTGCGGAGGGCGCGATCCCCGCCGCGCTCGTCAACGGCAGTCCGCTTTTCCTGCGACCCATGGTGGGGCTGACCGTGCCCGGCGGATATCAGCTCCAGTTCGCCGCCTTCGATCTCGGCCGCGGACCCGATGGCGAATGGCGCGTGCTCGCCGACCATCTTCGTGCGCCGGCGGGGGCGGGATACGCGCTCGAAAATCGTCTCGCCACGTCACGCACGCTCGGCGGTCTGCAGGGACGGCTCAACATCCTGCGCCACGCGCCGTTCTTCGCCGCGTTCCGCGACGGTCTTGCCGCGCTCTGCAAGCGGGTCGAGCCGCGGATAGGCCTGCTCACGCCGGGCCGCTGGAACGCCAGCTATGCCGAACAGGCGCATCTGGCCCGCTATCTCGGTTTTCTGTTGGTCGAAGGCGCCGATCTCGCCGTGGCGGAGGACCGTCTCTACGTCCGCACCATCGCCGGGTTGAAGCGCGTCGACGCCTTGTGGCAGCGGGCCGACCCACGGATGCTCGATCCGCTCGCCTTCGACGCGCATTCGACGATCGGCGTCGCAGGATTGATCGACGCGTTCGCCGCGCACAATGTGCTGATCTCGAACGCGCCGGGCGTCGGCGTGCTCGAGGCACCGGCATTCCAGGCGTTCCTGCCCGTTCTTGCCGAACGGCTGACGGGCGAGTCCCTCATCCTGCCCAATATCGCGACCTGGTGGTGCGGCGACGATGTCGCCCGCGCGACCGTCGAAGACCGGCTCGACACGCTGATGATCGCGCCCGCTTTCGGCGTGAATCCGCTCGGGCTGCCCGACGGTGCCGTGCAGGGCGCTGACCTGTCGGGCGATGCGCGCGGCGCGCTGCTGGCCGACTTGCGGCGCAGGCCGCAGGATTATGTCGGCCAGGAACTGGTCCGCCTGTCGACCATGCCGGTGGTGGCCGACAACGATCTGGCGGCGCGGCCGTTCACGCTACGCGTGTTCGCGGCGCGTGCCCCCGACGGCGAATGGACGGTGATGCCGGGCGGTTTCGCCCGCATCGGTGAGCATCCCGACGTGCGTGCCGCGGTCATGGGTGACGGCAACTGGTCGGCCGACGTCGCTATCTTCAGCCCCAATCCGGTTCCGCCGGCCTCGTTGCTCCCGGCCGTCGACAGCACCCAGATCCGCCGCAATCCGGGAACGCTGCCCAGCCGCGTCGCCGACAATTTCTACTGGCTCGGCCGCTATCTCGAGCGGGGCGAGGCGCTGCTCGCGATCGTTCGCGTCATGCTCGGCAATTCGATCGACGCCGATGCCGGCGCCGCGCTCGACCATGAAACGGTCGGTCGCCTGGCCGGCCTCGTCGTCGCGGCGGGGGCGGCGGCGCATCCCGAACAATTGCGGCGCCCCGATCTCGTCCAATTGGCGCGAACGGCGCTCGATGCGGCCGACGGATGGCACAATATTCCGGCCATCAACCGGCTCGCGCGGACGATCGCTCGCGTGTCGCGCGACCGCTTGTCGGCGGACATGGTCCGCCTGCTCGACGCGCCGCATCCGACCAAGGGATCGATGCTCGACCGCTGCGGATCGCTCCAGCGGCGTTACGCGGCGCTGTCGGGGCTGGCCGCTGAACATATGGGGCGTACGGCGGCCTGGCGCTTCCACGATCTCGGCCGCCGCGTCGAACGCGGCATGTCCGTCGCGCGGCTGACCCGCACCTTCGGCATGACCGGGGCGTCGAGCGACGATCTTACGGCCTTGCTCGACCTTGCCGACAGCCAGATCGGGTATCGCCAGCGGTATCTGACCGGAATTGCCCGCGTGCCGGTGGTCGATCTGGTGGCGCTCGATCCCGGCAATCCGCGCAGCCTCGCCTACCAGGCCGACCGGATTGCCGAGCATCTCGCCGATTTGCCGGTACTCAACGATGACGGTTTGCCCGAGGACCAGCAGCAGGAAGCCGCGGCCTTGCGGGCGATGCTAGCCACGGCCAGTGCCGGGCATCTCGACAGGGACCAGCTTGACGAGGCCGAGCGCCAGCTCGGGCGCCTGTCCGACGCGATCGCGCGCCGCTATTTCCTGCAAGGCGCGGAACCGCTGCGGGCGAGCGGACTGACCCTGGCGTGAGCGCGGTCCATACATTCCTCCCCGGAACGGGGAGGGCGGTGGGGGCGTGATCTACGACATCCGCCACGTCACGCGGTTCGACTACGGCCAGCCGGTTGCCTTCGCGCGCTGCAACCTGCGCCTGAAGCCGATCGACTGGCCCGGCCAGCGCGTCGAGCGCTATGCGCTGGCGGTGACCCCCGCGGGCCAGACGCGGCCGGCGCTGGCCGAGGCGGGGCTGGCCAATGTCACGCGGCTCGTCGTGACCGAACGCGTCCGCAGCCTCACCATCGAAAGCGCATCGCGCGTCGTCGTTGACCGCCTGGTCCCCGTGCCGCAGTCGGACGATCCGACCCTGGCCGACGTCGCCCGGCTGGCGCGCGCCGATCGCGACCTCTCGCCTGCCGGCCCCTCGGCCTATCTCTACCCGTCACCGCTGATCCCGCTCGACGCCGATATCGCCGCCTGGTGCGCCGAAGACCTCGACCCGGGCCGGAACGCGCTCGACGCGGGGATCGCGCTCGCGCGGCGGATCCAGCGCGACTTCGCGTTCGACCCGGCCGCGACCCTGGTCGACACCCCGCCGCGCGAGGCGTTTCTGAAGCGACGCGGTGTGTGCCAGGACCTGACCCAGATCATGATCACCGGCCTGCGCGCCGCCGGCCTGCCGGCTGCTTATGCCAGCGGCTATATCCGCACCATCCCGCCGCCCGGGCAGGAAAGGCTGATCGGCGCGGATGCGACGCATGCCTGGGTGCTATTGTGGTGCGGGCCGGCGCGCGGCTGGATCGGGCTCGACCCGACCAACGGCATCTGGATGGCGGGCGATCACGTGATCATGGCGATCGGCCGCGACTATGCCGAGATCGCACCGATCGACGGAATCGTGCTCGGCTCGGGCGCGCAGAAGATGGACGTATCTGTCGACGTCGCGCCGGTGGGCGACGAACGCGCATGATGTCGAATGTCGATCCGACAGGCGTCGATTGCGTATGGATTGCTAGCGATAGCGTTGGGCATCTTGCGGCTTTTGTCACGGCAGGCGCCGGACCTGTTCCAGCCGGTGTCTTTGGTGGTCCCGTTGATCTGTTCGATATCGAGGAGCGCCTCTTGGAGTTGCCGGTGATTGGCGATGGTCAGGGACTTGCCGCGGATGGCGATATATCCAGCTTCCTCGATTTGGCCCGACGTGGCTTGTTCGTATTCGACTGGACGGACGTGCATCGAATCGCGCGCGACAGCGTCCATGCCTACGAGCGGATCGCGGCACCCACGGTTCCGGCGTCGATCACGACTTTGCCGGCCGATTTGCTGGCGCTAGCGCAGGGCCAACGGTCGCGCTCGATCTTCGGCGATCGATTTACGATCGATATGCTCGCGCGCTGAATGCTCTTCATTTGCGCTCCGCTCCGCAATCCCCCAAATAGCACGCCGAAATGGCAGCCGATCCCTATACCCTGCTGGGCGTGACCCGCACCGCGACCGAAGCGGACATCAAGAAAGCTTATCGCAAGCTGGCGAAAGAGCTTCACCCCGACCGCAACAAGGACAATCCAAAGGCGGCGGAGAAATTCAGCCAGGTGACCGCGGCCTACGACCTGCTCAACGACAAGGACAAGCGCGCGCGGTTCGACCGTGGCGAGATCGATGCCGACGGCAATCCCGCCGCGCCGTTCGGATTCGGGGGCGGGGCAGGCGGCCAGCATGGTGGCTTCCGTGCCGATTTCGGCGGCGAACAGGCGGGCGACTTCAGCGACTTGTTCGAGGGATTGTTCGGCGGTCGAACCCGGCCGGGAAGCGGCGGCTTTTCGGGAGGGTTCGGACGCCGGCCGCAGCCCAAGGGCGCAAACGTCGCCTATCGCCTGACCGTGCCGTTCGGCGACGCCGCGACGCTGGCCCCGCAACGCATCACGCTGGCCGACGGCAAGACGATCGACCTCAAGCTGCCGGCGGGCGTCGAGAGCGGGACCCAGATGCGACTGTCGGGCAAGGGGCAGCCCGGTCCGGGCGGCAATGGCGACGCGATCGTCACGATCGAGGTGCAGCCGCATCGCTTCTTCACCCGCGATGGCGACGATATCCGGCTCGACCTGCCGGTCAGCCTGTCCGAAGCCGTGCTCGGCGCGAGCGTTCGCGTTCCGACCGCCGACGGCGCGGTGATGCTGACCGTGCCCAAGGGATCGAGCTCGGGCAAGACGCTGCGGCTGAAGGGCAAGGGGTTCCACAAGAAGGGCGGCGGTCGTGGCGACCAATTGGTGACGCTGATGGTCGACTTGCCGGTCGACGACGATGCCTTGGTCGAGTTCGTCCAGGGGTGGAAGGACAAGGATCGCAATCCGCGCGGCAACCTGGGCGTCTGACGGCGGTTCTACCTCGGGATGTCGCATCTCTCCCCCCTTTCTCCCGAAGCCCGCGCGTTGCGCGGCTACCGGGAGCGGGACGGCAAACCGCTGCCCATGCGCGCGTGGATCGTCACCAAGCGCGTGTTCGTCGGCATTTTCGCCAACGGTTTCATGTATGCCGGCAACATCGCTTATCTGGCGTTGCTCACGGTGTTTCCCTTCTTCATCCTCGCCGCGGCGATCGGAGCGTTGTTCGGACAGAGCGCGGAGGCGATGCGGGCGGTCGATTCGTTCCTGTCGACGCTGCCGCACAGCGTGGCCGACCTGTTGCGCAAGCCGATCGGGGATGTGCTGGCGGCGCGAACGGGATCGCTGCTGTTGCTGGGCGCGCTGGTCGCCTTGTGGTCGGTCGGTAGTTTCGTCGAGACGATCCGCGACATTTTCCGCCGTGCCTATGGCGTGACGTTCGACAAGCCGTTCTGGCACTATCGGTTGAGGTCGATGCTCGTCATCATCGGGTCGGTGATCCTGGCCCTGCTGGCATTCCTGATCCAGGGCGTGCTCATCGCCGCCGAGCAATTCATCTATCGCCTGGTGCCGTGGGCGGCCGAACTCGGACAATGGGTCGCATGGTCGCGGATCATTCCCGGCCTGATCATGTATGCCGCGCTCTACATGCTGTTCATGTCGGTGACGCCGGGCAGATATCGCCGGAAAGGCTGTCCGCGCTGGCCGGGCGCGGCGTTCACGACCTTGTGGTGGATCAGCGCGACGACATTGCTCCCCGTGTTCCTTTCCAACCTGAGCAATTACGACCTTACCTATGGCAGTCTGGCCGGCGTGATCGTCACCTTGTTGTTCTTCTGGATTGTCGGGCTGGGCATTTCTATCGGCGCGCACCTCAATGCGGCACTAGCGGAAACGCCGTTGAAGGACGTAAGGGAAGGTCCGACCACGCAAATGGAGACTTACGCCGCATGACCGGATTGATGCAGGGCAAGCGCGGGCTGATCATGGGCCTTGCCAATGACCGCTCGCTGGCCTGGGGTATCGCCAAGAAGCTTGCCGAGGCCGGCGCGGAGATGGCGTTCAGCTATCAGGGAGAGGCGCTGGAAAAGCGTGTCCGCCCACTTGCCGCGGAACTCGGTTCGGACTTCCTGATCGATTGCGACGTCAGCGATATGGCCGCGCTCGACATCGCGTTCGCCACGCTGAAGGAACGGTGGGAAACGATCGATTTCGTCGTCCACGCGATCGGTTTTTCGGACAAGAACGAACTGCGCGGCCGCTATGCCGACACCAGTCTCGACAACTTCCTGATGACGATGAACATCAGCGTCTATTCGTTCACTGCGGTCGCGCAGCGCGCGGCGGCAATGATGCCGAACGGCGGGTCGCTGCTGACCCTGAGCTATTACGGCGCCGAGAAGGTGGTGCCGCATTACAATGTGATGGGCGTCGCCAAGTCGGCGCTGGAGACCAGCGTCCAGTATCTCGCGGTCGATCTCGGCCGCGACAATATCCGGGTCAATGCGATCTCGGCCGGCCCGATCAAGACGCTGGCTGCCAGCGGGATCGGCGACTTCCGCCTGATCCTGAAGTGGAACGAGCTGAACTCTCCGCTCAAGCGGAACGTCACGATTGAGGACGTCGGTGGCTCGGCGCTCTATTTCCTCAGCGATCTGTCCTCGGGGGTGACCGGTGAAACCCATCATGTCGATGCCGGCTACCACGTCGTCGGCATGAAGGCCGAGGACGCGCCGGACATCGCGCTGGCGTAAGGTAATCTCCCTCTCTCCTCCGGGGAGAGGGTCGGGGAGAGGGGCAGTCGGGGACGCTCCTGTGCCACACTCCCCCTCTCCCAACCCTCTCCCCGGAGGGGAGAGGGTTTTCGGTTGAGCTACAATTCCTTCGGCCACGTCTTCCGCTTCACGACCTGGGGGGAGAGCCATGGGCCGGCGATCGGCGCGGTGGTCGATGGCTGCCCGCCGGGGCTGGAACTGAGCGAGGACGGCATCCAGCCGTTCCTCGATCGCCGCCGTCCCGGTCAGTCGCGTTTCACCACGCAGCGGCAGGAGCCCGACCGCGTACGCATTCTGTCGGGAACCTTCGAGGGGCGTACGACCGGCACGCCGATCAGCCTGATGATCGAGAATGTCGACCAGAGATCGAAGGATTATTCCGACGTGGCGCTGGCCTATCGGCCGGGCCATGCCGATTACGCCTATGACGCCAAATATGGCTTTCGCGACTATCGCGGCGGCGGGCGATCGTCGGCGCGCGAAACCGCCAGCCGGGTAGCGGCGGGCGCGGTCGCGCGGTTGGTCATCCCTGAAGTCTCGATCCTCGCCTGGGTCGAGGCGATCGGCGGGGACGCGATCGACTATGGCCGGTTCGATGCGGGAGAGATCGGCAACAACCTGTTCTTCTGTCCCGATGCGGCGGCGGCGGCGCGCTGGGAGAAGCTGGTCGATGACGCCCGCAAGGCGGGGTCGTCGCTCGGCGCGGTCATTGCGTGCGAGGCGACTGGAGTGCCGCCGGGATGGGGGGCGCCGCTCTACGCCAAGCTGGACGCCGAACTCGCGCATGCGTGCATGGGGATCAACGCGGTCAAGGGAGTCGAGATCGGCGACGGCTTCGCCGCTGCCGCGCTGACCGGGGAACAGAATGCCGACGCCATGCGTCCTGGCAGCAATCAAACGGGCGGCCCGCACTTCCTGTCCAATCATGCGGGCGGCATTGCCGGCGGCATCTCCACCGGTCAGCCGGTCCGGGTGCGCGTGGCGTTCAAACCGACCAGCTCGATCCTGACACCGGTCGAGACGGTCACGCGCGACGGCGAAGCGACCGAGATCCGGACCAAGGGACGCCACGATCCCTGCGTGGGAATTCGCGGCGTGCCGGTGGTCGAGGCGATGGTGGCGCTGGTTCTGGCGGATCAGAAACTGCTTCACCGCGCGCAAAATGGCTGACCATTCCGTCGGTTAGTCGCGCTCGCGGCTCATTCGCCGCCAAGTCGTTCGAATCCTTGGATGTGCGGTCGGCGGCCACGGAGCCTTTGGTTCATTCGTCCCTTTCTCCTGCGGTCCATTCAGGACAGGAGAGTATCGAATGAAGTTTGTCACGCTTGCAGGCGCCTTGATTCTCGGCGTCTCGGGTGTCGCGTCCGCCCAGACCACGCCGGCGACCCCTGCTACTCCGGCCACGCCCGCTACCCCCGGGACGATGGATACACCGACGGTTCCCGCGACGCCGGCGACCCCCGCCACACCGGCCATGCCGGATGCCGCTCCGCCGAGCGCCACGCCGGCCCCCGATTCGACGGCCGCACCCGACGCGACGGCAGCGCCCGACGCGACCGCTCCCACCGACAACACGGCGGACACGGGCAAGAAAAAGAAGGGCAAGAAGAAGTAAGCGGATAGTCCCAGCCCACCCCATGCGACCAGCTTGCGTTCGAAGAAGCGCAAGATGTTGGGGCTTCCTGGGCCCGCCCGACCCATGGCGTCTAGAATGCCGGGACGGGCGGGCCTACTTCGCCGGGATCAGTCCGCGAAGGGGTCGCGAACGAGGATCGTGTCGTTGCGCTCGGGGCTGGTGGACACCAATGCCACCGGGCAGCGAATCAGTTCCTCGATCCGGCGGATATATTTGATCGCCGCGGCGGGCAATTCGGCCCAGCTGCGGGCCCCCGCAGTCGATTCGGACCAGCCGGGAACCGTCTCGTAAATCGGCTCGACCGCCGACTGGTCGGCCGGATGAGGCGGCAGGTAATCGAACGTCCTGTCGCCCAGGCGATAACCGGTACAAATCTTGATCTCGTCGAGGCCATCGAGAATATCGAGCTTGGTCAGCGCGATTCCGGTGATGCCGCTGACCGCCGCCGACTGGCGTACCAGCACCGCGTCGAACCAGCCGCAGCGCCGCTTGCGCCCGGTATTGACCCCGAACTCCCTGCCCCGCGTGCCGAGATACTCGCCGATCTCGTTGTCCTGCTCGGTGGGGAAGGGGCCCGAGCCGACGCGCGTCGTATAGGCCTTGACGATCCCCAGCACGAAGCCGACGCGGCTCGGCCCCAGGCCGGACCCCGAAGAGGCCGTCCCCGCCACCGTGTTGGACGAGGTGACGAACGGATAGGTGCCGTGGTCGACGTCGAGCAGCACGCCCTGCGCGCCCTCGAACAGGATACGCTTGCCGCGCTCGCGTGCCGCGTTGAGCGTCACCCAGACCGGCTTGGCATAAGGCAGGACGAAGTCGGCGATCTCCTTGAGATCGGCGAGCAACGCTTCGCGGTCGACCGGCGGCTTGCCGAAGCCGGCGAGCAACGCGTCGTGATGCGCGCAGAGGCGGTCGATCTGCGGGCCGAGCTCGTCGAGGTGCGCGAGGTCGCAGATGCGGATTGCGCGGCGGCCGACCTTGTCCTCATAGGCGGGGCCGATGCCGCGGCGCGTGGTGCCGATCTTCTGCCCCGAATTGCCGGCGTCGAGCGCGTCTTCGCGCAGCGCGTCGAGGTCGCGATGGAGCGGCAGGATCAGCGGGGCGGTTTCGGCAACCTGGAGCAGATCGGGCGTGACCTTGACGCCCTGCTCGGCGATCCGGGTGACCTCGTCGCGGAAATGCCAGGGATCGAACACGACGCCGTTGCCGATGACGCTCAGCGTGCCCCGGACGACGCCCGAGGGCAGCAAGGCGAGCTTGTAGGTCTTGCCGTCGATGACGAGCGTGTGGCCGGCATTGTGCCCGCCCTGAAAGCGGACGACGACGTCGGCACGTTCCGACAGCCAGTCGACGATCTTGCCCTTGCCCTCGTCACCCCATTGGGCGCCGATTACCGCGACGTTGGCCATTCTTCCCTCACTCTATTTCGTCATGCCGGGCTCGTCCCGGCATCCACGGAGCCGCAAGCTTCGCGCTTGGGGCACAGCGGACCCCGGCACAAGGCCGGGGTGACGGTTGCATTACTCGGCGAGCGTGCGAACCTCGCCATCGGTCAAGACATGCGTGCAGAGCTGCGCCTCGGGCGTATCGCCCGCTTCCAGCGCCGCCACCGTCACCCAACCTTCGCCGCGCAGCTTCGCCGCCAGCGCCGGATCAGCATCCAGCGGCACGAACAGCCGCCGCCGTTCGTCATGCGCCAGTCCGGCCGCGACGATCGCGTCGATGTAGAGCGTGAAGCCGATCGCGGTCTCCTCGCTGCCGTCGTCGCGGACGATGGTATAGCTGCCGCCGCGTCCGATCTCGCCGCGCGCGCCATCGGCGAACAGCGAGAAGCCGAGCCAGGTCTGATATTCGAAGCCATGCCGCTCGGTCGGGTCGAGCGTCAGCGCGACCCGACCCTTCACCGCCTCGGCGACCTTCCACAGTCCGTCGAGCCGCGAGGTCAGCGCACCGCCGACATCGAACCGGCAAAGGCGGTCATGTGCCGCCTCGAACGGCCCGGCCGCCTCGATCATCGGCAGATAGGCGGGGGCGATCGCCGCTACCGCGCCGGCGTCCTTGGCATCGAGCCGGTCGGCCAGTTGGTCGAGCGACGCGTCGCCGAGCGGCAGCGGTCCTGATGCCAATGTGCTCAGCAGGTCGGGCAGGGTGAAGTCGATCGAGATGCCGGTCACCCCGGCGGCCTCGAGCGCTTCGACCGCGACGGTGACGATCTCGCGCGCCGCGGCGATGGTATCGAGCCCGATCAACTCGCAGCCGGCCTGGCGACGCTCGCGCTCGGGCGACAGCTCGGACGCGCGCAGCCGCAGCACCGATCCGGCATAGCTGAGGCGCACCGGCCGCGGATGGTGCCCCATCCGCGTCGCCGCGATACGGCCGACCTGCGCGGTGATATCCGGCCGGATCGCGAGCGTGCGCTGGCTGATCGGATCGACGAAGCGCACCGCGTCCTGGGCGCGCGCCGCTTTCAGCCGATGCGCCAGCGCGTCTTCGAACTCGGCGAGCGGCGGATCGACCCGCTCATAGCCATAAGCATGCGCCGCATCGAGGACGCGCCGCTCCAGCCGCGCCGCCGCATCGGCGTCGGGCGGCAGGCGATCGTGAAAGCCGGAAGGGAGGAGGGCGTGGGTCATTCTTTCTCCCTCTCCCCTCTGGGGAGAGGGTTGGGGAGAGGGGCGGTCGCCGCAAGCGCATCACTGATGGCTTGCAGCACCGCCGCCTCATTCGTCATCACGTCGGAATTCGTGAAACGGATCACCCGATACCCTTGCTCTTCGAGCCATGCTGTCCGCCGCGCGTCATAGCGTTCCTGAGCGACATGGCTATCCCCATCGAGTTCGATCGCCAGCTTTCGCGAACGCGCGGGAAGTCGACCGTGTAGGGGCCGATCAGCACTTGGTTCGAGAACTTTATCCCGTTCAGCCGCTTGGCGCGGAGATGGTACCAGAGGTGTGCTTCGGGCCCGGTCGGCTCGCTGCGCATCGCCGTGGCATTATCCAACTGGCGTTTGTCCTTTTTGGGCACTGCCCCTTTCCCCGACCAGCATCGGGTCAACAGCGCCCCGCGCTGTTGAGACCATGCCGGGGGCATGGTCGGCCCGATGCTCCCCGCAAGCGGGGAGAGGGAGAAGATAGCTCAGAAGCTTAACCCCATCGCGGTTTTCACGCCGGTCAGGCTGCGGACTTTCTGGAGAAGATCCGCGTCCACCGCATCGTCGACCGACAGCAGCAGCACCGCTTCGCCACCCGCCGAGCGGCGGCCGAGGTGGAAGGTCGCGATGTTGACGCCCGCTTCGCCGAGCAGGGTCCCGATGCGGCCGATAAAGCCCGGCGCGTCCTCGTTGACGACGTAGATCATGTGACCGGCGAGGTCCGCTTCGACCATGATCCCGAACAATTCGACCAGGCGGGGGGCTTCGTCACCGAACAATGTGCCCGCGACCGAGCGCTCGCCGGCGTCGGTCTTGACCGAAACGCGCAGCAAGGTGTGGTAATCGGCCTCGCGCTCGGTGCGCACTTCGCGCACTTCCATCCCGCGCTCCTTGGCGAGCAATGGCGCGTTGACCATGTTCACCGTGTCGGTCTGCGTCCGCAGGAAGCCCGCCAGCACCGCGGCGACGATCGGCTTCTGGTTGAGTTCTGCGGCGGCGCCCTCGCTGTGAATCGAGATGCGCGCGATCGACCCATGGGTGAGCTGGCCGACCAGCGAGCCGAGCTTTTCGGCCAGCGCCATGTACGGCTTCAACCGCGGCGCCTCCTCGGCGGACAGCGACGGCATGTTGAGGGCGTTGGTGACGCCGCCCGACACCAGATAATCGGCCATCTGCTCGGCGACCTGGATCGCGACATTGACCTGGGCCTCACTGGTCGATGCGCCGAGATGGGGAGTCGAAATGAAATTGGGCGTGCCGAACAAGGGGCTTTCCTTGGCCGGCTCCTCGACGAAAACGTCGAGCGCGGCACCGGCGATGTGACCCGAATCGAGCCCTTCCTTGAGCGCCGCTTCGTCGATCAGTCCGCCACGCGCGCAATTGATGATCCGCACGCCTTTCTTGGTGCGGAGCAGATTGTCGCGGCTCAGGATGTTGCGGGTCTGATCGGTCAGCGGCGTGTGCAGCGTGATGAAGTCGGCCCGCGCCAGCAGGTCGTCGAGGTCGACCTTCTCGACGCCGAGTTCGACCGCGCGCTCGGGCGACAGGAACGGATCGTAGGCGATGACCTTCATGCGCAGGCCATGCGCGCGGTCGGCGACGATCGAGCCGATATTGCCCGCGCCGATCAGGCCGAGCGTCTT